>JAJDAZ010000071.1 GCA_029261595.1 Nitrospinaceae bacterium | reverse complement strand
AAAACTTCCGAAACCCGTTTGCCGTCTTTCCCCATGAAAAATCCAAGGAAAATTTCTTCGAATGAGAACGCCCCCAGGTTGACGATGGAGATCATGGACTTGATCAGATCTTCCAGCATGGAGTAGGAAGCTTTGTACGCCTTCTCCGCGATCTTGAATTCATAATCCTGTCGCGAGCACCGGCGACGGGAGTTGTAAGGCTCGACCTCCATGAACTTTTTAGCCAACTCTTTATAGTTGACCGGGATCTTGACCGGCATGTCCTGAAACTTGAACATAATGGTGATGGTGCTGTTCTCGATATCATCATCGAAAAGGATTCTCTGAATCCCGAATTTCCTAAGAATCGCCTGGATACGACCCTGCGCCTTCATGGGGTCCGCGTTGCTGTTTTCGTATGGAAGAGCCATAATTTTTCCTTTTTTATCGACCGTTCACAGTTTTAATTCTTGCGAAGACCAGCCCCCTTTTACTGAGGTATTTATTTTTACGATCCACCAGCCATTGCGGGCAATACATTCTATTTTCAGGACCGTATTGGATATGCTTTACAGGGAACCACAACCAATATGAAATCCTGTCCGTGCATAAAACTTCAAGCCGGACCTCTGGGCCGTACTTCCCTTCTCGGGTGTCCCTATCTTCCCGAGAAAAGATCGCCTCCTGCACAGTGACGGTGGCTCTGTCGGTTTGAGTTTTCATAAAACCCCTATATTAGAAAGGACTCTCTTAATGAAACCGGACACAATACGTTCGCTGATTCGCCGTTCGTCATTGGCCGGTTCGGCGCCAAATAATTTGCACGACCGAGAAGCGCTCCAAATCAATGGCCGGCGAGGCTCAACCTTGTAGATCAAAATTCATCCTCCAGGAAGTCATTAAGAAGGTCATTGATGGACCACATGAGCCACAGGAAAACAATCGCGAGATATCCCCCACGCCAATTGACAAAGAACTCTTTCAAAATTTCCCCCGTCCCATCAAACGCCCAGAACGCGAAGGTGAATAAGACCAACCAAATTGGCAAGGCATAACAAATGATGTTCTTCAATAATTTTTCGAGTGTCATTGATGATCACCTTTCTTTTTTCCCGTCCGACCTTCCTTTAGGAAGTGCCGAACTTGTTCGGCCATTACCCGCCAATGAACCGGGGAGGTGCCCGGCCCAGAGGCGGGGTTGGTAGCCCTGATCCACGCAGGGCTGGGGAGTTTCTAATAGTCAGCCCACCCGCTCGATGAGACGATTGAAACTCAAAGAATCCTGCGACCCACCTTTAAAATCTTTATGAGGAAGTGCGGAGCTTGACTCCGCGTCTTCCATTGGCTCCACTTCACTATTTTGATCACACCATTCCAGTACACATTCCCAGGTACACGCAACCACACCATCATGTTCGGAATAAAACCCATTAAAGGTTTTGAAGACCTTCCCGCATTGCAGGCAAGTCCTGTCCTGGTACATCATCCGAACAAAATCATCTTTCGTATGGATCGCCATTATTTAGACCGAAAAAAAAGAAGCCCGACAGAGGACAGGAGTGGTCGCTCCAGAACTGTCGGGCTAATCCCCTCTAAACAGCCGAGGCCGAGAAAAGGAAAGGAATAATTGTGATATAATTCGAAGTTGACCATTGTTTGTGTCCTTTTGAAATACCGCACTTTATCCGTGTGGTGATATGAATATATTTCTATTTAGAAATTTTGTCAATATAAATTTAACCATTTTTATGAATTTAGATACTATTTCGAAAAGATTGCTCCTCTTGATAGAAAAATTCTCAGGCGGAAATAAGGCTAGATTCAGCCGTATCACTGGCATTCCTACCCCCTCATTGCAAAAATACGTTGAAGAAAATAGACTCCCGGCACAAAAACACTTAATTTCTATTCAGAAAAATTTAGATATTTCAATCGACTGGTTGTTAGCAGGAGAAGGGTTAATGATTAAAGCTGATCAAAATATAAATTTTGTGGAGGAGGATATGTCGGACTACAACAGGATGGCTGATGAAATTGCAGAAAATGGAACTCCAGAACAGAAGGAGCAGTGCGCGAAAGCGCTTGGGATAATTGGCATGGCCCATCGAGGACTGAGGAAGAAACTAAAAAATATGGGAAAGCAAACCGGGTAAGCAGGGAGGTGATAATTTCCGATAGAAAAAAAACGATCTGTTGCACCGCTTGCAAACAACCGGTAAGCCCTTTGCCGGACAAGCGCGGTCCTGCATTTCATAAATGCGAACAATCAAAACTGTAACTAAGCCTGCACCCCACCGCCGAAAGGTGTAGGCAGATTTAGAAATCATTCGAAGACGTGAGGTGGTGATATGAAGATAGCATTCACTCTCTTTCTAGTAATATTTTTTATGTTTTCAAATGCCCATGCCTTTGAGGAAAGCTGGAGGGCGGAATGCTTCGAGGACACGCTCTTAGAAGAAAAGACCTGCTATGCCTACGTTTTTGGGGAAACTTCAGTACCAGACCAAATCCGCGTCTATATAAACAATAAGGGATCCTGGGGAGTCTTTTTTGGGAACTTAGAGAATAACGATGAATTTTCAAAAACAATTGTTAAAGTCGGCCAAAACGATATTATAAAATTGAAAAGCAATTTTATTGCGGGCGCAAAAGGACAGACAATATTAAAACAGTTTTTGGGAAACGAGTCATCTCATGTCCGGGTTCGAATTTATGGGTCTCCAGAAACAAGAAATTACTCAGTACCAATGAATGATTTTAAAAAATCGTACATAAAAATTAAACAGACTTTAAACTTTGATCCACTGTCTATTAATTATAGGTCACAGCAAAAGATAGACACTAAGCTACGAAATCAATATGATGAAATTCTAAAACTGCAGATTAAAATTTTAAACGATTTACTGAATAACTTAAAAAAACAAGATGACTTCGTGAAAAAGTAACCATCACAGCCTGTTCAATGATGCGTTGGTGGTGGCGGGTTTTTTGAGAAGTACTCCATTGCCTTCCAGAACAGGCCAGCGGCCCCTGAAAAGGCAACCCCCCAAAGGTAATTCATTTTCTTTATCATGCCGGATGTTTTATCTTTCCCGCGTAAAATTGTTTCATGCTCTTCTGAGAGTGTAAGTGCTTTTGTCACGTCCGCCGCAACCCCTGTTCGGCCTTCCGGGCCAAACATCGTCCCCTTTATTTCGCTTATATCTTCTCGAATTGGCTTGAGAGCTTCATCGAGGATTCCCTTAAATTCTGCCAGTGAAATTTGGGACATTCATTTGATCCTTTTGTTGAGCCGTGAGAATAAAAATATTCCTGCGATCATTAAAGTTCCGCGTCGATATCAATATTTGCGGTAGCTGAGTTTATAATGAAAGCAAGGTTTCCTTCGCCAATGGCCAGGCCGGTTGTTGTGACCTGCAATTGGCAACTGTGTTTAGTGATAGGATTAAAGGTTAAGCTCGAAGAAACCGCCGTGGTCAGCTTATGATTCACAGTTACAATGTTTGATGCGCTTGCAGTTACTGTCGGAACCACTCGCTTCTCTTTAAAGTTCAAAATGTTCCTTGAATCTGTAGTCTGAGCCGCGTACCCAGCGCCCAACCCACGATTTGCCCCTTCAACCCTCTCAAAATATCTTTTACACAGATCCAACTCGTCTTGAATTGAATTACTTTCAAAAGTGGTGGCAACGGCCCCTACTTCAACCTTTACATCCCGAAGTAAAAAATTATTGGCTGTGTTATCCAATTCATTCACACACGCGGCGGTGGCATAGTGGTCTGCGGTTGCCCACGTCCCCGCCGTTCCATGAAAGTTAGAGCCCGCCGCAAGTGCGATCCGCAAACGAAGCCCGATACCACTATCCACAAGCCAGGTGCCGGTTGTGTCGCCGAGAAACGTAACAGAATGTGTTTCCCAGGTGTTCGCCGCGACAATCGTAAATTCTTTTACCTGGCTTCTATTCAATCCCGAATTACACAAGGCCACACAATGGACCCCTGTTTTTGCGGCTTTCACTCTAAAACTGACAGTTAAACTTTTAGCGGCGGCAGTACCAAACGCCAGATCTTGAAGGTTTAACCCTTCGATCCTTTGCTCAATGGCGTATAAATCAGTTGCGGCCAATGACGCATCTGCGCCCGTGACATCAAATTTCATTGAATGACCGGTTAAATCCGCAGGGACATCCGTGTCCTTCGTAATATTACCCACCCCCGCGCCAACAACTTTATGCACCCACCGGTCTGCCGAAAAAGTATTATTCGTATTGATGACAAACGGCCCGTTTCCACGTTGCCAAATACGGAAATCACCGTTGTTTAACAGGTTTTCATTTGCAATATTATTCAACCCTAAAAAAGTCCGCCCCGCCGCCTGATCATTTCCGTAAGACCGAAAAATTTCCTCCCAATCCGCGCCCGTTCGTTTAAGCATCAACCATTTATCTGTTTGATCGAGAGAAAAGTCAGCGTCGTCTGCAAGAAAAATCTGCCCGGCTCCTGTTGCCGCGTGCTTCACAACAACGGTCCTCGCGTCATTATTTGCGTGGATTATGATGACCCTTCCTTTGGGGTGATTTGTCGTGGTGATATTTGACAAGTCATCCGACGCCGCATCCAATTGGGTATCAATCGAATGGACACCGCGATCGGGCACGACAGAACCGGCGGATATCGTTAATTCGGATTCGTCCTGTGCTCCCAATAATTCTTTCGTGGCGGCAACAAAAAGTTCAAATTGAGTTTTAGCCGCACCCTGATCCGGCGCGTCACTTATTGCATTTAATGCTGGAAAATCACTCATATCCCTTTCACTCCTTGAATCGTTGCATCAATTAAGCCCTGGACGGCCACACCTAAACTATCAAACGTTTTGATTAGTGGGCCCAGGTCTTTATCTTTATCAATAATTTTTGCCGTGATCGCAGTCCCCGCGTCGTCATGCAAGGTCATTTCAATATTTTTAACGGACCGAAAACTTTTGGTGATCGGTAACCTGGACCCTCCTGCAGCCACCACAAAATCGTTGAACCTTTCGATTTCGTCAGGGACGTCAAAAACAAAATCAAAGTTTGTTATTTTTCCTTGGACGTAGCCCGCTTGGGCGATCACTCGAAAAAAATATTTTTTGTGCAGGAAATTTGGCAACTCCCCCGGCCAGATTTTATAATCAGGATCATTGCTATTCCACATAGGGTCGCTGTCATCTGTCCAGAACGGATCGGCGTCCTTCGTCCAAAAACTGGCTTGATTATCAGGTTTGTACTCAACAGACCAGTTTTCCGCTGTGACAGATAAATCTAGCTTGAGGATGGCGTCCAGGACGTCTTGTCTTGGCGTGATGGTCGCCTCATAAATCAATTGCTTAAATTGCTCGGTCCAGAATAGATCGTTATCGCCGGACCAGAACGGATCGCTGTCCTGAGTCCACAAAGGCGTTCCATCTGAATCCGCTTTTAAATCGGTTCCGTCAACCGTTCCATTCGTGATGGTGCCAGGATAGCCCTGCGCATCGAGGTCAACGGTTTCGACCACGTTATCGACCAGCAAGGCCCCAAGATTACGGACAATAAACGTGGCATTGACGCTCTCATTTTCCGAAGAATCAAATGCACGAATAAGGATCGTTTTTGTGCCCTTGGGAACCCCGGCCAAAGGGAACGTGGTTTCAGATATCACGCCATCATGTAGGGGCTGGGCATTACTCCAATTAATATTAGAGCCGTCATTGATTCGGATTCTGAAACCAAGAAAATCGATTGGCTTGACGGGGTACTTCCATCGCAATGTATCGCCTTCCAAAAACAAGTCGGTAACATCCGCCGGCTTCGCCTGTTTCCCCACGACAGCGTGAGGCGGGAGAGTGACCCAATCGGAAGGAAATTTATCCTGGCTGATAGCCCTGATTCTGACATCGTATTGTTCGCCATCGATGACCGGGCCGAGGAAGGCTTGAACTCTATTATTCGAAACATCAGGGCCGTCCTGCCATTCAGAATCGGCAATCAACTTAAATTGAGTTTCGATATGATCAAAGAAAGAACCGGGAGGGTTCACCCATTCCACCTTCATGCGGGTCAACAAGGTGCTGTCACCGGAAAAGAACAAGTTGTCTGGCTCATCAGAAACGACCGTGACCCCCGAAGGCGTAGGCACGTCAAACGGATTTGGAAAATTTGTATTTGGCACAGGGTCCTTCGCGGTTTCTTCGCCTAAATTCCAGTCATAAACCGTGGGCGCTGTTTCGCGTAGAACCATTTCCACCCCGATTTTAGGCACGTCCCCCTTCCCCCTGTTAACCAAAGCCCATTCTTTAATTTCACAAGGATGATCGACCCAACCTCTGGATGGGTGGTTCCGCTTCACGACATCGCCCATTTGCACACGAAACCCCTGTAAATTTAACGCTATGGTTTCCGTTCCCTGTTGACGAATCCGCTCCAGAGCTATCTTTGCAAGACGCTGACATGCTGTATGGGAATCAGTGAATGGGTAAAATGCATCGCCAGGCATCCAAAGTTCTTCATTTTGATCTTCCGCAAGGTAGGTTGCATTTTTAACCGCAGGAAACGGAACTTCTGAATAAAAATCTTCCGGGCTAATAAAGGTTCCCTTAACTCGGTTAAACAGCTCATCCCTTCCCATCAAAGGCTGGTACTCCACAGGCCCGACAATCTGACTATAATCGAAAGAAATGGTCGGAGGACGATAAGCGCCGGTGTATAAATTGTATTGACCGCCCTGATCGGTCAATATTCCAGCACTCGCACTCAACATGCGACCCAACACACTTAAATCGTCCGCTTTTTTTACAAACTGTCCGTTTATTGTGTACCGCTTTTCACTTCCCCCACCTGCAAGAGCAACAGCTTCATCGCATATATTCGCTTCAGCGATCCATCCCGTATCGTTGATCGCACTTGCAGGCTCACCCACACCCAAAATCGGTTCAACTAAGTAATCACGAGTACAAAGAGCCGCGTTATCGGTCCATCCGACAGTGGTTGTCCGTGGATCAAAAATGTCGTTTTTACCTTTCATGACAACGGTCACGTTTTTAATTCCACCGGGGAAATTATTTGTGGCGCCATTCACATAAATTTTTGCACAACCGGTTTGCCTGTGGTCGGGCGTCCATACTCCAGGTAAATTTGCCTGCATTGCCGCATTAAAATCCGCATCCCCTGCGACGGTTCCCGTTCCCCCGACGATCCGCACCCGTGGGTTCGCGCCACTCTTATTCCAACTCCCACTGATCGGCTTTCCTTTTTCATCGAGTATCTGTTCTTCGTCTTCAATAAAAAATTGTTCAAAAGATTCGATCGGATGCCCGGTCAAAGTGATTACTGTATGAAAAACGCCATCATTGTGGGTGAAGTGCAAAAAGGTTTGCACTCCCGCGACCCTGGTCTTTCCGTAAACAATTTTACGGGGCGAAACCGCTTCCCTTATTGTCTGCGTGCGCCCAGCGGCACTACCCGACAAGGAAGAGGGATCAGGCTGTCCTTGCAATGATTTTGCTAAAGCACCGATACCGTAAGCAATGGCCGCATTCCCAATCGCCGCCGCCGCGACCGCGACAATTGCCGGTGCCGTAAAAACGGCCGCACCCGCGATGGTCACTGTGGTTGTCGCCACGGCACCCGGCATTAACCGACCCTCCAAACCTTGATCGCGTTATTAACCGGAATAAAATCTAATCCTTCTTTTCCATGCACAGCAAAGTTCTTTCCCGATGTGTCAATCACCCCTAAAGCCGGACTGCCAT
>JAJDAZ010000070.1 GCA_029261595.1 Nitrospinaceae bacterium | reverse complement strand
ACTCGCCTCTTTTCCAACGATCCCATATCTCTTGCTTCTGGGCAGGGGTATAATTAATTCGGGTTCTGTATGTCATTTACAACACTCCATCTTTTTATTTAAAGATTATAGTGTTGCATCGACCACTTGAGAACACCGCCTAAAGCGGACATTCATTTAAAAATATTTTGCAGAAAGTATCTCTAACTTTTTAACTCAAATGCTACCCCTATGGCAGAGGTAGCATTTTCTGAAACGATCAGACTTTTATTTTTTTATTTCACGGTGACACTAATTGTGTCAGTAATCGGCGGATCGTAAGGTATGTGGTTCCCTTGGGCGAAAAGGGTCTTGATGGTGTGTTTGCCGGGGGCCAAATTTATCTCCTTACAGCTGGCTCCATCGCCCATATGAATATGTTGTTCGTCCTTAGGGATCGGATTTTTGAGATTGGTTGGCTGGTCCACGTCTACCAGAATATGATGATGCCCTTTACCCACGTTGACACCTTTCTTTGCAGGTTCAACATGCACACCTTTGACTTTCATACAGACTTTTACCGGACTGGAAACGGTGGCTCCATCGGCGGGTTCCGTAATTTTTACCGAACTTACTTTAGCACATGCCACGTAAGCACTTAGTACGAAAAGAAATACAGTTACAACCACTAACTTTCCAGAAAACTTATTCATGGTTACAAGACTCCTGTAAATATTATTGGTAATTAGCTCTCCAACTATTTAACTGATTTGAGTCCTTGACGGTGACTCAAAGTAAAAAACGAATTTTTAGACCACCTTATGATTTTTAATATTCAAAGATCCAAGCTTTGAGTGGGAAGAGAACGTGAAAGAATAATTTCCCCCCAATTCTTAAATCTGAGCCGAAATGGATCAGATAAATCGACTAAAACCCTCCCCTGATCCACATTGGATTTTAAAAGACTAAGATTTATTCCTTATTATTAAGATAGAAAATAAAACGATTTTATTCCGGTGTGATATTCCGGACTTCGGTAGGCATTTAAATGGCCTGTGTACTTGTGGAAAATGCCCTGCATTTTCGCACAGGGTCCACAGGCCCAGCAACTACCTCATTTTTTCTTTTAAGATTTCATAAGGGGTTTTTCCCTTAAAAGCCCCGTGAGGTCGATGATAGTTATAAAAAGCCTCCCATTCATTTAGTTTTTCATTCAGGTCCACGTCCCCAGTGTAAGTTAAGAGTTGGTAAAACTCTTCTTTGTCCGTCCTGTGGGATCGTTCGACTTTACCATTAAGCCTAGGCGTTCTGGGCTTGATGTAAATATGTCGCTTTCCTAAATCCTCGACATGCCAATGAAATTTTACCTGAAATTCGTGGCCGTTATCTGTGCGAATGGTCTGAATGCGAAAAGGAAATTTTTCTATAACATAATCAACAAATTCGATCGCATTTTATTGACTGTGTTTTTCGTAAACCTTTAAAGCACGTATCCGAGTGGCATCATCAATAGCCGTATATTGGAAACGTTTGACTTTAGTGCCATCAGGTTGAGGGAAGATGAGGAATTTAACGTCGACCTGGATGTGGTGGTCTGGGACTTGTTTTTCATAGCGAATCGTTTGAGTGGTTCTTCGCTTGGCATTTCTAGGTAACCGATTGTAGCCTTCACGTTTTAGCACATGGTATACCCCGCTACCAGAAATGGTAATGTCGTGATAACGCTTCAAATACCAGAATATTCGTTCTGGTCCTAAATGATAATTTTTCCGGATGTAGAGAATTTTTTCTTCGATCTCGACTGGTGTGCGAAGAGATGGGTTTTCAGGACAAGGTTTGCTGTTGATCAGCCCTTCATCACCAAACTTTTCATAGGCGTTTTTCCAACGGCAGAAAATAGCGCGTGATACCCCAAAATAACGACAGGTTTTTATAATATTTCCAATTTCTTTAGCGTGGTTTAATATCCTCAGCTTTCTCTTAATATCTCGTTGCGCCTGATTCATCTCTAATCCCCCCGGCAAATAGTCTCAAATTAACAAAACTGTCTACCGAGATCGAACATTTCATACGCCTCAGAACCATGACCTAATCGCCTCTTTCATGGAGTTTTCTGGCAATCCAACTGCCCAGAATCCCACCACCGCCTGTAACTAAAATAAGCATGATCAAAACAAAATTGCAATTTTATAGAAGTTGGAATTAAATATGGGCAAAAGCCTAACAGCATCCATTTTATTTCTCAAAAGGCAAGTGCCGCGCATCCTATGGGAGAATCGTTTATGAATTTCGTTCCTGAACAAAGGACCAATCCAGAATATTTTACCCCTCTTTACCAATTGGCCCTGAACCAATTCGAGAAAGCAGTCGATCATTTAAAGCTCCCGCCGGACGTCACGGAATGGATAATAACCCCGGGACGGTCCATGATGGTCAGCCTTCCCATAAGAATGGATGACAAAACGGTAAAAACCTTTTACGGATACCGGGTACAGCACAATATGGCTTTGGGACCTGGAAAAGGAGGACTGCGCTATCATCCCAGCGTCAACCTGGGCGAAGTCACAGCCCTTGCCACCTGGATGACCTGGAAAGGCGGATTGATGAATATTCCTCTCGGCGGCGCTAAAGGCGGGATTCGTTGCGATCCCAAGAAAATGTCGCAAGCCGAGCTGGAAAAGTTGACTCGCAGGTACACGGCCGCCATCTTCCCCATCATCGGCCCGGAAAAAGACGTTCCCGCGCCGGATGTGGGGACCAATTCGCAAACCATGGCCTGGATCATGGACACTTACAGCATGCGGACGGGATTCCATACCATGGGCGTGGTCACGGGAAAACCGGAAATCATGGGTGGCTCATTGGGGCGCATGGAAGCCACTGGGTTGGGTGTGGCCCACTCCATCGCCTATGCGGCAAAAAAAATCAACATGCCATTGGAAGGAGCGACGGTGGCGGTGCAGGGATTCGGCAACGTCGGTTATTACACAGCTAAATTTTTGCAAGGGATGGGGGCGAAAATCATCGCGGTCAGTAATTCGTTAGGCGGCGTCTTCAATAAAAACGGAATTCCCATCGACCCC
Source organism: Nitrospinaceae bacterium (assembly GCA_029261595.1). Classification (GTDB taxonomy): domain Bacteria; phylum Nitrospinota; class Nitrospinia; order Nitrospinales; family VA-1; genus JADFGI01. The sequence continues at coordinate 21,022 of JAJDAZ010000070.1, read as the reverse complement.
TTGCATCAACATTCGGTTGAGGACCGACAGTTGGACAACTTCCCGGATACGGAAAAAATCACCAACGCTAAATTGCTGGCCACCAAATGCGATATCCTGGTATTGGCGGCTATGGAAAATCAGGTGACGGAAAAAAACGCCGCAAAGGTCAATTGCAAAATCTATGCGGAGGGCGCCAATGGGCCCACCAGCCTGGAAGCGGATAAAATTTTGGAGGAAAAAGAAATCTTCCTGATTCCGGATATATTGTGCAACTCCGGAGGCGTGGTGGTTTCCTATTTCGAATGGGTGCAGGGAATGCAGAGTTTCTTCTGGGATATGGATGATATTTACAAGCGCATGGAAAAGATGCTACAAAACGCCTTCGAGGAAACTTACACCCTGCACCAGCAGGAAAAAGTGGGGATGCGCACGGCTGCCCTGATGATCGGCATTAAGCGGGTTGCGGAAGCCCAAATGACACGTGGGCTTTATCCTTAAGGGGTTTCAATAATACAGGCCTTGAAAATTCGCTTAATCTGAAGCTGTCAATACCTGGGATTATGAAATGGGAATGGCTAATTTAAGCAAGGCTCAAAAATTTTTTCACATTCATTTTTTGGGTTCCTTCCATGGGTAATACGCGCCTGACCCTCGGGCTTTTCATGGTTGCCGTGGCCGCCTTTGTTGCATGTTCCGCGCCTGTCAAGGGTTTGTTTCCACCCGCCGAAGGCGCACCCACCCGAGTCATCTATTTGGTGAGCCATGGCTGGCACACAGGCATCGTCGTCAAGCGTGCCGATATCCCCCAGGACGTTTGGCCCGAGCACGGGGATTTCCCGGATAGCGATTATCTGGAAGTGGGATGGGGTGACAGGGATTATTACCAGACGCTCCAGCCGCACTGGGGGCTTATTCTGAATGCGGCCCTTTGGCCCACCTCCAGTGTCCTGCACGTCGCCGGTTTCAGCGCCCCTGTGTCCGCCTATTTTCCAAACAGCGAAATCGTCAGGATCGAGCTTTCATTGCCGGGGTTTGAACGGCTGTGCCGCTATATCGCCAACAGCTACTCCCGGGATGCGTCCGGGCATGCCGTGGTACTTGGCTCCGGTCTATACGGAAAAAGCCGCTTCTACCTGTCCGAGGAGTTCTATCATGGGTTTAAAACCTGCAATGTCTGGACCGCCCGGGCGTTGCGCGCGGCGGGTTGCCCCCTCACACCGGCTTTTACGATTGGTGTGGAAAGTCTCATGTCTCGGGCGCGCGGCTTCGGTACTAACCCGTCCCAGTAATTTGTACTGGTTTTAAGGTAGGGTTTCGACTGACCTTCTCGATATAAGTGGACAATTAATTAAGCCGCATTCTTTTTTTCAAAGTCTACCGGACTGAGAAAATCGAGATAGGAATGACGGCGTTGCCGATTATAGAACACTTCGATGTAATCAAAAATATCCGTTTTTACATCCTGCCGGGTATCGTAAGTTTTTCCCTGAATCAACTCCACTTTCAAAGTGTGGAAGAAAATTTCAGCCACGGCATTGTCCCAGCAATTCCCCTTTCTGCTCATACTGCACTGAATAGCATGAGCCTTCAATAAACCTCGGAACTCATTGCTGGCGTACTGAACCCCTCGGTCGGAATGATGAATCAGTCCCGATTTCAGACACCCAACTTTGATTTGGTTTGGAAACATCGAACTGCCGCTGTAATTGATTTTCAGCTACTGGATAGGAATGAACGGAGTTTGTCGTTACCCGGAACTTCTTTTTATGTTTGGAAACGATCCCGTGTTGACGCATCAGACGGGCTACCCGGTATCTGCTACAAGCATGGCCGCTTTCATTCAACTCCGCATGGATTCGAGGACTGCATAGATCTTGCGACTCTTATTGTGAACAGCTTTGATCTCCATCAGTAATCGCCGGTTCGCATGACTCCGTGGGCTTTCGGGACGTTTCAGCCAGGCGTAGAACCCACTACTACACACTTCCAATGTCTGGCACATCAAACTAACTGGAAATGCTCCCCGGTGAGCCCGTATGAAAATATACTTCATTGCGGTTCCTCTGAGAAGATGGCCACTGCTTTTTTTAATATGTCACGCTCCATCCGAAGACGTTTATTTTCCCGCCTCAACTGACGCAACTCACCATCCTCGGAGCTTAAACGACCTTTACCAGAAAAAGGCTCTATTTTCCCTTCTTCAGGACAAAATCTTTTCCCCTTAAAAAACCGATTTTACCGGTTTCAAAACCTTGGACTGGTACAGTTTCCCTGGAGGAGGTCAGTATAATCTGACTTTCTTTATCGGGAAACCCAATCCACTGTAAGCGCAAATCTTAAATACCGCAAATAAATGCAGTTGTGTCTTTTAATGGCCTGCCTTGAAAACATCTTGGAGCTTGAGCCGGGTGGCCTCAAGCCGTCGGCCCATTACAGGAACCATGCGCATCAAAAGCTCATAACCCAGATTCTTATCCTCCTGGCATTTGGTCCGAAGACACTTTCCATCAAAAGCGATTACCCTTGTGAGTTCCAACGCCTGGGCATCGAAATGCCGGTAATAAGGGGGTGCCAACCACGACCAGCCAAGGATATCCCCCTTTTCCAGAGTTTGGATGGTGATAGGCCCGTGTATCTCGCTGTGGATTGCCAAAGCGATTCTCCCCTGACGGATGAGAAAAAACTGGTCCGCTTTCTCCCCTTCCCGGAAAATAAATGCTTCCGGATCGAAGCGCACATTGGAGGCACATCCGACAAGGAGTTCTATGTATTTGGGTTCCAAACCTTTCATGAACGGGTGTTCAGCCAGAATCCGCGCGAGGTTTTCCATTTTTTCCTCCTTTTTTCAGTCGATGTCGAAGGAGACGACCTCGATCTTGGTTCCTGGGAAAAAGGTTAATTCCAACCCGGCGCCTTCCAGCAGGGTTCCTTTGGCCAGAACCGCAAAAGTTTCCTTGAAGGACTCTTCCTTCACCCCGGTCAACTCCCCGACCATGAGCCTTACCGTCAGCACCTGTTTAGCCCCCTCATTTTTTGCATGGGTCGATATCCCTTCAATGACAGGTTCAATTAAGTGGGTCTCATGCATGAATCCCCTCCAGAATTAATATCTCGATTTCATCGAGAGTCGTGATCAAACACTCCGACATCGCCTCCCCCAAGGATATATTTTTCGGTTGAACGGCCAACATAAAGATATCGGCTTGGGTCTGGTTCTGGAGAAATTCAATCAACATCCGGCTCGACATATCATGCGTCGTTAATCCGCATTTTAAGATTTCTTCGGGTTGCAAAATCCGGTATTGCCCCGGTTCCAGGTCCAAATGGGCCACATCAACCAGCAGGATGGTATCCGGCTCTTCCCTGGCGATACGACCCAGATAATTCTCAGGGGCGTTTCCAGCATCAATACAAATCAGATTGGTCTTCCCTTGCAATCGACTGATCAGGGCCGGGCCGAAGCCGTCGTCTCCCCGCAAGGGATTGCCTATCCCCACGAGGACCGTCTTTCCTCTCATGATCGGCAACAAAATATTTTCCATCCTTAGCCCTTTCATTCATCCCTTTTGTTAGTTAAGGTCGTCTCTCTTCGGCAACGGGCACACAAGATCTTGAAACGGTCAGCAGGCCCCTTATCTTTCATGGTCGCGCGGAGACTCTCATCGATCAGCCCGAGCTGCTTGTAGTGGGAGAGATACAGGGTCGGGTTGGCATAGCTCAACTCGCCGACCTTTTCGCCTATCCAGGCCAAATGATCCTTGCATCCAATCACGGCGCCGCAGATCTCGCACAACTCGAGTTCCTTCTCAATCTGCTCATATGCCTGAGTCCGGTCAAAAAAGGCCAGGTCCCATTCCTTTGAGGACTTGATGCCCTCATGATCGGCAATACAAGCCGCCTCGCATTGCCCGCAAAATACACAGGTGTCGGTGTAATGGATCAGGACCCGCCTCGCCGTCTTTTTCCCCTCGGCCGATTTCTCGATAATATCCTGATGGGCGAGCGCGTCTGCAGGACAGACCTGTTCGCAGGCCAGACATCCCACGCACCGTTCAGCATTAAACTTCGGCAACCCCCGAAAGTTTGGATGCGGGACATGCGGTTCCTGGGGAAACCTGGACGTATAAGGCCCTTTGATCAAGGCCTTGATCGCTTCACCCAGTTCTCTGATCTTTGGCAATCGCATTTTGCTACCAACCCTTTTCCATCGATGGTAAAAATTTTCCGGTTTTTCCTGACATAATTTTTAATTCTCTCCTTCTCGATCTTCTGCATATTGATCAACCACACTGCTCCGCCACAGGGCGACGCCGGACCGATGCGCTCCCCTGGCGATGGCATGCGCCGCTACGGGAGTGGTGAGCACCAGAAACACGATGCACATCAACGCCTTCATGCCAGCGGCGGAAAATCCAACGGTAAGAAATGTGCCAAACAGGATGCTGCAGGTCCCCATGGTCACGCATTTGGTTGCGGCCTGCAGGCGGTTGTACACATCAGGAAGTCGCACAAGCCCCAAACAACCGAATACATCAAAGGCCAGTCCAATAATAATGAAGATTAAACCCAAGGTTTGGCTCATTGGTTTCTCCCGTACTTTCCAGGGTTAAACACGTTTATTCCTCAAAGCCCTTCTTCTCAAGATACTTTGCCAACGCCAGAGTGCCTATAAAGCTCTGCAAGGCCCAGGCGATTCCTATATCCATATACCAGGACCGTCCTGTCGAGATGCTCAGGATGGCGCAGAATCCGACGATCAGGATGCCGAGGATATCCACCGCAACAATCCGGTCGGCGGAAGTCGGGCCCCGGTTGATCCGATACAGGCACATGGCCGCGGCCAGAAGCAGGATATACAACGCCCGTCCCAAAAATGGCAGATGCGGCAATTCCTGAAAGAACAAAAACGGCAAGGGATAAACGATTATCCCAATCACCAAACCGGTCAAAAAGATACTCCCGATCACCCATCGAGTCCGCTTCATTCCTTGTTCCCTTCTTCAAATATCTTTCGCAGGGTCTTTTCAAACCGTTCGACGATGATCCGGGTGGCCGCCTCGATATCGCTCGAGCGCACATCGATCCAATGGATATACAAAACCGATTTGTCCTTATCAATATCCACACTCATGGTGCCGGGGGTGAGGGTGATAGAGTTCGCTAACAAAGTGAGAGCGATATCCGATTGCAAGGAAGTCTTGACCTTCACGATCCCCGGATTGATCGGCAACTCGGGATGAACCACCCGATAGGCCACATCGATATTCGCCTTCAGCACCTCCCACAAAAATACCGGCACGTATAGGAATATGAAATTAACGTAACGTCCAGGATGCAACATCAGGTGGGGCCGTTGAATCACCAGATCTCCCATCATGAAGGCCACAATCAAAGCCACCACGATTCCTCCCAGAAGATGCGCTCCATCCGGAACCCAGCTGAACAGGCACCAAACAATAAATGCAAACAAAAAAAGAATGATCTTCGGACTCATCGCTAAATATTACCCAAAATCAATATGGAATAATCGGAACCTTTGACAAAAATCTCCGTTGCCTGGTTCAAAAACACTTCTCTAATTCCCGGTATCAACAAGGTCCCGCTCACCAGACAGATAAAGGCCAGAGCCATCATTGAAGCCTGCATGAAGGCGGGCACTTCCCGGACCCCTTGCCAACGGTCGTCCAGATTGCCCAAAAAGGCGTTTTTTATTACCCTGGCAAACAATGCCAGGGTCAGGACACTGACGATCACGGCCCACAAGGCGTATCCCAGATGACCCGCCTGTACCGCCGCCATAATGATCAGGAGCTTGCTCCAGAAACCGCCGAACGGCGGCATGCCCGCGATCGACATCGAGGCCACAAAACTCGTCGTACTGGTCACCGGCATCTTTTTTCTCAGGCCACCCATCGCCTCAAGGTCACGGGTGCCAGTGGCATACTCCAGCGCCCCGGAATTGAGAAAGAGCAGAGCTTTGAAAACCGAGTGATTGAACAGATGCAACAAACCCCCTAAAATCCCCAGCGGCGTCGCCAAACCAATCCCCAACACGACATAACCGATCTGGCTGATGGAGGAATAAGCTAACAGCCGTTTTAAGTCCCTCTGCCCGATCGCCAGCAGTACCCCGACCACCATCGACAGGGTCCCCAAAAACATCAGGATGGACGACACCGCCGGCGTCAAACCGATCACATTGAAAAAGATGCGGCTTAAGGCGTAAATCCCCAGGGTCTTGATTAAAACCCCGGACAGCATGGCCGAGATCGGCGCCGGGGCCGAAGGATGAGCGTCCGGCAGCCAGGCATGAAAAGGGACCAGGGCCGCCTTAAGCCCGAAGCCCATGAGAAACAGGACACTCACCATGAGAATAAGATTAGTGTCCTTTTGCTTGGCCAGCATCTGGCCCATATCGGCCATGTTCAAGGTCGAGGTCACACTGTATAAAAAGACAATCCCCAGCAGGATAAACAGCGACCCCACCGTACCCATCACCGCATATTTAAAGGCGGCCTCCAGTTCGTGCCGTTCGGTTCCAAAAGCCACCAGGGCATAGCTCGCCACAGCGGCGATTTCGAGAAAGACAAAAAGATTGAAAAGGTCCCCAGACACGATGACCCCGTTCATACCCGCTAGCATCAGCAGGAATAAGGTATAGAACATTTCCTTGGAGGTGTACCGCTCCATATAATCCCGGGCATAAACCGCGATGGCAAAAGTTACCATGTTGACCGTCACCAACATGAAGGACGTCAGGCCGTCCATGACCATGGCGATGCCGATGGGCAGCTTCCATCCCCCGACCTGATAGACCAGAACCGAATCGGCACGCACAGCTTGCACCGCTAACAGGGAAAGTCCCAGGAGGATCAAGGGGGTCAGACTCCCCAACAGGTCAGATAGCCAATGGATTCTTTTTCCCAGCAGGGAATTCACAAAGGCCGCGGCCAGAGGAACCGCCACAAAGCATGGAAGCAAAACAACAGGATCGCTCATCCTCGCAACTCCCTTATCTTAGCGATATCATAGGTGCCGTACTTTCCGTAAATACGTATCGCAAGGGCCACCAACAAAGCAGTGGTCGCCAAACCAATCACAATTGCCGTCAACACCAGAGCCTGCGGCAACGGATCTACCATCTGTGTGATGGCGACATCAGGAGCTAAAATGGGGGCCCGGCCATTGCGGCGATAAGCCACCAGGATGAAAAAAAGATTAACCGCATGCTCGGCAATAATGAGCCCCACAATCATCTTGATGATATTGCGTTTGCTCAATAACCCATAAATCCCGACACAAAATAAAACCAGGCACAAGAGATAGATCATCACCGTTCGATTTACTCTCCCACGTTATCAATTCGTAAAAGCACCAACGCCAGGAATACCGCAAACAAACCCGCCCACACCTTAAAACTGATGGCGATATTAGACAGCGGGATCGTCCCGGCGCTGAACAAATTAAAAGGTTCCCCGGCGGGAAGAAAATTCCCGAAAAAATAACCCGTCGTCAATCCCAACAGGGCAATCGCAAGAAATACCAGGGCTCCAGTACTTTCCATTAACTCAACCATTTCTTTTGACAATTTCCTGAACACCACCTCCTTGCCATAGGCCAGCATCAGGTGGATAAAGGATAAGGCGATGATCACCCCGCCGGCAAAACCCCCGCCCGGCGAGATGTGACCATGAAGGACGATATAGATCCCGTAAAGCAGAATCAGCCAGGCCGTCAGACGGGTCACGGTCTTAACGAGTATCGTCATCCCCGGTTCCGGTTTTTCAGGCATCGGTCTGCTCCTCAGGTTGATCCGGTTTTTTCCGCCCCACCTTTCGCACCACCGCCAGGACTCCCATCACCGCAGTAAGTAACACGGTGGCCTCACCCAAAGTGTCATAGGCCCGGTAGTCGAGGATGACCGAGGCGACCAGATTCGCGGCTCCGGTCTCCTGCAATCCTGAATCCAGATAATGTTGCGCGACCCGTAGCTTGGGCTCGCCAAATACCGGAAGGTCAGGGAAACACTTAAGGGCCACCAGCAACAGGATCACGGCAAAGCCCACCCCCATTGCCGAGGGAAACATCCAGCCGCCTGTGGGAACCTCAGGAAGATCCTTCCTGAGCGTCGCCCGGATGAGAATGATGATGGACAAGATCTCCACCACCAATTGAGTGATCGCGACATCCGGGGCCTTGAGGATCAGGAAGGTCAAGCAGAGTCCCAAACCCACTGCGCCGAGGGCCACCACCGAAGAGAGCAAATCCTTCGCTTGCAACGCTCCCACCGAGCCGATGATCATGAAGACGAGCAGGAAATAAAGTTCCACCATAATCGTTTACCGAAACAATAAGACAAAAAATAAGATCATCATCCCCAGGAAGCACCAGGATAGATAGGTTGAAAGGATGCCAGTGTGAAAATTTCCTAAATAACGATGAATCCCCAAAGTGATCCTGCTTCCCATCACATAGGGATCCAAGGCCCCCTTCTGGGCCAGGGAAAAGACCGATCGAAAAACCGGCAATTCCTGGACGGTGTTATAAAACGCGCCTCCGGAAACCCGCATCCCCGGTACGGCGTCCAGAGTTTCCCCGCCGATAAACACATCGGTCTGTCGCATGGTTTTTGCCAGTCGTCCGGAAATAAAAAGGATCAACCCCAGACCGATCCCTATCAGGATCAAGACTGTCGCCAGAGTCGGCTGCCATATCCCCGGAAAGATGAGTTCCTGTTCAAAAATAGGGAAGATCAAATGCTTGAGTGGTAAAGCATAGGCCCAGATCCCGAAAAGAATGCAGAGCAAGGCCAAAAGTACCGGAGGGATATACATGAGCAAGGGGGTTTTTTCGCTTTGATCACCGGTGTCCTGCCGATCGGCGGCGGGTTGTCCCAGGAAAATGGCGTGCACGAGTTTCATCATCCCGGCCAGGGTCATGGCGCTCCCAAACATCGCCACCACCAGCCAAAGGATCCAGGCCACGCCCCCTTCCCTGCCGGTCTCAATAATCCCCTGATACACCATCCACTTCGAGGCAAAACCGTTCAATGGAGGAACCCCCGATACCGAAAGCGCCGCAATCAGGAAGGTCACAAAGATCACCGGCATCTGTCGGGCCATGCCCCCCATTCGTTCGACGTCGGTGGTTTGAGATTTCTGTTCCACGGCCCCGCCCGAGAAGAACAAGCAGGATTTATAGATGGCGTGGTTGACCATATGAAAGAGCCCGCCCGCGATCCCAAGGGGATGGCCGGTGCCAATGCCCAAAAGGACATACCCCACCTGGCTGACGGCGCAATATCCCAGGAGCCGCTTGAAGTCCTGCTGGACCAGCATCATCATGCCGGCCCATAAAATGGTCACCGTCCCAATGGCCATCAACACTGTATAAATCGCCGGGGTCATCACAAACAGGTCCAGAACCATCCGGGCCAAAAGGTAGATCCCCAGGAGCTTGTCCACCGAGGCAGGCAAAAAGGCGGTCACCGGAGTAGGCGCATCCTCTGCCGTATCCACAATCCAGGTGTGCAGGGGGATGGCCCCGGCCTTGGCAAGTATCCCGATCAATAAGCATAAAAAGGCAACCACCGCGGGCGGGTGATCAAGCGTGAGTCTGATGTGCTGGATGTCCAGCGAACCACTCAGATGGCCCATTAAGGCTATCCCGAGCATCATGAAGGCGTCGGTGCCGCCGATGATGATGAGGGCTTTTTTAGCCGTGGCGGGGGTTCGTTCTTTTGTGCCATACCCGATCAATAAATACAGAAAGACACCCGTCAATCCCCAGCACACCAGCAATACAATCAGGTTGCTGGCAAAAACAGCCCCCAGGGCGGTCGCGAGGGTCAGGAGGATATAAAGGTAATAACTTAAGCTTCCCCTGGTCCTGGGCATATATCCCCAGGAATAAAACAGGGTCAGAACGGCAAAGAACGCGATGCATATTCCCACCGAGATCGCCAATGGATCGACATAAAAAATTTCCTGCTCAAACCACGTCATTTCCGCCCCATTTTGCTTTTGATCTTTTCGGTCTTCTCTTGCGAGAGTTTGATCAAATCTTCACCTGTAAAAAGTTTTTCGCCTTTGCGATTGAGGACCGCCATCCTTTCCGTACAACAGTAACAAGGATCGATTGCCGCCAGGATGATCGCCGCATCCGGTATCGACCCGCCAATTACGGTTTCCTTGAAGGTCGGCAGGTTCATGAAGGTTGGGGCCCTGATCTTGTGGCGGACCGGACGATTGGTTCCGTCGCTGCGCACGTAATGGAAACATTCCCCGCGGGGGGCCTCGATATGACCGATCCCTTCTCCCGGCGGAATATCCTCGATCCCGCAATCAATCTCCCCCTGAGGGAGCCGGGTTAAACACGCCTTTATGATCTTGATCGACTCAAACAACTCATTAATGCGAACCACGACTTTGTCAAAGACATCGCCATTTTGGGCAACGATCATTTCCCAGTCGATCTCTGCATAAGCTCCATAGGGACAATTTTTTCTGATATCCCGTGCGATCCCGGAGGCGCGGGCGGTCGGCCCCAAGGCGCAATAATTGATCGCCGCTTCCTTTGACAGGATACCGATTCCTTTGGTGCGGGCATGCAGAACCGGGTCATCCATGACCGCCTTCTTTAATTTTTCCAGAGTGGGGATAATGGAATCGATCTTCTTTAAAACCGTGGGGATATCTTCCGCCTTGATATCCCGCCAAACCCCGCCGACCTTGAACATGGCGTAGTTGTTGCGGTTGCCGGACAGGATCTCCATGACATCGAGGATCTCCTCCCGGAGTTTCCAGCACCACATAAAGATGGTGTTGTATCCTAAAAAGTGGCCCGCCAGCCCCAGCCATAACAGGTGAGAATGGATTCGCTCGCCCTCGGCGGTGATGGTCCGGATATACCTGGCCCTGGGCGGCGCCTCGACCGAGAGGATATCTTCCACCGCCTGCGTGTAGGCGAAAGGATGACTTGTGGAGCAGATCCCGCAGACCCGCTCCACGACGAAGGTTACCTGATCGTAGGCCTGCCGCTCGCAGAGTTTCTCGATTCCCCGGTGGTTGTATCCCATGCGCAAATCGATATCGACCACCGTCTCCCCTTCCACGGTGAGTATAAAAAATTCCGGTTCTTCCTGTAACGGATGATACGGACCTATGGGGATGATCGTTCTTGGCATCACACCCCCCTGTCGCGGATGGCGTTTGGATCCCACTCTTTATAATCCTTGCGCAGGGGATGCACCCCTTCAGGCCAATCCTCAGGAAGGAGCAGTCTTTTTAGTTGCGGATGACCGATAAAGTTGATTCCCAACAACTCATGGATCTCCTGTTCGATCCATTGGGCAGCGGGAAAGACCGGTGTCAACGAATCGATTTCCAACTTCGTTTTTTGCAGGGTGACTCTCAGCGAGATCACAAGATCGATGGTCTCCTCGGTGAAATGGTAAAGGATTTCCATGTTATCGCGGTTGTCGACACCGGAGGCGATGTTGAACCTTGCCCCTATTTCCTTAAAAAGGTATTGGGCCATTTGGACAATCACACCGGCTTTGATCTCGATATAGACCCGCTTGGCTGATTTCTCAAAGACGTTGGTGATGTCTTCGGGAAACCGTTCATGCAATCCTTGTAATATCTCCTGGCGGTTCATGGTTTTAACCTAAGCCTTTGCTTCATCCGGTTGGCCCTTTCTCTTTTCAATCAACTGCATTATTCCGGAAATGATGGCCTCCGGTCTGGGCGGACATCCCGGAATATATACATCCACCGGGATGACGTGATCCAGGGGCAGCGGGCAGTTGTAACTGTGCATGAAGACCCCGCGGGAGAGCGCGCACTCTCCGATCGCCACCACCAGGCGCGGTTTGGGCATCTGTTCGTAGAGCCTCTTGATCCGGGGAATGCATTGCCGGTTCACGGCACCCGTCACTAAAAGGACATCAGCGTGTTTAATGCTTCCGACAAGCAGCATCCCAAAACGCTCGATATCATGCCGGGGAGTCAGGCAGTCCAAAAACTCTATGTCGCAGTTATTGCAACTGCCCGTCGCCAGATGAAACACCCACAGTGATTTGAGAAAGGCTTTATCCAGAATTCCCATTTAATAATTCCCCAGGGCTAAAAGGACGGCGATAATCGCCAGGACGGTCATCGGCCCCCAGAAAAACCTGAGCACCTGATCGATCCTCAACCGGGGATTGGTATTGCGGATGACCGTGATCAACGCCACGATTCCCACATATTCCAATGCCCCATACAAAAGGTGGAGACCATGGCCTCTCAAGCCCCCCAGGTAAATGATGATGATAAAAAACGGCAACGCAAAAAAAAGCATGTTTTTCATCAGTCGATAAACGGCCAGCAGTGGCCCTGAATATTCGATCAATACGCCATGCGCGATCTCGGTTTCGGCCTCGGGGGTATCGAATGGAACCAGCGCGAGTTTGCCCTGCATGCATATCATCGTGATCAATAGAGCCAGCCCCCCCGACCAGCTGACGGCTATGACGCCGTTCTTAGCCTGAGTGGCCAGGATATCTCCCAGCCGGAGGGAGAAATCCGCATGTATCACCGCCACCAGAACCGCCAGTATAAAGGGCAGTTCATAACTCAAGATCAACTTCAACTCCCGAGAGGCGCCCAAACTGGCCAATGGATTGCCCGAGGCAAAACCACCCATGATAATTGAGATCGAAGGCACCAGCAGGAAATAGACGACGACGATCAAATCCCCCATAAAAGTATTCTGGGAATCCACATTATTGACCCATAAAACCGTAGATACCACCATCACGCTGACCAGTCCGATCATGGGGGCGGCGAGGAAGGTGGCCTTGGAGGCACCGAAGGGAACCAGCGTCTCTTTTTTTAAAAGTTTGAGGATGTCAAACAAGGGTTGTAACAGCGGCGGCCCTACCCGGTATTGCAACCGGGCGGTGAGCTTGCGATCGATCCAACTCCCAAAAAGACCGATGACAGCCGTCAAAAGAAAGCCGAAGAAAAAGAGATAAAGAATGTATATCACGCCTTGTCCTGCTCCCAATGGGTCGAATGGACGATGAGATGATCCCCCACCCGGAAGGTATTTTCATCCAGTTCGCTATCGCCTGGCATCAATCGCAGAGCCCCGTAAGGGCAGGTCTTGATGCACAGCGGCTCATCCCGGTCCCCTCGTCGATCCATGCAGAAGTCGCAATTATGGATTAACAAAGGCACATGTTCCGGATAGATGGTGCCGTAAGGGCAGGCGTGCGAACAGGATTGACAGCTGACACAAAGCATGTTGTGCCGGGTCAGCAGGGAGCCCTTGTCCTTTTGCTGCTCAAGGGCGTTTACAGGACAGGCTTTGACGCAATGCGGGTCTTCACATCGCCGGCAGACCAGGGCGTAGGTGGCCAGCTCCGCCACAGAGTGAATCCCGTTATTGTTGTTATGGCCAAAATAACTGCACTGGATGGTACACTCCGGGCATTGATGGGATGAGCAAATATCCAGATCGATAAACAGCCGCTCATCGCTTCCCAATTGGGGCGCGGTGTTCAATTGTCCATGATGTAATTGTTGGGCGCTGGTCTTCATCATGACCTCCTTTTAAGACCAAATATCCGGAAACGGTTTGATCTTGTCATAGGAAAACACCGGTCCGTCCTTGCAAACATAGTAGGTCCCCAGCCGGCAATGACCGCATTTTCCGAACCCGCAAGACATATTCCTCTCCATCGAGAGATAGATATTCTGGTCTTGAAACCCAATCTCGACCAGTTTCATGGTCACAAACCTCATCATGAGGGGCGGACCACACACGATGGCGATCCCTTCATGACAATCCATCCCGATATCATCGAGGAGCATCGTCACCACCCCGACATGGCCCTTCCACGAAGTATCGCCCGCATCCACCGTGAGCTTCATATCCAGGTCGTCTCTTTTAGCCCATTGAGCAAGCTCCTGCCGGTAAAGCAGGTCCTGAGCGGATCGGCACCCGCCGCGAAACAGCAGTTTTTTAAATTCTTTCGATCGTTCAAACAGGGTGTACATCAAGCTTCTTAAGGGAGCGAAGCCGCATCCGCCTCCGATCACCAGGACTTCTTTGTCCATGAATGAATCGATCGGATATCCGGTTCCCAACGGCCCTCTCAGTCCGACCGTATCCCCTGTTTGCAGAAGATGGACCGCCTCGGTGACCTTACCCACCTTCATGATGGTTAAAAACATTTCGTCCGTCACCGAAGGCCTTGAAGAAGGGGTGAACGGGGCCTCCCCCAATCCGGGAATGGTTAACTCCACAAATTGTCCCGCCTCAAAGGCGATCGGAACCTGAGGCTTCAATTGAAGCGTTTTGATCGTCGGGGTTTCGACGATCGAATCGATCACCTCGGTCTTGACCGGGCTATAGGGATTGTGCCATTTATTCATTGTGCACCAGCCTTTTCAACACTCTGCGGATATCTATTTTTGCAGGGCACGCCGTGACACAACGCCCGCATCCCGTGCAGGCATAGAAATCAGCGACCTTTGGAAAGAAATCGAATTTCTTCTCAAACCGGTTGCGCAACCTCATCCACAACCGCGACCGGGGGTTGCCCCCGCCTGCGACCTGGGCAAAATTCCTGAGCATGCAGGAATCCCAATGACGAAAGCGGGCAAACTGATCCCCTGACTTCTGATCCGTCAACATGAAACAATGACAGGTGGGGCAAATCATGTTACAGGCCCCGCATTCGACACAGCGTTGGGCTTCCTCCTCCCATATCTTGGATTTATAGTTGCGTTCAACCATCCCCGGATAATGTTCCTGGTAAGGGACCTCGTTCTCCTCGATCTTGCTCACAACTTCCGCAACGATATTTTTTCGTCTGGCTTCCCTCTCATCCAGGACTGCCGGACTCGCCTCTTGAAAAAGATTTTTGTGTTTTTCAAGAATTTGCCGACCCTTGGATGAGCCCGTTTCCACGACAAACCCACCTTCCACTTCGGAGAGGTTGATATCAAAATGACCTTCGGGGTAAGGGTTATGATCCAGGGCAAGACAGAAACAGGTATCCAGGGTCAGGGTGCAATCGGCGGATATGATCAGATTATCTTCTCGGGCTCGAGCATAAAACGGGTCCGGGGGGCTTTGGTGGGCAAAAACCTGATCTTGAACCAGAAACCCTTTCAGATCACAAGCCTTCACTCCGACGATGGCAAAGGGTTTATTTTTATCAGGGGGAGCTTCGGGATTGAATTCTTCAGCAACCTTTTCTCTGGCATGAGTGAAGAAGCCCTTGAGGGGCTCCGTGGTCCGTACCTCACCAATAACGATATCATCGGCAGGCGAAGTATATCGTTTGTAGAAGCGGTACGCACCTTTCTTACAAGGGACAAACACCTGGTAAGCGGTCTTCAGCCCCTCCAGCCAAGTAAAAAAGTTTTTCCGCGAAAGAAACTCCATTGTTTCCTAGCTCCTAATGGTCAATCCAGCAATTGAATATTAGAAAAGGGGATTTACAATTAATCCGCAAAAAAAAAAGCCTTAAATAACGATACACACAGCATCCATTGATGCTTTAACTCTTTCCTTCCTTATATCTAGGACCATTAGCAGGCACTATTTATTCCCTTTAGTAACATCTATTTGACAGGCCTTTTCCTGGAAAAATGGTCCAGATAATTTGTCGGAATTTTTGGCTGTGACCCGCACCCATTTTCTATGCCAGCAGGCATATAATATTTTGGATGGATTTTCCACGAACTCTCTGAAAAACCACAGACTGCTCCCAGGTCAACCCCCTATCCAACCTCAAAAATATCAAACCAGGGGAATAATTATCGATCCTTTATATACTTAATATATAACTAACAAAAATCCTTTTTCGGGAAAGATGTCGTTGACGACCTGCACCCATAACTTCGGGAGAAATAATTGCAAAATGGGTGATTGCCATTGACTATTGGCATGTATTTCTGGTGGGGAATGCAGGATTTATAAATTAAGGGGAAAAGTGATTTCAAGAACACCCCAAACCGATCTGACACCGGAACCCCTGGTTAAGGCTGGCCTATGAGGTTTTGATGGGAACCCGTCCAGCATTGCATAACTTTGCTATTTGTATTGCTTGGAGTAAACTATTGTCAAATGCCAATTTAAAGCACAGAGTAAAATTAATGCTAATGTGAGGTGGGATAAAAGTGAGAATTTCATTTCCAAAACTGATGTCATTGCTTGTTCTATTGATTGTTTGTGCAGTTTCTTTTTATTTAATTTCTTCTCAGGATGAAACTCCAGGCCTTTGCCCCCAAACGCGGGATACCATTCCTGCTCCTGAGGAGTATTCCCAGTTGAAAAATATGCTGGAACCAACCGATGAAAATGTCCTGGCCGGAAACCATCTGTTTAATTCAAATGCGAAACCCGTCCCCTGTGTAATTTGTCATGGAATTAAAGGTGATGGTATTGGGCTTATCTTCCAGCGTATAAAACCTTATCCTAGGAATTTCACCTGTTACCAAACAATGAAGGGCATTTCGGATGGTCAATTGTTCTGGATCATCAAGAATGGGTCGCATGGAACCCAGATGCCGGGCTTTGCAAAATTGGAAGACAACCAGATATGGCAGTTAATCCTCTATATTAGAAGGATGACCGATTAGATCCCTGTGACTTGTTCCCCAAAACCCAGTTTTAAAATTTTGGACAAACATTTCACCTAATTCCACAAGACACTATTGGTCTTTCTGGAAATGTCCTTCAAATCCTTAAAATCTTTTATTTTTTTTTACATGGCATTTCATGCAAAACCGTCCGACCACCTTAAATGCCTTTTCCCCATTATGGCAGCTCCCGCAAAATTTGCCATTTTCCATAGCTTTCAAGGAGTGGCAAACCTCGGCCTCCCTAATCAAATTCTTTCTTTTGTATTTTGGATTTACTGTATAAAATTCCCATATGAAATCCATGCGGGTTTGGAATCTGCTCGTCTACGCAATTCTTTTAATCGGACTCCCTCTCCTTGGAGGCTGGCTAACTGGCGGATCAGCACAAAATTATCTTGCCTTCCCACCCCGGACTCGCCCGCACCAACCTGAACCATTTTCTTGGATCGTTTTCCTTGCATTAACTACATTTGTATTCATAACTGTTTCCCCTTTTTTATTGAAGGTGTTTAAATCCTCGGTAGAAGTACCATTTCTTAATACACGTTCGCGTTTTCCTATCTGGGGTTGGGCAGGCTTGATCCTGCTGGTCGCAGCCTGGGTCGTAGCCTGGAATCGGTTTCCTGTTTTTGCTGCGTTGCAAAAACATACATTTTCGCCAATTTGGCTAGGTTATATTTTGGTGATCAACGCACTGACATATCAGCGAAGCGGTCATTGCCTGGTCATTGACAGAACTAAATATTTTCTTTGGTTATTCCCGCTCAGTGCAGGGTTTTGGTGGAGCTTTGAGTATTTAAATCGCTTTGTTGAGAATTGGTACTATATAGGAGTGGATGAATTTGACGCCTGGGAGTACTTTTGGTATGCAACGCTTCCCTTTTCGACGGTGATACCTTCCGTGCTTTCCACTGCACAGTGGCTGCACACTTTTCCTCGATTAGGATTAGGACTCGCCAACGCATGGCGAGGGAATAGAGCAAAAATGAGCTGGATGCCACTCGTTTTTTTCGTCCTCGGCATTTTGGGATTGACAGGCATTTCAATTTGGCCGGCAATTCTATTTCCTCTCGTATGGATTATCCCGGCATTACTGTTGATTGCTTTGCAGGCTTTTTCTGGTGCCAGACCCTTGTTAATTTCAGCACTAACAACTGGAGATTGGCAACGAATCTGGCTATTAGCATTGGCAGGATTGGTGTGTGGTTTTTTTTGGGAACTATGGAATATCAAAAGTCTTGCGCACTGGGTATACACGGTTCCCTATGTCCAACGTTTTGAAATCTTCGCCATGCCGCTAATCGGCTATGCAGGTTATATTCCGTTTGGGGTTACCTGCGGAGCGATTGTTGACTGTGCGGTGAATCCCGAATTGGAGAAAAATGCAGAGGAGGCTGACCATTGAGGGGGAGAAATTAAAGGGCAGAGATTCGTGAGAACCGATAACCAAAGCCCCTCCCGACACCAAGGTATCGTGAAAAGGTTCGAGGATTGGTTGCTGAAGATACATATCGTAATAAGTAAAAGCCAGATTACGGTAAAGAACCATATGAAAGGAACCCCGAGGCTTATTGGCTGGATGACTACACCGACTGCATCGAAGAATATCCCTTGATGTTTTCCTGATTGTTTTGTGTCAAAGCCTGGTGGACCAAAAATGAAGGGATCACCCCTTTTTAAAATTTGGTCTTTTTTATTTTCTCGAGCAGTTTAAAGGGGTGCTCTTCGACGAAGTTCCCTTTAAATTTTTCCTGCACCATCTCTTTCACCCGGTTCGTCAAAGTGCGGTTGAGTTCATGGATCACGTAATCGGGAACGAAAAGGTAAACGGTGTCGACCCCCTTTTCCTTAACGATGCAGTCTGCTTCACCGCTGACTTTTTTCGCGAATTTTTTTATGTGCTCTTGCTTGTTGGGTTCGTAAACCGATCCGGAGGTAAAATCACCTTCCCCTCCCTTGCTCACGAAAAACTCCTCGCGATCGGAAAATTCCTTGATGGGTTCATCGACCACACCGATTTCCTCAATAACGCCGGAAGCGGCAAGGTGAAACACTCCTTTTTGGCTCCCTGTTACGATAAGAAGAGCGGTTTGTTTGTTAAACTGTGGCAGTTGCTTTTGGATATTCATTTTTATCCCCGGTCGAATAATGAGATTGTTAAACATTCTTTTATTATACTATGAGTCTGGGACCGGGTTTTCACCATTGGATCAATAAACATTTTTCCAAAATCGGGATCTCCTGGAATAAATTGAGATTTCCCATTTAATAGATAAAATTCCCAAAAAGTTTTATCGGGTTGAGAGGCATTGGTTTCATTTCTGAAAAGATTTTATAGCTTTGAGATACTTGCCAGGCCCCAACCGCTTAACATAAAAATGATATGCGCAAAAATTTTTTGCATTATTCGTTTTTTTGTCTGGGATGATCCTATCCAATAAGGTTTTTTCTGCATCCTCGATATGCTGACGGGCGAACAGCTTCCGAGAATTTGCTGAGGGTTTGATCAATGGGCGAATCGTGCAACATCACCAAAGTCGACAAGGGGAAACCACCCATTTTCCCCAACTGTTGGATCGAATCGGCAATGATAAAGAGGGCTCCGGAGACAGGGAGGAACTCGAGGGATTAAAACAATCCTTAAACCGGATGTTTTGGGAAAAGTCTCTTGATACCTTTTTTGAATTAAACCGCTTGGAAGCACAAAACCATGCATGAGTTGGGGATCACTCGAAATATTGTTGCCATTGTCATCGAACATGCCAAAGGTTCCAAGGTCTTAAGAGTAGTATTGGAAATCGGCAAATTGTCCGCCGTCATGCCGGACGCCATTCGATTTTGTTTTGATGTATGTAGCAAAGGCACGCAATTGGAGGGAGCGGATCTGGAAATTATCGAAACTCCGGCCTGTTTTATCTGCCGGGAATGTTCCTCGGAAATAGTAACCAACGAGTTTTTTGTCCAGTGCGATTGCGGTTCCACCCATCTGGAATGCGTTGCCGGCCAGGAGTTAAATATTAAAGAAATGGAGGTTGCCTGATGTGCACCACATGCGGATGCGGAAACGATGCTAAGGCCACGTTGACTAACTCAAATGGCGATAAGGTCCTGGATATTCATAGTCACGATCATGGCCATCACGATCACTTACATGATCACGACCACTCACATACCCACGATCACCATCATGAACATAGTCATTCGCCGTCATCAGTTATTTCCCTGGAAAAAGAAATTCTGGCCAAGAATAATTTTTTGGCTGGGCAGAACCGTGGCTGGTTTGAAGAAAGAAATATATTAGCGCTGAATTTGGTGAGTTCTCCTGGGGCGGGGAAAACGACGTTGCTGGAACAAACCCTTAAGGATTTGAAAGATGAAATTTCATTAAGCGTTATCGAAGGCGATCAGGAAACCGTCAACGATGCGGAGCGGATTCGTGCCACCGGGTGCAAGGTAGTGCAGATCAATACCGGCACCGGCTGTCATTTGGAAGCGGATATGCTGGCTCGCGGCCTTAAGGAATTACAACCTCCCAGGAACTCTGTCTTGATGATTGAAAATGTTGGAAACCTGGTATGCCCCGCTCTTTTCGATTTGGGAGAACGTGCCAAAGTCGCCGTTCTTTCTGTAACCGAAGGCGAGGACAAACCTTTAAAATATCCCCATATGTTCCAAGCATCCAACATTATGATCCTGAATAAAGTCGATCTATTGCCCTACGTTGAGTTTAATGTGGATAAATGCATTGAATATGCCCGGCAGGTGAATCCGGAGATACAAGTGTTTCAGATGTCCGCCACAAAAGGTGATGGCCTGAACACCTGGTATGAGTGGTTGAAATCGGAAATTTCAAACAAAAACCAGGTGCCATGACATCAGGAAAAATATGATATGTTTTACGTATTGTCCCTTGGGTTCCTGATTGGCTTGAGACACGCGTTGGAAGCAGACCATGTTGCGGCCGTAGCTTCTTTGACCCCATCGTACGACATCAATCAAAGAGGGGATGAAGTTAGGGGCCGCCTGGGGACTGGGCCATACGGCAACCCTGTTTTTATTTGGGTCGGTGGTCCTGGCAATGGACCATATGGTTCCTGAACGCGTTGCAGGATGTAAGTCTTCAAACGAATGTGAACCAAATTTGGAATTTAGCTAGAGATATATTTACAGGAAATCTAACTTTACATCTTCTCAGTAAGGCCGATTTTACTCTTCACGAGAATGTCCGCTATTGGCGGCGGTCTCAATCGGTCGACGCAACACTATAATCTTTAAATAAAAAGATGGAGTGTTGTAAATGACATACAGAACCCGAATTAATTATACCCCTGCCCAGAAGCAAGAGATATGGGATCGTTGGAAAAGAGGCGAGTCTCTAAATTCAATTGGTCGATTAT
>JAJDAZ010000069.1 GCA_029261595.1 Nitrospinaceae bacterium | reverse complement strand
GTTGAAAAAGTTGAAAAAATAACAACTTCGTTTGAAAAACTTACCTCCGCCCTGCTTGAAATGGATCAGGCGCAACTCAGGGTTTTGAATAAGCAAAAAAATATATTGTCCGCTGATTTGAGCGCGGCGGAAAAAAGAGTCTCGGATATTCGTGAAATTCTTGATGTGGAAAATGAGTTGGCAAACTTTAAAAAGGAAATATCGCGCCGTGGTCTTTCTGAAGAACTGAGAAATTTTGCCACAATTCGAGATATCCGGAATAATTTACGAAGTGCAGATCAATTTGACGGTCAGGAAAGAATCAGAATATTAAGGAAAGTGGCTGATGAGTCGAGGTCCGTCGCAGATAAATTTACCAATAAAAGCTTGGAGCAACGTGGTGCTGTTCGCCTTTTTGAAGAGTCATTAAAAAGGTTGACAGAAGAGTTAAAAAAACAAAAAAACCAGGATCCTACAAAAAATATAAAAAAACAGTTCGTAGAGGTTACAAATAATCTCGAAATCGTTCGCAGTAAATTTAATAAATTCCGCGAAGAAATTGCAAGTGTCGAAGCAAATATCCGCATTGTGGATCAGGATAAATTGATCGCTGACGCGAGAAAATTAAGAAGTCAGATCGCGGAAAAATTTTCTTTAGCAATTATTCAGGATGTCATTGTCCGCCAGCGTTTTGAAAGTGCCGGATCTTCTATCGGTTCCAGTATCGGCAGGGCTAAAGACAGGTCAACCGGCCCTCTGGGTTTAAACCTGGAGCCACAATTTAACACAAGCGGCCTGCCTTCATTCGCTTCAGGGATCCGTTTTGTCCCCAGGGATATGGTGGCGCAAATACACCAGGGAGAAACCGTGCTCCCTCGGTCTCAAGCCGAGCAATTTCGCAAGGGCCAAACAGGGAATATTACTTTTGGAGATATAAATATCCAGGTTGCGAATAGCACGGAAGCACCCGAAAAAACCGCCCGAAGGATTCACTCTGAATTGCAACGCATCGATGAGCGCAGGAGTGTTTGATGGCCTTTGGATTTTATTTCCCCACTAAAGCCGCTCCAACATTGTCCTGGGTCCCGGCGACTGGGCCAGAGTTTCCGCTGGAAACGCCGGTGGACTACCCGGAGCAACTCACCGGTGAAACGTCTGGAGGAACTCTCTATGTCCAGGATAAAGGCCCTAAGCGGGAAAGCTTTAATCTTGAATTCACCTTGATGTCTTTGGCTGATAGGGACGGTTTACTCGCCTTTTATAACACCGTTAAAAAGTCATTCAACGTATTTGAATATGAGGACGGGAGCGCGGTACTGCACAGCGTCCGTTGGATGAATGAATTTAATTTAAAAAAAGACCGGCCCGGACTTTATTCCGGATCGGTTTTATTGAGAAAGGAAACGCCATGATCGACTGGACGAAATGTAATGAGGAAGATTTTGAAATCGAGATCCAGGGGGATGAAGTTAATCAGACAGGCGCTTCTCTTGTTTTCCCGATAAAGGTGTATCACAAGGACGGAGAGTTGGCCTTTTCCCAGGGTGTACCAATACGCGCCGATTTTTATAGTCAATTGATAAAGCGGGATCATTGGCAGGAAGATTTGATGGGGATTTTGAAAAGGCGGATCCGTGATGAAATTTCTCAACGAATAAAAACTCAAGATATTTCCATTGAACACAAAGTTGATTTTTTAAAAATGCCAAGGCAATCACTGTAATCCGCAGAGCCTAGCTCTGCACTTCCTTATAAATATTAATAGGTGGGTCGGTCCGAGCATAGCCCGGACACTTCTTTGTAAACATTAAAAGGTGGGTCGTGCGAACTGATTTAACAGTAAATTTTGGAGCGGAAAAGGATAAAAAGGCCCACGCCCCGGTCACTTTGATTCAGATCGATTGGCCTGCCATTGGCGCTTTGCCTGCCTTGACCCTTCGCTTGACCGACCGGGGTTCCGATTCCAATAATAAAAAACTGACCATCAACGGGACCGACTGGCACTCCGTCGTAGAAAATACCGGCGACCTGGATCGCCTGGTGAACGCTGGAAACTTTTCCGCCAACTCGGTCGCTGATCTTAATATATCGATCACTAATCTGCCGACCGCATTATTCAGCCCGGCCAAACCGTTCAGCTATGTCTTTAAGGACCGTCCTCCGGAGTCGGCCACGGTCACTGTGTCCCAGTGGTTTGATGGTTTATTGGAAGCGGATATCGCTCCGATATTCGTCGCCCGGATTGAAGACCCGATCAAATATGATCAAGTGACCTGCTCTTTTGACCTGGTGGATATTTCTAACGCCAGGGGAAGCGTGACCGTTGGAAATTTAATAAATTCCACGGATTATCCCAACGCGCCTGAAGCATCTATTGGAAAAATGAAGCCGATTGTTATTGGTCAGGTTGAAAAAGCTCCGTCGATTCTTGTTAAAGAGGCGGCGGAAGCTAAATTAACCTCCGTGGCCGCGCCTGGGGATATCACGTTGGCCGTCGCTGATACTTCCTTATTCAGCGCGCCCGGTACTCTCAAATTAAATGACGATGAAGTGGCATACACCGGAATAACGGCCACGACCTTTACCGGATGCACCGGCATCAATGAATTCCATTACGCGGACGATGTTGTTCTGGAAAAGATCACCGATCACCGCTACCTTTTCAGCGACCCGGTTTATGCTATCAAACAGATCAGTAACGTTAAGGTGGATGGGCAACCGGCCAACGCCGGAGACTACTCTTTGGATCTCGCCAACGGGGAAGTGGTTTTTAATAAGAAACCGGAAAAGGCGGATTCTTTAGACACCCGATTCCTACAGGCGCAATTTGATGCGTTGGGTACAGGAAATAATGCTGTTGATGGCTTGAACGCCGCAAACCCGGCCACTAAAACCGAGTACGCACAAATCAATCAGGCGGCGAACATGCTGTCCCTCGAGCAGACCGATGTCATGCCAGCCATTGGCGTGATCGGGAAAGTTAAACTCCGCGTCGAGCATTTTGTGGAGGAGAAACTTTCAAACGATAACCTTTCGGTGGATGTCGTCGGCGTTGGCCAGGTTGGATTGTTATCACCGCCCGCCACAGCGGACGCAATTGGTGCCCAGGGTAATGTGGATATCACCCACACGCATCTGGATTCTTTTGGGTTCCCTATCACCGATCCGACGCATCAACACGATTTACCGAGAAAAACTGAAATCCGACAGGAAGCTACAGCGGGAATCGACCCGGAGGGGTTTGCGATTGACAGCCTCAATCCAACGCACGTCATCACATTTCCCGCCGCGCCAGCAGGGACAATAGATACAGTGGAATATGAGCTGAATTTTGAGGTTCCCACCTCCGCTGGTACTACAGGAACTGGTCTGGTTTTAAATGGCACAACTCCTGATAGTTTCGTTATTTTTAAGCTTGGGTCTCCAAATATCTATACCCCAAATGGAAGCCATGCCAACGCGCCGACCACTGTAACTATTTTAAGGCAAAGTGGTTTTGGGTCCGGGACCATGAAATTGTTTAATGTCACACGGGTCATCACCTTAACCCCAGTGGAAGACACCGCCATTATTGGTACTGGCACATCGACTTCTAAAACAGGAGCAGTGACTCAGCACAACTCCAACCCGACAGTTGGTGGCACTGCTGAAAAAAACACCAGTACCATCGTCGATTTTATCGATATCACTTCCAATGTGGCTGGTGATTGGTCGTGGTTCACTAACCGGGAAGTCCAGGTCAAATATAACGGTACCTCCGATGGGCGCACGGCTTTTATCATCCATGTCGCGTTTGAAATAGAATACGCCAGGCGCAGGCTGAGTTTTACCGACAACGTGACCGCCGAAGTCCAGGGCGTGAAAGACAATGGATCAGGCACCATCAGCGGCGTTGCTGACGCTCTATTGGAACGGCCTGATTATATTTTTAAATGGTCGATTTTAAATCTAATGGGATTGACCGCTTCGGAGATTGATTCTGCATCGTTCACCCAGGCTGGGACTGATTTTTCCGGAGCCATCGTAGGTGGTTATAAGCTGGCAGGCATTGTCCAAGGTAAAAGCGAAATTAAAAACTTATGGCGCGATTGGGAAAAAAATTGCCGTGCCTATTTTTTTTGGGACCTGGGAGAGGCAAGGCTCCAGTTTCGTCCATTGAACCAGCTCACGCCAGCGTTTATCCCGGATAAAAATATTCCAGAAAATATGATCCGTTTGGACAATGCCGGTCGCGCAACGATACAGGTTGAGCGCACTCCAAACCGTAATATCGTTAACGCTATCGATCTTCGTTATAAACGTGAATGGTCATCGAACGAATATGACGCCATTGAAGCTGATTCGGATACAAATTCAGTTACCAGATATGGTCGCCGGGAAAAACCGAATGATTTTGAGTATGACTGGACCCGCGTTCAAGCCCAGGCCACGGACCTGATTGGTTTTTATCTGGCACAGTTTAAGGAACCTTCGGACGTGCTGAATTTGGCATTATTTCTCGACAATATAGAGGTTGAGCGTGGCGATATTTTAGAAGTGAACACACCCACTCACGAATTAGTCAATTTGCCTGCACTGGTTTTAGGTGTGGGTAGACAAATAGGCTCTGGGCGTGGCCGCCGAATGGATTCCCTACCCATTACTGTGCAATTGATGCATGGAACAAAAAATAACGCAGGGTATGGACTTTCAAATTATTCATTATCCGGATATTCGGGAATAGAAAGTTTTTAAGTTATGGCAAATTCATTCACATTAAATTTAAACCTCCCAAAACCAGCCGCTGGCGATCTTAGTTGGAAAGATGAAGAGGACGCTGTTAAGGAAGCCATTGACGATATTGGAAATTTATTTTCGTTCCCCATTCCTTTAGTTCAAGCCCCGGCTGTTGGCCTGGTTTTCTACGATGGTTTTATGCCTCAAGAAGATATTACTTTAGTGGCTCTCAGTATTTTTTCGGGGACCGCTCCTACCGGCGCGGCCTTAACCATAGATGTTTTGAAGGACGGCGCGGCTCAAGCAAATGGAGCCACACTTTCCGCCGGGAGCCAGAAGCAAAAAACAACGCTTGGGGTTCCGATTGACTTTACATCGGCCCAAGAAATGGGATTCCAGGTGACCGGCATTGGAAGTATAGAGCCGGGTAATGATGTTTATTTAACAATTTATTTCAAGAAAAAAGCCATCACAACCATACCGTGAGGAAGTCATGAAAAGAATCATAACCAGTTTAATCACTTTACTTTTTTTATCTTTTACGTTGTTCGCAGATGCGGGGACAAGACGTGCGGATAATCTCGAAGCGAATGAATCTTTCGTTAATAAAGAGCAATCCGCCACGCCGTCGAATCCAGTTGCCGGAAAACAAAAAATATATTTTAAAACCGATGGAAATCTTTACAAGCTCAACTCTACGGGAACTGAGACCAGGGCGGATAGATTCACTTCCTCGGAAGAAAGTAAGTTAGCGGGGATCGAAGCGGGAGCTGATGTAACAGATTCAGTAAACGTCTCGGCGGCAGGCGCGGTCATGAATACGGGCGGAACCATGACCGGTGACCTGACGATCAGCGGGACTAATGATACTGGTTTTATAATTGGGTCGAGCGGAAACTTTTTAGCCACGTCCGCCGCGCCTGGAGTGATCGCTCAACTGTACCGCGATTTGGGGGCAACTTCCGATGCGCCAATTTTTTACATCAAAGCTGATAACCCCGCCGATAATCAACCATTAGTACGCCTCGACCATGACGGTACCGGTGGAGGCGCGGCAAATTTGCAATTGCGTGCACCGACACCGCAAATCGAATGGATTGAAACCGATCAGACAACTCCGGCAGGAAAATTTGAAACGAGCCTGGTTGGTGACTTTTATAGAATATCCGGCAGAAATACAGGGGACACTTCTTTTGAAAGGATTGTGGAATTTTCGCGCCTGGCTAATGGCGGAAGAATGTTTTTTAATATTGGAACTGGGGTCAATGAGTTTTCCATAGATGGCACGATGGCTGGAAATAGCGACGATGCCGTACCCACCGAGCAGGCCGTAAAAGCGTATACCGATGCACATTCAGGAAACACCGCAAATCCCCATTCAGTAACTAAGGCCCAAGTGGGTTTAACCGAAGTCCCAAATTTAAAACAAAATTTATCCGCGACCGTAAACCCTGGTGTGACGGATGATTCAGGTTCCAATTATTCCCCTGGCTCCCGGTGGATGAACACAACCACTGATAAGGCGTTCGTCTGTTTGGATGCGTCCGTCGGTGCGGCGGTTTGGGTTGAAACTACGGCGGGGGCCGCAGGTGGATCGCCCGATCAAAATTTATTTAACACTGTTGTCGGGGATAGCGGAACAAATCCCGTGGCGGAAACAGCTACTGATTCTCTGACCATCGTTGGCGGTGCCGGGTTATCCACATCGGGTGATTCAGGGACGGACACGATAACTATTGACCGTACCCTAGCATCGCAGATAGAAGCGGAAGCTGGAACAGAAAATACAAAGGGGATGACCCCGCTTCGGGTGGCTGAGGCTATACAGGCCAGAGCACCTCCTCGATTTAGTAATCAAATCATTAATGGAAATTTTAGGCTTTGGCAGAGGGGGACTAGCTTTACGGCTACTGGCATTTATTCTGCTGACCGTTGGCGGAATGATTTTGGAGGTGGTTCTCCGGCTTACACAGTTTCTCGCCAGGCACATACTGTCGGCCAAACAGATGTCCCTGGAGAACCTGAATTTTTTCTTCGTCACGACCAAACCACAGCCTCGACATCTGGGTCGCCGCTTCTTCGACAGTTCATTGAAAATGTTCGCACGTTGGCTGGGCAGGAAGTAACTTTATCGTTTTACGCTAAGTCATCAAAGGCAATAACAATATCCTCAAGATTTGACCAGGAGTTTGGGTCAGGGGGTAGTGCGGCTGTCAGTGGTACTTTAGAAAATCATAATATAACCACGTCGTGGCAAAAATTTTCCCAAACTTTTACAACAGCTTCTATTAGTGGAAAAACAATCGGTACAGGAAGCTCACTTCAGATACTGTTTATATTAACTGATAACGACACCTACCAGTTTGATATTTCTCAAGTGCAGGTTGAAAAAGGCACGTTTACAACTGATTTTGAACAACGCCCAATTGGACAGGAGCTATTGTTAGCGCAAAGGTATTATTGGTCGATGGGTAGTGAAAATGGAGCTGTGATTGGGGTCGCGGCTTTACAAAGTAGCGCCATCGGGTTTCTTGGTGTTTTTTACCCTATCGAAATGAGAGTTGTCCCTACTGTCACATTTTCAAATAGTTATGGCGCGACTTGGGCGGATGGTGGTGGGACAGCAACTCTTTCAACCGAATTAGTGGGTGTGAAGAGTGGTCTGATTAAAGTTGTGCCTTCAAGTAGTTTAACGTCTGGGCAAAGTTTAATAGTAAAAATGGGCGCATCGGATTCTTTGACATTTGATGCTGAGCTTTAAATATTGTTTTTGACAAATTTTTTATCTGTTGATTACAACATTATTAAAAAGGTGGTGAGATATGGCTGGATTGACTAATAAAGGAAAATTTAGGATTTTAGAAAAATATTACCGTGGGGGTGATACGTTTAACGCGGCGCTGGTCACCTCGGCTGTTGCTCCAGTTGCGGACACAAATACTTTTGGTCAACTGACTGAAATCGCCGCTGGAAACGGATACACAACTGGAGGACTCGCTTTAACTGGCAATGCAATTGATTTTGATGTGATCACCGAGGACGACGTTAATGATCGTGCCTTCATCCAGACTAAGGATCTTGTGTGGACCGCCGCTGGTGGGAATCTTCCCGGCTCTGGGAGCGGTGCCCGGTATTTAGTTTTGACTGATAATAATGCGACCATCGCCAACCGTGAAGTGCTTAATTATTGGGACCTGGTTTCTGACAGGGTTGTGTCAGATACCCAGGCGTTGACGCTTCAAAATTCTGAATTCAGACTGAACGAAGTTTAATAAATTAATAACCGGAATCTATATTGAGAACGGTAAAAAAATAAAAGGAGTGGTCATGGATAAAGTTAATTATAGAGGCGAAGAAATGCCCGTATGGGTCAAAGGGATTAGGAAGGCTGATAAAGCTATTCTTGTGGATCCTGATATTGCTTATCCATCGTTTCTCGAAGAACTGGGAATGAAAGCAACACAATTTTCCCTGGAAATAGCCAGGCGATGTATCAATTTACACCTTCTAGAGTTGGTTGGGCCAGGGATTATTGTTAATTTTTCGGAAACTCATAAAAAACCTGAAGACCGTAAATGGCGGCTTTCTAATTTTACTGAAGGGTCTAATCCTGGTGAGAGCGCACAGACCGTTCCTGCTAATATCAGAACAAAATACTGGGAACCTTTAAAGAAAAATAGACTGCTCTTGAAGGCTTCTAAAAAATAAAAAAATCACCTAATAAAATATTTTTTTTAAAGGATAACAAAATGCCGAGCAGAGACATTATATCTGACGCAAAAAGAAATAAACGGGGCGATGAGCTTGTTGAGCGCAGGCTAGCTAGGAAGGCTAATTTTAATCGGCTTGGCCAGGAGAGAGATTATTTAAATACGCTCCTGGTCGATGTTAAAGCTGAAAACTATTCAGCGGAAGATATTACAAAAATCACAGCAGAAATACAGGACTTTAAAAAACAAGCGCAGACCTTTGTTGATTCGGTAACTATCTGATGGCTGATACCGTTGTCTTTCATGACACGTTCACCCAGGCAGTAAGCGACCACGTAAATATTAATACGCTCACACCGGACGTTGCGGGGACGGATTATTCCACTTTTCTGTTTAATTCGTCAGGTGGCTGGGCAGAGATTGATATTGCAGGAGATTTTATCGAGCCGGATGGGGTCCGCTCAAATGCCGGGCTCATTTATAAGCTCAACTATGGAACTGTCAATGAAGCGGATATTGATTTTGAGGTGAATTATAAAACTATTGGCGACCGCGCCGCCTTTCAAACCGTTCATTGGATGGTCGCACGTTGGGCTGATGCTGACAATTTTATTGCTCTTCGAGTGACACGGGACGCGACGATTAAGGCGGAGCTTTGGAAGGTTGTCTCTGGAACTTCTACGAAGCTTGGCACTTCTACATCCACCCCGGCAGACGGTGATGTGGTCAAATTAGAGCTTCGCGGGTCTGTATGGAGGGTCTTCTTTGATTCCGGGTCCGGTTATGGAAGTGCTGAAATTTCTGTCACTGAAGCCGATCTTTCCGCTAAAGGGCCAACAGGTTTTGGTTGGGGGGAACCCCACGCGACTCTTTTTGCCGGTGAGGATGGCAGGCCGATAGCGGAACTGCAAATCAATAGCATCAAGGTGACTGAGATTGGTGCGGTTACCGGTGTTACGGTCACCCCGTCCCTTGCGACCGCTGTTTCTGGGAATATCAATCCTTCGGTTGTTTTGGGTGGAATGATAATAAGCCCGGTCGTGACTTCCACCTTACCCACTAAAATTGACCCAGTTGTTGAATTGGGCAATATTGGATTTAACCCGGTCCCGGCGATCGGCATTCCTGGGAAAAATGATCCTTCCGTTGATCTTGGTTCGCTGATAATTTCTCCTAACTTTATACAAGCTCTGTCTGGCCGGGTTGCCCCAGGCATCGTTCTCAGTTCATTGAATATTATCCCTGATCCCGCTTCAGCGATTACCGCCAAACTGGATCCAAATGTTATTGGCGGTGGGGATGTTTTTGTCTCACCCATATCAGGGTTGTCCATACCAAGCAAACTGGATCCAAATATAATTTTTGGGAATATATTTATTTCACCGAGCGTCGCCTCTGGGGTGCCTTTAAAGGCTGACCCATCTGTAATACAGAGCGACATTTTTATAACTCCGGGGTTTTCCAGTGTGTTAACTGAAAAAGTTGATCCTGCTATTATTTTAGGCGGATTATCAGTTTCCCCGGTTTTTGGTGGTGTGATTGTTGATGGCGTCGATCCGGCTACTGTATTTGGGAACTTAAATTTTATTCCCAGTCCTGGTTTTGTCGTCGCTGATAAATTAGATCCCGCTGTCTTTCTTGGAATCGTCGTTGACCAGGGAGAGGCGAAGTTGGTTGTCTCCCATGCCCTGTTAAATAAAATTCAAATCACAGAAACGCTTTCAACTCGAATTAAGATCACCGAGGAGGTCCTTTGATGTCAGTGAATGCTTATGATAAAGGTGACGTGGTAGTCGTGTCTGCCGTTTTTACGGATAGAAATGATGCCTTGCTCGATCCCACTGCTTTGACATTCACATTTAAGGATCCTAACGGCGCGGCCATCACTTATGTTTTTGGTGTCGACAGTGAATTGGTGAAAGATTCTGTTGGGAATTACCACGTCGACCTTAAACCCACTATCGATGGATATTGGCGGTATAAGTATCAATCAACGGGGATTGGACAGGCCGCAGAAGAGGGGCAGTTTCAGGTAAAGCGAGGATTTTTTTAAGAGCAGGCCGGGCGGTTGCACCCGCCCGAACCGACCTGGTAAAGACAGGCCACGAGATAAACCCGCTACTCAGCAAACGTGCGGCATTATATCAGGTGGCTATGGATAAAATCTATGAGGTTAGATGCAGTTCCTGTGGACGTTTATTATTCAAAATTCGAGGGTTTTTAAAGTACCTTTTGCGGCGTTTTAAAGAGCATTTAATCGAGGTCAAATGCCAGCGTTGTAAGACCGAAAATCAAATCTAAAGCACGAATGCCTCCGAGCATCGATCACGATGAAGGAGGTATTTTTATGCGCAGTTTCATTGGATGGGTCGGTGGGAAATCCCGCCTGGCCGGGGATATTGTTAAACTCTTTCCCAAGCACAAAACCTACGTCGAGGTATTTGGCGGAGCTGGTTGGGTGCTGTTCAAAAAGTCCCCGGAGAGTAGCCAGGTGGAGGTCTATAACGATATCAATGGCAACCTGCCAACCTGTTCCGGGTTGTGAAACACCGCCCTGGTGAACTAGTGGAGGCGTTGAACCTGGTCCTCTATTCCAGGGAAACATATTTCAGGTTTTTGCAGGAGATCGATAATCCTTTGGAGGATGAAATCCAAAGAGCGGCAAGGTTTATCTACGTAGTTAAGAATTCATTTGGTTCAGGTTGTGGAAAGGGCTGGGGATATGGAAAAACATCAAAAGCCAAGACCGTGGCCGACCTCGCGTTTTTAAATGAAATTCAAGGACGATTGAAATCCGTTTATATTGATAACCGTTCCTTCGAGAAGGTCATCAATGCTTTCGATTCAAAGGACACCCTTTTTTACCTGGACCCGCCCTATTGGATCGATGCCCAGAAGTTTTATCAACACGACTTTTCCCCTGAAGACCATGAGCGGTTGAGGGCCGTTCTGGGCAGAATCAAAGGTAAATTTGTGCTATCCTATAACGACACAAAAGAAATCCGGAGCATGTACCGTGGGTTTAAAATTCTAGCCACTTCCCCGGTCCACTACTCCATGAATAATAAGCGCTCCCAACCGCGCAAAAAATCTGAAATAATCATCACCAGCTTATGAACGATAATCAAAATAAGTCTAAGAATTGGGAAAAAGCCTTGTTCCCTTTAGGTATTTTATTTGTGGTGTTGGCCCCTCTGGTCTTCTTTTTCTGGGAGGTGGAAAATCCAGGGGAGCGGGCAATATTTTTGCTTGTAACTGGGCTTCTTTTGGCAATATTATCACGATTTGGTGATGTTCAGGAGTTGGCAGTGTACGGCCTTAAAGCTAAATTGGAGAGGGTTCTAAGCGATGCCTATGCCACGCTTGACCAGGTTAAAGAATTCGCTAAGATCTCTGCCATTTCGTCTCTATCAAATACGGGGCGTTCTGATTGGTTGGGTGGTATAACTGACCAACAAAAAATTAAAATATTAAGTTCAACACAGGAAACCTTAAAGCGACTGGGATGTGATGAAGAGGAAATTAAAAATATTTGTAAAGATTTTCATGACTGCCAGCTTACCGATTATCGACAAGCATTGTTGGGCAGTAATTTTGATTTTGGTACGGAGCAGGGCCTTTATGCCCATTGGCTGGATTTGCGCAGAAGGCCCGTGATTCCTCCTGTTCTCCCTGATGAATTAACTGCTTTTTTTGAAGAACACAATTTAATGACACCTAAACTCAGAGAACGGCTTGAAGGGTATAAATATTATTACGAGAACCATGAATTTCAGGATTTTGCCGACTTTGAAAAAAGGCAGAAATGGCCAAGGTTAAAGGCTACCAAATCCTTAGATAACCAATGCCCCCAGGACCGCCAATAATCCGAGCTAATCATCACCAGCTTTTGATGTGCTTTCCTTTAATTAAATGAAACATTTTGCCTATAAGGAGACGTTTAAAATGAAAGGAAGTGGAAAAATTCGTGATAGAGGAAATGGTCGGTCAGTTCTGCAAATGGATGATGGCTCTTCCGGAAAAATTCGTGATAGAGGAAATGGTCAGTCAGTTCTGCAAATGGATGATGGCTCTTCTGGAAAAATTCGTGATAGAGGAAATGGTCGGTCAGTTCTGCAAATGGATTAAAATTTAAAGAAAGAATTGCAATTAATCCTTTTAATTTACTGTTAAAAACCATCTAGCAGCAAATATTGTGCCTCGCTAATTCCTCCGCGTTTTTTTTATCCCAAACTAACTGCAACAAAATCCCAAATTAAATGCGCAGTTATAGTCACATTCACGATTTAATACCCGACTTTTGCTGCAATGTTTTATCCTTATGGGCTTTGACCTAAAAGCGTCGAACCAAATAAGGGAGGAATGGCCCGTCGCGAGCAATTTTCCTCCTCAGGGTGTGGAGCCAGCGGGCGGAATTGAACCGCCGACCTACTGATTACGAATCAGTTGCTCTACCCCTGAGCTACGCTGGCTTTTTTGGGTGTCTGGAAGGAAGGTTATTTAACCGTTTTTGTGCCAAAAAATCAACTGCATATGTTCCCGTCTGGAAAAATCGCAAAATTTTCGACTCCCGACACTCTCCCACTCCCTTCGACCGAGGTAAAAAGGGAGGGTGGTTCCCGCCGGTATTAAAAAAACAGGAGCCTTCTTCTGCGAGAAAAAATGTTTCCACCGGAATTAAGGTCTCTCATAAGTCAATTCCCTGCAAGTGCGGGGACCAAGATATTTTTTCCCCACCGGGAAGTTATTGCCTTATTTGATCTTATTTGATCAAATTCGATTAAATCCATAATCTTCCATTTTAAAACGCTTTTCCGGCTGTTTATCCGTTTTGGCATATCTTTTGCTTTTATTGGAGTTTGGAAATGATTGTTTAATATTGTGTTGGAAAAAATACGTGGTCAATCAGACAAACATACTTTCGATTCTTCCCACTCCTACGGTCGGAAACGTGCCCCTCGCTGGGGATATCGCCAATCTGGGCGATAGTTCGTTTCAAAACTATATGAAGGACGCCGTCCGGGAATCTTCTGTCGCCAAAGAAAACCATTCGTCCGCCCAGAATGACCGCCCGGATCGGACTCCGTCGGCGGAGCAGAATAGAGCGGACCGTCCGGAAAACCGTCCGGTGGATGAGTCTGTCCGACCCCCGGCGGAGGAGACCTCAGATACCAATTATAAAGAGAGTGTGGCAACTGGCGAAAACACGAGCCAACGTCCGGCAGATGCTGACGGCAAAACTCAGCCGCTGGAGCGAACCGATTCATCCGATCCAAAGGATGGTCAAGCCTATACGGACATAAATGCTCTGCTCCAGTCACTGGCCCAGCAGTTGAACCTGAACCCGGACGATTTCACCGTTGAGGGCTCGGTGGACCTGGTGGCGCAACAACAAAAACTTCTTTCTCTCCTGAATGGTCAAGGGGGGCAGGCCGCAGAATTATTGGTCAAAGCGGGATTGACCGAGCAGGAAGCCAAAACCCTGCTAACAAAATTTCAATCGGTGCAAGGCAACCAGGCTTCTCTTCAAGCCAACAAAGAGGTTGCGGACGATGTTCTGGTGAAACTGAGCGGCGAAAAATCGGCTGAGGGCAAGGCGGATTTTCTTTCGCAGTTTTCAGAACTCAACCCGAAAGAGGGCAAGCCGCAACGTCAGGCATCCATCGAAAAAGTGCTGACCCAGGCGGCCAAAGAACCGGTTCAGGAATTGAGTCAAAAGCCCGCGGACAAGGCCATCGTTTCTCCTCAGAAATTAGAAGAACTTTTTCAACCTCCTGTTAATCCGGCAACCCCAGTGCAGGCGCAAAATATTGCCGCCAATAATCCGCTCAAGAGTTCACAGGGAATAAAGCCGCCAACCGAAGTGCAGGTACAAAATGTCAATGCGGTTTCGGATTCCACCGCCAAAGCGGTTGATGGAGCAAAATCCGTTTCCGCCGAAACTTTGAGCGCCAAGGGAACCACGGAAGCAAGAGTCATCAATCAAATCATCAATAAAGTTTCTCTGCGCAGTAATGGTTCGCAAAGCGAAATAAAGATCCGATTGGACCCGCCTTCTTTGGGGACGATTCGCATGAATGTGACGACCGCTGGGGATACGGTACGCACCGTGGTCATCGCGGAGAGCCATACGGTCAAACAAATCATCGAAAATAATTTGACCCAGCTTCGTGATTCTATGCAAAATCAGGGACTGAAAGTGGACAGCTTCACCGTTCTCGTGGGCGGCGACGAGGGCCAAGCAGGCCAGCAAAATACGGCGCACGAGGGCCGCTCAAATTTTAAGGGGTCCCCCTACGCGGAGCAAAGCACCATTCCCGAAACGCCAGTTGAAAATCTGGTGGCGGGGCAATCGCGGGTCCTCAACTACGATACGAAATCGTTGAGTGTGTTTGCATAACAACAGAAAATAAAATCATTGAATTCAATCAAATCGAGATTTTTGGAGATTTAAAATATGATATCAGGATTGACACCTAACTTAACCGCTTCATCCGACTCCGCAGGGGCGGCTTCCGGTGATGTTGCCAACGCCAACGAACTGGGCAAAAATGATTTTTTAAAGCTCCTGGTCGCTCAACTTCAAGCCCAGGATCCTCTCGACCCTCAGAGCGCGGAAGACTTCAGCGCCCAATTGGCCCAATTCAGCAGTCTGGAGCAATTGACCAACGTCAACGACAACCTGAAGCAAATTGAAAGTTTCGAGCAGGCGGTCAACAACTCCTCGCTGGTCAACCTGATCGGCAAAAATGTGGACTCACCTGGTGACCGTATCGATTACAACACCGATGAGACCAAGACACTGAATTTCTCTTTGAGTGAAGAGGCGGCCCAAGTGTCGGTCGACATCTTTGACAGTACCGGTAATAAAGTGACGACTTTGACGCTGGCCAGTCAATCCGCGGGAAATAACCAGGCCATCTGGAATGGAAAAGACGCGGAAGGCAAATCCGTCCCACCGGGAGCCTACACTTTTCAGGTAAAAGCCGAAACCATCAATGGTGAGGAAATTTCGGCAACGACCTTTGTCTCGGGAAAAATCACCGACGTGATTTTTGGCCAGGACGGAGCGCAGGCAGTCATCAATGGTCAAAAAACAGCTGTGAGCGAAATCTCGCGTGTCAGCATATAAATTTTTAAAAGAGGAGTTTGGCTCATGGGCTTGATCAGTTCGCTATTCACAGGGGTGTCCGGTCTCAGCAGTAACGCGGAAGCGTTGAATGTGATCGGCGACAATATTTCAAATGTCAACACCGTCGGTTTTAAAGGAAGTAAGGCAGTGTTCAGCGATGTCTTCAGCACCCTGCTTGCGAACGGCGACACCACCAGCCAGGTTGGTCGAGGCGCGCAATTGCAAAGCGTATTGCAATCGTTTTCCCAGGGAGCTTTTGAGTCTTCCTCAAATGCGTTGGATCTGGCTGTGGACGGCTCCGGATTTTTCACCGTCAACAACGGAACGGGAAATTTTTACACTCGCAATGGACAATTCCGGCTGAACGATCAAGGGGTGGTTCAGTCTTCTACCGGTGAAACCCTGCAAGGTTTTCAAATAACCAACGGCGTCACTTCATCCGCCCTCACCGATATCGATCTGGCGGGAGTGCAGTCCGCACCCCAGGCGAGCACGGAATTCACACTGGGCGCAAACCTAAATGCGGCGTCCTCCGGCGGCACCACATTCACTTCGCCGGTGACCATTTTCAACTCGGTCGGCTCCCAGGTAATTTTGAGTCTGGCGTTCACTAAAGCCGCGACCGGTAATAGCTGGACGTTTGCCGCCACTCCGTCTCAGGGCACCGTAACTTCCGGCGGCACCGGCACCGTCACTTTCGACACCACCGGGCAGATTTCATCCCTCAACGGGGGAGGCATTGCAGATCTCTCTATCGCCATTGATTATTCTTCCGCCAATCCGCCTGCCGCCGCACAAACTTTGACCTGGGATCTGGTCGACGCCGGCGGCACCACCAACCGCAAGCTCACCGGATTCGCGGCACAGTCGAATAATAACTCTTTGATACAGGACGGATTTCCGACAGGAACCCTGCTTGGGTTGTCCACCAATTCCGATGGCATCATCTCCGGTTTGTTCAACAATGGCCAGTCTTCCAATTTATTTCAAGTCGCGCTTGCTGACTTTATATCTCCGGTGGGTTTGAGCCGGGTCGGTCAAAACTTATTTGCCGAATCGGGCCAGTCAGGCCAGCCCATCATCGGGGCCGCCAATACCGGCGGATTTGGAGGGATACTGGGCAGCTCACTGGAATTGTCCAACGTCGATCTGGCATCGGAATTCGTCACCATGATCCAGACGCAACAGGCGTTCCAGGCCAGCGCCCGGGTCATCACCACCACAGATGATCTTCTGACGGAAACCGTAAACCTGGTTCGTTAGTTTTCTAACGCTGAGTCAGGATCTCCTGGGGCCCGGGTTTTTCCCGGGCCTTTTTTTTATGGAGAAAATTTCAGCCTGCGGTTTGGGTTCTTCCTGGTTTTTTGTTACATTGTCGGCATGAACCAAGACCGCCACATTCAGGAAGTCAAGTCCGCCACTCTCCTCAGATTCAACGACCTTTGGAAACAAAATTTTCAGTCGAATCAAAATGCCATCCACAGAAATCCGGGTGTGGCGTCGTTGAAAAACAAATTTCAAAACTTTCCCGCCATTGTGGTCGGTGCGGGTCCGTCGCTCGATAAAAACATTCAGCTTCTCGGCCAGGCGAAAGACAAAGCCGTCATCATCGCAAGTGACGCGGCCTTAAAGCCCCTCCTGGAACACGACATCACCCCCTCGTTTGTCGCCTGCCTGGACCCGCAGGAAGACATCGGTAAATTTTTTAAAGGGGTCCCGACACAGGCAATGACCCTGGTCGCGCCTTCGATCATCCATCCCAAAGTGCTGAATTTGTGGGAAGGCGGTGTGGTGTTCTATAGCAAATTTGCCCCGGATATTCCCGGGCTCTCTCAGATTCAAAAGCAGGCCCCGCACCTTGGGCATCTCACTCCCGGCGGAACGGTGCTGTCGATCGCTTACGATCTGGCGTTTCAGATGGGAACCAATCCGATCCTGTTTGTAGGGCAGGACCTGTCTTATCCCAGGGAAAAAACCTACAGCAGGATGGGAGAAAACGCCGATGAAAATCTGGAAACCACGTTTCAACGCCAGCAGGGAAATATGGTTTTAGAAACCGACATCCACGGGCGGCGGTTGCCCACGCTGAAAGCCATGTCCGTATCCAAACAATGGTTCGACTGGGCGTTTGCCACCTGGAAACGGGACTGCCCGGTTGAGATCATCAATTGCAGTGAAGCGGGGATTTTGCGGGACCATTGCGGTGTCATGCTTCTGGGCGAAGCCATCTATAAATACTGCGGTAAAAAGGTGAACGTGGCCTGGACCCTAAAAAAAGCGTTGAACCGAAAAAAATAACCAGCGTACCGCTGGACCAAATATTAACATGCGACCAGCGCACCGCTGGACCGAATATAAACGTGCGATGGGTTTATGGTTGATGGAGTTCTTTTCTGTACAGAATCTTACAACTGAAATTCCATCAGGTCTTCGGCGAAGAACAGTTCGCCGGTGTATTCCCGCTCTACAATGTCGCGAAATCCAGCAAGGTCGCAGGGTGGATAAAAATGAGTGAGGCAGAGTTTTTTACATTGGGCTTTTTGGGCGAGTCGGGCCGCGGGGGTGGGAGACAAATGACCCTCGATTTTTTGTTCGTCCGGCATGGCGCATTCCAGGACCATCAGATCGGCGTTTTTCCCGAGCTCGACCATTGCTTCGCATGAATCGGTGTCTCCGGAAAATGCCGCCACCCTCCCCTTTTGGTCGATGATCCGGTAGCCCCGGCTGATCGGCAGATGATTTACTTTTTTTGTGGTGACGTTCAGCCCGTCATACTCGCGGATTTCTTCATCCTGCTCGATGACGTTGATCGCATAGGTTCTTGGCGTCAACCATCCCTGGTAGGCTTTTAGAAGGCCGTCAAAAAAATCCCTAAACCCCGGTCCGGCGACGATCTCCAGAACTTTTTCGCGCGGGGCTCCGGGATAACGACCCGCAAATAATAAGGGGACGAGGTCGTATATGTGGTCCGGATGATTGTGGGTGAAGTAAATGCGGTCGATGTCCAGATAGGTGATTTTCAACCGCAATAACTGGTGCAGGGTTCCGTATCCGCAATCGATGAGGGAGTTCGTGCCCTGGTTTTGAATCAGGATTCCAGAAGAGTTGCGCTCAAGCGAAGGCACCGCCGTACCCGAACCCAGGATGGTGATTTTCATGCTGTGAGTTTAACGGCCCTGGCCAGACATGTTAAAAGGAAGCCTGGATGGCTTCTAAAACGGCGGTCTCCATGTTGGACCATTTGGCGTCGGCTTTTTTGTTGACGGTCACGAAGTCGGCCATCAAAAATACCTGCTCCACGCCTTCGATGGCAAACAGGGCCTTGGCCACAGCAGAACTTTCCGCTTCGCCAGGATTTTTATAGGTCTTGTAGCCGGACTCGATGGCATTGCAATTGAGCGTGTATTTCATTGCGTGTTCATTGGGGGTGGTGGAAACGGTCACTTCGACAGCCATAAATCTTTCTCCAATAAAATTTAAAAATAAAAACAACTCGTGAAGATACTATGCTTCTCGGTTGCTGGACTGAGGGCGAAAAATTCCAAAAGAGCTGGTGTATCCGTGTAGGAAGGTGGCTTTTCCGACGGGACCTATTTCGCCGTTACAGAAAAACCCGCCCAGCGGGACATTGCCCAATTTATCTTTGAACATATCCGTGTCGTGATTGCGTTTGCCGTATAAATGCTGCCCCCGGCCCAGACAGGAAAACAACAACGCTCCTGAAACGTCATCGGCTTTGCCGCCGGATTGATAACGGGCGAGCAATAACTCTAGGTCTTCTGCAGACATGACTTTATCGCGCAGGTGAAATTGCACAAGCTGGCCTTCTCTCAACATGGTGCCGATGGCCAGCGCGCCCGATTGATGATCGACTCCCATGAGATTTCGGATTAAAAAATCGCCTTTTCCCGGATCATCTTTCAGGGGGTCCATTTCGATGCCCAGGAACAAAGAAGTTTTCATCAGGTTGCGGTCGTTTTCGTTCAAGGACTCGTTGATGTCCTGCAAAACCTCCATGGGAGGAACATTGTCGAGTTCCAAAAGCATGTTCTGTTTGCATTTGGTGATTTGCATCGGTCGCCCGATCGGGCGACACCCCTGGGCCACAATGGTATCCATCTCGATATTGCCGCTCAGGGCCACCCCGACCACCCCGTCGGAAAATATTTTATCTCCCAGATACAGGGCATTGCCTCCCTGGGACTGGGCGCCGCTCGCCAGCCCGCCGACTTTTTTGCTGTTGGGGTAGGCAAAGTCCACTCCTGAGAGAAATTCCTCGCCGCGAAATGAAAACGGGTCGGCGAGAAATATGAAATGTGGCTGAGTTTCTGCCGACACCCCCAGCCAATCGCGCCAGACGCTGGGGCCGGTGTCCTGATTGGGCAACTCCATCGTTTCGGTTTGGATGGATTGAACGGTCACCCCCGGCAGGTGGGCCGAGGTGATGCTGAACGCGGGCTGTTGTTCCGCCTCCTGCCCCTGGCCGATGATACCGCCGCCGGAACATCCGATGAGCAACCCCGGGTTGAATCGTTTGGCGATCATGGCAGGAATCTCGTTATAGCACTCGGCATAATGCGGTGAAACAAAAATGACCGAGAGGTCCGCCGGTTTTCCATCCAGTTGAGACAGTATGTTTTCTGTCGCCTCATCGATGCCGGATTCTAAATTATCCTGGGTGGTGATTGCTGAAGCCCATTTCATGAAAAACTCCTTTGGTTCAAAAAGCGGGTGACACACCCCTATCCGTAGGGGGAGTTTGTTCACGACGCTCAACACTTCCTGGTTTAGGTACGGATTTAATTCTTGAATCCGTACCTTAAGATGCTAATCCTTTGTTGGGGATTCGTCCGCAAAAAACTGGATCGCCGATTCCGCCGTCCGGGTGCCGTTTTGAATGCAGTCCGGTATTCCGATACCGGTGTAGGCGCTTCCGGTGAGAAAAAGACCGTTGAAGGCTTGCAATTCCTTTTGCACCGAATCGATCAACCCCGCATGCCCGACGCGATACTGCACATTGGATTTTTTATTGTGAAAGACCTTACAAATTTCGGGCTCCTGATGAATGCCCATGAGATCGGCCAGTTCCTGTTTGACCATGGCCGCAATCGCTTTTTCATCCTGTTCCGCAAGGTTTTCATTCATGGCTCCGCCGACAAAGCACCTGAGCATGACATAGCCTTTTGGAGTGCGATGAGGAAATTTGGAAGACGTCCAGGTGCAGGCCAGAATTTTTCGTCCTTCGGTCCGGGGAACGACGAACCCGAATCCATTCAACGGATGCGAAAACCCCTCCTTGCGATAGGCCAGGGTCGCGGTCGCCGTGGACACGTATTTGATCTGATTTAATAAGTCCGCCACTTTGGGCGCGATGGGTTGTAGAAATTCTGCCGACAGTTTCGCCGGCGTCGCGAAGATCACCCCGTCAGCGTCGATTGCTTCGCCGCCTTCCAGGAGCACGCGCCAGGCAGTGGCATCTTTCTTTGCCGTCACCTCGCTCACTTTGGCGTTGGTGCGAAAAGAAACGTCCGGCGATTTTTCGATCACCGCGTCGACCATTTCTCCTAAACCGTTTTTAAGCGTCATGAACAGGGAAAACGGCTGATAGTTATTTCCGGGTTTGGGCTGGCTGGGTTTCTGCGTGAGCATTTGACGCTTGCGGGCCAGCATCCCAAGAATGAGAGAGCGGTATTTTTTTTCAGTCTGCACGAACATCGGGAACGTGCTGTGGATGCTCATGGTTTCAGGGTCGCTCGCGTAAATCCCCGCCAGCATCGGTTCAGCCATTTTTATTAAAGCCTCTTCGCCCATGCGTCGGCGCACGAAAGAAGCCAGGCTCTCGTCGCCGTTGCCGCGCTTTTTAGGAATGAGCAAGTCCAGCGCCATGCGCGCTTTGCCGGGCCAACTGAAAAGCGGGGTCAGGGCAAACGGTAGGAACTTAGTGGGAATCATGAGGCTGAGACCGTCCGGCATGGTCACCAGTTTTTTTCCGGTGTACACGTAGGTTTTGGTTTGTTCCTGATTGGTGCCGACCAGCCGGTCGCCAAGACCGAGTTTTTTGCATAACTCAATAGCGGCCGGTTTTTGGGAGATGAACGAATCCGGTCCGCGCTCGATGACAAACCCGTCAAACCGTTCGGTGGCGATCTTGCCGCCAAACTGCTCCGAAGCTTCCAGAACGACGCATTCAAAGGCCGCGCCGTGCGAGATTTCTTCCTGCAGACGATGAGCCGCCGCCAGCCCGGCGATGCCGCCGCCTATGATGACTATTTTTTTCATGCCGGCATTATGGCAGGTTTGGGGAAATCGTGCAATCGGATCAAAAATATTTGCTGGATCAATAAGAGGGACAAGTTTAAATTATTTTATTCATAAAGGTCAGCGACGAAATCGCCGTAGCCGTTGTATTTCATCGAGGCGAAGATGTCTCCGGTGCCGATCATCTTTTCCCGCCGTTGTGACCAGCGCGGATGCGGCACGTCCGGATTGACGTTGGCTTCGAATTCGTATTCTTTCGGGATGAGGGTGTTCCAGAAGGTGGCGGGCCGGGTTTCGGTGAACTCGATTTTCACAATGGACTTGATGCTTTTGAATCCGTATTTCCACGGCGTCACCAGACGGATGGGTGCGCCGTGCTGGTTGGGCAGGCTGTGTCCGTAAATTCCAGTGGCCATGAATGTCAATTCGTTCATGGCTTCCGCCATCGTCAGGCCCTCGGTATAGGGCCAGGGCAGATCGCTAAAACGTTTTTGTCCAGGAGCGACGGTCGGGTCGTCGAAACTGGTGAACTTGATAAATTTCGCATTATTTTTCGGCTGAACTTTTTCAATCAGGTCCGACAACGGAAACCCGTTCCACGGCACGACCATCGCCCAGGTTTCCACGCACCGATGGCGGTACACGCGCTCCTCGATGTTGAAGGGTTTGACGAAGTCGTCGATGTCGTACGCGCCGGGTTTCTCCACCAGCCCGCCGATGGTGATTTCCCAGGGCCTGGGTTTGAAGGCGTCGGTGGTTCTCCAGACCAGTTCTTTCTCTGCGGTGAATTCATAAAAATTGTTGTATTTCAGAGCTGCGTCTTCTTTTGTGATAGCCCGGCGGATGGTGTAATCCGGGTTGCGTTTTAATTCGGTAATCGGCGGCAGGGCGGAGGTGAGATGGTTGCCGGTCATCCATTGAGCGAGCTTGTCCTCCATGCCTTTGGCAAACGCCGGAGGGGCT
The DNA here is from genome assembly GCA_029261595.1 of Nitrospinaceae bacterium. Classification (GTDB taxonomy): domain Bacteria; phylum Nitrospinota; class Nitrospinia; order Nitrospinales; family VA-1; genus JADFGI01. Next base: position 62,179 of record JAJDAZ010000069.1, on the reverse strand, counting down.
ACGAGGGCTCCGGCGATTCCCGCTGTGGCAAACCCCATCAGTTTTAAAAAATGACGGCGGTTGTTGAATACATGTTCGGGGGTGATTTCTTTTTCAGGCCTTTGCCAGGCTTTTGGGAGGATCAGTTGACTCATTGAGTTCACCCTTTCATGGGTCGCACACTCTGGTGTCTGAAAATAATCGCCTGAGGATATTTCAAGAACGGAATTTGCTATAATTCCGATATGGACACTTTATTACGATTTTGGGTCATCATTTTCTCTATTCTATTATATTACCCCATTGATGGGGTTGCGCAAGAGGCGGATGTCAGGTTGTTTAGGCCTTCCCAGATGATCAGCGTTGAATTATCGAAGAAAGAATTGAAGAAAATCTATTGGGGTGGCGGTCAAAACAGAACCCTCCACTGTGGATGCTCCTTCGACAAGATTCAACAACTGGCGCCGCAGATTTGCGCCCAGGGAAAAAAAGGCGGTCAAAAGCTGAAGGAGCGAAAAATTTTAAGCTGGGTCCACGCGGTCCCGGTGGCTGTCTTTGCCAAACCTTTGAAATGCTGGAACGAAGCCCTGTGCCGCCGGGGGCGGCTATCGGGAAACGATGGAGCCCGTTGTTGCAATGTGCTTTCGCAGAAATTCAAGAAGCGGGAGGCGGACATGCACAATCTTTTTCCTGCCATTTCCCTAAGCGACGGGGAAGAGGTGGAAACATCCTCAGTGTTTGGTGGAATGAATGAATACAGAGTTTGCAGTGATCAAGGCAAGCCACAATTGAGCCCCAGGCTCGGTATCAGGGGTGACATGGCCCGCGCCAATTTTTACATGTCCCGCCAATATAAATTCGCGATAGCGGAAGGTCTTGAAGACCGGTTGCGACAATGGCATTTGGAAGACCCGCCGGATGCGTGGGAAGAAGAAAGAAACAGTGACATCGAAATCGTTCAGGGCAATCGCAATCCTTTCATCGATCATCCCGAACTGGTGGAACGGGTGCGGGATTTTTAAGCGGGTTTTCTATTAATGGGCGGGAAAGAAATTACCGGGCCGGCCTAATTGCGCCGCTCGAAGACCGAAATCGGCAGAAGGGTGTTTTCATCGACCACCGCCTGGGCCAGCTGGGAGGGGGACAGGCCAATCGCGCCACTCAGGTCGGCTCCCCGTAGATACGTACCGTTCAGATTCGCGCCCGCAACATTGGCGCATTTAAGATCGGCCCACATCAGGTCTGCTTCCTCCAGATTGGCGTTTTGCAATTGCGCTTCGTTGAGATTGGCGTCCAGTAGATTGGCTCCGCGAAGGTCCGCCTTTATCAGATTGGCCTGATTAAGATCCGCGCCCTGCAGGTTGGCTTCCACCAGGGTGGCGCCCTTAAGATCGGCCCGTTGCAGATTCGCATCCTCCAACTCGGCTTTCTGCCCTTCGTTGCCCTTGGAAAAAAACCATCTCTGGTGACGCATTAAAATTTGTTCTAAATCCGTCATCTTAAAGTCCAGTTGACTATGAGGTAACAGTTTAGCGGGGCCTTTCCGTGAAGAAAAATAAAAACGGGGAATTTAAAGAAAATTCCCCGTTTTCATGCGGACGCTTTCGGGCGGAAAAAATACGTACCCGAAAGTCGTCCGTTACAAATTGTGTCCCTGACAAGAACATATTTAATAGAACCATCCGACTACTCAATGACGGCGGTCATGCGATGAACGTCCTCCGCGACCGCGTCTGTCATTTCGGCCGTAATCATGTCCTCTATCGTGGCGGCGGTGATTGTTGTATCCCGAATGCCTGTGTCCACCCCTGTAATGGCCGCGGTGGGGTCTCTGGTAGTAATTACCATAAGGCCTGTAGTGGGGATGGTAATGATTGAATCGAAATCCTCCGTAACCGAAACGATGACTCCGGTAGTGTCCGCCGTGCCGGTGACCCCGGTAATGGTTACCGCGATTATGATGACCACGGGTGATAAGTTTTACCGTCACGCCGCTATCCGCATGGAACCCATTTTGATTATGATTGGCCCCTGCTAAATTGCCATTCCGGTTATTGGGTGTTGCCGATGCATTGCTGTTGACTGAAAACACAAATAAAACCGCCAGTAAAGTTAAGCATGTCTTTTTCATAGCGCGTCCTCCTGCAAACATTATAAAGGGCCTTGATTGAGCAATTAATTCTTTACTTTTTGCTCACCAGGTTTTATAATTATAATTACATATAGTTTTGATGTCAATACTATGTTTAAATTTTTTTACAAATTTATTGATTCGTTTGGGAGCAGATTATAAAGGTTTATTTTTAAAGGGAAATCCTTGATAATAGATAAGGATACACATAACAATACCTTTATTAATAAATCTAACATTTATTGTAAATATGTATTAAATCTGCTACATTCGGGCGATTTTATTGATGAGGAAGGATCGTATGAAACTCAAATACACCAGTGACCAAAGAAAAGAGTACCTGAACATGATCGATCATGTGGGTCGGAACTGGCTCGACGTTTTCAAGGGCGATCCGGAATTTTACTCTGCCGCCTATTGGGATTTGTTGACCCAGATATGGAAAAGCGAACGCCCGGTTCGCAAGACCGATGCTTTAAAATTCATGATCGGAATCAAGAGCGCTCAAACGGCTGGCAAATATCTGGAAAATGCCATCGAACAAGATTTCATCCGCGAAGAAGAAAATCCAAAAGACGCTCGCTCCAAACTGGTTTCCCTGTCTCCGGAAATGAGAGAGCGACTGGATTTATTTTTTGATCTGGCGGTCGGTGAGGTTCGAACGGCGCATCAAAACATGGAAGAACTGGGACTGCCATTGGAAACCTCCTGAGGGTTTCCCGCTAACTTATCTTTTCATGCGGTTCCCGCATTCTTTGCAAATAAAGAACCTGTCCGCGTTTTCAAAAACAAATCCAAAGGAACCTCTTCCTGTTTCAAAAACCCTTGGGCGGGAAGATCCCCGTTTGAAACCAGTTCCAGCACCGCGCAGACCGAAGCCGAGGTGGTCCACGAGATGGCTTTCCACATGTCTCCGGCAAGCTCCCTGGGAAAATAACTCCGCACCCATTCATCGCGAAAAAGATTATCCTCTTTCCAACCTTCCACTGCGGCGTGCACGTACACCACATCGTCATTCACTGGAGGTTTTGCGTTCACCAGAATTTCTCCTGCCAATTCGCGTTTTTCTTTCATGAAAAGTTCGTTGAAGAAAAACCGCATCAGTTGGCAATGTCCGGGATAGCGAATGGTTTTATAATTGAGATGCTCGACCTTGCTATCGAACGTTTCGCACATGGTGCCCAATCCGCCGGATGTGGTGAAAGACTCCAGCTGCACGCCATCAATGACGATGGTTTCCAGGCCTTCCATTGGTGGTATTTTTGCTCTTGTCTTATCCTTGATGACATCGCAGTCGTTCAGGTATTCATTGACCACCCCTGCCGGGGACCAGTTAAAGGCATAGCCCAGCATGCCACGCGGATGTTGGGGCAACGCGCCGACGCGCAATTCGATGCTACGCAGAGTCTCAAAGGAGTGGCATAAATCCGTGCCGACGATGCCCACAAACCCCGGCGCCAGACCGCACTGGGGCGCCATGACGCCTTTAGAGGTTTTGGCAAGCGTCCGGATTTCCTGGGTGGTCGCGATATCTTCTGTCAGGTCGAAATAATGGCACCCCGCCATATGGGCTTCCCTGGCGACCGGTAGATTGAGATGCCAGGGAAGACAGGTCACCACCGCCTGGTTATTATTTAAATGTGTTCTAACGACCTGAACGTCTTCCACATTTCCGACCACCGACGTAAAACCCAGTCCGGGGTGAGCGTCCCGATCCAAACCGGTTACCTGGTAACCATGCGCGTCCAGCAGGCGGGCCACCAGGGCACCGACTTTTCCCAGGCCAATGACCAGAACAGAGTTGATTTTCTTCTGCATGGGCTCCTCTTTCGTAAAGTTTGCGACACCGAATTTTGCCTGTACTAACAATAAGCCCAATTCCTGCCGGGGACAATAGGCTTCGGACAAAAGAACTCCCAGGACCAGTTTGTTTGGATGGCTGAAAGTTTTTCAGCAGACCGATAGCGTCTGAGAGAAAGTTGAATATCCTTAAGCCAATTATTGCCCAGGAAGGCGCTTAAAAAATATTGCAATCGGTTGAAGTTAAAGTGCTTATGTGAATAAAGTTTTATCGGTTGCAGGATAGCCTGTTTTGGCTAATATATTGATTTGCATCCTTTCTTTTACATTGACATTAAGCCCAAAATTGCAGATCATTGCTTACCTCTCCAATCATCGGGAAATGTGGCTTGTATCACATTTTTTTGTGTTGCCTTTTCCTGGGATTTAGGTTTTTCTAAATAATATTTACAAGTTCGTTAGGCATGGGCCTTAAATCAGGGACATAAAGTTCCATGCAATTTTTCTGAGATTAACCTGAATTTTAAAGGGGGCATCGTGGTTCGCGTACAAATCCCACAGTCACCGGTGGTTCATTCCAATCTTGTTGACCGGCCATTTCCTCGTCCAGAGGTGCGTGGAAAATTCCTGTTCATCGACAATCAGAAATTCTGGATTCGCGGGGTGACTTATGGAACCTTCCATCCCGGGGAAGACGGCACCCAGTTTCCTGAACCGGAAATCGTCAAGCGCGATTTTGCGGAAATCGCCGCAAATGGAATGAATACCGTTCGGGTGTATACCGTTCCCCCTCTATGGCTGTTGGATCTTGCGGAAGAATTTCGTCTCAGGCTCATGGTGGGTCTGCCTTGGGAACAACACATTGCGTTTCTGGATGATAAAAGCCGAATCAGGCAAATCGAAGAAAGGTTTAAGCAGTCCGTCAGGGATTGTGCTCAGCATCCTGCTATTTTTTGTTATGCCATCGGCAATGAAATCCCGGTGTCCATCGTTCGTTGGCACGGCAAACACAGGATCGAAAGGTTTCTTGAAGGTCTTGTTAAAATTGGCAAAAAGGAGGACCCGAAAGGTTTATTCACTTATGTCAATTTTCCAACGACAGAATATCTGGAATTACCCTTTCTCGATCTGGTTTGTTTCAATGTGTACCTGGAGTCCAAAGAAAACTTAAAAAAATATCTCGCGCGTCTTCAAAATATCGCGGACGAGAGGCCGCTGGTGATGGGCGAAATTGGATTAGACAGTCAGTCGCACGGGGAAGAGGGCCAGGCGGATGGATTGGAGTGGCAGGTCCAGACAACTTATGAGTCTGGTTGCGCTGGCGCATTTGTTTTCGCCTGGACGGACGAATGGAACCGGGGAGGAAACGAAATCGAGGATTGGGATTTTGGCCTGACCACAAGGGATAGAAAGCCTAAGCCCGCTTTGGCAAAAGTACGGCGCGCCTTCGGGGAAATTTCCTTCCAGCCGAATCTTGAATGGCCTAGGATCTCTGTGGTGGTTTGCAGTTTGAACGGGGCCAAGACCATTCGGGACACTCTTGAAGGATTAAAGTATCTGGAATACCCGGACTACGAGGTCATCGTGATCAATGACGGGTCCACCGACGCCACTCCCCTAATCGTAGCGGAATATGACTTCAAGCTCATCAGTACGGAAAACCGGGGGCTCAGCAATGCCCGCAATTCAGGAATCGAAGCCTCCACCGGAGAAATTGTCGCCTTCATTGATGATGACGCCTATCCCGATTCGCACTGGCTCAAGTATCTCGCGCACACTTTCATGACCACCGATTTTGTCGGAGTGGGCGGACCCAACATTGCCCCTCCGGGCGGAGGCCTGGTTGCCGATTGCGTGGCGAATGCCCCGGGCGGGCCGACTCACGTCCTGATCTCGGATCTGATAGCCGAACACATTCCGGGGTGCAACAAGGCGTTTCGCAAGGAAGCGCTTGTGGCCATCGGCGGGTTTGATCCTAGGTACCGGGCGGCGGGCGATGATGTGGATGTCTGCTGGCGGATGCAGGAAAAGGGTTGGACCATTGGGTTCACAGCCGCCGCCGTGGTCTGGCACCACAGCCGGAATTCGGTAAAGACCTATTGGAAACAGCAACTGGGCTATGGCAAAGCAGAAGCTTTGCTGGAACAAAAATGGCCGGAAAAATATAATTCTGTTGGGCATTTGCAATGGAAAGGCCGCATTTATAGCAAACGATTGACGCAACCGGTGTCGCTGGGCAAAGGCCGGGTTTACCAGGGCGTCTGGGGCACGGCGCTGTTTCAGTCTCTATACGAGCGGACTCCAGGAACGCTTTTATCTTTGCCTCTGATGCCGGAATGGTATTTCATGATCGCTTTCCTGGCGTTGTTTTCATTCATTGGCATCTGGTGGACGCCCCTGCAATGGGCCTTTCCTTTATTCGGGGTTGCCGTAATTTTTCCGGTGGTGCAGGCGGTGAGGAGTGCCAGGCGGGCGTCTTTTCCGACCCCATCCCGGTCGCGCCTGGAAAATATAAAGAAACAAGTGGTCACTGCGTATTTACATTTGATCCAGCCACTGGCCCGTTTGACAGGCAGGCTTCGCCATGGTCTCACGCCCTGGCGGTACCGCGGGGTCTCCCGGTTTATTTTCCCGTGGAGCCGGATTGTCACCCTGTGGAGTGAAACCTGGGTAGCCCCTGAAAGCAGGTTGGGCTCTTTGGAGAAATTTTTAAAGAAACAAAACACCCCGGTTTTTAGAGGAGACAACTTCAATGACTGGGATCTTGAAATCCGAGGGGGTTTGTGCGGCTCGGTGCGCACGCTGATGGCCATTGAAGAACATGGCGAAGGAAAACAATTGATACGGTTTCGCGCCTGGCCCAATTGCTGCTCGGTGGTCATGACCCTCACATTGCTGTTTGCCGCTTTGACCGGATGGGCGGCTTTCGATCAGGCGTGGCTGGCTTTCGGTATTCTGGGAACCATCACGGCAACCTTGATTGTCCGGTTGGTTTCAGACTGCGCATTTGCAACCTCGTCCCTGCTCCACGCCCTCGAGCAGGATTAAAAGGGGGAATCCATTGGCCCCTGAAAAAAAATATTCCGGTTCAATTGTATTTCGTAGAATACTCCTGGAAGCGCGATCTTATTGGCCGCATCTGGGAGGAGTTTTTCTGCTCGGTCTTCTCGCCGCTCCCCTGGCGCTTCTTCTTCCGGTGCCTTTAAAAATAGCCGTGGACAGTATCGTAGGTTCCGACCCTCTTCCGGGGTTCATAGAAATTTTTCTGCCCGATTCCATCGCCCAATCGAAGGGAACCCTTCTGGTCCTGGCGGTCATCCTGCAGATTCTGGTGGTCCTGTTTATCCAGTTGAATTCGGCGGCGACTTATGTCTTTCAAACCTACGCCGGGGAACGCATGACCTTAAATTTTCGGGAACGCTTGTTCAGCCACCTGCAACGGCTTTCATTCATGTTTCACGACAAACGCGGTACGGCGGATTCCATTTACCGCATCCAGTACGATGCCCCATCCATCCAGTACATAACGATTTATGGACTGATTCCCATCGTATCCTCGCTGGCGATGCTGGCGGCGATGATTTATGTGACCGCCAAAATCGATCATCAGCTTGCCCTCATAGCGCTCGCCGTCTGCCCCCTACTTTTTATCATGTGCAGGGCCTACAGCACCCGGATGCGAAGCAAATACATCAATGTCAAGGAAATGGAAAGCGGTGTATTGCATATCGTTCAGGAGGTTATGACCAGCGTTCGCCTGGTAAAGGCCTTTGGCAGAGAGGAAAAGGAGCGCGAACGTTTCGTTGACCATTCACGAAAAACGCTTGGGGCGAGGGTCCGGCTTTCATTGGCGGAGGGGGTGTTCGGTCTATTGATCAATTTGGGAATCGCGCTGGGCACCGCCGCGGTATTGTATGTGGGCATACGCAATGTGCAGTCAGGAAATTTATCGATGGGTGAACTTTTAATGGTACTGGCTTATCTGGCACAACTATACGCGCCCTTAGAGTCGATCAGCGATCAGGTAGCCAAGCTTCAGGATTCCCTTGCCAGCGCCAAACGGGCGTTTGAACTGGTGGATGAAGTGCCGGATGTGATGGATAGGCCGGGGGCGCTCACGCTCAAACGGGCTAAAGGCGAGGTAGAGGTGCGCAACGTTTCGTTTGGTTATACAACAGACTGTCCGGTGTTAAAAGAAGTGTCTTTTCTCGCGAAGCCTGGAACCCGAGTCGGCATTTATGGCAAGACCGGCGCGGGGAAAACCACGTTGGTGAGCTTGTTGACGCGGTTTTATGATCCGGGCGCGGGCAGGATATTGCTCGATGGAGAGGACCTGAAAAACTACAAGATCGCCGACTTGCGCAACCAGTTTTCCATTGTTCTGCAGGAACCGGTTTTATTTTCAACCAGTATTCAGGAGAACATTGCCTATGGCCGACCGGGCGCCAGCCAGAAAGAAATTGAACAGGCGGCCAGGGCGGCCAACGCACACGAATTTATCACGGCCCTTAGAGAGGGGTATGGCACGCTGGTGGGCGAACGCGGCATGCGCCTGTCCGGCGGGGAACGCCAACGCATCGCTTTGGCCCGGGCTTTCTTGAAGGACGCCCCTCTTTTGATTCTGGATGAGCCCACCAGTTCGGTGGACATCACCACAGAAGCGGAAATCATGCAGGCCATGGAAAAACTCATGGCCGGGCGCACGGTTTTCATGATTGCCCATCGCCTGAGCACCCTGGACCATTGCGACCAGATGCTGGAAGTCAGGCAGGGGAGGCTTGTGATGCCTGAAAGGGCGAATCTTTCATGAGTGTCACAGTGTGTCTCCTGGCAAATACATTGAGTTATCCTCAGGGCGGAGGACATCTCTGGGTTTATCTCAATTGGGCCATTGGGTTGCGTTCGAACGGATGCAGGGTTTTCTGGATGGAATCGGCGGACCCTGACGGCTCCGAGCAAAAAATTAAGGAAAACACAGCGTCTCTAAAAAGTTTTCTGAAGGAATTCGATTTTGCGGACGACGTCGGCTTGTGCTCCTTGACCGGGAAGGCGTTACCGGCCAGGGTGACTGAAGATTGTTTGAGCCTGGAGGAGATTCAGCAGGCAGACCTTCTTTTGGACATGCGACACGATACGCATGAGTCTGTGGTGCGGAGTTTTAGGCGCACCGCCTTCGTCGACATTGACCCCGGCATTCTTCAGTTCTGGATGGCGCTTGGAAAAATTTCCATCGCGCCGCACGATGTGTATTTCACCATTGGAGAGACGGTGGGGACCGAGGAGGCTTTGTTTCCGGATGCAGGAATCCGTTGGCAATACACGCCTCCCTGCGTTGACCTGGATTTATGGCCGAAAATTTTGGCCGAAATGGATGCGTCCTTCACAACCGTTTCCCACTGGTATGATGATATGCACATGGGAATTGGCGGGGACAGTTACCCCAATAGTAAACGGGAGGGCTTTATTCCGTTTCTAGATCTGCCAAACCAGGTTGCACTGCCCCTGGAGTTGGCGTTGTGTCTCGATGGGGATGTAAAGGAACATGCTGATCTTTCAGAACGGGGCTGGCGGGTTCGCGAGGCCTGGGAAGTGGCTTCGACGCCCTTGGACTATCAGGACTACATCCAGAGTTCATTAGGTGAATTCAGTTGCGTCAAGCCGTCCTGCGTTCGTCTGCAGAATGCCTGGATCAGTGATCGCACCTTGTGCTATCTGGCGAGCGGAAAGCCTGCGGTGGTGCAACACACGGGAGCAAGCCAGTTCCTTCCCGATACGGAAGGCCTTTTCAGATTTAAGGATATAAAGGAAGCCGCTCAGTATCTGGAAACCGTCGTTTCGGATTACGATCGCCAATGCCGATTGGCCCGTGCATTAGCGGAAGAATATTTTGATGCCAAGAAAGTGGTCAAACGGGTTCTTGAATTAGCGTTGGCGTAGGTCATTTAAAGAAATTTATGATTATTTCGAGGATGGGCAATGAGGAGCAAGAAAATAGCATCATTTGAGGTTGTTCTGTGATTTCTAAAGAAAAATATCCTCCTGTCACCCGGGGAAAGATCATTGTCTGGGGGTTCCTTGCTTCCTACCCCTTCGGGGGAATGGTCTGGCAGGTGTTGCACCATCTGGTGGGCTTTCGTCGTCTGGGGTTTGATGTCTGGTACGTGGAGGATTCCAACAATCCTATTTATGACCCGGACAACTGGGAACCGGCGATCAGTTCCATTCCCAATATCCGCTATTTAAAACAAAAAATGGAGGAGATCGGTTTTGCGGACCGTTGGGTGTTTCGGCCTCCCAAATGGGATGACTCCGGTGTCCCGCGTGAAGTTTGTATTGGTGCGTTGGATCTGTCGGGCTTGAAGAGTCTATACAAAGAGGCGGACGCGGTTTTTAATCTGTGCGGTTCTCACCGGGTGCGGCCCGACCATGAAGGAATTCGTTGTTTGGTTTTGCTGCAAACGGACCCCGTGGTTCCCCAGATTCAGATCGCTGAAGGTGAGCCGGCGGTTATTCAGGACTTTGACCGGTATGACTTTTTATTTTCCTATGGAGAAAACCTGGGCAATGAGGATTGCCTGGTTCCTGTCATGCGTTATACCTGGTATCCGACCCGTCCGCCGGTTTGCATGGATTGGTGGGCGTGCAACGGAACCCCGATTCCCCGGCAAAAACTCACCACGATATCTAACTGGCAGAACCTGGGTCGCGATATTACCTGGAAGGGAGAGACCTACTTCTGGAGGAAAGATCTGGAGTTTAAAAAATTCGTCGACCTTCCCCCGAAAGCTTCCCTGGGGATAGAACTGGCTTTGGAAGGAATAAAAAACCAGGAAGCCCAGTGGATGAGGGATCATGGATGGACGATTGTGCCAGCGCGAAAAATGGGAGACCCAAAGGCTTACCGGGATTACATTCGCTCTTCTTCCGGGGAATTTACGGTGGCGAAGGACCAGAACATTCGTCTTCGCAGTGGCTGGTTCAGTGATCGCAGTGTCTGCTATTTAGCCGCAGGTCGTCCGGTGATTACCCAAGATACGGCTTTTGGGAAGTTTGTTCCCACAGGCGAAGGATTGTTTTCTTTCTCAACGATGGATGAAATCGTGAGCTCCGTCGATGCTGTCCATGCTGATTACGAGAAGCAGAGCAAAAGAGCCAGGGAGATTGCCTGGGAGTATTTTCGCGCCGAGACGGTGCTTAGAAACGTCACGGATGTTGTGGGACTATGATTTATGGATGAAAAAATTTTATTGATAGTCAACGCCGATGACTTTGGCTTAAGTCCCGGCGTGAACCGGGGCATCATTGAAGCTCACGAACAGGGTGTCGTGACCAGCACAAGTCTCATGGTGCGCTGGCCGGGAGCCAAAGACGCAGCGGCTTACGGACGGAGGAATCAGAGCCTCAGTCTGGGGCTCCACCTCGACCTTGGGGAATGGTCTTTTAAAGAAGGGGAATGGGTCCCGGAATACGTAGTGGTGGATTCGTCGGATGCGGATGCGGTTGCCAGGGAAGTGAGGCAACAGATAGAAGAATTTCGCCGACTGGTGGGGGACGACCCCACGCATCTGGATTCTCACCAGCATGTTCATCAAAACGATCCTGCAAAATCGGTTCTTCAGCAATGGGCGAGAAAGCTTGGAGTTCCTCTGCGCCACTTTACCAGGGAGATTCATTACTGTGGGGAGTTTTACGGCCAGACCGCCGAAGGCTTACCGCTTACGGAAACAATCAGTGTGGAAGCATTGTTAAGGATTCTGGAATGCCTGATGCCGGGATGCACCGAACTGGCTTGCCACCCTGGGTACCCAGAGGGTTTGAAGACCATGTATCAAAAGGAACGGGAGCTTGAGCTAAAAGTTTTATGTGAACCACGTGTGCTCGAGAAAATAAAAAAACTGGGCATAAAACTTTGTTCATTCAGGCATGTCGTCAATTCCATGTAAAGGCGAGGGTCCTTGCCAAAAAAACAACCGTTGAATTGTTTTATGGTCCTAAGGTCGGGTCAGGTAAATGAAAGAAGAAAATTCGGATTCAAATAAAATTCCTTCACTTTCGCTCTTATGGCCGTCTGTTTTTCTGGCGGTGGGCCTGGTGGTCATCAAAGCCACGTACGTAAAAATTTCCCAATTCTGGGGTATTGGTGATTGGGATGTCCCGTTAAACCTGTTTATCAAAGGAACCTATTATTCCTGGGTGGCCAGCGCCTCGCAGTCGGACCTGCTGTTTGCTCTAGGAGCAGGAGGGGTGGGCGGGCTGATTTTTCGCCTGGCTTCTCCTTATCGATGGTTCTCCCGGGTGGTTTTTTTCGGGTTCCTCCTGTTTGGGGTGGTTTGCATTGCGTATGCCGTGGTGGGTCGTCAGGCTTTTGCCCATTTTAACGCTCAACCCACATCCAACCTTTTTACATTGGGGCTTGGCGGCGGGGACTTTGCAAAGCTACAATCTTCCATTATTCCGTATGCGACTCCAGGAGCTTTGGTTGCATTGGTGATGGGTCCGGTTCTTTATCTGTTGAGCGTCTGGATTATGGGCCGAATCTCCACTGGATGGTCCTCCAGGCGTTTTCGGAAAATATATTTAGTCGGCGGGTTGGGAACAGTCCTTTGGCTGGGCCTGGGATGGCAACTTGACAAAAGCGCCTGGTTCTTTGCTCAGGACCGGTATATCCATGAAAATCCGCACTGGACCATGCTCCGATCCACTTTTCCGGATTTCCTGAAAGCAAAGTCCAAGCTTCTGTCGATTGATTTCCCTGAAGATGACCTGATGGATTTTAGGAGCCCAAATTGGCATACGACGGTTTCCGATCCTTCGGACCCACTTTTAAAAAAGTTGAGAGACCGCCCCATTAAAAACGTAATTGTACTGGTTCTGGAATCGGTGGGATCACATTATCTGACCCCCTATGATAAAAACTCCCCGGTCACCCCCCGGTTGGCGGAAGCGGCAAAGAACTCGGTGGTGTTCGACAGTTATTACACCCCGGTCGGCTGGACGGTTTATGCGCTGAACTCAATTTTGCATGCCACCACTCCGCCGCTCAAAGGCTACACCCGGACAAGCTTCGTTCTCGACAGCCTTCAAACACCATCGATAGCCACAGTTTTGCGGGACCGGGGTTATCAAACGGTGTTCATGGCGTCGGGCGACCCGCAATGGCCGAGCGAAGGAATATTTGATAACGGTAATTTTCAACTGGTCCGGACAGAACTCAATCTGGCATCACCAAAACGCAATTCATCCTGGGGGGTGAAGGACAAATATTTGTTTGATGATATCCGCAAGTTTCTGGATGGCAGGAACAAAAACAGCAAACCTTTTTTTATGTTGGCGTGGACCGATCAGACGCATCATCCTTACTCCCTGGGCAGTGATGAAATGAATAAAGCCCAAAATGACATTGATCGGTATCTGTCCATTCTAAATGAAGTGGATGGCTACATCGGCGAGCTCCTGAATTATTTACGGGAAAAAAACCTGGCCGACGACACTCTGGTCGTTATCACCGGCGATCACGGTGAAGCCTTTCGCCAGGTCCATAATAAATTCGGACATGGTTACTCGGTTTATGATGAGGAAGTCAAGGTGCCGCTCATCTTATGGAACCCCAGGGTCATTACAGAAGGCTACCGGAATTCGACCGTGGGATCGCATGTGGATTTAGCTCCTACCCTGCTCGATTTACTGGGTGAGCCGACCCCTGCCGAGTGGCAGGGAAGCAGTCTTTTTGACCCCGGCCATCCTCCAAGAGCGTATTTTTTTGCTGCCGCCCGCGGTCAGTATTTATTGGGGGTACGCGAGGCCAAATGGAAATACATTATCGACGCACGCCTGGAAGAAGAGGAACTATATGATTTGGAAAAAGATCCATTGGAGCAAGTGAATCTTTCAGAGGATCACCCCAACCGCGCCACACGTCTACGACAACGCCTGGCGGCCATGCTGAAAGCAAACGAAAAAAAGGATGCGTGGGTCTCCATGCATTAGCCCGCTACGCGGGAAGAAAAGATAAGCAGAGGTTGGTCATGGCAAAATGACAGCCACTGGTGGGTCGGTCACCCATAGTTCGTAAACCCCTCGTACAGTGGAACCCTGGCAGGTCAACGGTCTTTTGCCACTTTCCCTGGAACCGTTTTGATAACCGTGGGTTCCTCTGCCGGGCTTTCGGCAGGCGAATCCTCAATCTCCGCAAGAAGAGCATTTTCCGCCCGTTTGAAAGCGGCGGGATCATCGACGTCGATCCAGAACCGTCCGTCGATATCGACCGTTCGGGCTTGATTTTTTCCTGCAAGAATTTGAATGGCTCCGGACAAGGTGGTGTTGCCCTGCTGGCGGGTGCTTTGCTCAAGCGCCTTAAAAATAACGGGCCGGCAAAAGAAGATTCCGGTGTCAAACGCATCGTAATCGGCAAGTCCCTTGCCGATCTCGCGAATTGCGCCGGCCTCCGTTTTGACCCGCGTGACGTCCTGCATATCGACCATGGAGCTGGATTTATTTTTATCCACCGCCAGAACGATTTCTTCGTTGGCCAGCGGATAGGCCATCAATTCCCGTGCGATGGCCGGGTCGAACAAATGATCCGCCATCAGCAGCAAAAAAGGTTCCTGAAAATATTGCCGGCCCTTGAGTACAGAGATCCCGTTTTCCTTTTCCCAGTCTTCGTTTTCGATGGGGGTGATGGGCACGCCCAGGCGCTCGGAAAGATTGTGTAAAAAAGCTTTCAAGGAAGCGCCCTGGTATCCGGTGACGACAAAAAACTCATTGGCCCCGGCCTCCAGCGCATTCAGGATGACTCGTTCGATCAGGGGAACGCCGAAAATCGGTGTGAGGGGTTTGCTGTCGCCGTGGGACCTTAGGCGCATGCCTTTTCCGGCGGCAATGATCAGACACTTTTTGGATTTTCCCAGGGATTCCCCATGGATAAAATCCTCGGTCATGTTATGCGCTTCGTCGTCGGTGAATTGATGCAGAGGGTGCTTGCAGAAATAAGCCGAAGGTCCGTGCAGGACTCCGCCTTCCCCTCTATCAAGCGCAAGCTTCGTGCACCGGATGGTGTCAATCGCGACGCCGGCGGAATTGGGTGAATCTTCCACAGAAAGGCGCATTTCCAGATTGATGGGAACGTCGCCAAAAATCCGTCCCTCCATCCGAATGAAACAAACTTTATTATCCTTTTGCCAGGGTACGTAATCACTGGGGCCGACGTGGATGTTGTTTGAGTCCAGACGTTTTTCCGCCGCCGATTGAACGGCTTCGGTTTTGGATGTTTTTTTGGAGGCCAGCCGGTCGCGGTTCAACATATTGAGAAAATCGGTGTTGCCGCCGGTGTTGAGCTGGTAGGTCCGGTCCAGTTTGACGCCGCGTTTTTTGAACAGGTCCGTCAGCACGCGGTGGGAGATGGTTGCACCAAATTGAGATTTGATGTCATCGCCAATGATCGGAATATTTTTTTCCGCAAATCGCTTGCCCCATTCGGGGTTGCTGGCGATGAATACGGGAATGTTGTTAATAAAGCCGACACCGGCTTCCAAAGCGCATTCCACATAAAATTTGGTGGCCTCTTCCGAGCCAACGGGCAGGTAATTCACCAGGATTTCGGCTCCGCTGTCTTTTAATACTTTCACCACATCCGCCTGGGTGGGTTGTTTGTCCGAGGCCGGGGCGAAGGTATTTTTTTCGTCATGATCCGCCATATGAGCGGATACGCCATCAAGGATCTTGCCCATTCGCACCTTCACACCAGATGGCGGAATCTCCGGCTGAAAAACCGTGGTGCAATTGGGGCTGGAAAAAATCGCTTCATGCACATCCTGCCCGACTTTTCTTTTGTCGATATCGAATCCGGCCACCACCTCTATGTGGTCCGGTCGAAAGCCTCCAATTTCGCCATGCATCAGCCCGATGGCGTCTTCCAGGTTTTTTCCCTTATAGAAATGAATTCCCTGTATTAAGGAACTGGCACAATTACCGATTCCAATGATGGCGATTCGAATTTTTTTCACGTCGCGTATGATCCTTGGATGTTATGAAGTTAAAAATAACCTGTGCGAAAAACCCTGTTCCGCAACAGGACAGATGAACCAAATCAGGTGTTCTTAATGATGTCGCACAAATTTACGGCCCATTACAAAATTCAGCCGACTCCTGGCAAACTTTAAAAAATCCTCAAACCGTAAATGTGTGGGAAACACCGATCAGGGGCGATGCGGATCAGGCGATCTCTGTTTGCATTTCAGCGTTTGCCCCCATGACCCGAGAGGCGAAATAAAATTCTCGAAGCGACATGATATCAACAGGGTTTTGCGCTTGATTAAATTTATCGGCTTGATATCCTCTAGCCCTGATTTCCTATTGAATTATATATGAAATGCTGAAAAAATCAGAATATTTTATCACTTCTAATAAAAAACGGGACCCGCTTGCGGTTTTATTTCTTTCCCCGTCTTCAGGGAATGCGGATTTTGTGGAATGGCACTGGCGGCAAATTGCCGGAGTGCCGTTTTTACTGAGGAATATACTGAATATTCAAAGGGGTGGGGTGGAACGCCTGGTGTTGATGACCGGAAAAAACGCCGGGGGCGGCGAGGAATTGCGCCACCGGCTCCTTCAGGACCCTAGAGTGACCCTCACATTGGACGGGCCGGCGGATTCGGGGAAATTGGCTGAGATGGCCCCTGGAACGGGAGAATGGCTCCTTCTGGACGGGTCTCAGCTCCATGATAAAAATAAAATTAAATCCGCGATCATGCCGGGGGGGGAGCCTGGAGCCACAGGGAAGCACCGGATTTTTTCCCTCGACCCAAACGCCATGACTCCATTTCTGGATCAAATGGACGGCTACAGCTTTTCCGATTTGGAGCTTGCGAGAGAGCGATCTCTTCAATCTGATCCCGGTTCATCCGAAAGCGGGGAACACCGGCTGGTTTATTTGCTGGAAACCGAGCCCCAAAAAATTTCCAGCGCACAGGATTTTCAAAATGCAGGCGAGCACATCCTTAAAAATTCGGCGGGTCTTTCCAACGACAGTTTTGCCACCCGCATCCTGTCCCGTCCCGTCTCCAAACAATTGACCCGGTTCCTTCTCAACACCCGAATCACCCCGAACCAGATCACCGTTTTCAGCTTTATTCTGGGTCTGGGGTCGGCGCTGTGTTTTTTTCAAGGTGGCTACGGGATGGGTGTGGCGGGCGCCGGGCTACTGCTTTTTTCCATCTGGGTGGATGGTGTGGATGGAGAAATCGCCCGCATCAAATTCATGGAATCGCCGTTCGGGGCCCGGCTGGATATCCTTTGCGATAATATCGTGCATGTCGCGGTATTTTTCTCCATCGGCATGGGGTTGTACCAGACACTTGGCGAGACCGTTTACCTGGTGCTCGGAGGTCTGGCCGCATCGGGCAGTCTGCTGGCCTTTCTTTTAATGAGCGAAGGCATCATTGCCGGTAAATCGACCACGAATTCCAGCAAGGAAAATAATCAGAAGAAACAAGGTTTGATTGACAAACTAGCCAATCGGGACTTCACGCATTTCCTGTTAGTGCTGGCCCTGTTGGATCAACTGCCGGTTTTTATCTGGCTGACCGCAGTTGGAGTCAACGTCATGGCGATCTATTTATTGTTTGTCAGGAGCTTGCAGAAAAGGACGGTTAGCACTTAAACACCCTAGGGTGTGAGATGCGATCGCATCTCCGCCACCAGCTTTTGGTGATTCCGGGCCAAAGAATGCAGGTCGGCCAGTCCCGAATCCACAGGCGGCATTTTCCTTTTTATCTCTAAAATTCGATTCACCGAGCGGTCAATGACTGATTCTGGAATTTTCCCGGTTTCGACATCCTGAATCATTTGCGTCAGGAAGTTCGTTACCTTGCGGGTGTCGTGGCAAACCAGGAACAGGTCGATGCCCGCTTGGGTCCCCAGGGTGGCGAAGGATTCAAACGGGATGTTGTCCTGGACCGCCTTCATTTCCAGGTCGTCGGAGATGATCAGGCCCTTAAATCCCAGTTTTTCCCTCAGCAAACCCTGCAGGATGGGGATGGAAAAAGTAGCGGGAAGTTTTTCGTCCCATGCCCGGTAAATCACGTGCGCGGTCATGATGATCTCCAATCCGTTTTCAATCGCCGACCGAAAAGGCCCAAGTTCGACGTTTTCCAAAGTTTCGGCATCGCGGTCCACACTTGGCAGGGTGAGGTGGGAATCCTGGGACGTGTCGCCGTGCCCTGGAAAATGTTTTCCGACCGCCAGCACACCGGCTCCCTTGAACCCGCGCATGAACGCGACTCCAAGTATGGACGCCCATTCGGGCTCTTTACTGAAAGCGCGTTTTCCGATGATGGGGTTGTCCGGGTTGGTGTTGATGTCCAGCACCGGAGCGTAATCCACATTGATTCCGACCGCGCGCATTTCACGGCCGAGGGCCAGGCCAAAGCGTTCTGCCAGCGACTCCGACCTTGCGATCCCAAGACAGCAGGGGTCGGGAAACCGGGTGAACGGAGGGGCCAGACGGGAGACGCGGCCCCCTTCCTGATCTACTGAGATGAACAGCGGTGCGAACGGCGGCGTGGACAGTGCGAGCTTCTGCAGGTCGCCGATCAGGCGTGTGAGTTGCTCCGGGTTTTCAAAGTTGCGCTCGAATAGAATCAATCCGCCGACATGGTGGTTGACGATGAGGTCTTCCGTCTGGGGGTTGAGATCGGTTCCCTCGAATCCGGAGACCATCATCTGTCCTGTTTTTTCCTTTAATGAAAGAGGTGCCATAAACGATCGGGTTCTCCAGAAAGTGTGTGATGGTTGTTGGGTCAGGCGTTGTTTGCGGCGAGGTCACTCCCCGGCCAGGAGGCCAAAAATCAGGCCTTCCTTTGATTTGATTGCCAGTGAAAGGGTTTCACGTAAGGAACCTGAAAGTGTGACGACTCACTGAATTGGAGGCGTTGCCCGGCATTGCGTTGTTATGTTAACATAACTTCACAGACTAGAAAATGGACCCGCCATGCGGGAAGAAATGTGGGGCTGACGTTCGTTACGCTCACAAGCCCTGGAAAACTTTTAAGATATCCATCTGTGTTCATCTGTGGTTCCATGACTTTAAAATAAAGGGGTCCGCATTAAAATATGTTGCGACGTGTTGTCATTACCGGCCTGGGCGCGGTCAGCCCGAACGGATTTGGAATAAAAAATTTCTGGGAGAATACCTGTAACGGGGTGAGCGGCATCGACCGCATCGCAAGCTTCGACCCTGAGGGTCTGTCCTGCCAGGTCGCCGGTGAAATCAAAAATTTAGATCCTTCGCGCTACTTTTCCAAAGCAGATCTCAAGAAATTGCCGCGGGCGGTTCCCATGGCGGTGGCCGCCGCTATCGAGGCCCTGGACGACGCGGGCATTGATCTCGACTCCTTTAGCGAAGAGGATTTCGAAAGCATGGGGGTGCTGGTTGGAAGCGGCGGCGCAGGTTTCGACTTTTCTGAAAAACAATTTGAGATATTTTTCTCCGGTCAGAAACATAAAATCAGTCCTTACGCGATTTCCAATTCGTTAGTCGGAATGCTGTCCAGCGAGCTTTCCATGTATTTTGGTTTGCAGGGGCGCAGTCATGTGATCTCGAACGGATGCACCAGCTCCACTGATGCCATTGGGTACGCGTTCAACGCCATCCGTTACGGCCAGGAAGCCTGGTTTCTGACCGGTGGTGTGGAAGCCTGCGTCACGCCTGGGATGATGTGCGGCTTTGAGCGCATGAAAGCGAATCCGGTGAATTTCAACGACGACCCGGAACGGGCATCGAGGCCGTTCAATATCGACCGCGAAGGGTTTGTGTTGGCCGAAGGCGGCTGGATGATGGTTTTAGAAGAGATGGACCACGCCAAACAACGGGGGGCGACCATCCTGGCTGAAATTTCAGGTTATGGCACCACCTGCGATGCTTATCACCGAGTCGCGATCATGCCCGACGGCAAACAATCGACCAGGGCTTTGAACCTGGCGATGAAAGACGCCGGGGTGAATAAGGAAGATGTTGGCTACATCAATTTTCACGGCACCTCCACCGTTCTCAATGACAGGATAGAAACTCTCGCGGTGAAGCAGGCGTTCAACAGTCATTCGATGAAAATTCCCTGCAGTTCGACCAAGTCCATGATCGGGCATCCCCAGGGGGCGTCCGGGGCGATGGGGGTCACGGTGTCGGCGTTGTCGCTCAAAAACGGTTTTTTGACTCCCACCATCAACATGGAACGCCCGGACCCGGAATGCGATATGGATTATTTGTCGAACGAGGGGAAAGAAAAATCTGTTAATATTGCAATAAGCAACTGCATCTCTTTTGGCTCGAAAAATTCTGCCTTGGTTCTCAAAAAATTTTCAGGATGAGGGTTCCGCCATGAAAAAACATTCGACAGGGACAGGGAGTCAACATTTCAAAATCTGGGCCGGATTGGCGGCCATTTTCTGGCTTGCGGCCTGCGGCAAGCTGGTGGGGGTCGATGTCACCGTGGTCGATCAGAATACCGCGCTGGAAAACCAGATCCTGGGAAGCTATGAAGAACTGGGAAATGAGATGCTGCTGTTAGCGTCGGTCCGGTCGGTGGACGAAGAGGGCAAACTGAAAACCGTTGCAGACATCCCGCCGGGGAAAAAACAGGCCATACGCGCCATGCAGAGGCAGGAGTTCAACCGCGACGATATCCTGAGTTTCAAGCAAACGGGTGTGGCGGGAGAAGGCAATGCGGGTTTACTGGTTTTTTTCGATAACTCAAAAACCAAAGAAGACCCCAAGCTGAAAAGCTTCACCCAGGCGATCATTCAGGAGGAAAATGACGATCGGATGGCTATCCTCAATCGAACCATCGCCACCAACGAAGCGTTCTCGGACGGCGATCTTCCCAAGGTGCAGAAAATTTTTGCCAGCCTCAACCGGGACAGTGCCAAACCGGGTGAAAAAATCCAACAGGAAAACGGCGAATGGACCGTTAAGAAGTAAGAAAAAAAACTACCGGTAGGGCATCTGGTTGCCCTGCAGTTGGTTGACGATGTCCAGTTCAAACCGGTTTTCCTGGCGGACGAATTCTTCAAATTCTCTTGGACTTTTGAATTCAAAAACGCGCGGTTCTTTTTGTCCGCAAATTTCCTCATCCTGCTCGATGGTGAGCATATTATTTTCAACGCTTCGGATAATAAATTTTTTCCGTGTCTCAAATTTTTTAAATATTTCCTGATACACCGGTTCAAGATTTAGGGCCATGATGCTTCTCCTGCAATAGATGGGTTGCGCTATTAGAAGGTCTCTAACAGGTTGTTGAAAAACCCATTAAGTTTATTGTTTGGTCCAGCGAACCGCTGGTGGATTTTTGATGAATGTCATCAAATTGATGATAGCTTTCCCCTTGTATGAAATCAATTGAATTGAAAGTGAGACGTTTTAAAAAATTTTCAAAAAAAGTTAACACTTAAAAAAAACTATGCTAACATACGCCTCCAATTTTGGAATGCCGATATCTGTTTAAGGATAATGGTTTTCCAGAGGATCCGATCAGGTCCCATTGCTCGAAAATGGGTTCTTCTAAACCATGCTCGAATCACTAAAATTTCCTGCCAGGGCGTTTTCCTGAAACAACATCTATCATCATACGCCTTGGAAAATAACTTTCGCTTTTCACCCAGCTTTTAATGCCTCGAAAACCAACGCTTCAAAATGTCATAGACAACCTGATTCGGGAATCCCAGACCCCGTTCACTGTGGAAGACTTCGCCGGCGAAGTCGAGAAACGGTGGCGGAAAAAGATGTCCAAGACGTCTTTGAACCATTTGAAGCAGAAATTATCCGACCATAAAGACATCATCGGGACCGATGCAAATGATTTCCTTCCCTATACGGCTGTTTTGGAAAAGGTCCAGCACATCCCGCTTTTGATTCACCTGGGAAAATTTGAAATCGACCGGAAAATTTTAATCCCCGGTCACCGGATGATTCCTTTTGTCTCCAACGATCACACAGAGAGAGACCTGATTTTTCTCGATCCAGCGGGAGAGGAAATTCCCCGGCTGAAAAAGAAATTTTATATCGAAGAAGTCATGCACTTTTATCAATATGCAGGCGAGAGCCATTTCCCGGATGACATCAATGTCAACGAGTGGATGCCCGGAAAAAGCCTGGTGGTGACCCCTGCGTGGGACATGCAGAAATTATTTTCGGCTTATAAATGCAAGCCGGAAGACGGTCTCCTGATCAAGCTGGTGGATTATGCAAAGGGAACGTTTCAGATCCAACCGCTCTCAAAAAGCCAGGTGCGCTCGAAACAGCTCAATATACGGTTCCTCAACGTGGCTCTGGAATCGGCGCTGGTTAGTTTGTACGGAGGCGAAGAGTTCGTTGTCTCCTCCCTGGAAAAACAGATTTTGCGCGCTTTCTTTTCGCTGGATGAAAAATTTCTCAACGCCCCGGCCTTTTCATTGACGGAGTTTCTGGAGTCTCTCAAGGAATTGAGTGTGGTCAGCTTTGAGGGGGGGAAAGTTCAACTGGTTCCCAAATGGAAATCGGAAGCCATGGGGCTGGTCAAAGAAGAAACTGCCAGAACTCCCAGGGGAGATCGCGGCTCGCTTGAGGAAATTTTTCTGGACCTCGGGCTGCCCTTTCACGAATGGGAATTTATTTCCATCCTGTACACGGTCATGGCGTCCGAAAAATTCAAGATCGAATCCGTGTTCAACCTTCTGTTCGGCGGGCAGGGCGAACTGTTTCTCAACAAGCAACAGCACGATGCGTTCTACCAGAAGTTAAGAGAATTGCTGCTCGGCATTTGCGAGGATCTCAAAAAACCCGAATCCACCCTGATCCGCGACTTGCGCGACAAAACCGTCCAGGTGAAACTCAGTTTGATCGGGATGCTACGATTTCTGGAAGAAAATAAAGTGGGCTTGCAGGACCTGCCTTCTGATACGCTCCATCAGATCATGGACCTCGATCATTTCTGCACCGAAACCCTCAGAAAGTTCGCCGACTGGGGGCATCCGCCGGAATTGAAATTCGTCCGCGATGTCCGGCTGGCGCTCAAAATCATTCTTCCGCATCTGGGCCAGCTGGAAGACGAAGTGTATTCCCGGCTGGGGTTTTTCTAGACCACCGCCTGGCCTCTTAGAGTATGGCCTGAAACGGCCTCCACCCGGACCTTCACCCGATCCCCCGGTCCAAAGCCATTTTCATCCCCGGAAAAATGCACCTGCCAGTAATGCGGGTTTCTGCCTTTCATGAAGCGCGTTCCCTTGCGCGTCGCATGACCTTCGATTAAAACCTCCACCTCTTTTCCTAAATACTTTTCTCCTTGAATCTGCGTCAGGCGACTCTGGCATTCGATGGTGCGTTGCAGGCGTTCTTTTTTCACAGGCTCGGGTACATCGTCTAAAAACTCCGCCGCCGGTGTGTTTGGCCGTGGACTGTAACAAAACATATAACTGCTGCTGAACCCCACCTGTTCCATGAACTTGAGCGTGTCTTCAAACTCGCTTTCGGTTTCACCGGGGAACCCAACAATGATGTCGGTCGAAAGCTCGATATCAGGCGTCTGGGTTTTCAGAGTTTCGATGAGCGCCATATATTCCTCGACCGTATTCCCACGGCGCATGACTTGAAGAATACGATTATTACCGCTTTGCGCCGGCAGGTGCAGGTGATTCACTAAAATATCGAGGTCGGCGTAAGCCTGGAGCAATTCCGGTGTGACATCGCCTGGATAGCTGGTGGTGAAGCGCAGGCGCTCAACACCTGGAATTTCGGCGATGCCGTACAACAACTCGTGAAACGCTACCGGCGTTTCCAATCCGCGTTTGCCGTAGGCGTTGACGTTTTGCCCCAATAAAATAATTTCCTTTGCGCCCTGATTCACCAGTGTGCGGACTTCGGCGTAAATTTCTTCGGCCTCGCGGGACTTTTCCCGGCCACGGGTGAACGGCACCACGCAGAACGTGCAAAACTTATCGCATCCCTTGATGATGTTGACGAACGCGCTCGGATGCGTGGCCTTCTGTGGCTGTCCGGAAACCTCAGGAATGGAATAGTTTTTTTGTTTGTCGAAATCGTTCCAGGTCAGCGGTTGTTGCGTTTCCAGCACCCGGTCCACCGCTTGCGGGATGTGTTCGACATGATCGGGGCCTAAAATAAAATCCAGAAACGGGATGCGCTTTAACAACCGCTCGCCTTCCTGTTGCGCCAGGCATCCGGTGAGTCCCATGACCACATCCGAATTGGCTTCTTTCAAATGCTTGATGCCGCCGAACAGGGAAAAAATTTTCTGCTCGGCTTTTTCACGGATCGAGCAGGTGTTGACCAGAATCAGGTCCGCGTCTTCCATATGCGTGGTCCGGGCATAGCCCGAATGAAAGAGCAACAGCTCCATGCGGTCCGAATCCGCCACATTCATCTGACAGCCAAAAGTGTCTATATACACTTGTTTCATAGGGATCAAAGGTAAGCGAAAACCCGGCGGGATTCAACTCTAAAACATGATGATTGGACCACCGATACCTGTCCTGAGGAATGTCATTCTGAGTTTGTCGAAGAATGTAAGGAACCACAGATGGACACAGATAAACACGGACGGGGAAGATCAGGAAATTACCGGGGGGATTTGACAGGATTTACAGGAAAAACCTCAAACCCTTCTTCACCGCAGAGGGCGCAAAGGACGCGGAGAAAACCATAAAAAAATGTTTTGGTTATCAGTTACTTTGCGATCTCTGCGTCTTTGCGGTAACTAATCCTTATTTGTGCCACCCTTTGGTAAAAAAAGCATTCACGGAGTGACGGGCAGGTGAGGGTGGTTGCAGGGTTTTTTCCAGTCTCCGGTCTGCGATTATTTTTGCTCGTCCTTTTTCCCGAGGGCTCTTTCCAGAAATTTTTCTACTGCTTCAACACGATGGTTCAGGCCGGCTTTTTTGAAAACCACCAGAGCTTTTTGGTAGTAATCGATTGCCCTATTGTAATCATCTTTTTTCTCCCAGGTATCCCCTAGATTCCACCAACCAGTTGCCACATTGGGATGAGCTTTACCGAGGTTGTTACGAAAGTTTTCTACCGCCTTCTCGTAATAGCCGATGGCTTTATCGTATTCTCCTTTACTGTTCCAGGCCAACCCCAGATTGTTCCAATAGGTCGCCACATCGGGATGGTCCGGGCCGAAGGTGGCAAGACCGCTTGCCAGGGCCTTCTCAAAATATCCGATGGCTTTATCGTATTGGCCTAATATGTTGGCCATGAATCCCGCTTCGTTCTGGTAGAGGGAATTGTCAGGTGCCAGCCGGGCTGATGTCTCGTAATATCGAAAAGCGTTTTTGTAATCCAGCTCTAGGTCATAGGTCTGGGCGGTGGCGAACTTGATCTTTGCGATTTTCAGGATTTCTGTATCTTGTTTTTTTTCATTTTTTTTGAGCAGGGCCCGCGCCTGTTTTATTTCTCCCTGATTGATTAATTTCAAGGCTTCTTCCAGGTCGGTTCCGGCAAGGTCTTTCTGCATCTGGTCGATGACGGTTTTTAACCGCTCGACTTCCGCGTCGGTGTATTGGTGAACTCCTGGGTCGGAGGCTTTCTTTAGCAACTGTTGCTGCACCCAGAGATAGAGCGGGTCGTTTTCCCCTGTGGGTTTGGCGACATGGGAATGGTCTTTCAAAAACCCTTGAGTCTGCTGGGCGAAATATACCGCAGAATCTTTTTCCACGATTCGCCCCACTAAGGTTATGGGCACGATTTCATACCCGGCGGAGAGACGAAAGCTTGGCTCGCTGTCATGTTGCAGGAAACGTTCGCGCCAGCGTTCGTTCAGGGTATCGAGGTATTCTCCCCTTCCCGGTTTCAAATCTTTGAGCTGGAGTGTCTTGCAGAAGAAACTGGCGAATTTTGCCAGACCGCTCCCTAGATTCGGCGTGCTGAGTGTGATGACGCTTTTTACCGGCACCGTCTTTTCAAGGTGCTTGTGGCGGCTCAGGAGAAACTCTCATGTCACCAGCCCGCCCATGCTGTGGGCGACGAATTCCAGGGATTTATAATTTTGCGTTTCCATCAGCTTGTTCAGGGTCAACTCCAGGTTCTTGGCGATTTCGCTGATGATTAGCGTGGGGCCGCACTCACTTTTATAACCAAAGGACAGCACGTCGGCGTTTTGAAAGGAGGGGTCCTTAGAAAGTTCTTTGGGCCAGAAGAATTTGGCGTCTTTATGGGTCCAGGTGCCTGTGGGGTCGCCGTTCACGCCGTGGATGAAGACGATCAGCTTGTCAGAATTGGGGTTTGGGTAAAAAGGCGGGTCGCCCGGTAAAACAGATTGCGCCTGAAGGATCTGGATGGGGAAAAGGCCAATGAAGATCAGCATCCAGAAAGATGCTGTTATCGCTATCAGGGATGAACCGGAACGCAACCGCATCAACATGATTCCACCACTTGAGGTTCCACAGGAATTTTGCGCCCATCATAACATATTATCCCCTCAGCCAAAGGGCCCGGCAATACCATGAACAGGGGGTTTTTCTCATTAAGGTGTTCCTAATGCCGATATTTGGTTAAAATTTCTTCCAAATTAGAGAAATCGCGCCTGATTTCTTCTAGGTTATTGAAAAATTAGGCTTAACGGTTGGGCGGGGAGTGGATTTGCCTTGTGTTAATAGATATAAATTTGTTAAAATAATAATACTTTTTCATTAATTTTGAAATATTAATTGATTCACTTTTAAACTTAGCTTATTATTAAGTTATTCCATAAATTTTATTACCCTGAATTTTTTTTCAGTCACCACCCGACTTTCAGAAAAGGGCTATGTTGTGGATAAATTCAACAATATCAAAGAAATAAGAGAATCCCAAATGATGAGCAAGGCGGAGCTGGCGCGTAAGGCCAACGTCACGGTTCAGACCATCGACCGAATTGAAAAAGGCAACGATTGCAGGCTGGATACCAAGAGAAAAATTATATTGGCTTTGGGATATGACCTGACCGATCGTTCGACCCTTTTCGATGGCAACGGTGAGGGTGAATAAAAGATATGGTCTTCTGGATTCTAAAGAAAACTGGGCGGGTGGAAATGTCCCTGAATTTTCAGAAAATCGGGGACTTCGAAGGGCCAAGGTGTCCAGTATTGGTAACAGGTGGAGACTATTGTAGTCATTGATTTATTGGACAAAAAACAGAATTTTTGAATAATCCTTTTAAAATCAATAAGTTGTTGGTTTTTCGGGAGTTTGGTACAGGGTTTGCTTTTTAATAACTCATTCTAATGATTGAAGATATGTTCTCGATCATATTCCATGACCCCCGAACGCTGAATACTTTATAGGACCCTTTATGTTCTTATCTGAAAAAACGCCTTTGCTTGCTGTTGATATCGGGACCCACTCGATCAAGATGGCCCAGATGTCGGGGTCCAAAAACAAATTCGAACTGATGAGTTTTTCCATCATGCCCCTCAAGGAGGGTTGCATTGTCGACGGAGTGATCCAGCAACCCGACGAGGTTGTGGACACGCTGGCGAAGATGATCAAAGTGGAAAAAATCGACACGAAATACGCCGTGGCCTCGATTGCCGGGGAAGCGGTCATCATCAAAAAAATTCGCGTCCCGGTGATGACGGAAGCAGAACTCACGGAAAATATTCAAAAGGAAGCGGAGCAGTACATCCCCTTTGATATTGATGATGTCAGCATTGATTTTCAAATTCTGGAGAGCAAAGGCAAGCGCTCGGAAGACGAGCAAAAAGACGGGACGATGGAAATCCTGCTGGTGGCGGTTCAGCGCGACATGATCGACAGCCGCATCGACATTCTTTACGACGCCGGGCTGAGGCCGGCGATCATCGACCTCGATGTGTTCGCCATGGTCAACGCTTTCGAGTTGGGAGCCGATTCGAGTACCAGGGAAGAGGAAGCGATTGCGGTGATCGACCTTGGGGAATCCTTCACCCACCTGAACATCATGCAGGATGGTTTGACGGCCTATACCCGCGACATTCCTTTTGGCGGCAGTTTCTGTACCAGCAAACTCATGTCTAAATTTGATATGCCCTATAAAGACATCGTCCAGCTCAAGTTGGGCGCGATTCCCTCTGAAATTAAAAGCGACGAGGTGGTCGAAGTCATCGTCCAATCTTTCGAAAAAATATTAGTGGAAATCCAGAAATCTTTTGAGTTTTTCAGCACCACCTCCAACAGCCAGGTGGATCGTGTGTTGCTGACCGGAGGTGGCGCTCTTATCGCCGGGGTCGAGAACCTGTTTTCCCACCACCTGAAAACTCCCGTGGAAATATTGAATCCCATGAAGGGAATCAAAGTCAATGCACGTAATTTTGACCAGGACACCATTGAAACGATGGGCCCTTTATCAACCGTTGCAATCGGTCTGGCCGCCAGAAGGTTTGATTACCAATGATTAAAATCAACCTGTTTGATTACCGGGAAGAATTAAAAAAGTCCACCATCCAGAAGCAGGTCTTGATGTCGACCTCGCTGGTCATGGTGTTCGCGTTCATGATCCTTTTCAGCTGGCTGATCGAAAAAAGCCGGATCAGCAGGGTGGATATGGATGTCAAGGACCTTCAACAACAGGTCAATGCTCTCCAGCCAGAGGTGAACCTGGTCCGGACCATGCAGGTCAAACAGAAGCGGGTGGGAACCATCCTGACGGGAATAGAAAACCTTCGGGCCAACCAGTTGCCAGCCACCAAGACTCTATATGACGTCAACTTGAGCGTGCCGGAAAATATCTGGCTGACGAAAATCACCCAGATGAGTAAGGCCGACCTTGCCAAAGGAAAGGTGCCAACCATTTTCGTCGATTTTGCCGCCGGTCAAGGCAAGAACGGAAAAAACAAAAAAAGAAATAACAAGAAACCGAAAACCGTAACCAAAGAATTTATTCAGATCGAAGGTCATGCGTTGGAAGACGGTGGCGTTGCCCGTTTTGTCGAGGAATTGGAAGCAATCCCTTATTTCAAGATGGTCTTTTTGCATAAAACCGAGCAGACCTTAATAGGCAAAACCAAAGTAAGAAAGTTTACCATTTACTGTTATATGCCAGCAAACAATAACAAAAGGGCGGCTTAAAAACTCATGATTGAAAAACTGTTTGAACGATTACCCTATGAGTTTTTGGAAAAAATAAAGTTCATCCACCTTCTTTCAGCCAGTGCTGCAGTCGGTTTGCTGATGTTTTCCGTTTACTTTTTTACCCTGTATCAGGATTCCAAGGCGGAACTGGCCAAGCTCCAGACCCAAAGAACCCAAACGGCGCAAAAGCTGACCAATTATAAACGGCTCGTGGCCCAAAAAGATTCGATAGCAAAGAACCTTGCCCGCTCGACCGGGAGACTTGATGCCCTGAAACAACAGTTGCCGCGAGAAAAGGACATGCCGGGTCTGTTAAGGGAGGTTTCTGGGTTTGGCAGTGAACGGGCCACCTTTGACGTCACCCGATTTCAACTTCAGGAAGGCAAGGTAGAAGATTATTACAAAGAAATTCCGGTGGCCATCACAATACGCGGCTCGTTTTGGGACACGCTGGATTTTCTGGACAAAATGCAGAATCGTCTGCAACTGGTCAACTTTTCCGATTTGAGGATGAACATTCAAATTGATTCTTCCTCCGCAGCGGAGGGTGAAGTAGCGACCAGGCGTCATGCATTGCTTACAAGTATCACTGCCAGCACCTATACCTATATTGAAGGTTCGGAAAAAAAAGTAGCGAACGTGCCAACTAAAACAGCCCAAAAGAAATAAATCATGGTTGCCGGAGTTTTTAAAATGGAATTGGGATCAAGCCATCAGTCGCCAAAATTCTTAACCACCGTCGCCGTGGCGCTTTTTATCATTGCGTTCATGGGCGCCGTGCCGATCGTCACCGCGAAGGAGAACGGGAAGACCGTTGCCACTGGTCGAAAGGCAATGCTGGATAAGTTTTTACAGGTCTCCGGAATTGAAACAACCGCCCAGACTGTGGACTCCCAGTTATTCGGAGACCAACTGGTCCCCTCGCAGTTTCCCCCTGGCCAGCTCATCATGTTAAAGAACATGATGAGCCGGGTGTATGAACCCGAAAAATGGTTGCAGTCCATCCGGCATCGTCTGTTGGCAGACTACAAACCGCAATATATGCGAGCGCTGTTCAAATGGTACCAGTCTCCTTTGGGAAAAAAAATTGTCCAGGCGGAAATGCAGGATTTAAACGAGGGAATGACAGAAGAAAAAAAAGAGTTTCTGGTCCAGCTCAAATATCAGCCGCCCAAAGAAAATCTCCTTGAAATGGCAGAGCGTCTGGAAACAACCGTGGGAATGACCGATCATACCATGGACACATTTCTGATGCTGATGAAGATTCTGCTTCCTTTCAATAACGAGTGGAAAGGGCAACCCGCACGAAAAGTGAGCCGCAATGTCCGGGAAGACCTTTTTGACTCCGCGAGAGAATATTTTTTACAGTCATTTTTATATAAATTCCGCAATTTGTCGGATAAAGAGCTTTCCCAGTACGTTTCCTTCGTCACATCGCCCGCCGGAAAATGGTTTTACCGGTCTTATTTTAGAGGTTCAAAAGACGCGATGGAGCACATTTCCGCCGAGTTGCAAAACCTCATGGATTTAATCCAGGTAGAAATGGACTCGGAGGATGGGGAATCCGACCTGTTAAAAGAGTTCGCCCCTCCGGGCGAGAGATATGCTTTTGTCCGGATGCGAGACCCGTTCATTCCCCTGGTGGACCCGAAGAAAGGGCTCCTCCAGCCGGATGAAAAGGATGAATCGGAAATGGAATTTAGAAAATTTGCGGATGAATTGAAGAGTCTTCCGCAGATTCCCATGGAAGTGTATCGGAACTTAAAAAACACCGATCCGAGACTATATGCCGATCTCGAACATTTTGGCGGGTTGTTCAGTCAGGAAACAAAAATCGCCTCTATGGGCGAGGGTGATTATCTGGAGTCGGTCAATAAGTACAAGACGCTCATTCAAAAAGCCAACGAGACCCAGCCCAGCTTGATTCTCACTCCCATCCAGGCGGATTATCAGAATCTGAAACTCGTCGGAGTCATTTGGAAAAATAATGAAACCATCGCGCTGGTTGAAACCGGAGACAGGAAGGGACACTCTGTCAAGGAGGGAGACCTTATGGGTCCCAATTTCGGCGTGGTGGAAACCATCGACAATAATCAAATGCTCATACTGGAACAATCCCGGGACTACCGGGGAAATATTTTATCGAAAAAGAAACAACTCGATTTTATCAATGAAGCCCCGGAGGAAGGGTGAGGAGCCATCGTGAATACTAAAACTTTTCGAATAAACTGGCCTGTTTGGGCGGTTGCTTTTTTGCTCATCGCGCAAGCGATTGTTCCAGCCGAAGGTTTTTCGGCGCAAGCAGATGATGCCGCAAGGACACAGGTGGAAGAATCCTTCACCGATGAAACCGCTGATCCCCAGGTTGCCCAGGCGATCATGGATGAGGCGGAAATCATCCAGTTGACCACTGAAGAAGGCAACGCGGGCGAGGCCATCATCACTATTGAGTCCAGCCGGGCCATTCAATACACGGCGTTCAAGCTTTTGAATCCACTCAGGCTGGTGCTGGATTTTCCGAAAATGCGAAAAGGGTCTTTAACCGACCGGGTCGACGTCAACAAAGGGGTGGTGGAAAGTATCCGAGCGCTTCGCTTTGAGGAAGCGGCGGTCCTGAGATTGGAAATCGCCCTGAATAAAGCCGCGGGTTATGACATCCAGAAACCCGTCAACAACCAGTTGGTCATTCATCTGGAGAGAACTTCGGTTCAGTCCTCGGCGCCTGCGATGGAGAAAATGGATTCTGCTGGAAAAACCGACCCCGGAAAAAAATCCACCGGCGTTAGAACTCAGAATGACAAAGAGGCCTTGGCGGAGGTTGAAGTGGACCCCTGCGAACCCTTGTTGTCCGGCGATAAAGAAAAAATCTCCCTGGACTTTCAGGATGCCAACGTCCGCAATCTCTTCAGGATATTTTCTGAAATCAGCGGTTTCAACCTGATTCTCTCTCCCGAGGTCACCGGGGTGGTGAACATGCGTTTACTGGACGTCCCCTGGAATGAAGCATTCGAAATCATTCTGACCAACAGCGGTCTTGGAAGGCAATGTCTGGGTAAAAATATTATTCGCGTGGCTTCTCTGCAAACCCTGGCCCAGGAACAGGATCGCGAGGTAGAAGAAAATATCAGAAAGCGCGACAAAGAAGTCTCGGAAAAACTGGCCGCGGAACTGTTGACGGAAGTCGTCCGCATCAACTATGCGGATATCAAGGATGTCGCCCTCAACCTCGAAACTCTAAAAAGCGAACGAGGGAAAATAACCGTAGATTCCAGGACAAATACCTTGATCCTCACGGATATTGATGAGAATCTGAATGACATGGTAAAACTGGTCAACGTCATCGATATCCAGACGCCTCAAGTCATGATCGAGGCCAGAATCGTGGAAGTGAATAAAAACGTGTCCCAGGAGTTGGGGGTTCAGTGGGGAACCACGGCCAGTGTCTTTAATGACAATACGACGGTCGCCTCGCCCACCGGAGCAAACTCCCCGTTTCTGGTCGATTTGCTTCCGGGTGGAACGGCCCTTGCCGCCGGCGCCACTTCCGGCTTTGCGTTGGGGTTGGAGGGGATATCCGATGGTTTGGATCTGGACATTCAATTGACCGCACTGGAAAAAAAAGGCGACGCGCGTATCCTGTCCAGTCCGAAAGTGACCACATTGGATAACAAGGAAGCCCTGATCAAGAGTGGACGGTCCATTCCGTTCCAAACATCTTCTGCTAACGAGGGAACCAAAATCGAATTTCTGGATGCTGAACTCAGCCTGAAAGTCACACCGCACATCACGTCCGACGACAATGTGTATATGGTGATCGATGCGACGAAGAACGCTGCCAATCTGGCGGTCACGGTCAATGGATTTCCGGAGATCACCACCAAAGAAGCCCACACCGAGGTCCTGGTGACGAATGGGGATACCACCGTGCTCGGCGGAATCTATGAAAGCGAAGTCCTGAGGAACCAGCAATCGGTACCCCTCTTATCCAAAATTCCGCTTCTGGGAGCGCTATTCAGAAATTTTGACGATGCGGACGATGTGAAAGAGCTATTGATCTTTGTCACTCCAACCATTCTGACCAATACCTATTCCAAATCTCAATGAAGCGGTTGAATATCGACCTGGCCGACAGGAGTTATGAAATCCTGGTCGGCCGGGGCCTCCTTGAAAAGGCAGGAGAATGGGTTCAGGCGATTGTCAAGCCCAGCCGTGTCGTAATCATCACCCATCCTTCCATCAACCTGCTTTATGGTGAAAAACTGTCTTCAGGTTTTTCCAGGCAAGATATTCCGACCCGAATTCTGGAAGTCCCCGAAGGCGAAACATCCAAATCCCTTGAGCAGGCGGAAAAAATTTACGATCATCTGCTGGAATGGAAATGCGATCGGCAAACCGTTCTGGTCGCGTTGGGAGGCGGCGTCATCGGCGATTTGACGGGGTTCATCGCAGGCACTTATATGCGCGGCGTCCCGTTCATCCAGATACCGACCACCCTTCTGGCTCAGGTGGACAGCAGCGTGGGAGGGAAAACTGCCGTTAACCGCCCGCTGGGAAAAAACATGATTGGCGTTTTTTATCAGCCCAAGCTGGTGGTGGCCGATCTTGAAACTCTCAAATCCCTGCCTGAAAAAGAGTATAAGGCCGGGATTGCGGAAATCATCAAACACGGAGTGATTGAAGACGCTCAATTATTCGAGTTTCTGGAGCGTCAGTTTCAAAATATTCTTGCCCATGATACCGAGGCTCTGGAACACATCATAGCTACCTCTTGCGCCATCAAAGCGAGCGTGGTTGAAAAAGACGAACGCGAGAGCCATTATCGAATGGTCTTAAACTTCGGGCACACCATCGGCCACGCCATTGAAGCCCTGACCGGCTATTCCAAGTACACACACGGTGAGGCGGTAGCCATCGGCATGGTGTATGCGGCCAAATTATCACAACTCACGGGTCGCTGCTCCCAAGACGTGACCCAGCGAATCACTGACCTGATAAAAAACTTTGGACTCCCCACACAACTTCCCGACCTGAAAGCCAAGGACATGATTCAATCCATGTACCTCGACAAAAAGACCGCCCACAAAAAGATCCGCTTTATTTTGGTGAAGGACATCGGGTCCATCGAAATCGTGGATCATGTAGAGGAAACCATCATACAAGAAGCATTGCAGGGATAGTTTCCCTCCCACCCCTGTCTCCATAAAGTCACGCTTATTGGCCCTGAGTGTGAATAATAATGCTCTATTTAATTTAGAGACTGTAGCCTTTCCTTCCAATTCCGGGCCCAAAGGTCTTATCCAATCAAATAGCAGGGAAAATCAATGTTTTTGCGGATGGTAAAGTTATCCGGTTGGGCCAGGTGATTTTGGCTTGGATATTGCTCTAAGTTATTTAAGTGACTTTTTAAAATCACGGTCTGCTCTGTACCTGTCCTGTTGCAATTAAATTGTAATTGTAAATGTGTCGGATGGCGAGCTTTTCAATTCGCTTTAAATAAAAACCACCGCAGGAATTTTTGAATGATCTTCCATAAGGCTGGAAAAAATTTACTACAGACTTTGCACAATGAGCGGGGTTTTAGTCTGGTCGAAGCACTTTTGTCAGTATTTCTTTTAGGGGTGGGAATCATTGCCGTGGTGGGAACCACTGGCACGATTATGGATAAAAACAATGACAGCCGAAAATCTTCAATAGCCATGACGCTTGCCCAGGATAAGATTGAATATTTTAAAGGGGTTGGCCAGGCCTGGCTGTTGGCGGGCGCAGACGGATTGGACTCCCCTGATGTTGTGGGTGGAGTATGGACTGCCGATATTGGAGGGGAAACCGTTGACTCCGAAGGTGATGCCGCTAACAGCGGTTCTACTTATAACCGTTCCTGGACGATTACTGATTTGGCTGGAGAAAATTTCTTATTCGGCGTCTCGATCACCATGACATGGCAGGATGGTGGGACGCAGACCTTGCAACTCGACACTGAAGTGACCCAATAAATAGCATGAGTTTGGTGAAAATGAGAATAAATTTTTTCGAATATTTAAAAAATGATCGCGGACTGGGCATGGTCGAAGTTTTAGTTGCGAGCGTGATCAGCATGGTTATTCTGGCGGCCACCATATTAATGTTTACCCGCAATCAAAGTGTGTTGAAAGACGAAAGTGACAACGCGAATATCCAGGCGAAGGGACGGTTTGCTGTTGATCGGATAGAGGAAGAAATTCGAATGGCAGGATTTGGTTTGCCTCCTTTACAAGGGATGACAGCGATCAACGCCAATTCAATCAGCTTTCGAACAAATCTGGATGATGTTCGCACCACCGCTCCTCCCTGCGCCCTCCCCTGCATACTAGGGGAGAAAGCAGGAAGCCTGGGAGATACCACGCTCACTGTGCTCGATGAAACCGGCTTTTCCAATGGGGACAAGATTGTAATTCGCAATCCTAATTTTAATCAATGGGAATTGAATACGGTGACAGGCACGTCCTCTGGTACTTTGAACCTGGGAACCGCTTTGACGCAGGATTACGATTATGGAGTCAACACCAACCTGGTGACTGTGAATAAATACAGCGATGTGACCATCGCCCTTTCAGGCACCAATATCACTCGGACAGTAGATGGCACAGCGACGAATTTAATCAGCGGTGTGAATGCAACAAATGGGATAGTTTACAACTATTACGGCGTGACTGCGCCCTCTGCAGTTATAAGGCTGGGCTTCAACTTGAGTTTTGTTGATCCGAATAATCCCGCCGCAACTGTTGAGTTTAAAACCGATGTTTCTTTAAGAAATTCTTGACTGGAATGAAAATCATGGATTACTTCATGCAGAAAAATCAAAAACAGTCTGAATCAAAATACCTGGCTAATGAATCGGGATTTGCGTTTGGCGTCACCCTCCTGCTTTTGGTGGTTTTAGCCCTGCTTATTGCCGCAGGAGTCCAGTGGGCCTCCCAGGATATCAAGAGGGCCGGCAAATATAAAAAAACCAGAGAGTCTTTCTATATTGCCGAAACAGGCATACAGCGGGCGGTTAATTTTTTTAATTACGATGGTGCGGGAAACAGCCCGGGAGCGGCAGCTAATGGGTTTGATGATGAGTTGGATGGAACCACATGGCCTGCTGCATTTGCAAACACCGCATTTGGAACCGGGAACTATACGGTCACGATTGATGACAATGATGATAACGATGGGGATGTTGATGATGATGTCGATCATACCGTCGTATTGACCTCCTCCGGTACCAGGAATGGAGAAAGTACTACTATAGAGGCGATTATCAATCGTCCCACGTATAACCCAGCCTCGGCCATCACCACTAAGGGCAATTTGACGGGCGGTGGCTCTTTTACGGTTCAGGGAGCTTGCGGAAGCATTCATACCAACAGTGGTTTCAATCAATCCGGCGTCAGCGGAACGGTCGCCCAGGGAACAACTGCTTCGGGATCTTGTTCGGGAGCTACCTGTACCGCTTCAGGCGCGGCTGAACATCCGATTCCCATTGTGGACCCGGCCGATTACAAGGTTTACGCCAAATATGTGTTACAAAGCGATGGAACTATACTGGATCAGTCCACAGGCAATGTTTACACCAATTCAGGGCCCAATTGGACCTTTTCTACTTCGGGGGACGGCAACGCGTTGTTTGGAGATATTTCCCAGCCAGCCGGCACATGGAAAATGAATGGCACCGACCTTGCCGAGGGCATTTTTTACGTTGAAGGCGATATTAATGTTTTAGGAACTCCCGATCCGTATGAAGTGACAATTTTTTCTGAAGGATTCATAGATTTTGGCGGTTCTGGAAATATAGTCAACTATCAGGGTGGCCCCTCCCCGGACATCGACCAACTTTTTCTGATCGCAGGAACGGATCTGGAATTTTCCGGCAATCCCAGCAACCAAATCGAGGGGATGTTGTACGCCGGTGAGCAAATGAGCATCTCGGGAACCGTTGACATCAATGGATTCATCGTTTCCGCAAATCTTGCCGATGTTGAAAATTTAGTCAGCCCGGAAAGCAGTATTTCAGGAAGTTTGACCGTTACCTACAACTGCACGGGTGTCTCTCCTTTCTTCAGCGATCATGTCATTGTTTTGTCCTGGCAGGAGTCCTGATCGGGGAAAATAGATTTTACTGTTCTCAAAGCCTTCTAAATTGTTTTCTGCCCTCCACACTATTTTATTTCTGATCTTTCGACCCGCGCCAGTTTTGGAAAAACCAACTCGCTCAACCCGTCTGTCTGGGGAAAAACCAGGTATGGGGTATGGATCGAAAAGCCTAAAATTGTCACCTAAAAATAATATAATTTTGACAATAGTATGACTTTTAATACTCAGGTGGTCCGGGTTGCGATCGTTGCTTTTTATTTTCATTTTAATGCAAATAAAATCAATGGTTTTCCACGGGTATATTTCCAGAAATATTTAATGCTTTGGCCTGAATTTTGCTTTTATAAAACTTGAAGGCTTTTAAATAGGAGATGTTCGGTTGTCTGCTGGAATGAAAAAGGTAGGAAGCCAAATAACCGGGATATAAAAATGAAACGGTATTTAACAAATTCGAAGGGATACAGTTTACCGGAGCTTCTGGTCACGATGGCCGTTTTGGGAGTTACGCTGGCCATTGCTGTGCCGGATTATTCCAAATGGGTGTTGAAGCGCCAAATCAATGCAGAATCGCAGGAACTTTACATGGACCTCATGTTGGCCAGGTTGTCGGCCATTAAAAATAATAATGATGTGATTATTACCTTCAATGCAGGAAACAACCAGTACCGAATACATGACGACAGCGACAGCGATGGCGTTGAGGATGGGGGCGAAACCATCAAAGTCAGGACATTGATCCCTCAGGTTCAATTCGGTTTCTTCGGGTCTTCTGTGGCGGACATGGAAGGAAATTCGGTCAGTAGCGCGGTTTTTCTGACGGGCGGAGGAAGTGTTGTTACCTTCAATTCAAAAGGCCAGGCGAGCGATGGTGGATCATTTTATTTGATTCCCAAGGGTGATGTCGGGGAGTCCAATGGCCGGTTAAGAGCGGTCAGTGTTGTAGAGGCCACAGGCAGCGTGGATCGTTGGAAATACAGCCTGAGTCAATCACCTCCGTGGAGTTAAAAGAAATAAAATATGAAAAAATTTAATTTTAGAACCAGGTTAAAAATCTTTCTCCCATTTGGGAATGCAGCGGGGTTCACGCTTATTGAAGTATTGGCCTCGATGGTCATCTTGAGTGTGGGTATTCTGGGTTTAGCTTCTTCGATCAATTCGGTGACTCAATTTCAGAACCAATCAAAAAATATGACCCTGGCGACCATGCACACGACTAGTAAATTGGAGGAAATTTTGAGGAAGGGAACCAACGAACCCACAGGCGGAGCTTTTGGTTACGATTATCTGGTAGATGACAGTACCAACGGTTTTTTGAACGGATACGCCGCGCCCGATGATTGGACGCGCAGTTCCAATGATGTGGTTGATGGCTTTTCACGTAGTTGGGTTTTTACGATTTATCCAGCAAGCGCCCAGGCTACAGAGAGTTTTGTAAGTCCCGGCACTATTCATATGGTGGATATAGGCGTGACCACAAGTTGGGTTGACGAAAATGGAAATACCAAAAGTGTGCAGTCTGGAACGGTGATGCACAGAAGACAATTCGTCAACTAAAATTTGAAATATTGAGGAAATCAAATGATTGATACTTATTTGCTGAAACAGGAAAAGGGTGGTACAGCAATCGTATTTTTGTTCATCATGTCGATGTTGGGCGCCCTTGCCGTGGGAGCTCTGCAAGTGACTTCTCTGAACCTTGAGTCTTCCAAGGAGCACCGCAAGGGAAAGCAGGCGTTTTACGCCGCAGAAGTTGGATTGGACTTGGCGACCAACGCGATAATCCAAAGTTTCGAAAACCTGTCGTTTTATACCACTACAGCGGATAATGGCGGCGATCAGGACGGGTTCGTCACGGTAAGTAATTACCGCGGTCACGATGTAAAATACAAAATCACCAATCCCGAGTCCAGATACTTGTATGAAACAGTGCAGGGAAACAGCATCCTCACACATTATGCCTACACTTACGACATCGAAGCTAACTCCACCTCACTGACCGATAAATCCAAGGAAACTCTGCGTGAAAAAATCCGAATTTTGGAAACGCCTCTGGTGCAATGGTTCGTTTTTTATGGTGGCGATGGCACTAATGACTCCGATCTGGAAATTACTCCGGGGCCGGGTATGACCACCTGGGGCCGTATTCATTCCAATGGAGATATCTGGTTGCGTGCTGGTTGTTCAGGAAGCCTCCGCTTTCAAAACTTTGACCCGAATGGAGGAACCCCCATTTCGGCCCCGCATTCCATCACAGCGGGAGGCATCATTCGCAACTGGCACAAGGGGCAAAACGCGGTGGCCTGTACATCTCCAAGGATTAAAACAACAAATACAAGTCTCCTTTGGGAAGATGATGTCGCGATCAGCACTATTTTGGATCTGGAATCGGAAGAATCAACATTCAATGATTTTGTATTTATCAACGAACCTATTATTCAAGCGCCGGGTAATACGCAGTTTCAACGTGGCGGTTTTTATGAACTTCGGGCGGCAGATCCAAATCGTGCGGATGTGGATGGCATCCAGATCATTGGCCAGGGGAACCCTGGTGCCGGAACAAACATCGTGGTTTCCCGTCCCACTCCCAATACAGACGTGACAACGTTGATCGCCAACGGCGAAACTTCCCCGGGGAACAACTATAGCGGTCCCATGCCCATTATCAGGGAGACCACGGGTGTCCTAAACGACTGTCGAGAAGACGATGCGGTGGATACTACGGATATTGATCTCTACGCGTTGGAGTTGTGGTATGAGGAATATCTGGCAGATCCCGCCAATGGTAGTGGGGCTTTGGCAGGGTCCGGGTTTTTAGTCTATGCATCCCGGTCACCCAATGCCGCGTTTGATAATACCGCCGATCCCATGCAGGCCATCCGGCTGATGCAGATCGGAGCCGGTTCAGCGGCTCAGCTTTCGGATGAAACCACTTTCGCCAGCGACAATCCTATTTATATCGATGGCGATTTCAATACCGTTAGCACACAAGGGGCGGCGATCATTGGAGACGCCATTAACTTGCTGGGTAAAAACTGGAACGATACCAAGAATTGCGGTGGGGGAATGCCCGATGCCGGGGCCACTGGAAGCACTCAAAACCAGGTTCGTGCCGCTTTATTTGGAGGTTACAGTCCAACGACCTCTCCGGGCGGCACTTACGGTGGTGGATTGCACAATTATATGCGCTACCACGAAGACTGGGATGACGTGTTTTCTGATTTCAAGGGTAGCATGATCGGCCTTTGGGTCAGCCAACAAGCCACGGGAAACTGGTGCCAGCATGGAGATTGTTATGAACCCCCTGATAGAGAATATGGCTGGGATACCCGCTTTGGTGATCCTGATTTCTGGCCTCCTTTCATCCCATCTATTTTTGGTGTCGAGAGGTTAGGTTTCCTGGAGTAATGTCTATCGTCGAGGATAAAATGGCTGATTATAAAAAAATATTGAAATTTTTTAAAAATGAAAAAGGCTTCACACTCACCGAATTGATGGTGGCAAGCTCGGTTTCGGTTCTTTTGCTCGCGGTGCTTGCGGGAGTGGTTGAAAAGCAGGGAGATTCCTTTGTCCTGCAGAATCAATTGAACCAAATGCAAACCAATGGTCGTGCCGCGACAGAATTTCTATCCAGAGCCGTACAAAACGCGGGTTACAACGTATTCCGGGGAACAAGATTCCTGGCCGCATCCGACCATTATATTTCTGCGGTCTACGATGAGGATAACGACGGGATCATTCAAAATAATGAGGTGATGACATTTGCCCCCGGCAATAATTTCAGTTCTGCAGATGAATCGTTTAATATCAAACCTTTCTTTGACCGGGATGGTGACGGTGAGGTGGACTCGACGGAAACGGCTACGTTTCCAATCACCATGACACTGACCGCCCCGCCTTATACTATTTATAAAGTCATTCCTGCAAATTCCGGGACCGGTTTCACCCGGCATGTGATGGCAAGGAATATTGATAACCTGGTTATCCGTTATTATGACAAAAACGACAACCCGCTTCCGTCAGGGGTGGCCGTTGATGGAAATGGAGTCCCCATTCCGCCTTTCGATTTTTCCGCCGATCCGTCTGAGCTGAACGATATCCGCAAAGTGGATATCGACGTGGTTGCCCGGACTAAGGATGAGGACCCCAGGAGCAATATCTCAAATAGTGGAAACTATGTCACGGGAAGTGTGGCTACCCTGGGAGGGAGTGCTTCTTACAGTGATGGTTTTAACCGGGAAACTTTTATTGCCAACCAGGCTCCGCGCAATCTGGTGATGGCTCCCTGGGGGAAAATGGATATTGATGCTTCCCCTTTCACGATCAATTGCCCCGATTCCACGACTTCAATCACGGCCACACTGCTCGATTCCGTGGGCGACCCGGTCGGTGCGGGGGCCAGTATAAATTTCGTGGCTTCTGGAGTGGCCACGGTATCTCCTGCAACCGGCACAACCAATTCTTCTGGAGAAGCGACGGCCACGGTGTCTTATGATTGGTCCGCTCCCAATGCTAGCATTACCATATCAGCTAATTCGCTGGTCACCATTAATGGAAAGCAGTTTCCCGTCTTCAGTGCCAGCACGGCCAACTTTCAATCCGGTACCGGAATATTTACAGACAACTTCAATGATGGAGACAGCGACGGTTGGACCGAGGTTGGAGTGACCAATTGGAACGTGGCGGCCGGTCAATACAAGACGGCTTCAAACGGAAACGGTATTTCCATCAACGGTTGCGACCCCTGGCAGAATTACGAGTTGCAATTAGACACTCAGAGAAATGGGTCACTGGGAACCGGGGAATACACGGGAATGATTCTTCGGTATCAAAACGCAAACCAGTATTACATGGCAAGGGTATTCTGCGAACTGTGTACCGGCCCTCCAGCGGGTCATATTTATAAGCTTCAGCTCGTTAAATTTGATAGCGGGGAAACGCTCCTGGTTGAAAGCGGGGCTCCTATCACGTTCGACAACAATACCCTGTACACTCTCAAAGCCAGTGTTGATGCGGATAACCTGAACATGAAAATCTGGCAGTCGGGTACCGCCGAGCCGGGTACCTGGGATATCACGACCACGGATACTGCTTACACCCAGGGACAGGTTGGATTGGCCACAACCAAGAATGTGAGTACGTTTGATGACGTGGAAGTCAATCCTCTTTAATCCGACAATGGGTTTTTACAAGCCCTCAATTTTTCTTAAATCAAACCCCTACAGCAAGCCCGGTCCCTCTTCGGAGGGACCGTTTCATTTTGTTTGCGTCTTCTTATAAAGTGGATCGTGAATAAATTTTAGTCCCCTGCCTTAAAAATTTTGCCAGCCTTAGGCACTTGTAAAAATCATTGGGAAGATCTAAAATAAACAATACCATTCGTGCCTTTGAAGTTTAGGAGGTCACGCCTGTTTTTTCCGAACTTTCAATTGACCGATCTTTGTCCTTCACCCTCAAAAAAATCTTTTCTCAAAAACTAGGAAACCATCATGGCCACCAAGAGCTATAAAAATTTTATCGGTGGGGAATGGAAAACTTCCTCCAGTGGAGAAACTTTTAAAAATATCAATCCCGCCAACGCCAAAGATGTTGTCGGCCGATTTCAGCAATCCAATCGTAAAGATGTCAATGAAGCGGTTTCAGCCGCACGGAGTGCATTTCCCGAATGGAAAAAAACTCCCGCTCCAAAAAGGGGTGAGATTTTATACCGCGTCGCAGAAAAACTTGTCAAACATAAGGAAGCTTTGGCCCAGGACATGACGCGCGAGATGGGCAAGGTCATCAAGGAAACACGCGGCGATGTTCAGGAAGCCATCGACATGGGTTACTTCGCCGCCGGTGAAGGCCGAAGGCTGACGGGCGAGACGGTGCCTTCGGAATTGACCGACAAGTTCTGTATGTCGGTCAGAATGCCGGTGGGTGTGGTCGCCGCCATCACGCCCTGGAATTTTCCGCTCGCCATTCCTTCGTGGAAATTATTTCCGGCTTTGGTCGCAGGCAACACAGTGGTGATCAAACCGGCCAGCGATACGCCGCTTTCGGTCTATCATTTTGTGAAAATTTTAGAAGAGGAGGGACTGCCCCCCGGCGTGGTCAATTATGTGACCGGGTCTGGAACGGGAGCCGGCGCTCCTCTACTCGATCATCCCAAAGTGGATATGGTGTCCTTTACCGGGTCTACCGAAACAGGTAGAGTGGTAGCGGGGCATTGCGCCCGCCAGATGAAACCCTATTCTCTGGAGATGGGCGGCAAGAACGCCATTCTGGTGATGGAAGATGCCGATCTGAACCTCGCTGTTGAAGGTGTCATTTGGGGAGCGTTTGGCACCACGGGACAACGGTGTACGGCGTGCAGTCGGGTGATCGTGCATAAAAAAGTTCTAAAAAAGTTTACCAATCTTCTGGTCAAGCGGACCCAGGAACTCAAGCTGGGCGATGGCCTGAATGAAAAAATCGACGTCGGTCCGCTGGTCAATGAAGCGCAAAGAGAAAAAGTACACGGGTACTGCAAAATCGGCGTCGATGAAGGCGCTAAGTTGCTACTTGGCGGAAAGCCGCACCGAGCCGGGGGCTGTAGCAACGGCTTCTTTTTTAAGCCGACGATCTTTGGCGATGTGGCTCCCAAAATGCGCATTGCCCAGGAAGAAATTTTTGGTCCGGTATTGAGCATCATTTCCT
The DNA here is from genome assembly GCA_029261595.1 of Nitrospinaceae bacterium. Classification (GTDB taxonomy): domain Bacteria; phylum Nitrospinota; class Nitrospinia; order Nitrospinales; family VA-1; genus JADFGI01. Next base: position 18,410 of record JAJDAZ010000069.1, on the reverse strand, counting down.
GCAGGAACCTGGATCACGGAATCAAAATCGTCAACGATTCGGCGTTTGGACTGTCCTCGTCCCTTTACACTCAGGATGTGAACCGGGCTTTTCAGGCCATTGAACATCTGGACACCGGGATCACCTACATCAATTCTTCGACCATTGGCGCGGAAATTCAACTGCCCTTCGGTGGCACCAAAGGGACCGGCAACGGCCACCGCGAGGCGGGAACCGCGGCTTTGGAAACTTTTACGGAATGGAAGTCGGTTTACATTGATTACAGCGGCAAACTCCAGAAAGCCCAAATTGACGATTAATTTTTTAGCTCACCAATATGGAAACATTTAACGACAAGCGGTATTTCCCGAGAGTGGCGATTTCTCTGAAAATTCAGGTGCAGGAAAGTGAAAACCACCTGGCCGCAGAGATGGTGGATTTGACCGTGCAGGGAATTTCTTTCAGGCTGGACCGGCCTTTGGAAGTGGGCTCCAGGATTTCCATAGAAATAAGCGCCAGTGAGGAACTGAGGAAAAATGTGCTTTCGGCGGAAATCCTTCGTTGTGATTCGCCGGCAAATGTGTCTCCCCCGCAATATTATCCATATTACGTGGCCGCAAAATTCGTGGAGGTCAACGACGAATACCTGATGGATTCTTTGGCCCTTGTGCATGGAAAAAAGAGCAAACCCTGAACCGTAAGGATTTCGATTAAATGGAAGATGAAGATAAGACCCTCTTTGATAATCTGGGCGGTAGGCCCATTCTGGAACGCGTCCACAAAGTATTTTATGACAAGCTTTATGAACACCCCTGGTTGAAACAGTTTTTTTTAGAGATCGATCAGAAAACCATAGAAAATCAACAAACCGATTTCATGGTTTCCAATATGGGCGGCGGAAAAATATATTCCGGTGCACTTCCGAAAAACGGACACAAACATTTGTTCATCACCGCCGAGATGTTTGACTTAAGAAATGTGCTGTTAAAGGAATCTCTTGATGAATGTGGTGTTTCCCTAGATCTTGCAGAGCGCTGGTTGCGCATCGACGATGCTTTTAGAAAATCCATCGTCAAGGAGGACGCCAGCCAATGTGAGAAACGATATTTCACCGATGAAATAAAAATATTCCCTAAACCTTCTGGCATGTGAGCAAACTTGAAAGGCGGATTTTTTTGAAAGTCAGCGTGTTATCCAGCGGTAGTGCAGGAAATTCCACTTATATTGAAACAGAAAGCCATAAAATTTTATTGGATGCCGGGTTGAGTGAAAAAAAATTAAGCGCCCGACTTGCCAGTATCGGGCGTACGGCAAAAGATCTGGACGCGGTGTTTGTCACCCATGAGCACTCAGACCACGTCAAAGGGATCGGACCGTTGGTGCGCAAACACAATATCCCGCTCTATACGACAAATGGAACCTTTCGAAGAATTCAAAGCCGAATCGGGCGTATCCCATCCTGGGCGCCCATTCGTTCCGAAGAACCCGTTCCCATCGGGGACATGCTGGTGGAACCCTATGCCACACCCCACGATGCCGAAGAGTCGGTGGCTTTTGTCATTAGGTGTGGGAATACAAAAATCGGTCACGCCACCGACCTGGGATGCGTGACGCCGTTTGTCCGTGAAAAATTGAAAAAATCCACTGCCCTGTTGGTGGAAGCCAATCACGATGTCGGCATGCTGGAAGTAGGCCCCTATCCCTGGCCGCTCAAGCAGAGGATCAAAAGCAGTGTCGGACATTTATCTAATGAAGCCTGCGGCGAATTGCTGGCATCGGCCAATCATGACGGCCTCAGACTGGTGGTGTTGATGCACTTGAGCGAAACCAATAACCTTGCGGAGCTGGCCACCCTGACCGCTGAACAGGCCCTGGGGGAAAGGGCCTGGGAAATTAAAACTATCCTGGCCGAACAGGACAAGCCCACCGAGTTGCTCACCGTAAGCGCGACCCCGTTACACGGGGAGGAAATGCCTGCTTCCCAGAAGGGCTGACGTTCGCCCCGTTACACGGGGAGAAAAAGTTTAGGGCTGACGCTTGTGGTATCCTTTCCGTTGTCTTCATGCCCCGAAGGGGTAGAAGGGGTGCACGAGCCCTGGGATCATAGGGAAACTATTAATTCTTCAAAAACCCATCGCACGTTTTTATTGAGTTCAGCGTCACGCTGGTTGCACGTTAATTTTTGTTCCAGCGCTACGCTGGCGCTTGTTGCGGGGGGCATCAATACCCCTGACGTTCTGATCGTATGAAATCCCTGCAAGATAAAATCCCTGGAAGCTTTTTTGGCATGGCCGTGGGCGATGCTTTGGGCATGGCGGTGAAGGGCCTCAAGCCCGAAACCGTCAAACAATGCTTTGGAACGATGGATGATTTCAAGGACGTTCGTCCGTTTATCGGCAAGGGGGTCAAGCGATACCGGATGAAAGGTTTGTACGGGGCGCAAACCCAACGGGCGCTTGCGGTGGGCGATTCCATTCTCAAAAATAAAAAGGCGGATGTCGCTAAAATTTCGGAGGTGTTGCTTGAGCTTGCCGCCGCCGGCCCGGAAAATTATTACGGCGCGTTTCGCCATGTGGAGGGAGGATTTTACCAGGCGGTGGAATCCTTTCCAGGCCGCGACCCATTGATCCCGGCGGACCAGAATCATGCCGGCGGCAGTTATCCCACCCTCGCCATTCCCATCGCGTTGTTCCACCAGAAAGAATCGGCAGAAATGATCCGGCAATGCCTGGCAACCGGTCTCCTCTTGAGCCGCCATCCGATGGAGGTTTTGGGGACTGCACTCACGGGTCACCTTGTGACCGGCTTTTTATACCTGGAACCTGATGAAGACGGGGAAGGGCTTTCCGAAGAAAAATCCAAACAGTTATTAGAGGATGCGGTGAACGCCTGCGAGCATGCGGAACGCATCTTAAAAGAACGATTTCCAGAAATTGAAAACGCGTCTGATGAAAAAACGGTTCAGGCTTTGCGCGTGACCGTGCAGGGAATGTTGGAACGATTTGATTGGGAACAGAAGGCTCTTTTTGACTGGATTTGTGAAAACGCATCTGCGCATGGAAAAAATAAAATCACCCATCCGGCCCAGGGCCATGTACTGACCCTTATTCCCCTGGCTCTGACATTGGTGATAAAAGGCGGCCATGATTTTGCGGGCATTTTAACCCGATCCATCAATATGGGAAAGGAGTCGGCTCGTCTTGGAACCCTGGTCGGGGCTTTTGCCGGGGCGCTATACGGGTTCGACGGCATTCCTCAACTTTGGAAATCGGGGCTGGTCAATTCCAAGGAAATAAGAATCCGGGGGGAAGCGCTGTTCAACCGGCGCGCGGTCAAAGGAGGCAAAAGTCTCGTTGATATGGAGATGGCGCTGACCAACAAGGAATCTGAGGAGGGAAAGAAGCTATTGCCTAAAGTGGCTCAAAAGTCATCAAAGAAAGTATCTTCCCGGTTTATTTTCGATGAAGACGAGTTTGAAGAGTCAGTAATCCCCAAGAAAGAAGATGTGGCCCAGTGGCGAAAATTTCAAAAAGATAAAACTAAAATGAAGCGGGACCGGAGGCGGAATTTGAGCCTGGACAGGGATTCGGAGGATGAGGACTGACAGGACCCAGGAGCATGAAATATCTTCTTTGAGGGTCATGAATAACACGGGCTTTTCCAAAGGCTTTTACATTTAAATTTATATTGAGGGCCTGGAGGGGTTATAATATTCCTATGTTTGTTCGGGCAATCCCAAGATTTTCAATGGGTTAGGATGGTCCTTCGGCCCGCAGGGTTGTTTCCTGGGAAAATTTTTAAAAGGAGAATTTCGTGAAAGCGGTGAAATTATTTTTAGCGGTTTTGGTGGTTTGTTTTTTGACCGGCTCAGCTGTGGCAGGTGAAAAAACGGCTCTGGTCATTGGGAAAAACTTGAAAGTGGGAATGCAGGTGAATCAGGTAATCGCCTTAATGGGCATTCCTGGGAAATTTACGGTGAATCGTGGCACAGAACCCTTAACCGATAGCGTGGCCATCGAGTATCTCGATCAAGGGGTGGTGGTTCATACCGTGAACAAATCGGAGTTGGTGGATGAAATTGAAATCCTGCCGTCGTTCAAGGGGACGTTTGAAAAGGGAGTCAAGATTGGCGCGAAATTCAATGACTTGGTGGCAAAATACGGGGTTCCAAAAACCATGAATGCACAGATCGCGCGCTACCCCGAACAGGGGATGTTTTTTCAACTCCAGAAGGAATCGCTTGTGTCTGCCAAGGTGTTCAGGAAGAACAGTAAAATTCTGGATCTGCAACTCATCAACCGGTAGTGATTAAAAACCGAAGGGCAGATTCCAAGGACAGGAGGCCTGAAGGCGTGGATGCGCGTTGTGAGTGCTGGTCTAGTGAACCGCGAGTGTCAGGCTGTTCCAGGTTTTGCAGTTTGGGCAATGGCTGGCCCACTCCTTAACAGGAGTATTGCATTCCGTGCAGACCATTTTCAGCAACGTTTCATTGGCCAGGTCGATGGCCGATTGCACGGCCTTTTCGGTATTTGAAGTGTCCTGTTTTTGCCGGTAGGCATTGGCCAGCAAAACAGAGCGCAACATCGAATTTTCGTGTTGAATGGTTTCCAGAGACTCAATGGCTTCTTCTGTTTTTCCCCGGTTCATGTAGAAAGCCCCGTTCATGAGGACCAGCGTGCTCCGAAATGAATTGTTTGAGGACTTGATCGCCTCCCGATAAATTCTTTCCAGATTTTTCAGATCGTCGGATTCCTGAAACATCTTTTGCAGGCGCATAAGAATCAGTGGTGAGTGGGTATAAGTCAACCCCACTTCCCAGGTCTTGAGGGCATTTTTTTTGTTTCCTGATTTCAAATAAGCGTCCCCAAGGGTGATGTATGCCGGCAGGCAATTTCCGCTGATGCGCAGGGCTTTCTTAAATTCCGAAATGGCGGAATCGACCTGCCCCTTTTCCCAATAGGCCAGGCCGTTTCTGTAAATTATCTGGCTGAATAATTCCTGCTCTTTTTGCTCCTGGGTTTTGTCCCTGGTCAGAGAGACCACCCGTTTTTGAACCTCGGCGGCATTTTTCCAATCGTCCTTTTTTAAATACGCGTCTCTTATTCTGGTTAAAATAAGCGGAGACTCCGGCTCCTTTTGGCGGATTTTCTCAAGGGTCGAGGTTTCCTGAGCCAACGACCCATTGCTGGAATAGTCCTCCGCCAGGTTGCTGAGGGTTTTCAAATTACCAGGTGCGATTTTAGAGGCTTTCGAATGCAATTCCAGGGCAAGGTCGGCATGGCCCTGCTTACGCTCAATTTCCCCTTTGTAGTTTAAGGCGCCAACGTGGTTGGGAAACTCCTCAAGGAGTTTATTGAATATACCTTTGGCTTTATCAAGATTCCCGGCTGCAAAAACATTCTCACCCCTTTCATATTGACCCCGGCTCCACTGCAATCTTTTTTCCACCTGATTTTGCTGGAAATAGTTTTTCAAATTTCCAAAAGAGGACTTTACCTTAACCATCCAGTTCAGGATGGAGGTGATAATGACTCCGACCAGAATAAATCCCAGCAGGAGAATCACCATGGGCATGTGCAAAGAGAACGATTGCGTCAGGTACACATCCACCTCATTGGGGTTCAAAAAGGCGATGTAAACCGAAAGTAAGGAAAAAATCAGTAGGAGTACGATATGTTTCAGAGTCACAATTTTTGGCCGTCTTTATGGGTTTTTAACTTAAGGGACTTATAAAAAATGGGTCTTTTTACAATATCCTGATTTTTGGGAAGGCGAATTATACCACGTCATTTCAGGAGGTCTATCCCTGAATTGGTGGAAAATTTATCAACCGGCTCGATCAAATCCGTGAGGCCGGAGGATTCGACCCACTCAGCGGCCGCCCCTCACTCCCGGGCGAGCCAGATAGTTCTCAGTTTATCAAAGAGTTTGAGCGAAGGTATGGGTATGGTGCCCAAAATCAAGCGTTTCCCCCGAGAATATTTTCCCCCGAGTCATTCGTGGGAGGGCGGGTCTTGCTTTCTATTTTACTCAGACATTCCACGCAAAACTCGGCAAAGGGCAACACATCCAACCGGGCCTCCGGGATGGGTTGGTCGCAGGTGGCGCAGACCCCGTAGGTTCCGTTCTTGATTTTTTCAAGGGCTTCATCGACTTGTTTCAGCTTCCCCCATCCCTGCTCACCCAAACTCGTCATTAATTGGTTCGTGTAGGCACGGGTGGCATCATCGGTTATATCAGCCACCGGTTCCGTGGATTCCGATTGGCTGGATTTTAAAGTCTTTTCAACATCTCCAAGCAGAGTTTCCCGGATTTCTTTCAGCTTGGTCAGGTAAGAAGAAGTTTTCTGGGTAGACATTAATACAGGCGCTCCTGAAAAAGTGTTCATGGTTCTACTGTTTCTAGGTTGGGGACGTGGCCCCACAAACGCTCAAGGTCGTAATGAGCCCGCGCGTCTTTATGGAATACGTGGACATAAACATTCCCCAGGTCCAACACTACCCAGTTACCGGCGGCATAGCCTTCAATGGCGGAAATTTTGTGCTCGGTTCCATAAAATTTTTCCTGAATTGAATCCGCGATGGCCTGCACTTGTGATCTGGAGTTTCCGCTACAGATGATAAAAAAATCCGTCAGGTCCGACCGACCGCGTAAATCAAGAGTCACGATGTCGCTGGCCTTTTTTTCTTCCGCGGCGTCAACTACAAGCCGTTTAAAATCGTTCAAAGGTTCTTTCATGCAAACCCTGTTAGGGGTGAGACGGTGTTGAGTAAAGTTGATTTTCAATAATATAATTTTCGACTTCGGGTGGCAACATGTTTTTGATTTCCCCGTGGCCAGAACATTTTTCCCGAATGATGCTTGAGGAAATGTCCAGCGGTTTGAGATCGAAAAAATTAAGAGTGGTGGTTTTTTCGCGATGATGGCAAACCAGGACATCTCCCTTTCGGGTTGGCGGTGAATACAAACTCTCCGCTTCGGGAAAAAGATTTATAAGACCCTCAGCAATTCCTTTAAGAGGATAGCCCGGCCGGGTCGCAACGATGACATGGCACATCCCTAAAAGCCGGGAAACGGACTTCCAGGTATTTATCCCCGAAAATGCGTCGTTACCCATAATGAGGAAAAACTCGGTATGGGGCTCGGAGGCGGTCAAAACAGAAAGGGTATCCACCGTGAAGGACACTTCCTTCCGGTTCAGTTCTATTTCCGAGATTAAAAATAAGGGCTGAGCCGACAGGGCCAGCTTGAGCATGGCCAGCCTGTGGCCGGGTGATGCGGGCTTACTGTCTAATTTGTGAGGAGAAATGTAAGCGGGAATGAATAAAATCTGGTCGAGCTGAAATTTCTCCAGAGCTCTGGTGGCGAGGCCAATATGACCTTTGTGAACCGGGTCGAAGGACCCTCCCAGAATTCCCACTCGTTTGCCGCCATTTTTTCTCATGAGTCAGCTCGGGAATCAGTGGTTTTCATCGGAATTCCGTGGGTCTGCAAGGTGGATGGCAGGTGGAAACTCGTTGGACCGTCATGGGCTTAAAGTGAATAAGGTACAAAAAAACAATGGATTTAAGGGTCAGCGAGCCCTTCTGAACTCAAAATTATACCTTTTTATTTTGGGGTCGTATTGCAATTTATTGATATTTTGAGTGACAAATTTTGTTGGTTAAAGCTTTTATGGTCATAATTCTTCCAAAAACTGAAACCTGTTGTAAAAAAAAACCTTTATTTATTGGGCGGTTATGAAGAATTTCATTCCAATTCTGGTATTGGCATCCGGTTTGCACTCTTAAAAGGAAAAACAGAATTCAGCAGGTTCACATTTGCCTTTGTTTTTAAACCCCGGTTGTCCCAACTTGAATAAGGAGAGCAAGAATGTTGTCGAAATTAAATGCCGCAAAAAATGAAAAAGGTTTCACCCTCATCGAATTGCTGATCGTCATTGCCATCATTGGTATTTTGGCTGCGATCGCCATTCCTCAGTTCACCCAGTATAAGAACCGTGCTTATAACTCTGCATCTGAAGCGGACCTGCACAACCTGTTTCTATCTTGTAAAGCTTATTGGGGAGATACCGATGGCGGCCAAAGTTGCACCACGACCATTGTAGCGGCCGCTTCCTATGGTTTCTCGGCATCTCCGAATGTGACCGTAGCGATCACTGGCGCCACTGAAGCTGCCTTTGTAGCGACTGCGACTCACTCGGTTACCAGTGTTACGTACTCCATTGATGATGCTGGCGCTATCACGCCGTAATCAGTTAAGATTGACTTATCTTTCCCTGTTCCGTCCCTTCGGGGCGGAGCAGGGAGTTTTACTTTTCAGAAAAATAATCCAGACCATGAAAATTCTATCCCGCAACCACATCGCAGTTTTTTTTTAATCTTTTTTCCGTGGTTGGTTTATCTGATCACCGTTTCTCCCACCATCAATCACCGGGATTCCCCCGAATTCATCGTTAGCGCCTTCACCCTGGGGATCAGTCATCCCGCAGGTTTCCCCACATACAATCTTTTAGCCAAGGCGTTCACATTTTTTCCATTCGGGTCCATCGCTTTCAAGGTCAATCTGTTTTCCGTGTTTTTCGCCTGCCTGACCCTGGCACTTCTATACGCGACGGCGATTCATTTTATGGCATCGATTTATCCCGATGAAGACCGTTCCCGTTTTATGGGTCCCGCGTTATTATCCACCGGGCTGTTGGCCTTTTCAGGGCCTTTCTGGTTTCATTCCCTGGTTGCGGAAGTGTATACCCTGCACTCGTTTTTTCTCTGCCTGATCCTGCTTTTACTCCTGCTTTGGCGGGAGAAGAGCGATGTCCGCTACTTGTACGTCGCCGCACTCGCCTATGGATTGAGCGCAGGAAACCACGCCACTGTGGCTTTTATATTGCCGGCGATACTGGTGCTGTATTTTTGCTGGAACACCCGGAATATTGCAGGAAACCTCCTGACCGCCACTTTGTTTTTTTTGATCGGGTTTTCCGTTTACGCTTATCTTCCCATCCGGTCCCTGGCCGAACCCGCCATGGACTGGGGCAACCCGGAAACCCTGAAAGGGTTTTTGTATCACGTGACCGACCGAAAAGACGCAGACACGCATTTTTCCTATTTCCGCAATCAGGCCGGGGGCGCCGATGCGGCTGTTGTCTCCTTTTGGAAGTCGGCGGGAGCGATGGTGGCAAGTCTGTGGCACGTGGTGCGGGCTTTTTTAATGGACGTGTCCACCCATCTGACACCGCTTGCGGCGATCGGGTTTCTGGCGGGGGCCGCGTTGTGTTGGAAACGAAACCGGCCGTTTTTTTTCTTCACCCTGCTTATCGTGGCGGTCAACGCCGCCTTTTTTGTGGGCTGGAGGAAGGAGAGTTATTTCCCGTCCTATATCGTGGTTTGCCTGTTCACCTCTCTGGCGTTATTTGCTTTTCTTTTCAAGCTTAAAAAAAGAAAGAGGGTGGGGGTCGAAAGAAAATCCGCAGAGATCGAAAACCAGAAAAGTATTTTCAACGGGAAACCGACGTTTGGCTGGCAACGGCTGGTTTTTATAGGAATGGCCTGCGTGGTTCCCTTGAATATCACCGGCAATTTTCAGAAAGCGGACCGGTCCGGATTGTATTTTGGCGAAACCCTTTTGCAGAAGGCGTCTTTATCGCTGGAGAACCGTGGCGTGTTCATCTCCGGGGTGTCCTGGTTCAATATGTTTTATAACAATGAAGTCATGCGGCTTCGCGATGATGTGACCGTCGTCAAAGCCTGGGACCTGCTGGTTCCGGATGCGCCCCATCTATTGTCGAGCAAAAGATACCCGGATTTGAATCTGCCCGACCCGGAGGACCATCGCTTTGATACCGCCGAGGGTTCTTTTAAATATGTGAAAGATCTTTTAAACCGTAACTGGCGACAGCGTCCCATCCTGATGGACCAGAACTTGAAGTTTTTTGAGTATTTTCCTCTGGAAAATAATTTTCTGCCTCACCGCAACCTGCTTTTAAAGTATCGTCCCCAGTCAACCGACAATACCAGAGAGACGGCCCCTGACACCGCTTTTGCCGAGTTCAAGGACTTGATGCAGGAGGAGATGGGAAAGCCCGGAATCTACAAAACGGAATGGATCAATAAAATTTCCTTTTACGCCCCTTCCTTCGCGGCTTACTACCATCAAAACAAGCGTTATGAAAATGAGCGGGAAGTTCTCCAGCTGATGAATCAATTTTTGGGGCAGGGAGGGATCGATTGGCAGTTCATGCTCATCGACAACCTGATCCTGGACAGAAAATTAACAGCCGCCAAAGAGAAACTTGAAATCCTGCAAACCCGATTTCCAAACCATTTTAAAACCCACCTGCTGGAAGGCTTGCTCCTCAGGGCGGAAGGAAACCTGGAAGCCGCGAAGAAACTCCTGGAAGAAGTGGTTGCGCTCAATCCCAATGCGTTCCGGCCTCGTCTGGAACTGGGAAGGGTCCGTCAATTGATGGGAGATGGGGACCGGGCGGAAATGGAATTGGATGCGGCCAAAAAAAATGTTCGCACTTTGCAGGAATGGAAACAATTGCAGCAGGATTTAGTGGGTTGAAAAAACACAAATAAAATTCCGGTCTCGCAAGCAACGGGCCCGTCAGGTTCCAGCGGGTGAATTGGAAAATGCCGCAACGGCTCATGGCCTTAAAAAATTTGAATCGGAGCAGGAAAATTCATGTTCAAAGATAAAACCATCTCAGTCGTCGTTCCGGCACATAACGAAGAAAAATTGATCCACAAAGTGTTGCAGACGCTTCCCGAATGGGTGGACCAGGTGATTGTCATTGACGATCACAGCACCGACAATACCTCGGAAGTCGTGCGGCGGCATATGAAGGAAGACCCCCGAGTCAGCCTGATAAAACACACCGAGAACAAAGGCGTCGGCGCCGCCATCGCGTCCGGCTACAAGGCCAGCCTGGAAAAAAAATGCGACATCGCAGTCGTTATGGCGGGAGATGCGCAAATGGACCCGGACGACATGGAGAATGTGGTTGGGCCCGTGGCGGAGGGCCGGGCGGATTATTCCAAAGGGAACCGCCTGTTCGCGGGCAAAGCCTGGGATCTCATTCCCCGGCACAGGTACCTTGGGAACGCAGTATTGTCTTTGCTAACAAAGATTGCCAGCGGCTACTGGCACGTGGCGGATTCCCAATGCGGCTATACCGCCATTTCCCGAGACGCCCTGGAATCCATCGAAATCGATAAGATTTACCCCCGCTACGGCATGCCCAATGATCTTTTGGTCAAGCTCAATATCGCCGAAAAACGCGTGCGCGACATCCCCATTCGGCCCGTTTACAATGTCGGGGAAGTGTCCGGGATCCGCATTTCGCAGGTCGTCCGGAGCATTTCCAGTTTGCTGGTGCGTTGTTTTTTTCACCGCTTGCTGGAAAAGTATGTGATCCGGGATTTCCACCCTCTCGTCTTCTTTTACACCTTCGGCCTGTTCGCCTTTCCGCTTGGAATGACCACGGGCCTTGGGCTGTTCGCTTACCGTTTGTTTGCCGGACCGGTTTCCGCCACCAGCGCCTTGTTTTCGGTTTTTCTGGTGATTTCAGGGCTCCAATTCCTTTTGTTTGCCATGTGGTTCGACATGGAGAGCAACCAGAAACTCAAGGGAAGAGATTGACCCTGGAACAGTAGGGGAAATTTGCTGTAAATATTTAGTATCCCATTGAAATTAAAGGGATAAGTGGATATAATACGTCCATGAATGTTTGCAAGGATTTTTTGGTCATCGGTAGCGGAGTCGCCGGACTCACGTTTGCTCTTAAAGTATCCGAATTCGGGTCCGTCGGTATCCTGACAAAGGACGTGCTGGAGGAGTCCGCGACAAAATACGCCCAGGGGGGCATCGCGTCGGTCATGGCCGACGACGATTCCTGCGATCTGCACGCCCGAGACACGATGGAAGCGGGGCGCGGACTGTGCCGGGAAGAAGTCGTCCGCATCATCTGCAAGGAAGGGCCTGCCAGGGTCCGGGAATTGATCGGTCTGGGAGCAAAATTCGACCGCGTTCACGGAAAAGACTATCACTTAAGCCGCGAGGGCGGCCATTCCAAAAGCCGTATCCTCCACGCCACCGACCTGACGGGCTGGGAAATCGAACGCACGCTGATCGACGCGGTGCGTGAAAAACCCAATATAGAGATTTTCCCGCACCACATGGTCATAGACCTGATCACACGCGCCAAGGTGGACCCTTCGGTCACTCCCGGAAGCGGCGAAGACGAGTCTCTGGGATTGTATGCACTGGATACGAAGACGAAAAAGGTCAAAACCTTTTTGTCCAAAGTCACCTTTCTGGCCAGCGGCGGCGCGGGCAAGGTCTATCTGTATACGTCGAATCCGGACACCGCGACGGGAGACGGAGTGGCCATCGCGTACCGGGCGGGAGTGAAAATCGCCAACATGGAGTTTTTCCAGTTTCACCCGACCTGTCTTTTTCACCCGCAGGCCAAATCGTTTCTTATTTCAGAAACCGTCCGCGGTGAGGGAGGCCTCCTGCGCCGGAAGAACGGCCAGACGTTCATGGAAAAATATCATCCTTTGGGATGCCTGGCTCCCAGGGACATTGTGGCCAGGGCCATTGACTTTGAAATGAAACAAAGCGGCGAGGAATGTGTCTATTTGGACATGACGCATATTGAAGGCTACCGAAGCCGCGAGCGCTTCCCGAATATTTACAAGACCTGTCTCCGGTTCGGGTTCGACATGTCCAAAGAACCGATTCCCGTGGTGCCCGCGGCGCATTATATGTGCGGCGGGGTCGTGGTCGACATCAACGGGCAAACCAATATTCGGGGACTACTGGCGAGCGGTGAAGTCTGTTGCTCCGGACTGCACGGGGCTAATCGCCTGGCGTCCAACTCATTATTGGAAGGCCTGTCGCTGTCTCACAGGGGAGTGGCCAAAGCCGCCTCCCTGCTTGGCCGTTCAGGGTCCCTGGAGAATTTTAAAAACAAAATTCCGAAATGGGACAGCGGCAACGCGGTGGACAGTGATGAATCGGTGGTGGTCTCCCATAATTGGGACGAAATCCGCAGGCTCATGTGGAACTACGTGGGTGTGGTTCGTTCTGACAAACGACTGCAACGGGCCGAGCGGCGGATCAAACTTCTGCTCGATGAAATTCAGGAATATTACTGGAATTTTAAAATCACCAAGGACACCCTGGAGCTCAGGAATATCGCCATCACTGCGCAACTGATCATCCAGGGAGCAAGGCTACGCAAGGAAAGCCGGGGCCTGCATTTCAACCTGGATCACCCTGAAAAAGACGATGTGAACTGGAAGCGGGATACGGAGCTTCAAGACACCACTGCCCGTTTGATAACCATGAATATGAAAAAAACTCCCTCCCAATGAATGAAAAAAACTTTTCAGTTTTGATTCGCGATTTCTTCGGAATTCTGGTCCTTGCGTTCACGTTGTTTTCGCTATTTTCCATGATCACTTATTCGCCCAACGACCCCTCCCTCCACAATGCCGTTTCGGGGGAAAGCAAGATCCTGAATCTGGGAGGTCTGGTGGGGGCCTATATCGCCGATTCTCTGGTACAGATGTTCGGTACCGGGGCGTTTTTCTTTCCGGTTTTGACTTTTATTATTGGGTGGGCCCTGATTCGCGGACAACAATTTGAACACTGGCCCTGGGTGCTTATTTCTGCGGTCCTGTGCCTGGTCAGTCTGTGCGCGCTGGGCGCGGTTTTGCTGGCAACCGACCCTTATTTTGGAAAAAAGGTGGTGACCGGGGGTGTGGCAGGTTCTGTCATCGGGTCGTTTTTGACGCGCTGGTTGAATCAGGGGGGCGCTGTGTTGACTCTGGCAACTTTTTTGTTTGTGTCTATATTGGGGATGACCCGGTTGTCCGCCAACGCTCTCATTGACCACATGAAGAATGCTCTGTTTGGCATGATTCATTGGACGCTAGAGGCGGGACCTGCAATCAAGGAAAGTTATCTCAACTGGCGTGAGCAGGTGGAAGCCGACCGGCTGGAAATGGAAGAAGAGGAAATGGTCAGTGAGCCGATCATCGTCACCCCCGCCCAACCGTTGATCGTGCAACCGGTGATAAAAAATAAAAAGGGAAAACCCAAGCCTATTGAAGAGGAAGAGGAGTGGGAAGAGGAAGATGAAGAAGAATTTTATGTCGATGACGAAGAGTTGCTTGCGGATGATGAGGAGGGAGAATATCAAATTCCCCCGCTTTCCCTGCTGAACGATCCTCCGGAGTCTGAAGACATCGAAGAACTGCGGGAAGAGATTCTGGCCAACAGCGCCATTTTGGAACAGAAGCTGGCGGATTTTGGCGTGCAGGGCCGGGTGGTGCAGGTGCTTCCGGGTCCCGTGATCACGTTGTTCGAATATGAGCCAGCACCGGGCATCAAAGTCAGCCGTATCATTGCATTGGCGGACGATCTGGCGTTGGCGATGCGGGCCGTCAGTCTTCGCATCATGGCGCCGGTTCCCGGTAAGCCCGTAGTGGGGATTGAAATTCCCAACACCCGAAAAGAGACCGTTTATTTCAAGGACATCATGTCTTCTGAAAGTTTTATAGAGTCGCCCTCTAAATTGACGATGGCTATCGGGAAAGACAATATCGGCCAACCCATCGCACAGGATCTGGCTACCATTCCCCATCTGTTGATGGCGGGTTCCACCGGGTCGGGAAAGAGTGTGGGCATGAATGCCATGATTTGCAGCATCCTGCTGAACGCTTCACCCGATGAAGTGAAAATGATCATGGTCGACCCCAAAATGCTGGAGCTTTCCATTTACGACGGCATTCCGCATTTGATCGCGCCGGTGGTCACGAACCCCAAGAAGGCGGCGGCGGCCCTGCAATGGGCGGTGACGGAAATGGAAACCCGTTACAAACTGATGTCGGAAGCGGGTGTCAGAAATATCACGGGATATAACAAGTACGTCGAAACGCTTGAAGAAGAGTACGAGGAGCAAATTCTGGAAGAGGAAAAACAAAGCAAAAGCGACCCCGAGGAGGACCATGACGAAGAGGAGGAGAGCGATATTCCCGAACCGCCCGCGCGTCTGCCTTACATCGTGGTTCTCATTGACGAGTTAGCGGATCTGATGATGGTCGCCGGTAAGGGAGTGGAGGAATGCCTGACCCGTTTGGCGCAGATGGCCCGCGCGGCAGGAATTCATTTAATCGTCGCCACCCAACGGCCTTCGGTGGATGTCCTGACGGGCATCATCAAGGCCAATTTTCCGGCCCGCATTTCCTACAAGGTCATCTCCAGGGTGGATTCACGCACCATCCTGGACTGCATGGGCGCGGACAAACTACTGGGCAAGGGAGACATGCTGTTTCTTCCTCCAGGGACTTCCAGTCTGAAAAGAATTCATGGGTGCATGGTCAGCGATGCGGAAATCAACCGGATTGTGGATTTCACCAAGAAGCAACGAAAACCGGACTACGAAGATTCTGAAGAAGATCTTTTTGAGTCCATCGCTCTGGAAGAAGGGACCGCGGCAGAAGAGGAGGAAGAGTTCGATGAAAAATATGATGAAGCAGTGGCCTTGGTTGCCAAAGAAAGACAGGCGTCGATCTCCTATATCCAGAGAAGAATGCGGATCGGATACAATCGCGCCGCCCGTATGGTTGAATGCATGGAACGCGAAGGCGTGGTGGGGCCATCGGACGGTGTCCGGCCACGAGAAGTGTATGTCAAACCAATTATGTTTGAGGAATAAAATGGCCCCTTATATAAGAATTTCGATTTTAGGCATGTTTCTTTTTCTCAGTGCGTTTCCTTCCAAGATGGCTCAGGCGGGGATGTATTCCTGGAAAGACGACAAGGGTAAAACCCATTTCACCGATGGCCTGCATAAAATCCCGGCAAAGTATCGCAAAGATAACCGGGGGTTCAAAAAATATAAACCGGCCAGGCAGTCATCCGGTTCACTTTCGTTGGAAAAAAAGCCCGTCCGATCCTCTTACTCTCTGCCCAGGCAAAGCGACCGGGAATATGTGATTCCGCTGATCCCCACACAAGGGGGGAACTTCATGGTGGAAGTGCTATTTAACAACCGGGTCCAGGCCTTGATGATGGTGGATACAGGCGCTTCCCTGGTGACGATTTCCGACAGGCTGGCTAGGCAGTTGGGTTACCGGACCAATTCCCAATCGGCGCAAATTCCTTTCACCACTGCCGGAGGCATGGTGTGGATGCCCATGCTGGCTCTGGATTCTGTGCGGGTGGGAAAAGCCGAAGTGGACCTGGTCGAGGCTAGCGTCAACGATCAGATGGGAGAAATGGACGGTCTTCTGGGTATGAGCTTTCTGGGAGATTACCGCGTGGAAATGGACACGGCGCGTTCGCAAATGGTTCTAAGGCCATTGGGAGAGCCTGGCGACCCAAGTTGGGACGGAAAATCCGCCCTGTGGTGGAAGACCCGTTATTCGGGATACGCCAACAAGATCAAAAATTTTAAGTTGGAGGCCAAAAAAATGGAAGTGTCGGGCCATCCCAAATCAGCCAATATCCGGAAAATGGTGGCGTTTTATAAAGACCTGAACCAGAAGCTGAACAAGAGCGCGGCCAGAGCAGGCGTTCCCAAACAGTATCGATCCTCTCTTTAATTAAGCCCCTTGCAAGACGATTTTTCTGTTTCAAAAAATTCGCCCGTTCAGACAGCACAGCCTTATCTATTCGTTTTAACGGGCGCCAGCAATCTTGCCAGAGGATATTGGGCGCTGGCGAGATGTTTGACCCGAAGTTTTGCCCCCCATCCGGTCGAATTTTTGCGCGCCATGGGGCCGGGCCGGGGGTATTGCGTGAACGGTGGGTTTCTCAATGTCTCTTATCCGTCGATCCGCTCCTGTGGAATATTACAGTCTGCTGGAGAACGCGCCCAAAAAGGCCTAAAAGTCATCGCTCTCATCACCGATATCGGCAACGATATCATGTACGGTGTTTCCCTAAAAGAAATCACCGCCTGCCTGAACTCCATATTCCTGGAATTAGACGCACTCGGCGCGGAAGTGTTTGTCCATCCCATTCCCCTGGACTTATCTAAAGACGTGACCGAACGGCAGTTTCGCATTCTACGATCGATATTTTATCCGCACAGTGCTCTGAAATTTCAAGAGGCCAAAGGAGCGGTGGATGCGGTCAATGAATTTCTTCGTGGCCGGGCCGGGGGTGGAATTCACCTTCTGCCAGGCACGAAAGATTGCACCGGAATCGATAAAATACACTATAGTATATTTCGCGGTCACAGAGCCTGGTCGGGTGCGGTGGCTGAAATGATCCGTTTTTCGCCCGGCCGGCGGACGGAGAAATTAGATTGGATGTCGACCGTAAATTCATTATTTGCCAATATGGGCCGTCTGGTTTTTTGCGATATGATCCCCGTCCTTAAAAAATCTCCGGGAACTTTTTAATCATTTAATTATGGGCTATGTGCGGGCGGTTTTCAGGACGGTGGTGGTTTCTGTCGCCTACCTGGGGTTTGCGTTCATCGGTGTGGCGGTGCAGTCGGCGAGTTTTATCTCCCGGAAAAGGCGTCATGAACTGCTCGCCTTTTTCACCAGGTGTTGGGCGCGATGTTCCTGCGTCCTTTTCAATATTCATGTCAAGACCGTCGGCGATATCACGGTTCCTCAGGGTTCACTCATTGTGGCCAATCATATCGGGACGCCAGATATTTTTGCGCTCGGCGCATGTTTCCCTGCGTTTTTTGTCTCCAAGGCGGAAATTGCCGATTGGCCTTTGTTCAGTCAATTGGCACGATTGGGCGAAGTTATTTTTGCCGAGCGCAATAAACGGCATCAGGTCAGGGAAATCATCCAGCAAATGGTCGAAAGGTTGGAGGAAGGTTGCTCGGTCATTTTGTTCCCGGAGGGAAGGGCCACCGACGGGAGCCTGGTACTCGATTTCAAACCCTCGACGTTTGAAGCCGCCGTCCGTGCCGGGAGCGCGGTGGTACCCATCACTCTCATTTACCATGATGGCCATGAGCCTTCCGTTGCCTGTTGGTATGAAGAAACATTTTTTCAGCATATTCTGAGGCTATTAAAAAACCCCCGGCTGGAGGTGTCCGTGATCGTGCATCCGGCCATCGAAGGGGAAACCGACCGGCGAATTCTGGCGGAAAAAAGCCTGCGAGTCATCCGCGAAACCCACGCGCGAGAAAACACAAAACCTGCATAAAGGTTTCCCATGCCGATACGAGCCCTTTTGCCTGCGAGAATGAGGCAATTGCCGGGGAAATTGGGTTGGAATTTATTTAAAAAACATTCACAATGTACGTTTATACGGTCGCAGACAGAACACCACGGCTTTAGCCGTGGATGAATGAGTCCGTAGGCGGTATTGTTGTATGCATGGAAGTTCGGATATCAGCACACAGCGTTTACCGTTTGCAATATCATGTAATTTGGGTATGTAAA
>JAJDAZ010000068.1 GCA_029261595.1 Nitrospinaceae bacterium | reverse complement strand
TGGGCGTTGATGAAGAGACGATCAAGAGATATGTGGAATATCAAGGACGCCAGGATGAAGGTCAGCTCCGTGAGAAGCTGTAATGCCGCCAAGCGGCGGCGAAACCAAAGAACCCCGGCTTTAGCCGGGGGTATCTATTTAAATCACTAAGGTAAAAAAATGATTCATGCATATAAGGAGGCTCTGCCTAAAATCGACGATTCCGCCCTGGTAATGGAGAGCGCTCAAATCATCGGCGATGTGGTCATCGGCGAAGAAAGCAGTGTGTGGTACAACGCCGTGATAAGGGGTGACGTCAATCATATCCGCATTGGCAAGTACACGAATATTCAGGATGGCTGTGTGCTTCACGTGGCCCGCAAGACACATCCCCTGATCGTCGGCGATGAAGTGACGGTCGGTCATAACGTGACCCTGCACGCCTGCACCATCGGCTCACGATGCCTGATCGGGATGGGGGCCACGGTCATGGACGGCGCGGAAGTGGGAGAGAATTCGATTGTCGGGGCGGGTTCGCTGGTGACTCCGGGAACCAAAATACCTCCCCGCAGTCTGGTCCTGGGTTCTCCTGCCCGTGTGAAACGGGAATTGACCGAAGAGGAAATGCGCGGAATTCGTGAGTCCGCCGCGAACTATGTCGGCGACATAGAAAATTATTTGGACTGATAAATAAAATAAATAATTATGGGAAAAAAAAGTTACGTTTCATTGAGGATTGATAGTTCTATATTAAATAGTCAGGAAATTTCAAAAAGACTGAACTTAGTTCCCGAAAAGGTTTTAGAAAAAGGAGAATATTTATATAAGAGCGATAAGAAAAGAAGTGAAACCACGTGGTTGTATAAAAATGATTTTTCCAAAGAAAAATCGCTTGATAAGCATTTGGAAAATATTCTAAATACCTTGGAAGAAAAAAAAGAGGAGTTTATAGGCTTATCAAATGATGGTTGTAGTTTTGAATTGTTTTGTTTTTATTCGAGCGATAATGGGCAAGGAAGTGTTATTTTTGATAACAATTTAATAAAACGATTAGCTACTTGGCCCTTTGACGTTGTAATTGATCTTTATCTTCATTCTTCTCAGTAAAGTTTGTTTATTTTGTTTTTCCGAAAATCCCCCTATTTGTAGTCACTAGTTGAGTTTAAAAACTCTTGGTATTAATTTGTTATGAAAATTTCATTGGCGGTGATCGGCGGAAGCGGCGCGTACCATTTGTTTGTGGACCAGGCTCTGGGCCGGGAAATAGATTGCAGGATTCTGAAAACCCCTTTTGGAGACAGCGCCCCCCTGCATCGGTTCGCAGACGATAATGGAGAGTTTCTCTTTCTATCGCGGCATGGCGAGAAAG
This sequence comes from Nitrospinaceae bacterium, assembly GCA_029261595.1. Taxonomy (GTDB): domain Bacteria; phylum Nitrospinota; class Nitrospinia; order Nitrospinales; family VA-1; genus JADFGI01. Next base: position 193,658 of record JAJDAZ010000068.1, on the reverse strand, counting down.
ACTATTCTCTCACCGCGCCCTTTGTTAATTACCGCGCCAACATTTACGCTCTCAAAGAATGCGGCGTCGAACGTATTGTCTCGTGGTCGGGTCCCGGCATCATCAACACCGCGTTCCAACCGGGAGAGTTCGTGGTGCCTAACGACCTGCTCGATGAAACCCGTAACCGGGAAAGCACTTTTTTCAAAAACCAGGGTGTCGGGTTCATCCGACAGAACGAACCTTTTTGTCCCGAGATTCGCCGCGTCCTGCATGATTCCGTTCACCATTGCGGGGTCAAGCATCATGAAGCGGCGGTGTACGCGTGTACCGAAGGACCCAGACTGGAATCGTCGGCGGAGATCCGAAAATTGCGCATCATAGGCGCGGATCTGGTGGGCATGACCCTGATTCCTGAAACGTTTCTCGCCCGCGAACTGGAGATGTGCTACGCCTCGCTTTGTTACCTGACCAACTACGCGGAAGGGGTGACGCCGAGAAAATTTCAAACCGGCCAGCTTTTTGAAGGCATGCAGACGGAAGAAGAACGCATTCAGGTAGAAGATTCCATCCAGAAGTTTCCCGGTTTGTTGCGCGATTCATTGTCCGTGTTACGGGAGATGGATCGCACCTGCCATTGCCAGGATGCGCTCAGGCGTTATAAGGACAAGGGCATGATTGGCGAGGACTGGCACACCTGGATCGGCGATCCTTAACCCGTGACACGGGGAAGAAAAGCCTGCGTCGCAGGAGGCCTGACGCTACACGAGGCCTGAAGAACCAAAAACCCATCGTGCGTCAAAACTGGGCACAGTCCTCAGGCTGGTTGAGTCCAGCGTCACGCTGATTTACTCCGCTGGATAGTTGGCCTGCCAGGCTTCAAACCCTCCCGTCATGCTGAAAACTTTTTTAAACCCCTGTTCTGCAAAATACGCGGCGGCTCCCTGACTGGAAATTCCGTGATAGCAACACACGACCAAAGGCTTGTCCTTGTCCGTGTTTTCGGTGAACTCCTGAACATTACTGTCGTCCACTGAAACGGCGCTGGGGATGTGCCCGGTGGCATAGGATCCGGGGTCGCGAATGTCCACAATGTTGACGTTTTTTTGATCCAGCAGTTCTTTGACTCCTTGGGTGTCTATTTCTTGAAAGAGGGACATGGGTCCTCCATAATAATTAAAAAATTTTATATCTGTCACGATGGCTGATTTACAGGCCTCATTATAACGGTAAACAGGACCCGGAAACATGGCTGAATTGAGTATTGACGATCTGGAAGACGCACTGAAATTAACCAGAGAGCAGAAGGACTCCTCCGGCGAGCTAAAAATATTAAGAGAATTGGGTTCGGCTTTGCAGAAGAACCGTCAGTTCACCAAAGCCGCTTCCTGTCTTTTAAGGGCCTTGAGCAGGGTCGAGGAACAGGGAAGTGCGGAGGACCGGGTGTTGGCCCATGCGAGACTGGGCAGCGTTTACTGGGAAATGGCGCAGTTGAAAAAAGCCATGACGCATCTGGAATCCGCACTAAAAATCCAAAATCAATTAACGGATGCATCCGATCAGGCGGGACTGCTGATCCTGATGGGAATTTCTCACTGGCGGAAATGTAAATGGGAAGAAGGTCTTAATTATTTCAGGCAGGCACAGAACCATCGTCTCAAGCGTACCCCGGAAACCGCATCTCGAAAGGCTAAAGGCGAATACTCTTTTATTGAGGAGGCCCTTGAACGGGCCGTGGGGACTTTAGAAAACCGCATCCGCCTGGGCAGAGAGCAGGGTGATCCGCTAAAAATCCTGCAACCCTTATTTGCCATGATCCCACTTTACCTGTTCACGGAAAAAACAAACGAGATCGACCCCTTGTTGCAGGAGGCGATCTCGTTGGCCAAACGGTTGCAGAAAAAAGACATCCAGGAAGTGATCCCCCGGTTGCAGGAGTTGATTGCAATGAGGTGATCGTTTCCGCCCGGTTTTTATTTCAAAATTTCTTTATTTTCCAGAACTTCGCAGATCGTGTCGCTCATTACTTTAAAGTCGAGGGGTTTGTTGACAAACCGGATCCCTTCATCCCAAAGACCATCCTGAAAGTTCATGGCGACGGTCGGGTGGGTGAGCATGATGAGAGGGATTTCCTTGTGCTTTGGATTTTTTCTTACCGTGTTGATGAACTCGTTCCCCGGCATTTCCATCCTGGACCAGTTAGAAATAATGAGCCCGAAATGGCCACGGTCGAGATAGTCGAACATGCAATTTGAATTGATGGCTAGTTCAATATAATTGAAGCCGTGGCTTTTCAGGCCATTCATAACCTGCAGGCTGGAAAGGCTGCCGTCATCCACGATCAGAATCTTTACGTCTGAAACCATTATTTATTCCCCCCTGGAAAATGTTACCTGAATTGAAAAAATGACGGAAACCACCCACCGGGAGGTACCGGAGGAGGAGACTACCCTCAAACCAAGTGGGTGGAATCCGCCAAAATAGAATCAAGTTTTCAACGTGTTGATCTGTAATAAGAATGACAGTGTTTTGTTGCGATTGGGTTAAGGGAGCGTCACGTTCTTTTAATATTGCCTGTTACGGCCTGAAGGGCGGAGGTTATTCTTGGGGGAGAATAACCGGGGGAATTTCAAGGGGAAATCAGAACGGGAAGTCAGGACGTCCGCCAGCGGGAATGGGGGGGGGGGGGCGACCGAGGCGGTTGGAATTGGGCCCGGTCCATGAGACGTTGCGCCCCTCTTCCTCTAAGAGGAAAAGGGGCGGTGCATCTTTCATTAAACCGCGCCTGACCCACGCTAATTCATGGCCAGGCTGACTGCGATGCCCCCCATGACATCATTCAGCTTAAAATCCTTTTTCGGACTTTCCGGAGAGTCGTTATGGCAGTTCACGCATCCCTGGGTGACGGCAAAATCCGGGTACACGGCCTTAAAATAATCCTTCTGGCCTATTCTGGAGGTGCCGATATAAGGCCTAATCGGGTGGGTTTCCACGGTTTCCAGGCCGGTGTGCTCGAATTCATTGGCCGGTCCGTTTTTAGAGTTGATGGGCCAGAGGCTGATCAGTCTGAAATGAACGCCCAGTTTATTTTTTTCCACCAACCGGGAGGCATTGAGCAGGAACTGGGCGGGAAGCGGCAATGATTTTTCGGCCCACCAGTTTTCTGAGGACTGAATGATGTTTTGGTTTTTAAGACGATCGACAATGTATTTGGAATATATTTCCCTGTCGGATTCCAGGACGGAGTGTACATAATCCGATATTATTTCCGGAGGAAACTGGTGTTTGCCCGGTTCGGCATGTTTTTCCTGTTTCCCTATCGGGAGATTGATGAGGATGCCGCCCATCACATCCCCCACTTTGAAATCTTTTTTGGGACTGTGGGGATGATTGTTGTGGCAGGTGACGCATGATTCGGAAGTGGCGACGTCCGGGTAAATGGCCTGATAATACCATCGGTTTCCCTCTTTAACGATCCAGGTAAACGGTGCGTCGGGGTTCCGGGCGATTTCCTGAAGGCCGGTGATTTCGTTCTTAGATTTTGGGGAATTGTTTTTATTGATGGGCCAGAGGCTGGTCAAATAATATCTCATGCCGATTCCCCGTTCATTGGACAGTTCAGCCGATTTCAAAAGAAATTGCGCCGGCAGAAGAAGGGAGTTTTCTTCCTTCCAGTTTTCGGAGGCATTCAATAAACCCAGTTTACCCAATCGGGCGACAATATCGTGGGAGTAAACTTTTCTGTCGGCTTGAATCACGGCGTGGATATAATCCGTGGCGGTTCTGGGTGAAAGCCCTGGACGGGTCTTGTTTGAATCTGCCAATACTGAAAAGGACGGGACTGAAAGGAAACAGACGGTCAGGGCGATCGATAGGAAAAGGATAGAGCGCAACTTGTCGGTAGTCATTATTTTTACCCCCCTTTATGGGTGGAGACACTGGATTTTTCTGGTCAGCTATTAGAAAAATATAGGTCCGCCGCATGACAGCCGCAACCGCTACCGGGTAAATCCCGATTGGCTATTGATTTTTTGGATGAAAGGAAAATTAAGAAAAAGCCTAAGGCGGAGGTTTTTAGGGAAGAGAGATTGGGCGGAGAGGTTTCTTATCAACTCATAATCTGGCTTTGAAACTCGTTTTCCTGTTTTTGATTCAAGGGGAGGTCGATAATAAATGTGGTGCCGTTTTTCCCATCGCTTTCGGCTTCCAGAATGCCGCCGTGCTTTTCAATGATGGAATAGCAAACCGACAGGCCCAAACCGGTGCCTTTGTCTTCCGGTTTGGTTGTGAAAAAGGGATCAAAAATGTGTTCCAGATGTTCTTTTTTAATGCCCATCCCGGAATCTTTGAAACGGATTTTCAAGGTTTCGTTTTTTTCGGCAGCGTTCCAGCCGTTGGGAAGGTCGGGGTTGGAAGAATTTATCGGGCCGCAAACCTCGGTGCGCACGGTGAGCTTGCCTCCACCCTGCATGGCGTATTTGGCGTTGTTGATGATATTCAGGAAAACCTGCCGCATGCGGTCTGTGTCGAGTAGAAGTTTGGGTAGATCGGGAGAAAATTCCCGCACCACTTCAATTCCGACCATGCCCATCTCTCCTTCCACGATAGAGAGAACAGATTCCAGTTCATCGTTGATTTTGGCGTATTTCAGATCGACGTCGCCCTTGCGGGAAAATTTCAATAACCCGCTGATGATTTTTTCGATCCGATGAATCTCCTCGGTAATGGAACCCAGATCCTCCTGTAAGGCGAGGTCGTCTTTGCGTTCCATCTGCAGGGTCTGGGAAAATCCGGAGATGATGTTCAGGGGATTGAGAATTTCATGGCAAATGCCTGCGGCCAAACGCCCGACACCCGCCAGTTTTTCAGAACGCAATATCTGGTTTTTTGCCGTTGTGAGTTTATTGAGGGACATTTGCAATTCTTGGTGAGCCACGGTTAGCTTTTGATGGGACTTTTTCAGCATTTCTTCCGTGTGTTTTCTTAGCGCGGCTTCCTTGTGAAGTTGAATGGCGTATCGGATGGACTGGGTCAGACCTTCACAAGTCAATTTTCCTTTGGTGAGGTAATCGGTGGCGCCGGATTTCATAGCCTCCACGGCGATTTCCTGATCCCCCTGTCCGGTAAGGACGATCATTGGCGTAGAGATTTGTTTGGACCGGAGGGTGCGCAACAGCCCGATTCCATTGCCTTCGCCCAAACGGTAATCGCAGACGCAAAGGTCATAGTCGGTTGCCTCCAACTGCTGGATGGCGTCTTGCTGGGATTTGGCGCGGTCTATTTTTGGAGAAGGATTGGTCAAACCCTCTCGAACAAGGTCTTCAATTAAAAACGCGTCGTCGTCGTCATCATCGACCACCAATATTTTCAAGGCTTCTCGTTTCATATCAGGGTGTTATTTTGGAAGTTTAACGGTGTTCAGCCAATAATTGAATACAACACTCATCGTTTCCACCAGTTCGTGGAACCGGTCCGGTTTTTGAATAAAAGAATTGACCCCCAAATCGTAGGCGTGGGTGACATCGGTTTCCGCCGAGGACGTGGTCAGGATGATAACAGGAATTCTCCTAAGATCCGAGTTGGACTTGATTTCCTCGAGGGCTTCCCTGCCGTCTTTTTTGGGCATGTTGAGGTCCAGTAGAATCATTCCCGGCAAGGGGGGGCTTGCGGAACCATTGTTCCCTGGCAATCTGGAGGATAGAAATTCGAGGGTTTCGTTGCCGTCTTTGACCCAATGCACTTCATTTTTGACCCCTGCTTCTTTCAAAGCCTCCAGAGTCAATAAATAATCGTCCTCGTCATCTTCCGCAATGAGTATAGAAAAGGGTTTTGGCTTTTGATTCATTATTACGTGACCGGGGGCGCCCCGGATTGCCTTGAGGTGTTGCAAACCGATGCACAAAACAACCATAAGCTGTGCAAATTATACCATTGAAACGGATCAAAATATATTTTTTTGGAAACGGTACAGGACAGATTTTCAGGAGCTACAAGGTCTCTATGCCGAAAAATTTCAGGAAGGAAACAGCGGCCCATATGCCTATACTGGCAAAAAACCCCAACGCCACCGCCAGGGATATAAAAAGAACTCCCAGTTTTAATATTTCCTTGGCAATATTTTTCTTCATAACTTCATTTTCATTCAAAATTTGCTATCCCGTTTGGCTTTGCCGATGATCTATTCCTTCATAGCGGAAGGGAAAATATAACCGGGGACAGCATACCATTTTATTTAAAAAATCCTCAAATAAAAGATCGAGGCCATTTTTTGCGGGCGGAATGTTCGCGCCGCAGGTTTCGAAATGGGATTTGAGTGGCCCCTGAGTTTTAACCCTTCTTCAATTGGGGGTTAAAAGCCAGAGAGAGTCGGGGGTGGGGAATAGAAGGGGATAACTTTCTTTTTACTCTTTCTGAATCTCAAATCAACCCGCATCGATCCGGATACGCCTCAAGATTCCTCTTTTTAAAAGTTCTTTTTCCTTCTGCTGAACGATCCAGCGTGCCACAAATATTTTTCCGCCCATTTCCCGGAGAGTGGAGCAGGGGAACCAGAGATTTTCAGTCTGGCCATCGATCAGTTTGACGGCAATGAGACGTGCTCGTTGGGTGCGTCTCAATATCACGGGGCCCCGCAAGCCGATGAATTCCGGCGCCCTGGATTCTTGGGGATAGGACGGCGGGGGGCCGGGGATCAACTCGTCCCAGGTGGTTCCATGAGATTTCAGGTAACGGGCCGCAGATTTGGCGGCGGCCAGAACCTCTCCATCCATGGGGCTGTCGAGTAGATTTAAAATTTTGATCAGCCGGTTTTCGTTTATTTTATTGCTAGCCCGAATCGGCATATTGTAATCCGTGTTTGAGTTGCAAAACCGTCGGCTAAAGTTGATTCAGACACCGGGCGCTCGCTTCCTGATTCTGAGCCCGGTTATTACTAATATGATGACTGGGCCGAAGGGAAGCTACAGGATTTTTGATTAAATATTTTTAATCTATTTGCGGTGGTGAGGAAGGGGGTGGAGCGGGTTGAATCGTTTGGGGTTACTTGAAAACTGGAAAATGAGCCAGGATAAAATTTCATGGGATTCGTTCACGCCGTCATCTGCAAAAGACCCTAGTGGATCTTCGGACGGCGTGAAAAGCCCTTAACAAACGGAAAACTAGCAGGCAACAGCCTGTGTGGGATGCTCCTGGTTGATTTTTTTGACCCGTTGATAGAGATGTTTTGATTTATTGAAATCTTTCATTTCATCATACAATCCGGCCAATCGTTTCAAGGAGTCCGCGACGTTAGGGTGTTGCGGGCCGAACACATCCTCCCGGATCTGCAGGGACCGGACATAAAATAATTCCGCTTTTGCGGTATTGCCTTTGGTGTTGTAATGCTTCGCTAGGTAATTGAGGTATTTGGCCACCATAGGATGATGCTTGCCCAAAATAACTTCGAGCATTCTGAGAATGGCTTTGCGGATAAATAATGATTTTGCCATGATGTTTGCTCCTTCACTGATTGAGTCGTTGGAAGGCATCTTTTGCCTCTTTGGACATTTCCCTAAGTAAAAGCAATAGCCATGCCAATAAAATTAAGTCGCTGAAAATCAAGGATAGGGAGAAGTTTCGGGGTAAAAAAGAAGCGATATTCGGCCTGGAGTGACAAAATTTGTCTGTCATTCAGGCCGAAAACCCCCATTTAAGGTAGCAAAAAAAGTTACCTCAGGAGTCCCGGCATCCGCAACTTTACCTGGAGCGGCGGGATGTCTGTTAGAAATGGGCTGAAAATCCTGCCAAAGGGCAAAATAGTTTTTTTCACCTGAAAAATTTATCCACAGAAATATAAGGTCAGGACTTTAAAATTAAGGAAGTAATTTCTCTAACCCTTTGAAGATCATGGCTATTTCCCAATAAACAAAGGCTTTTTCTGTTGGATGAGGGGCCGGGGGGGCCTTTTCTCTCCTTTTATTGCGGTTGTGGATAAGCTGTGGAAAAAACCAAAAACTTGACCGCCTGAACAATTCTAACCCCTTCATATTTAATGGGTAAGGTTTGGCACAAAGATTGCTTTTTTTATTGGCAGGAAGGGACCTTGTTGACAACTTGAACCGGGATGATGGCGGGATTTTCACCCGAATCGAGTGGGGTTGTTTCCAGGGAAGATCGATTCAATAATTAACAGAAGGGTGTTTTATGGCCGGGGTTTTTGAAAAATACCAATGGAATTATAAAGTGTTGAAGGAGCCGATTCCCAATTCGGAGGGGGAAATCATGGAATTGGAAAAAAAACTTTCCGACCTTGGAAGCCGTTACTGGGAGGTGGTGTCCGTCAACCATCTGACCAATTCACCCAACATGCTCATCTATCTGAAAAGCACCAAATGGCGCACCATTGTTTCAAAGGACGGTTGACCCTTATTTTTCTTACCGGGCTTTGTCTCAATATAAGCGCCCGGAACCCCAGGAACCGGTTTACTGAGTATCGCGGCCCTGACCCTGCAATGATCTGGAATATTTTCCCAGGGTGTCGAGAAGAACATCTTTTCTGATCGGCTTGGAGACATAGTCCGAGCACCCCGCCTCAAGGCACTTTTCCATATCCCCTTTTAAAGCATTGGAGGTCAGCGCGACGATCGGGGTTTGGGGCCGGTTCTGATCCTTTTCCCATTCACGAATTATTCCTGTTGCGGTGTATCCATCCATCACGGGCATTTGCATGTCCATCAATACCAGGTGGTAGGGGTTATTCTGGTACATTTTAACCGCCACTTCGCCATTTTCCGCCGTATCGAGTTGGTGCGCCGTTTTGTTCAAATACAATTGAACGAGCAGACGATTATCATCGGAGTCCTCCACCAGAAGAACTTTCAATCCCTCTTCCGTCCTCGCCCGGGGTTCGGAGCGAGAATCGGGTCTCTCTTTCTCAGGAGGCAATTCATAGCCCAAAGCGACGTAAATCTTTTTCAGGAGAACCTCCGGCTGGATGAACTTGGTCATGTAATCCACGATGCCCAGTGTCTTGCATTGGTCGATGTCTCCTTTTCGGGTGTCGATGGGCATCATCATGACCGTGGGAATGTGCAGATTGATATCCGTCAGGACCTGTTTCAAAAAGCGAAAGCCGCCGATGGTGGGAAGCCGGCTGTTGATCAATAGCAGTTGGTAGGATTCATCCTTGCTGACCGGTTTTTTTAATTCCTTGAGGCCTTCCTGGGAATTTTGCAGGCATTTGACTTTCATCCCCCAGTCCACCAGCTGGTCGTTGACCATGCTCCGGACGGAAGCCCTGTGTTCGATCAACAGGGTTTTAACGCCGATAAGTTTTTCCGGTTTTACAGTGGGGGTCATTTCAGGTTGCAGGGGCTCAATGAACCGGACCGTAAAATAAAAAGTACTGCCTTGATCCACGCGGCTTTCGGCCCAGATTTTTCCGCCCATCAACTCGACCAGGCTCTTGCATATGGTGAGACCCAGCCCGGTGCCTCCGTATTTTCGAGTGGTTGAGGAATCTGCCTGGGAAAAACTGGTAAAAATGGACTCCAGTTTTTCCAGCGGGATCCCCACACCGGTATCGGTGACAGAAAACATCAATCCACCCATATCGTCCGATTTCGAATCTTTTTCCACCCGCACGAGGATTTCACCCTGTTCGGTGAACTTGATGGCATTCCCGATCAAATTGGTCAGCACCTGGCGGAGCCTGTGAAAATCGCCATGTATCAGGTTGGGGATTTCAGGGGCGATATGGTAATTGAGAGTCAGGCCTTTTTCCTGCGCCTTTAAATCCAGAATTTCGATGGTTTTTTCCAACAAGCGTCTTGGATTGAAATCAATATTGTCCAGTTCGATTTGCCCGGCCTCAATTTTAGAGAGGTCGAGGATATCGTTGATCAATGTCAGAAGGTTTTCTCCCGCTCCGCGAAAAACGTCCACCAATTGTTTTTGTTCCGCATTGAGCGAGGTCTCCGTCAGCATGTCGCTCATGCCGATGATGGCGTTCATGGGCGTTCTTATTTCGTGGCTCATATTGGCCAGAAATTCGCTCTTGGTCTGGCTGGCGCGGTCGGCACTCCACTGGGCTTCCTCGGCTTTAACTTTGGCCTGGATGATTTCGTCTTCGGCCCGCTTACGTTCCACCACGCGCCCCAGTTGGGTGCCGATTTGATCCACCACATCGAGAAGCTGCTGATCGGGTGGCACCGGATAGGTTGAAAAAAATTCCATGACCCCCACCACCTCTTTTCCGATGAGCACCGGGAACGCAAACCCGCTGACGATTCCCATGTCTTTAGAAAACCGTCCCTTCTGAAGGTGCGGAATTTTAGTGATGTCCCGCACCCAGGTCTGCTCACCGGTAGCCAGCACGCGTCCGGCCAGTTCTTCGCCATAATTGATCGTGAGGGCGTGGGTGGCCTCGCGGAATTTTTTGAGGCCTGATGGATCGTCAAGAAACCAGATGTCGGTCGATACCAGGTTGGGCGGAAAGTCCCCCGTGGGTAGAAAAAGATGGCCGATGGACCATCCGGTCAAAGAGCAGATTTTATCCAGACAGACTTGAATGGCCTGCTCGAAAGTCTCGGCTTCGTTGGCGGCGCTGGAAACATAATGCAGGAGTTGGACATAGGCGGACTCCTGTAGCACCATCTCTTCTTGTTTTTTACGCTCTGAGATGTCGCGAACCACGGCGGTGAAGGTCGTCCGGTTTTCGAGAAAAATTTCGCTCACCGCGAACTCCATGGGGAAAGTTGCGCCGTCTTTCCGCAAGCCGGTCAGTTCCCGAAGAATTCCATGGGCCAGGGGACATTCTTCACCTTCCAGGGGCTTGAGTAACGCGGGAGCGTCATCATAAAACGATACGGGCATCAGGAAATCAATGTTTTTACCCTGTACCTCCGTGGCCGTATAGCCAAAAATATGCTGGGCGGCGGGATTGAAGATTTCAATGATGCCGTTTTCATCGGTGGTGATAATTCCATCGATGACGTTGTCTAAAATTTTCTTGAAACGGGTTTCATTTTCCCGGATTTTTTCGTGGGTTCGTGTTCGTTCTCTTTGAATAATATTTTTTCGGACCCGGATCAACATGACTAGCAGAATCACGATCGCCAGAATTTCGAAAGCTAGAAGGTTTTTGTTCTGAAAGGACGAAACGGGAGCGGGAGATGGCGAATCGTTCCTGTTGATCTCGGCGGAAATGATCCGGTCGAAGTTGGAAATGCGGGCCGGATCGAGGGGCGCCGTTTCGCTATCGGATGCCTCCAGGGAGGTGCCGAGAAAAAGAAAAATTAAGACCCCCCACCCAGGGAGCAAAAGCCAATGAAAAATATTTTTGCGTAAGGTTCTGGGAAACATAATTATAAGTTTATTCGCCGTCACCGCCTGCTGAGGGCGGCCGTGGCTCTCAAAGAGAGGGTTTTACCCTGGTGTCGATGGCAACAGAAGGGCCGGGCAAAGCCTGAAAGCTCCACCCGCTCAATTGATATCTTCAGGCCTTAATTTAAAATCCCTTGCAATGACGCGCCGGATGTCCCGGGCCTTGCCAAGCCAAAGCTTGTCGTCCTGTTCCGCATAAAGGTATTCCGCTTTGGCGATGTGCCTCATGGCGCTGTTCCCGTCTTTCAAATTGGCGTACACCACCGCCAGATTGAAATGGGCTCCAGGGTTGTTGGCGTCGATTTTTTGAACCGCGGTCAAGGAGGATAATGCATGGTCGTATTGTTTGTCCTTGATGTAACCGGAACCCAGAAGATTCAATATTTCCGGGTTTTCAGGGTCCAGTCTCAAGCCTTCTTTCAGCACCAGGATCGCGTCTTTGATCAACCCTTTCCTTAAATAGACTTCACCGATCAACTTGTAGGCCTCAAAGGATTGAGGATTGAGGATCAGGGCTTTCCTGGCCAGATCCAACGCTTCATTGAAACCGGATTTTTGGAAATGCACTCTTGCAATGACCACGTGGGGTCGGAATAGATTGGGGTCGATGGCGAGGGCCCTTTTCGCCGCTTCATGAGCATTATCCAAGCGGCCTGACTTTAAATAAATATAACTCAGGACCCCCAGCGCTTCGGCATCCTTGGGATTTTTCAAGACCAGCTCGAAAACTTTGGAGGTGGCTTCTTCATATTTTTTTTCATGGAGCAATTCCAACCCATCGGCAATTTTTGAACGCAGTTTTTCTCCGGCTTCGCTGGAGTCCTCTGATTCCCCGCCACCGCAGGAGATTAATAGGACCAGGGACAAAAGAGCCGCCATCCCCCAGGATATCCAGCGAATCGGGGGTCGGTGCTGTTTAAAGAAATTGTCTATTTTTGGCGCCATGCGATTTCCTTTCAATTGCCAAGGAGGTGCAAAACGACCTCCCGCCGGTGCGAAGAGGTGCGGTGTTCGAAAATATAGATATCCTGCCACGTTCCCAGAGCCATCCGTCCAGAAAGGATGGGCACCGAAATCTGGGGTTGGGTCAGCGCCGAACGAATATGAGCCGGCATGTCGTCAGGCCCTTCCGATTGATGGCGGTGAACCGGGTCTCCGTCGGGAACGAGCCTGTTGAAAAAATCGTTGAGATCAGCAAGAACATCCGGGTCCGCATTCTCCTGAATGACCAGGGACGCGGAGGTGTGACGCAGAAAAACGGTCAGGAGGCCCGTCAGGATGTCTTGCTTGGCCACCCAGTTTTCAATTTCCCGGTTGATATTGAGCAACCCTTTTCCCTGGGTGGTGATGCTGAACTGGTGGGTGGCCTGTTTCATGACTTCAAAGCAAAAATTTTAATATGGACCCAAAAAAGCCGGACCAAAATGAGATATATGGGTATAGCAATATTGTACCGCAGTTGCCCTGCTAAAGACATATCTATATGAAATTTTTGGAGTTATTTGCTTTTAAAAACGAAATTACTCTGCCAAAATCAAAAATATTGGTTATACTAGTTAATGAAAATGTAAATCAATTATTCTGATTTTTTCAGCTTTGAAAATTAGATTTTGTGTGGAATGAACCCTGGAAAAGGACGAAGACATGACATTACCACCTGATAACGAAGTCAGCTTCAAGGACAGCGTCAACCTGAGTTTTGATTTGGCCAGGGCGACTTTGGAAATTCCCGATGGAATGGCCCAATATATAAGGAATGTCAATAATGTTTACCAAGTGCGGTTTCCGGTCAAGATCAACGGAAAAATTGAAACGTTCATCGGGTGGCGCGCGGTTCACAGCGATCACAAGCTTCCTGCCAAAGGCGGCATTCGATTCGCTCCCCAGGTGAACCAGAATGAAGTGGAAGCCCTGGCGGCATTGATGTCTTACAAATGCGCCCTGGTCGACGTTCCATTTGGCGGGTCAAAAGGAGGGTTGCTCATCGACCCGCGTAAATACGACCGGGAATCCATGGAGAAAATCACCCGCCGGTTTGCCTTCGAATTGATTCAAAAGGATTATATCGGATCGGGAACCAATGTCCCGGCTCCTGATATGGGAACGGGCCAAAGGGAAATGGCCTGGATTGCCAGCACCTATAATTCTTATCGCCCCGGCGACATCAACCATCTCGCCTGCGTGACCGGAAAGCCCGTGTCCATGGGTGGAATACAGGGCAGGGTGGAGGCCACCGGGCGCGGCGTCGTGTTTGGTCTCAGGGAATTTTTTCGTACTCCGGGTGATGTGGAAAAGGCCGGGCTGGATGGAGGTCTGGAAGGGAAAAAAATCATCGTCCAGGGGCTGGGCAACGTCGGTTATTACACGGCAAAAATTCTGCAGGAAGAAGACGGGGCGAAAATCATCGGTGTCCTGGAATACAACGGCGGTTTGATGGACCCCAACGGACTGAATGTGGAGGAGGTTTATCGATACAAAGTCGACAACCAGGGTTTCGAGGGTTACCCGGGAAATGGAGAATTCGTGCCGGACAGCTCGGTCCTGTTGGAGGAGGAGTGCGACATTCTTATCCCGGCGGCTATGGAAGCCGTGATCAATCAGGAGAATGCCGGCAGGATCCAGGCTAAAATAATTGCGGAAGCGGCGAACGGACCCGTCACATTTGCCGCCGAGGCGATTCTGCAGGAAAAGGGCGTGGTCAGTATTCCCGATGTCTATCTCAACGCCGGCGGGGTCACGGTCTCCTATTTTGAGTGGATCAAGAACCTGTCCCATATCCGCTTCGGCAGAATGCAAAAACGCTATGATGAAGGCAAGAGTGAAAAATTAATCCAGGCCATCGAGGGCACGGGGCATAAGGTTCCGCAAGCCTTGAAAGAGCAGATCTGCCGGGGGTCGGAGGAAATCGATCTGGTCCGTTCCGGGCTCGACGACACCATGCGCCAGGCCTGGCAGGATATCCGGGAGCGATTCTGGACCAATGACTCGATCCACAGTTATCGCATCGCTGCGATGTCCATTGCCATCGAAAAGATTCATAACAGCTACCGCACCATGGGCGTGTACCCCTGATCCTCAGCCCGGTGGTGGGCGCAAAAAATAATCGATGATTTTTAAGGAATCATTGGTTTCTTTTTATTTGTTACAATCCCTTCCATGAATAACCAGACCGGAGGCGGGGAAAAGTTCTCCGCCCCTTCCCGCCGCAATCCGGAATTTTCAGACCCTGCCAGCAAACCCTGGGTCTGGGTCGGATATGCCCTGCTGTTTTTGGCACTGCTCCCGATCTGGCCGATCACCGGCAACTGGTGGGGAATTCCCGCCTGGGCGGTGTTCGCTGTTCTGGTGAGCGCTTTGACCAGTGTGTTCACGGCGTTTGTTATCCTCAGGGTCTGGAAGGACTCTGACGAGCCGTTTTCGGGGAGGGACGATGGCGACGATTGAGGCGCTTCCCTTTGGTCCCGGAGCTTTGGCGGTTGTGGGCTTTTATGTTCTCAGCCTCCTGGCCATCGGCGGCTACGCCTATGCCAAAAAACGGGATGACAGCCTGGGGGATTTTTATCTTGCCGGGCGCAGTATGGGATTTGCCGTTCTCATCCTGACCCTGTACGCCACCCAATACAGCGGCAACACCTTTCTGGGTTTCAGCGGCGCGGCTTACCGCGAAGGTCTGGGATTCATCCTTTCCATCCATTTCATGACCGCGATTGTCGTGGCCTACCTGTTCTTTGCCCCTAAATTATATCGCATCAGCCGCGAACACCGGTTTATCACCCCTGGAGATTTTATTTATCACCGTTTTCAGAGCAGGGTTCTTTGCGTTCTGGTGACCCTTCTCATGGTGTATGCCCTGTGCAATTTCACTCTGGCGCAGATGAAAACCCTGGGCATCGCATTTGAGGGCATCTCCCAGGGGCGCATTCCCATGTGGGTGGGCGTGATCGGTCTCGCGGTGGTCATGCTGATTTACGAATCCCTGGGAGGGATGCGCAGTGTCGCCTGGACCGACACCATCCAGGGCGGAATTTTACTGCTGGGCTTTGGAATTCTTTTGTACCTGGCTCTCAATGAAATTGGCTCCCTACCCCAGGCGGTTGCCAAACTGGCCGAAAATCCGGCAACGGTTAAAAAAATCATGCCCCCGGATGCACAAGGCATCCGACGGTGGATCAGTTTCTTTCTGATGGTGGGCCTGGGCGCGGCCATTTATCCCCAGGCGATTCAGCGAATCTACGCCGCCCGCAATGCGGCCACCCTGAAACGATCGCTTGCGGTCATGGCGTTTTTACCGCTGACCACGACTGTGGTCGCCGTTCTGGTGGGTGTTCTCATGGCGGCGGACATTCCCGATCTGCAAGCACTGGCGAAAGCAAACGGAGCGGGAGCCACCGCAATACCTTCCGAAACCGTTTTCACCCTGTTGTGTCTTAAAGTGATGCAGGCGTCCGAATTCGGTTACTGGCTGGTGGTCCTGCTGTTTGCGGCCTTGCTGGCGGCGGTGATGTCCACAGCGGACTCCGCGCTTTTAAGCATCAGCTCCATGGTCACCAAAGATATCTACGGAAAATACATCAACCCAAATGCAAACCAGGCCCGCCTGACCCGCGTGGGCCGCTGGGTGACATGGGGGTTGATGATCCCCATCGTGTGGACGGCCTTGACCTATGAGGGCAACCTGATTCAATTATTGAAATTAAAATTTGAATTGTTGATCCAATGCGTGCCCGCGATTTATCTGGGCATTCATTGCAAATGGCTCACCGCCCGCACCGTGACCGCGGGCATCTTGGCAGGGCTCGCTGTGACCCTGGGTCTTTCGTGGGCTGGGATGCTGGGTCTTTCCGAGGTCAACCATCCCACCCTTTGGGGCATTCATTCCGGCATGATCGGATTGGCCGTTAACGTCATGATTTGCCTGACCGACTCCTTTCGCGTCCCCAGAGATTTTTCCTGCTGAGTCCCTGCAGTATAAATTTTTGAAATTTTTAAAACCTCGCCACTGACCTTCCTGTGGTTTAGTGGTATGATGTGCCGCAAATAATAGCCAGACAACTCATTCATTTTTTTCCTCGACCAATAAAGAGGAACGCGCGGCATTTTTTATCGTAAAGGTTCACCATGACCAAACCTGAATTACCCGAAGAATCCCAATACGCTAAAAGCGGAGTCGATAGCGGCGGTGCGGAAGGCGCCCTTGGGAGCCTCCTCAAGCATGTTCTGCCGACCCGAAAGTTCACCGAACGTTATCCGCTGGCGGCGGACATCGGTTACTTTGCCAATGTCATCGATCTTGGAAACGGCGAAGGCATCGCCTTCGGCACCGATGGCGTGGGGACGAAAATCATTGTCGCCGAAATGATGGGCAAATACGACACCATCGGCATCGACTGCGTTGCCATGAACGTGAACGACGTCATCTGCGTGGGCGCGCGGCCTGTCAGCATGGTGGACTACATCGCCTGCTCCACCACCGATCAGGAAATTTTTGACCAACTGGGCAAGGGTCTCGCGGAAGGGGCGTGGCAGTCCGGCATCAGCATCTCAGGCGGCGAGATCTCGCAGATCAAGGAGATCATCAGCGGTATCGACCTCATCGGAGCGTGCATCGGCCACGTGAAGATCGATCGCATCAATACCGGGAAAAATGTGAAGCCGGGCGATCTGATCGTGGGTCTTGCGTCCAGCGGCGTGCATTCCAACGGGCTGACCCTGGCGCGAAAAATCCTGCTGGGAGATGGCTGGGAAGAACAGAAATCCAACGTCAACCAGTATGAAGATAAACTGGGCCGCACTCTCGGCGAAGAGTTGCTCGAACCCACCCGCATTTACGTGAATCCCGTCATGGCCATGCTTGAAGCGGAAATCGACCTCAAGGCGATGGTTCACATCACCAGCGGCGGATTCTGCAACCTGAACCGGGTGGAGCAGGACAACATCCGTTTCGTGATCGACCCCCTGCCGACCATTCCCCCAGTGTTCAACCTGATGCAGGACCGGGGCGAAGTGAGTGACGCGGAAATGTTTGAAGTGTTCAATATGGGCACCGGGTTCTGTGTGATCGTTGAAGGAACGAAAGAAGTGGAAGACGTGAACAGGATCTGCCGGGAGCACAACGTGGTCAGCCACGTGATCGGGCAGGTCGAAGCCTGTCACGGCAAGGAGGTCACGATCCCCTCTAGAAACCTGGTGGGCCGTGGGCAGAAGTTCCGGTCGACTGCCCACATAGAGTGATTCAATGTATTTATTATGGCGAAAATTGTTTTTGCAATTTTAATCGTTCTGTTGTTTCCCTTGCATGTGTTTGCGCATTCCGGGGGAACCAATTCTGAGGGGTGCCACCAAAACCGGAAGACCGGCGAATACCACTGTCATCATAAAAAACTGAAATCCCCGGAGCATAAAAACCCCGCCCCCGCTTCAAACGATAAACGATCCAGTCCACAAAAAAATAAACGCATCTATCAATGGGTGGATGAAACGGGAGAGATTCATTATTCCAACAACATAAAGGATGTGCCGGCAAACTTCAGAGAGTTTATGAACTCTAAATGAGGGCCCTGTGATTTTTTTTGTTGTCATTGAAGTTGTTCTCAATATATTCTGAGTGGGTCCAAAAAATTCTACCGAAAGACGACTGTGAAACTTTTAAAAATAGTTTCCTCATTGATGATTCGCTTTTCCTGCCTTACGGTGGTCCTCCTTTTCAGCATGGCCTTGTCAGGCGCTGTTTCCGCAGAAACCCTGTACGTTAAAAAATCCGGAACCAAACTGCAGGCCGAAGGGTCGGCCAAATCAAAAGTGGTCAAGGTGTTGGGCAAGGGAACGGCGGTGGATGTGAAGGAAAAGTCTGGAAAATTTTACAAGGTGTCCGCCGGTGGAGCCGAGGGCTATGTTTTCAAATTCAAACTGACCAGCAAAAAACCCTCCAAAGCCGGTGGGGGAATACTGGATATTTTAGGGGGCGATCCTAAACTGGCCGCCAAGGAATCCTCATCGGCATCCAACATTCGCGGCCTCAGCCCGATGTCCGAGGATCACGCCAAGAAAAAAGGCATTTCCGAAAAAGATATCGAGGCGGTCAAGCAGATGGAGACTTTTAAAGTCAGCGAACTTGAAATAGAGCAATTTCTCGCCCAACGCAAACTTGGGGAATTCAGTGAATAAAATGACTCAACATAAATTTCTTCTTTTAATTTTATTGGTGGTTTTTATGGGTTGCGCCGCCCCGGCGGTCACAGAAACCTACCGCAAATACAGCCTCGGTAAAGGCGGCAAGGACGCCACGCAATCGTTAAAGCCGATTGGTTTGGAAGAGGAAAAAGCCATCGGCGGGTCGCTGGCCATTCAGGTGTTCAACCGCTATGGCGGCCTGTACGACAATCCGGAACTGCAACGCTACATCACTTTGGTGGGGCAGAGCCTGGCGGATGTTTCGGATCGCCCGGATCTGGACTACCATTTTGCAGTGGTCAATTCCGAGCATCCCAATGCCTTCGCCACGCCGGGAGGGTATGTGTTCGTGAGCATCGGTCTTTTACGAGTGCTCGAAAACGAGGCCCAGCTGGCCGGTGTGCTGGGGCACGAGATCGCCCACATCACGCACAAGCACGCCCTAAAAACTCTGGAGCGCAATAAAAAAGTTGCCGGGTTTGGTGCATTGACCGTCAGCATGCTCGGCCAAAGCCCGGACGTGTTTGACAAGGTGATCGAACAGGCGGGAGAGATTATTTTCACTTACGGGTTGGACAAAAATCTGGAGTACGAAGCGGACAAAATGGGTGCGGAGTACACCGACAGACTGGGTTATGATTCAGCCGGCCTGAAAAGTTTCCTGGACATTCTGAACCAATCTCAACCGGGGCAGGACTCCGTGTTTCTGAGCACCCATCCTTCTCCTGCCGACCGGTTGTCTCACCTTTCAGCCGGATCATCCGCAAGTTCCAAACCCGTGTTTGCCGCCGAGTTCAAACAAGCCACCCAGGGGAAGCTTTAACTCTCCTGTTTTGGAATGGTTTTTATCGCCGCGCTTTTTTTCTGCCCTGTCTAAATCTTCAAAAGTCACGTCCTTACATCCTTTAGAAAACAGCCGGGTCGATCGCACCAATTCCGTCACATCCCGCTTGAAGGGTTTTTGACATTGCTCAGGTGCGTCAGTGATGTAGTCCAACGTGGCTGTGTAGTTGAGCACGAGTTTTATGATATTGGTGGGTTGATAGGGCGGATGGCAGGCGGTGTCTTTACCCGCAAACGCCGGAGCGGAAAAAAACAAAATCCCAAAAAAAGCCATTAAAGCAATTCGGTTCATGCTGTTCATGCCTCCAGGAAGAATATGGGATACAGGGGATACAAAAATAAATATTACTTCTTTCCCTTTTCAAATTTCTGCTTGTAGTAGGTAATGAAATTATTTATCGAGAGGACTCCGATAATCAAATCGTCTTCTGTAACCGCAAGGTGCCGAATATTGTGGCTCCCCATTTTCACGAAGGCCGTCATCATTGTTGAATCGCTATCAATGGAAACAATGGGTCTGTTCATTATAAACTTTACCTTGGTTTCCTTTGGGCTGAGTTCTTCGGCAATAATTTTTCTAGACAAATCTGTTTCGGTGACTATTCCAATATTCTCACCACTTTTGATAACGATTAGAGAGCTCAATTTACTATCGCGCATTTTCTTTGCCGCTTCTGAAGCCGAGGCTTCGGCGCTGATACTCAAAATCGATTCGTCCATATAGGCGATGTGGTCTTTTACCTGATCCATATAAGCACTCTTTCGGGTTTTCATGAGGGTTCGTAAAATCGCGGGCGAACCGTCATTGGTTATCCAATATTTCCCGGTTTAAGGAGAAGTATAGAATTGTATCAGGTTCCTGTTACGGAGAGATCAAAAGAATTTGGCGAAGAAGACGAAGGCCACGGCGACGGGAGTGACGTAGCGGATGAGGAATCCCCATTGGGCGCCCCAGTGAAACAGGGTTTCATGTTTTTCGATTTCTTCCTTGGCTTTGTCGATCCCCCATTTCCATCCGACAAAGACAGCGGTCAACATCCCGCCTAGCGGCAACAGGTAATTGGACGCGATGTTATCGACAATGTCGAAAAACGTTTTGTCCATGAACTTGACTTCGCTCATCACGCCGAACGAAAGCCCGGACGGAATGCCCAGCGCAAAGATGATCAGCCCCACAATGAGCACGGCTTTTTTCCGGGTCCAACCGACCTGGTCGATGAAATAGGCCACCACCACTTCCAGGAGAGAAATTCCCGAAGTGATCGCCGCGATGGCCAAGAGAACAAAAAAGATAATCGAAACCACGGTGCCGAAGGGCATGCTGGAAAACACCGCAGGCAGGACGCTGAACACCAGGCTCGGCCCTTCCGCAGGCTCCAGCCCCATCGCGAACACGGCGGGGAAGATGACCATCCCCACTAACAGGGCGATCATCGTGTCGAACAGGACCACGTAAACCGTGGCCGATGTCAGGTTTTCTTTTTCGGAAAGGTAGCTCCCGTAGGTGAGCATGGCGCCCATTCCCAGACTGAGAGAAAAAAACGCCTGACCCAGGGCGACCAGAATCACCGAGGGGGTGATCTTGCTGAAATCCGGGCTCAGGTAAAATTTCACGCCTTCCATCGCCCCCGGAAGGGTGAGAGAACGCGCCATGAGAAGCAGAAGAATCACGAACAGGGTCGGCATCAGAATGTCGCAGGCTTTTTCGATGCCGCCGTGTACGCCCCGGATGACGATGCCCATGCACAAGCCCATAAAGAGCGCATGGTAAATAATGACCTCCGTCGGATTGGCGATGAACTGGCCGAAGAATTGGCCCGCGTCCTTGGACGATTGGAACTCCAGAACCGACTGACTGAAGGATTTGACGATGTAAGCCAGGGTCCATCCGCCCACCACGCCGTAAAAGGACAGGATGAGAAACCCCGCCACCACCCCCATATATCCGACCCCCACCCAGGGTGTGTTGGGTTTCAGTGTTTGGAAAGCGCCGACCGGATTGAGATTGGTTTTGCGGCCCAGGGTGAATTCCGCCAGCATGATGGGGAGCCCCACCGCGAAAATGCACACGAGGTAAATGAGTACAAAGGCTCCGCCTCCGTTCTGGCCGGTGACGTAGGGAAACTTCCACACGTTTCCCAAACCGATCGCGGACCCGGATGCGGCCAGCACAAAACCCAGTCGGCTACCCCATAATCCTCGCTTATTGTTGGTTTGGGTTTTCATATCCGGCGAAGTATAACGTGATCTTTTTTCATTATCAACGCGCAGAAATAATGAGGTAGACTTTTGTGATTTTTAAAGGGGGGAACCGCTATAATGCAGCAAAAGGATTTTTAAATTAGCGATTAAACCATCATGCAAAAGCATCTCTCAGAAATTCTGGAAAAAATTCCCAAACTGCCGGGAATCTATTTCATGAAGGATGGCAAGGAAAACATCCTTTACATCGGCAAGGCCAAGTCCCTGCAAACGAGAGTGCGCTCCTATTTTCAAAACTCGCGCTCGCTGCATCCGCGGACACGAATATTCCTGGACAAGGTCCGGGATGTCAAGTTCCTGACCACCAAGACCGAGGCCGAAGCGCTGATTCTGGAAAGCAACTTCATCAAAAAACACCAGCCGCGCTACAATGTTCTTTTAAAAGATGACAAACATTACCCTTACATCCGGCTGACCACGCAGGAACTTTATCCCCGGCTGGAAGTGGTGCGTAAAGTGAAAAAGGACGGGGCGACGTATTTCGGGCCTTACACCATGGTCAAGGAAGTGCGGGAAACCATTCGCCTGATCTCCAAGATATTCCCGTTGCGCCAGAGTAGGGACAAACTGGACGGCAGCCCTATAAGACGACCCTGCCTGAATTATCAGATGGGACGTTGTTACGCGCCCTGCGCGGGTTTTATTTCGCCGGAGGATTATTCCCAGGTGGTTCAGGATGTGGTGATGTTCCTCAAGGGAAAAAATTCTGAATTGATCGATTCTCTAAAAACCAAAATGGAACAGGCTTCCAGGGAGTTGCGCTTCGAGGAAGCGGGTGTTCTAAGAGATAAAGTGGCCGCGGTCCGAACGGTTCTGGACAAGCAGAAAATCATTTCCACGTCGCTGGTAGATCAGGACGTGATCGGGTATTGCAAGGAACAGGGGCTCGCCATGGTGCAGTCCCTGGTCATCCGGGGCGGCAAAATGGTGGGCGAAAAGATTTACAAATTAAAAAGTCAAAACGAAATGGAAGAGAACGAAATCCTTTCCGCTTTCCTCAAGCAATATTATGCTGACGAGGTTCTGCTTCCCGGCGAGATTCTTTTGCCGCACGCGATCGAGGAAATGGATTTGATCGCCGCCTGGTTGTCGGAAAGAAAAAAAACCAAGGTGACGCTGGAAACGCCGGTGCGTGGCAAGAAACGCGACCTCGTCCGGATGGCGGAAGAAAACGCCCGCTTCGCCATGCGCACCGAACTGGACAAAGGCGAAACCACCACCCGCATGCTGGAAGAATTGCAGGAAGCGTTGGCGCTTAAAAATTTTCCCGAAGTGATCGAGGGCTTCGATATTTCCAATATTTCCGGCACCCACTCGGTGGGATCGATGGTGGTGTTCAAAAGCGGCCAGTCGGACAAGGCGTCCTATCGCAGGTATAAAATCGCCGAGGTCGAGGGGATCGACGATTATGCCATGATGCGCGAAGTTCTTCGCCGCAGGTACCAGCGGCTTCTCGATGAAGGCCGTGACCTTCCCGGCCTGGTATTGATCGACGGTGGGCGCGGTCATCTCAACACGGCACAGAAGGCATTGGAAGATGTGGGCGTCCTGAACCGAGTGGACCTGGCCTGTATCGCCAAAGGCAAGGAAAGAGGCAACCTCGATACCGATGAGGTGTTGCTCGTTAACCGCAAGGCCTCTGTTTTATTCAAGGAAAATTCGCCTTCGCGTTTTTTACTGCAACGCATCCGGGACGAGGCGCACCGGTTTGCCATCACCTTTCATCGTAAACTGCGCGGTAAAAGCGCTCTGACTTCGCCTTTGGAATCGGTGGCGGGCATCGGTAAAAAACGCCGGTTACTGCTGTTAAAAAAATTCGGCAGTTTGGAGAAAATCCGTTTGGCCTCTCTGGAGGAATTGCAGACCGTTCCGGGAATCACCGAATCTCTGGCGCAGAAAATAACGGTCCAACTGCAAGCGAAACTTTCTTGAACGATTCCAAACAAAACCCTTGCCTGTTTATTTATAATTGTCGATGAGTAGAAAGTTAAAAATTCTTTTTTCAGGAGATCGTGTCCGATGAGTTTGAAGGTTAAAACCACCCTGATGATTTTGTTACCTGTTTTGGCATTCCATTTTTACTTCCTGATCGGAGATGGGCAAACGGACCCCGGCCCTGATCATTTGCAGGTGGCCAAAAAACTGGCTGGACTGGAGGTGGACTATTTTCAAAGAAAAATCCGCAACGACTGGGAAGGTCTCTATGACTACCAGCATCCGGATTTCAAAGAGCGCATTTCCATAGAAGAGTTTAAGTTTTTTGAGGGGCGCGTGCTTTATAGTTATCGTGAGGATCAAAAGCACCACGTATCGGGAGGGTTGACGCCTTCCCGCGATTTTATCAAGAGCAATCCAGAAAAAAGGGATGCCCTGGGATTCCCCGTTCCGCGAAAATACCGGTGGTTTTCCAATCCCTTTATAACGATTCAAGGTTACGAATTAAAAAGAGTTTCCGTCAGCGAAGATGGCAATCACGCTATGGTCGAAGTGGAGTTGCGAGGAATAGAACAATTGAACCCCGCTATGGTTCGCGACAAAATTCAATTTGACGTCAAAAAGCCTCACATCGATTACTGGGAAAAAATAAACGGCGCCTGGAAAATTTCCCTGATGGCCGACGCCGCGTCTATCAGCGGAGGCTCCAAGGTGAAATACTTTATTCCCAACAGCAACGCCGCGTGGGAAAAGATGAAATTCATCGCGTTTGTGCCGCGTCCAAAGCCCAAAGGTGAAGAAAAGTAGCCTCCCCCCCCCGCCGATGGGTGAAGGCAGGAACTTTCTCCCGCCCGTAATCAACAGGGTCCAATATCTCCGTGGGAGATTTTGAGAGACCGCCACCTTCTATCCTCATTCCTTCCTTCTTCCGGGGAACATGGGAGAATTTCAGGGGTCCTGAAAAGGGTTGAAAATTGGGTTCCTATAAAAAAATCTATTGGTAGGGTATTGATTTTTAATTGTTTATGGGGAAAATAAGCGATGCTTTTGCCCTGACAAGTTCTTGCCCGAGATATAAGGAGCCGTTTCCGTGAAGCCATTTTTATCATCCCTTAAGAATCTGTTGGAAAACCTGTTTTCCCGAAAATCAAAAAATTCGTCTAAAAAGGCGCCTCCGAAACGTTCCAACGAGGAACTGCTGGCCCTCCTGGAAAAATACACGGAGGCGGTGCGCGTCAACCCGCAGGACGGAATGGGCCATTACAATCTCGGCGAGATTTACATTGAGTTGTCCCGCTATTCAGAGTCTTTGTCCCCTTTGAAAGAAGCCATCCGCATCAACCCCAAGCACCGGAGCGCCCATTATCAGCTTGGGTTTGCCCTGATCCAGATGGGTCGGGATGAGGATGCCATCGTACCTTTGGAAATTGCCTTGCAATTGGATTCCAAAAGCCAGGTCACCCGCAATCGCCTGGCGGAAGCTCACACCAATATTTCCGTCCTGCTGGGGAAAAGAAAGCAGTACAAAGAGTCCATGCACCATATCCAGGAAGCCATCAACGTGGTTCCCGATCATGGCCCGGCGCATTTGTCCATGGGGATTTGTTATACGGATCTCGGCCGCTACCAGGAGGCGCTGAAGAAATTCCAAGAAGCCCTGAAGCTGGACAAAAATCTGGCGGTGGACGCAAACTACAATTTCGGCATCGTCTATTCCAAATTAGGGGAGCCCGAAAAGGCGATAAAACACTATCAGGACGCAATCCGAGTGAACCCCAAATCGGCTTTGCCAAATTTGAACTTAGGATTGATTTTTTTAAAACAGAAAAAGTACCAGGAAGCGGTTCAGCCGTTGCGAACGGCTATCCGCGTCAGCCCGAAACTCGCCAGAGAAGCCAATTTCAAACTGGGCGTGGCGCTGATGAAATTGAAACGCTATCGGGACGCGGTGATTCCTTTGCGGGAAGCCGTTAAGATAACGCCGGAGAATGAGAAGGTCCGGGATTTTCTGGCGGAAGGAT
The DNA here is from genome assembly GCA_029261595.1 of Nitrospinaceae bacterium. GTDB lineage: Bacteria > Nitrospinota > Nitrospinia > Nitrospinales > VA-1 > JADFGI01. The sequence continues at coordinate 168,087 of JAJDAZ010000068.1, read as the reverse complement.
TGTATCTGTCCAGCGCCTCGTTTGCAAAGGCTGACAAAACCGATGAAGAAATCGAAACTCTCAAAGAGGCCGTGGAATACAACCCGGAACACATGATGGCCCATTTTGCCCTGGCCCAGGCCTTCGATAAGGGCAACCAGGGGTATTACGCGATCACCCACACTCTCATCGCCAAACATTTTTTTGTGGAAGCGCACAAGGACGAGTGGATCGGTAAAGCCATGCAGAGGACGAATCAGTTTTATAAAAAGTATCAATACACGCAAAAAGATTTTGCCAAAGTGCGGATTCCGAGAAAATGATAACCACTCCGCGTTAGGGGGATGGCAATCGACCGCACCGGATTAATAAATATTTATTTAAAGGCAACTCCCCTCACCTATAGTGGTATTTGAACGAGATGAAATACTTTGCCTACGGTTCGAACATGGCGCTTAAGCGTCTTTGGGAACGGGTTCCTGGCGCTCACTTTACCGGTGTCTATCATCTTGGCAGTCACGATTTAAGATTTCATAAGGCCGGGAAAGACGGGTCTGCCAAGTGCGACGCGTTCTTTACCGGATCGGACGCCGATGTCGTTGAGGGGGTTGTTTTTGAGGTGGATGCCCAGGAAGTTAAGTACCTGGACAGTGTAGAAGGCGTCGGGGACGGATACGAAAAAAAAGACATCGAGGTTTTTGATGGCAATAGGGATTCCCTGACAGCCTTTACATGCGTTGCGACCGTCATCGATGAGTCTCTGCTTCCGTTTTCCTGGTATAAGACCCACGTGCTTGTGGGGGCAATGAGTTACGGTTTGAGCCGGGTGTATATAGAAAAAATTGCATGGGTAAAAGATGTGGAAGACCCGGACAAAGCAAGGGAAAAACTGGAATCAGCGATTCATGAGCAATGAATCAGGAGAAAACGGCCCGCCCGTAACCGACCGGGACCCTGCATCAATATGTTTTTGGCCGGTGAGGGAATCGCCCGGTCATCAAACGCCTCCTCACTTTAACTGCCTTAAAATGCGCAGGAGTTCTTCCATCGCTTCTGATTTGGTAGCGTCTGCCAACCGCGCCACTTCCTCTATGAGGGATTTCCGGTCGCGGCCTTTGATCTCTATTTTAATTTCATCGGTTTCAAAACTTTCCTGAATGCGGATTTTTGTTCGCGGCCCCAGGGACAGTTGATCCAGTTCGTGGGCGATTTTTTTTCTCAAACCGGTCAACACCGGGTAACGCCAGGGGGTCAGGGTTTGCACGATCTGATCGTATTTTTCATGGGCCTGCAGGTCGTGTTGGGCCAGAATGGATTTGATTTCTTCCCGCCTCAAAATATCTCCCGGCAATTTGTTTTCGATGCGTGCGATTTCGTTGGTTAATTCCAGGAGCTCCCGCCATTTATTGATTCCCGGCCGGACGGTGGAAAAAAGATGGTGAGCGGCCTCCCTGCAGGGGCCGGACCATTTAAGTAAGGGCAAAAATATCCTGAGAGGCACGTTCAGTTCATGCAACAGATTTTTGAGGTTGGGGTCCAGTTCCTGAATTCGGGAAAACTGTTGATACAATTTTTTGCTTCGCTCAAGACCCAGGATGGGCATATACTTTCTAATAATCAATTCCCCGGACACGCCTGCCAGAACCAGTTTGTCGATGACTTGGCCTTTTTCAGTGTCGCTGTAGGGCCGGTGCTGGCGGTTCTCTGTCAGGTTGAGAGCCAGCATGGCATGAGAGTCGAGCGGTGAATCCGTGACGCGGGCGGGAATTTCGGAAAGCCCCAGCTGTTGGCAAATTTTTATACGGCGGTGTCCGCAGATGATTTGATAACGGTCCGCCGATTTCACCAGAGTCACCGGATGGATGACACCGATTTCTTCGATAGAGTCTATCAGGGCGTCGGGTGGGCCGCCGAGGGAGAATTCAGTGAGACCATCTTCCGGGTCAATTTCTGTCAATGCGACTTGAGTGAATTTAAAGGCAATGGATTTCATCGTAAAAATAAAAAGTGTTTGCAAGTTGTTGAAGCCGGCTCTTGGTTTCCTGGTTCTGGCGCCCCTTTTCGGCTGCCTTTTGCAACCCGCGCCGGACGGGATGATATTGATTCCGTCCGGAGAGTTCACCATGGGCACCGATGCGGTGGACTCAAAAAATCATGCCATAAGCGTCGGCCTGATCAAGCCCTGGTTCGCCGATGAATATCCTGAACGGCGCGTGGACACTCAAAGTTTTTATATCGATAAATATGAGGTGACCAATCGACAGTATTATATATTCTGCCAGGCCACCGACCATCGTCCGCCTCGCCTGTGGGGAGGACAAAAATACCCTGAAGGCAAAGGCGACCTTCCGATCACCCACGTTTCCTTCTTTGATGCCTCAGCTTACGCCCTGTGGGTTGGCAAACGCCTGCCCACCGAAACGGAATGGGAAAAAGCCGCACGCGGTCCGCTGGGAAATATTTTTCCCTGGGGCAATGATTTCAACTGGGACGCCGCCAACATCAGTCATTCCTCGCAAAAAAAAATCGGTCACCAACTGAAACCCGTGGGCAGTTTCCCTCAGGGCGCAAGTTCCTACGGGGTTCACGATATGATTGGCAACGCCTGGGAATGGGTCTGGGACTATTACCTTCCCTATCCCAACAGCGATTATGAATCCCAGGACTTCGGCAAAAAATACGTCGTGGTTCGCGGCTTGTCCTATCTGGGCGTCGGGCACTTTCCGAAAAAGAGCTATAAAAAAGTGGTGGCCTTGAAAGCCCGTGCATCTTACCGCGAAAAACTCAGTCCCTTTGCCAGGAAAAATGATGTCGGCTTCCGTTGTGCGAAAGATAAAGCCCCTCTGTTTAAAAAAAGCACCGCGAAAAAAAGAGAAATCTGACCCTTCATTTTCCCTCCAGGAACCCACCCGCAAAAACTGAACTTCCTGATAATAAACCGTTCCGCAAACCATTCAAGCAGGGAAAACGGGAAACTCCTCTTTGGTGGACGGAACAAAAAAGAGATTTCGTCCCGAATAGTTCGGATCTCCTAACTAATCGCCGGGCCGGATGCGGAAAGTATAGATTATCCAATTGAAACCAGAAAGATAAGCCTGTACGTTTACTGAATGCCATAACCCAGGATTTTCCCCCTATGGTTGGATCAGGTGAAAGTAAAACAGGCAGAGCATTCGCTTTGATCGTCGGTGGCATTTTATTGACCGCCGATGCATTCGGGCTGGATCTTGCATGGTCTCCGGATATGGCCATCGGCCTTCCATACACGCTGGTGGTGGTGTTGGGAATTTGGTGGCCGGATCGAAATTATATTCTAACCGCGGCGGTCGCAGGGTCCCTGTTGTGTCTTGCGGGTTTTTATTATTCCTTTTCCCGCGACCTGCTGTGGATGGGGCTGGTCAATCGTGGATTTGCCCTGGCCCTCATCTGGATAGTGGCGGTTCTTTGCCTTCACTACAAAAAAGTCAAAACCAAAGCCGTTGAATTAAAGCGATTCAGCGATTTTATGGGGCAGGTTTGTTCTGAGACGGTAACTCCGAACGATGAAGACACCCTGTATAAAAAAATCCTCGATTGTCTGCTTGCCTTCACTCAAAGTCGATGCGGGGTTTTATACGCTGTCATTAAGAACCCGGAAGGCAAGCCCGGCCTGGGGAAAAAAACCGGACTGACCTGGAACCCTCAGTTCCCGGAGCCACAGGTGGTGTCGTCATTGAATCCCGCATCTGCCTCAGAGAAAGAAATTTATAATTTGGCCCCCCTGCTTGAGGAGGTTCTCCACTCCGGCAATCCCCTCCTCATGAAACACGTGTCCTCTGACCTGCGCGGGGGCGCGTTGTCTTCCGTCCACCCTCCGATAGAATCGTTCATGGGTCTTCCGCTTTATCTCGAAGGCAACCTGCTGGCCGTGGTGGGTGTGGCCAACCAGAGGGAAAGATACGATGAGTCCAGGGTGAAACATATCGTGCCTCTTCTGTCTGCCTGCGCGATCAGGATTCATGCTTTTAGTGTTGGTCAGGACCGGTTCGAAACGGAAAAGGCTTTCAAGGAAAGCCGCGCAAAACTGAAGGGCATGGAAAAGGATGCGGCTGATTTGCAGTTTAAAATATTGGAGAAAGAGGCGTTGTTGGATCAGGGGGAGGAAGAGTTTTCCAAAATCGAAAAGACCCTGAAAGAACAGGAACACCGCCTCCTGGCCCTTGCTGAAAACCAGGGTAAAGGAGAAGAAGAATTCAACCGTTTGCAGGAGAGTCTGAACCGGCTTCTGGAAGAAAAAGGGAAAACGGAAGAACGTCTCAGCGATAAAGAAGCGCAAATTGAAAAAGCCGAAGAGGACCGGAACCGGACTGCAAGCGCTTTATGGGAAAAAGAACAGCGACTGACGGATGTTCTGGACGACCTGAGTCTGACGGAAAATGAATTGAGCAGGGTGCAGGAAAAAGTGGCGTCATTTGATCTGGAGGAAGAGGAGCTGGAACAGATTCAGGATCAACTGCATGAAAGCAATGATAGACTGGCGTCTATGGAAAACCGCTTCAAAAAAACTCAGGAAGAACTGGGGAAAAAAGAGAAGCTGTTGGAAAGGCTCGAGTTCAAAATGTTTGAAGTCGAGAGTCAAGTGCAACAGATGAATAATACCCTGAGAGACCGGGAAGGGTTATTGGAAAAAATAGAAAAACAAATCCATGAATCGTTGAGGGGAAATTTGAAAACCGATGTCCCCAGAAAACTTGACCGGATTCTTCCTGAACAAAAAGAACAACAAAATTTAGAGATAGAAGAAAGCTTCCCTCCCAAGCTGGATACCAATAAAACCCAAGACCGTCCAGAGCCTCTGGTTCCACAGGACCCGGACCTTGGGAGAATAGCCGAAGAACAGACGGTCAACCCTCTGCCGCTCGATCAGGAATCCGGCGACGACAAGGTGAAAACTCGGTTCCGGAAATACACCCGCGAGTTGGAACGCAGTAATCAGGACCTCAGCGAATTTGCCTCCATCGCATCTCACGACCTTCAGGAACCGTTGCGAAAAATCATGAGCTTCAGCCAGCGGCTTAAAAAAGATTGTTCGACCCAGCTGGACGATCGGGGGAAGGACTACCTTCGGCGCATGGAACGGTCCGCGAAACATATGCAGGATTTTGTCACCGATCTTTTGCAATATTCCAAAGTGGTCACGGCATCCACCTGGCGCCAACCGGTGGATTTGAAAGAGGTGATCTCCCAGGCGATTCATCTTTTGGAGACCCGCATTGAGGAGACCCGTCCCACCATCGAGGTCGGTCCCATGCCGGTCATTGAGGCCTATCGGGTGCAGATGTTGCAGCTTTTTCAAAACCTGATATCGAACGCCTTAAAGTTTCATAAAAAAGGCGAGTCTCCCATGGTCAAAATCAGTCATCGGGTTCTGGAAAACGGATTTCATGAAATCCGTGTGAAAGATAGGGGAATCGGTTTCGACAAAAGCCAACTGAACAGGATATTCAAACCCTTCGAACGTCTGCATGGCAGAGGCGAGTACGAGGGCACCGGCATGGGTCTCACCATTTGCCAGAAAATTGTGATGAGGCATGGCGGCGTATTGACCGCCGAAAGTTCTCCTGATGAAGGAGCGACTTTTGTCGTCACGCTTCCCACCCGGCGCGACTGAAAAAAACCGTCTTCATGAAAAATATTTGTTTCCCGCGCAGATTATAATTTATCATAGCCGTTCATTGCCTGGGCCATCTTGGCCAGGCCCTCGGCGAATCATTCCATGACTGGTTGATTTTTTAATATTCTGTTAACCTATCCTGCCTTAACTCAACCTTTAAAAAGAGTAATGATGACTTTTCTCGATGAAGTAAAAAAACGGGTGTTGGTTCTGGATGGCGCCATGGGGACCATGGTGCAGAATTTAAACCTGACCGACGCGGCTTTCGGCGGGCCGGAATATAAAATGCTGACCGACCTTCTGATCTTTTCGCGCCCGGAGGATTTGCAGGGCATCCACCTGAAATATTTGCAGGCCGGTGCGGATATCATAGAGACCAATACCTTTGGAGCCTCCCCACTGCGCTTAAAGGAATTCGATTTTTCCAATATAGACACGATCGATCTTCAAGCCATTCCCCCGGAGTTGGACTTGAGCGCAAGCGATTACGAGGCGCTCACTTATCACTTGAACGTGCGCGGAGCCGAAATCGCCAGGCAGGCTGTGGAGCACTACAAGTCTCTTCCTGAATACGACGGACGGTCCCTGTTTGTGGCGGGGTCGATCGGCCCGTCCAATTACGTCCTGTCCAGCACCGAAGCCAATCTCAAGCAGGCGACGTTCGATCAGATCGTCGATAATTTTCGTCGCCAGGTGGTGGGGTTGCTCGACGGCGGTGCCGACGTTCTGTTGTTCGAGACCCAGCAGGATATTCTGGAATTGAAAGCCGCCCTCATCGGAGCCAGGCGTGCGTTCGCCGAAAAAGACAAATCGCTTCCCATCATTGCGCAGGTCACGGTCGATCAGTTTTCCAAAATGCAGATTTTCAACACCGACATTCACGCCGCCTACACGGCGGTGGCCGGAATGGGAATCGATGTGTTCGGCATCAACTGCAATGTCGGACCCGATCTCATGCGTACCACCGTGGAAAAATTGAGCCGGATTTGCCGTCACCCGATTTCCATCGTCCCCAATGCCGGCCAGCCGGTGTCGGAAGATGGCGAAACCCGTTATAAACTGGAACCTGAGGCAATGGCGGACACGGTGGAAACTTTTGTTAAGGAGTCCGGCGTCGCCATTGTCGGTGGATGTTGCGGGACCACCCCGGCGCATATCGAGGCCTTGAAAAAAAGAATCAAAGGCATAGCCCCCAGACACCGTCAACCGGACAGCACGGTTTATGTTTCAGGCCCGCAGGAGGCCATTCCTCTCGATAGTTCCCAGGGACTCATTCGTATTGGCGAGCGTCTCAACGTGCGCGGCAGTAAAGTCGTGCGGGAGGCCATCGAGACCGAAGAAGGCGTCAAATTTTCTCCGCTCGAAGAAGTGGTGCGTGAGCAGGTGAAAGATTTAGGCATCGAAGTCATCGATGTGTGCATGGACAGCAATATTGTGGAGACGGAAAAAGTTTTACCCGAGGTCATTCACAAACTCACCAGTGATTTTCAAGGTGCCATGTGTCTGGATTCCTTTTCAGTGGAAGCCTTGAAAGAAGCGATTGAAGTTTACCCCGGACGGCCCATCATCAATTCCATCAGCCTGGAAGAATACAGTAAGGGACAAAGCAAGCAAGATGCCGTGCTTTCTCTAACTCAGGAACACCATCCAGTATATGTCGCGCTGGTCAATGGCCCAAAGGGGCCAGGTCAGACTTCGCAGGAAAAATTCGATCTGGCAAAAGAAATTGTCACCCAGGCCAAAGATAAATTCGGAGTGACCCCGGACCAGTTGCTGATTGATGTCAACGCCTACCCGATCGGCAGTGAATCGGTGGAGGGGCTCAACTTTTGCGCCGAAACCCTGCATTGCCTGCCCAGGATCAAAGCGATTCACCCCGATCTCAAGACCACCATCGGGGTGGGCAACCTGACCAACGGTCTGGGCCAGAAGCCCTATATGCGAAAAGTTCTGACCAGCGTGTTTCTGGATGAAGCTCAAAAAGTGGGACTCGACTGCGCAATTTTAAATCCCAATCATTACGTTCCGCTTTCGAGTCTGCCTCCGCATGATGTGGATCTGGCGAGAAAAGTCATTCTTGATAGAAACATGGAAGCCTTTGAGGAACTCGAAGTAATCGCGGTGACTAAAAAGACCGGCAAGGTGCAAAAGAAAGTCGATTACGAAGGTCTTTCGCTGGAAGATCGCATCTGCCAGAAAGTCAAGGACGGCTTTAAGAAGAAAGAAGACGGGGTGGTGGAAAAAGACGGGCATCGATACGAATATCATGACCGTATCGTTGAAGAGACCGCCTTGATAGTAGATAAGCACGAGCCTCTGGAATTTATCAGCGGATACCTCATGAAAACCATGCGTGAGCTGGGCGACGCGTTTGGAAGGGGCGAAGTGAGCCTGCCGCATCTGTTGAAAAGCGCCGACGTGATGCGCAATGTCATGGGTTTTTTGGAATGGTATATGCGTATGAAAACCGGCGCTGATGAAGCGGCGCTGGAATACAAAGGTGTGGTGGTGATCGGCACGGTGTATCAGGACGTGCACAGCATCGGCAAGGACCTGGCCGCAACGCTGTTGGAAAACTATGGCTACAAAGTTATCGATCTTGGGGTGCAGGTTCCCCTGGATAAGTTTATCGAGACCGCAAGAAAAGAAAACGCCGACGCCATCGGCATGAGCGCCTTGCTGGTGCAGACTTCCAACCACATGATCACCGTCGCCCGCATGGTGAAAGAAATGCCGATCCCCATTCTCATTGGCGGCGCTCCGGTCAATAGCCGCCACGCTGGTTTTGTGGCCATGCACGGACAATCGGAAACTGACCACATCCTCGACAATGTTTTTTACTGCGAGAGCGGCATGGATGGAGTGAATGTCATGAATGCTCTGCAAGACAAGCCCAACCGAGATTCTTTATTGAAAGACAATAAAGAAAAACTGGTGCGTGAATACGAACGCGCCAAAGGGCTTCAGGAAAGTCAGGCTAAATTGCTGGAGTCGCTTTCCCGTCGTAAAGTGAGTTTCAAAAAACACGAAGTCTCCCTCAATGAGTTTGGCGTGCATCGAGTCGAATTCAAACTGAGCAAGTTGAGTCCGAATCTGGATGAGAAAAGTTTGTATTCTCTGAACTGGAAATTCGGTAAAAAATCATCGTGGGAACAAAAAGGCGTCGACCTTGGGCAACTCAAGGCATTGAAAGAGGAATGGGTTGAAAAGGCGGAAGCCAATCAATGGATTATTCCCCGCGCCCGTTTCGGTCTTTTCCCGGTTCAATCTGAAGGGGATGAGGTCATTGTGTACGATCCTGAAAAAAGGGACCGGGAGATCGCGCGCTTTAATTTCACCGTCTGCATCGGCAAGGGAAGAAAAGATAAATTCACCATCGCCCAGTACTTCCACCCTAAATCATCGGGGCAGATGGACGTCATTGGATTGCAGCTCACTACAGCGGGGCTTGGAGCGGAACCCGCCATCGCGGAATTTAAAAAGAACCATGATTCGGAGTCGGCGCTTTATCTGCAGGGGTTGTGCGACCGGGTGGCGGAGGATCTTGCGGAATACATTCATAACCTTTTGAGAAAGCGAGTGGGGCTGAAAAAAGGCAAAGACGGCGAGAGGTACAGCCCCGGTTACCCCGCCATAGTGGATTTAATCAACAACAAGGTCATCTGGGAAAACCTGCAGGCAGAAGATATCGGGGTCACCCTGACCGATGCCAACGAATTCGATCCGCCCAGCAGCACCGCTGCCGTGGTTTGTTTTCATAAAGAGGCGGGTTATTCCTAATTCATTGATTTTTAACCCCTGCCGTGTCTTCCTCGGCGTCAGAAATGACAGTCATTCTTTTGACATTCAGGTGTTATTTGACGCAATCTGGAGCCGTACTTTTCCCGGTCCAAGGCTGAAGTATTAAAAAATTTTTATTTTTTTTTACATCAAATTACTATAATTTTTACTGAAATTATATGGTATATTCAGCCCCTATCAAAAAACTAAACCTCCAAGGTAAAACCGTTGAAATCCAGTTAAGAAAAAACGGGGGATTCCTTGTGTGGACATTAATAATTTTGCAATAAATTTCTTTGGAAATTCAGCAACTCAAAACGGCTAAAACGGACCCCTTCTTCAACGATTAAGAATAAGAAAACTTTAACAATTGCAATGGGTTAGATAGGGAGGTGGGTCACAAAATAAATCCTTGTATAATTGGCTTCTTTTGCTAAAATGGATAGAGTATCAAACCAACAAACAATGTGCTTATCCAGTCTGGTGCCAATTCCGCCGACTTACCCAAGCGCAAACCTGCAAAATCTTATATGAGGAAGCTGAATCATGTTTAAACGATTCACAGAAAGAGCTCGCAGAGTCATCATCCTAGCGCGCGAAGAAGCAGAACTGTATCGTCACGAATATCTTGGCACGGAACACATATTGCAGGGTGTTGTGAAAGATGGCGGCGGCATCGCAATTGCAATTATCCAGAAAGCAGGGGCGGACCTCCAGGAGCTTAAAAGCGAACTTGAGAAAAACCTGCCCCGCAGTTCCAACTCGCTGATCATTGGCGATATCCCGTTCACATCGCGGGCGAAAAAAGTTTTGGAATTTGCGGTGGAGGAAGCAAGGTCGCTCAATCACAATTATATCGGCACCGAGCATTTGCTGTTGGGTTTGCTGAAAGAAAAGGAAGGCGTTGCCTGTCTGGTTCTGAATAGTTTTGGAATGTATTTCGATGACGTGAAAGAGAAAATCGCCGAAATGTTCAAAGAGCCAACAGAAAGTGCGAGAGAGGTCGGCAAGACCCCGACTCTCGACGAGTTCAGCCGCGACCTGACGAAAATGGCCATCGACGGCAAGCTGGACCCCGTCATTGGCAGGAGTAAAGAAATTGAACGTGTGATTCAGATTCTGAGTCGGCGTACAAAAAACAATCCGGTGCTGATAGGCGAGCCGGGAGTGGGCAAGACCGCAATCGTTGAAGGGTTGGCCCAGCTGGTGGTGGAGCGGGAAGTTCCTGACACCTTGTTTGATAAAAGAGTTGTTTCGTTGGACCTCGGTTCGCTGATTGCAGGGACCAAATACCGGGGTCAGTTTGAAGCGCGTCTTAAGGGAATCATGAAAGAAATCGTGCAGAACGAAAAAATCATTTTATTCATCGATGAGTTGCATACTCTGGTGGGGGCAGGCGCCGCAGAAGGTTCGGTGGATGCTTCCAACATGTTGAAGCCCGCTCTGTCGCGCGGAGAGATTCAATGTGTCGGTGCGACGACCCTGGAAGAGTACCGAAAGTATATTGAGAAAAACGGGGCTTTGGAGCGACGCTTCCAGCCGATTGTAGTGAATCCGCCGTCGGTTGAGGAAACGGTTGAGATCATCAAGGGTTTGAAGGTTCCTTACGAGATGCATCATAAAGTCAAAATCACAGAAGAGGCCATCGTCACGGCGGTGCGCTTTTCAGACAGATATATCAGCGATCGGTTTTTGCCGGACAAGGCGATCGACGTGATAGATGAAGCCGGTTCCAGGGTGCGTTTACGTAAAGTCACTCAGTCGCCGGACATGCGCAAGATCCAGCGCGATATCGACGCCATCATCCGGGAAAAGAAAGTCTGTATTGAAAATCAGGAGTTCGAGAGGGCGGTTGATTTGCGCGACAAGGAAGAAAGCCTTCGAGAAGCTCTGGACAAGGAAAAAGAAACCTGGGAAAGCGATCAGGATTTGAGCGAGCCTTCTATTACCGAGGATGATATCGCAGCCGTCGTGTCTGGTATGACGGGAATTCCGCTATCCAGGATCGAAGAAAAAGAGAGCTCCCGTCTGTTGAATATGGGAGAGGAGCTTGCAGAAAAGGTTGTGGGGCAAACCGAGGCGATCAAAGTGATCACCAAGGCGATTCGCCGCTCCCGTTCCGGGCTGAAAGATCTTCGTCGGCCCATCGGTACGTTCCTTTTCTTAGGCCCGACCGGGGTTGGGAAAACAGAACTGGCAGGCGTTCTCGCGGAATTCCTGTTTGGCAATCGAGATGCCCTGATTCGCCTGGACATGTCTGAGTATATGGAAAAATTCAACGTCTCCCGTTTGACCGGAGCGCCTCCAGGTTATGTCGGCTATGAAGAGGGCGGGCAATTGACTGAAAAAGTCCGGCGCAAACCCTATTCGGTGGTGCTGTTCGACGAAATCGAAAAAGCCAACTCGGATGTATTCCACCTTTTATTGCAGATCATGGATGATGGTCGATTGACCGACAGCTATGGCCGGGTGATTGATTTCAAGAATACGGTCATCATCATGACCTCCAATATCAGTTCTCAAAGTTTGGATAAGGGAACCACACTGGGATTCCATAAAGACGATGACGAGCTGAATTATGAAAAGATGCAAAAAGAAATCAAACAGGATTTGAAAAGAACTTTCAACCCTGAGTTTTTGAATCGGCTCAGTGAAATGGTGGTGTTCAGGCCTTTGGATCTGGATCATATTGTGGAGATCCTGGACGTTCAGCTGGGTCAAGTGAACGAGCAGCTCATCCAGCAGGGGCTCACCATGGAAATGACTCTGGAAGCCAAAAGATGGCTTGCTGAAAAGGGTTACGATAAAAAATTTGGAGCCCGGCCTTTGAAACGCGCCATTCAGAAATATCTTGAAGACAAGCTTTCTGATGAAATGCTGAAGGGGCGATTCAAGACCGGCGGGCACGTCAAGGTTTCCCTGCAAGGGGACGATCTGGTTTTCACGGAAAAATCCGCCGGGGCTCTGAACGCCTGTTGATCAGGTCTTGATTCCCGCTTGAAATCGCATTTTGATTTTTACGGGAATGGATATCGATTCTTAAAAAGCACTAAGCTTATCTAGCTTTAACTGATTGAAAGCTTAGTGCTTTTTTTTGGCCAAAACCCTGTAGAAATTCAACGTTCCACATAATCTTAAGCAATAGAAATACCTCCACACCAATGATGCGAGCCCGTAAGTTTTTATTGTCCATTTGGATAATACAATGTGCCCTTCTTTTTTCTGGTTTGTGTTCAGCCCAGGAAGGGGAAATTGTTCAATCCATAAAGGTGCAAGGGAACAACCGGGTGGACGACTCCACCATCTTCTATTACATCAAAACCGAAGTTGGCAAAACCCTCTCCCGGATGCAAATCAGAAAAGACATTGAAGAGATTTACGACTTGGGTCAGTTTAAGGATATTCAGGTGGAAACGGAAAGTGTCCGGGAAGGAGTGGTGGTTGTTTTCAAAGTGGTGGAAATTCCTTCCATTGGCAATTTAAGAATCGTCGGCAACGATAAAATCGACTCCGAAGATATTATGGAGCAGATTGGGTTGAAACGCGGGGCGGCTTTTCACGATCAGAATGTTGCGTCAAGCGTTGAGGCGATCAATAAACTTTATGAAACCAAAGGGTACTTTTTTGCCGAAACAAAAATCCAGACGGAGGTGACGCCCGACAATCTCGTGGATGTGACGATCCGAATCACCGAAGATGAAAAAGTCAGTGTTGAAAAGATAAGGTTTACTGGAAATAAAACCTTCAAAGACAAGGCCCTGCGTAAGCAGATGGAGACCAAGGAAAAAACATGGTACTCCTTTTTAGATGATTCCGGGGTCTATCAAAAAGATATCCTGAAACTCGATGTCTTCCGTGTGGAGGCCTACTACCAGGATCGCGGGTTCATCCGGGTGAGCGTGCTGGACCCCAGGATCGAGGTCAATAAAAAAGATAAAGAGATAAACATCACCATCCCGATTGTGGAAGGCTCCCGGTACCGGATAGGCGCCATTGCCATCAAGGGGGACGGGACTTTCACCGACGAAGAAATTTTTGAAGTCATCCAGTCCAAAAAGGGCGAATACTATAATGTGTCGAAAATCCGGGAAGACGTTTCAAAAGTTTCCGATTTGTATTCCTCCAGAGGTTTTGCCTATGCCGACGTCAACCCGGTTTCAAAAATCGTTGACGATACAAAGAAAGTGGAGTTGGTGGTTGAAATTGAAAAAGGCAAAAAGGTTTACGTCGGGAAAATAAACATTCTTGGAAATGTGAGCTCGAGGGACAATGTCATCCGCAGGGAATTCCGCCTGAGCGAAGGCGATCTGTTTGACAGCGAAAAGCTGAGACGAAGTAAGCAGAGGATCAACAACACCCAGTTTTTTGAAGATGTTAAGATCGATACCAAGCGTGGTGATAACCCGGACTTGATCGACATCACCACTACGGTCACCGAACGACCCACAGGATCCGTTTCCGTGGGCGCGGGATTCAGCTCCGTGGAAAAAGTAATTTTTACCGGTTCGGTTTCACAAAACAATCTGTTCGGGCGCGGGCAGCGGCTGGTCTTTGCCACCAGCTTGTCTTCCATTCGGAAGGACTTCAACCTTTCCTTTACCGAGCCCCGGTTGTTCGATACCGAAATTCTGGCAGGGATCGATGCCTTCAATAAAGAACAGGAGTTTTTCAGTTTTGATTCCAGAAGCCGGGGCGCCGGGCTCCGGGTGGGAAAAGCTCTGACCGAATACGACTGGGTGGGCCTCAATTACCGGTTTGAAGATGTTGAGGTCACCAATGTGGAACCTGCGGATGTGACTGAATTTCTTAAAAATGAGACCCGGCTGACCAGTCGGATCACTCCAACCTACACCCGCAATACGATTGATAACTTTTTAAACCCTTCCAAGGGTTATAAGCATGTGGTACGATTTGAATATGCGGGCGGGCCTCTTGGGGGCTCCGATTTTGTCAAGTCCGGGTATGAATTTACCTACTATTATCCGCTCATTGGGAAACTGGTGGGGGCGTTTCACACGGAAATCAATTGGGCGGACGGGTACAAGGGAGATTCGGTCCCTGCGTTTGAGCGTTTCTTCATGGGGGGCGCCAACAGCTTGAGGGGCTTCAATATCCGGGATGTCGGCCCTCTCAACGGATTGGGCGAACCCGTGGGCGGCACGCAATCGCTATTATTTAATGTTGAGCTTCAATTCCCGTTTTCAAAAGCCTTTCGAGGTGTCGCTTTTTATGACCGGGGCAACGTTTTTGGAGATGGCACAGGCGTCAATCTTTCAAGCACCGCCAAATCCATCAACTTGGTCGATATGAGGCACAGCATTGGCGCTGGGCTGCGTTTCTTAAGCCCCTTTGGTCCTGTGGGTTTTGCCTATGGTATCAAGCTTGACCAGAGAAGCGGAGAGGAATTGGGAGAATTTCATTTCACTGCCGGCAGTTCTTTTTAGTCACTATTTTAAAAGTAATTCAAATTTTAGAGAGGTAATTTTCATGCCGTACATTTTGACACGGTCTATGATCAGGTTTTGCGGTTTCTTGTCAATGACAGCATTGATGTGGTCTCTGACCCTCGGTGTGGTCGCAGCACAGGAGAAAGTTGGTTTTATTGACGTGCAGAAAGCCATTTCCAGCACCAAAGACTGGAAAAAAGGTTTTGCCGCCTTTAAACTCAACTTTCAAAAGCAAAGGGCCGTGATTACCAAAAAGGAAGCGAAAATAAAAAAGATGTTGGAAGAATTAAACAAGCAAAGCTTTATTCTCGATCCAAAACTGAAAAAGACCAAAGAAGACAATTTCAGAAAAGAAAAAATCGCGTTCGAGCGTTATGTTGAAGATCAAAATAAGGCTTTTGCTCAAAAAGAAAAAGAAATGACCCGCGAGCTTTTAAAAAAGATGATAGGGGTTATCCAGAAATTAGGCAAAGATCGAAAATACACCATGATTCTGGAAAAGAAATCCGTCCTTTACCATAATACAGGGAACGACTTGACCGCCCAGGCAGTCAAAGCCTACGATCGCGCCCATAAATAAAGATAAAATCATCGGGGTTCGATTGCCTCCCTTTTAAACTCAATTCATTGCCATGATGGACATAAGTGAAATCAAGCGAATCATTCCCCACCGCTATCCTTTTTTGCTGGTCGATCGCGTCATCGAATGCGATATGGAATCCAGGATCGTGGGGATCAAAAACGTAACCGCCAATGAGCCCTTTTTTCAGGGGCATTTCCCAGAGTATCCGGTGATGCCGGGAGTGCTGATCATTGAAGCCCTGGCCCAGGTCGGGTGTATTCTGGCCCTGAAAGTTTTAAAGAAAGAAGGCCATGCGTCGGTATTTTTTACAGGGATCGAAAAGGCCAAATTCCGCAAACCGGTGGTTCCGGGGGATCAGCTACGGCTTGAGTTGAACAAGATCAAACAACGGGGAACTTTGTTCAAATTCGACGCTCAGGCATTCGTGGGCGATGCTTTGGCCACCGAATGCACATTACAGGCGATGCTGGGGCAAAACGAATAAAGTTCCTCCTGCAAATTTTAAATTTTTAGCCATCCCTCACCCGCTCCAGACCCGGAAAACTTCAGACCTCATCAGAGTCGATTAAGGTGATCATACATAAAAGTGCGGTGATTGATGCAAGTGTGACTCTTGGCGCAAATGTTTCCATTGGGCCATTTTCCATCGTGGGGCCCAATGCGGTCATTGGCGACAACACCGAAATCGGCCCACAGGTTTGCATTCATCCCGGGACGGTGATCGGACAAGATTGCAAAATACATCATGGGGCTTCCATTGGAGGCGAACCCCAGATGGTCAACTTTGAGGACATTTCTTCTTCGGTGGAAATCGGAGACGGAACCGTCATCCGCGAGTACGCGACCATCCACCGGGGAGCCAAAGAATCCCAGACCACGAAAATCGGCAAACATTGCATGCTGATGAACTACGTCCACATCGCCCATGATTGTGAAATAGGCGATCATGTGGTCATCGTGAATTACACCGGGTTGTCGGGACATGTTATTGTGGAAGACCACGCCTTCATTTCAGGACAAGTGGGGGTGCATCAATTTGTTCGTATTGGAAAAAATGCGATGGTGGGGGGCAAAACGGCTGTCACCAAGGACATTCTTCCGTTTTCACTGGTTGATGGCGTTCCGGCCCGCCTGATCAGCGTCAACGCCATTGGGCTCAGGAGAAACCATATACAGCCTAAAGTCCGGACCGCCATTAAAAAGGCACTGAAAATTTTACTGGACCCGGCTCATAACACGGCACAAGCTTTGGAAAAAATGGAAGTGGAAATTGAAATGCTGGATGAAATCCGATATCTTATCCACTTCATTAAACATTCATCACGCGGGATCACAAAATAATGACGGAAAAGATCAGAGCAGGCGTTGTCGGTGTGGGTAAAATGGGGGAGTATCATGTCGGCGTTTTGTCTGAAATGAGCGAGGTTTCCCTGGTTGGCGTGGTCGATATCAATGAAGATCGGGCCCGCGGCATTGCCAAAAACTTCGGTTGCTCTTATTATTCCAATTACCAGGATATTTACAATGAGGTGGATGTGGTTGTCATCGCGGTTCCCACCTCGTTGCATTATTCTGTCGGCAAAGATTTTCTTAGTTCAGGGACCCATGTTTTACTTGAAAAGCCCTGTACCGACAATCTGGATCAGGCGAGAGAACTGTTTGACATTGCTTCAAAAAAAAACCTGACTTTGCACATCGGTCATATCGAGCGGTTCAATGGTGCCGTGCAGGAACTTCACAAAATCGTGGTCGATCCGGTTTATGTGGAATGCAGGCGCATGAGTTCCTTCAATGAGCGGATCAAGGATGACGGGGTGGTGCTGGACGTCATGATCCATGACATTGATATTATCCTGAACCTCATCAAATCCAGGGTGGTGGAGACTCACGTATTGGGAGCGTCCGTATTTTCTAAAAAAGACGATCTGGTGACGGTGCAACTGGAATTTGAAAATAAGTGCATCGCAAGCATCGTTGCCAGCCGCGTCTCCCAGAACAAAGAAAGAACCCTTGCTGTCACCCAAAAGGATTCTTACGTGCTTCTGGACTACACCGACCAGGAGATTTACGTCCAGCGCGATTCGTCCTCCGAACATCAACTGCGCAAGGGGTCGCTCAGGTACAAGCAGGAATCCCTCGTGGAACGCATTTTTGTGCATAAGGAAAATCCCCTCAAGCTGGAACTCCAGCACTTCATCGACTGCGCAAAAAACGGCAGTCCGCGCAAGGTGGCTGTCGATAACGAGCTTTATTCCCTGGAGATTGCTCTGGACATTCTCGACAAGTTCAACCAGTCGGGAAAATAAAAAGGGCATGAGCGAGAAACCATTGTCCCGGATCGGTCTGGTTGCAGGTTCCGGCGATATCCCCATCTACTTTGCGGACAAGGCATCGAAGAACGGCGTCCGCCTGTTATCCATCGGATTCACCGATGATATCCAATCCCGTCTGGCGCCCTTTTCCGAGAAAACCTATTCCATAGGCGTTTTAAAAACCTCCAAAATATTTAAAACCCTGAAAGACGAGAACATCGAAGATGTTCTCATTCTCGGAAAGGTGGATAAGAGCGTCATTTTCCGTCCGCAGATGTTTGACTTGCAAACCCTTAAAATTTTTAAAACTCTGAAGGATCGGGAAGATAAAACCCTCATGCTGGGCGTGATTGAGGAAATGCGAAAGCTTGGACTCCGGGTGCTGGATCAACGCGAATTCTTAAGGGAAATTTTTCCGGAAGCGGGGGTCTTGTCCCGGCGCAAACCTTCCAAAGAGCAAATGGAAGATATCCGGTTTGGTTTGCCGATCGCAAAAAAAATGGCCGATATGGAAATCGGTCAAACCGTGGTCGTTTATAACAAGACCGTCATTGCGGTCGAGGCGATCGAAGGCACCGACCGCGCCATTGAACGCGGATGCGCTCTGGTCAAGGGCAAAGCTGTGGTCGTCAAGGTCAGCCGGACCGAGCAGGATTATCGCTTCGACAGTCCGGGGATAGGACCCAAAACCATAGAGGGACTCATTGCGGGCGGGGCCAGTGTTCTGGCTCTGGAAGCGGACCGGGTGATGGTGGCCAACCAACCGGAAGTCGAGAGAATGGCGGACCGGGCGGATTTGTCCGTGGTTTGCGTGTGATATTTCGCACTCTCAAAGTTTTCCTGATTTCCCATCGAACTGAATGAATAATATATCTTTGCGCATTCTCATCGTGGCCGGCGAAGCTTCGGGAGACCTGCACGGAAGTCATCTGGTTCAGGCCTTAAAAATTCTTCGGCCCGAAGGCCGGTTTTTCGGTGTGGGCGGAAAAAATATGCGCTCAGAAGGTGTCGAGACGTTTTTCGATATCGAACGCATGGGCGCCGTCGGCGCCGTTGAGATCCTAAGCGAACTGCCGCTTTTTTATAAAGTTTACCGCACCCTTTCCAGAGAAATTTCCTCGGGCAAATATGATGCCGTCATCCTCATCGATTACCCGACCTTGAATCTCCGATTGGCCCGATTGTGCAAACGGGCGAACGTCCCGGTTTTTTATTTTATCAGTCCGCAGATCTGGGCCTGGCGCATGGGGCGCATCAAACAAATCCGCCGGACGGTCAATCGCATGTTCGTGGTCCTGCCCTTTGAAGAAGATTTATACCGGTCCGCCGGAGTGGACGCCCAGTTTCTGGGCCACCCGTTTGCGGACAAAGTTCATCCAGAGATGACTCAAGCGGAAGCTCTCAAAGAATTTGATTTGAATTCGGACCAAAAAGTCATCGGCCTGCTTCCCGGCAGTCGAAAAAATGAAATTCAATCGCTTTTAAAAATCATGCTGGCGGCGGCGGATAAAATACAAAGAGAACTGGGCGACTGCCAGTTCATTCTTCCCGTTGCCAATACGATTGATCCCGAAAGCATCCGTGAACAGTTAAAGGGCAACCCCCTGAACATTCGTTTGGTTACAGACAAAACCTATGACGTGATGAATTGCTGTGATTTTTTGATCATCGCCTCCGGTTCCGCCACCCTGGAAGCGGGAATCTTGGGGTGTCCCATGGTCATCGTATATAAGCTCAACGCCTTCACCTATTTTCTGGCGCGCATCCTGATCGACACGGAAATGATCGGCCTGGTCAATATCGTAGCAGGCGAGAAGGTGGTTCCGGAATTGATCCAGGGGGAGGTGACCCCTGATAAAATCGCCAGAGAAGCCATCACTCATCTGAAAAACCAGGACCAGTTGCAACAGGTGAGAACCAGGCTCTCAAAGATCCGCGAATCCCTGGGTGAGCCCGGGGTCATGAACCGTGTGGCCAAAAGCATTTGTCAATACCTCGACGAGCAAACTGGAAATGAAGAAGTTTCTCAATAATTATCTTATCCCCTATCTGCTGTTTGGTATTTTCAGGCTATGGTGTCTCACTCTGCGTTCTGACAGCAAAAACTCCGATGCGGAAAAATATATCCGGGAACTTTCAGGAAAGTATATTCTGACCCTGTGGCACGGGCGGATCTTCTACCTTTTATACCACTACCGCAAATTAACCGATTTATTTTTATTGATCAGTCCCAGTCAGGATGGGGACATTCTAGCTCGCCTGGGACAATTGATGGGATATTCCGTCATCCGTGGGTCTTCTTTCAAAAAAGCGGTGCCCTCAGCCCGGTCCCTTATAAAGGTGTTGAGGCGTGAGGGGCGGATAGTCATCATTGCGGATGGCTCACGGGGCCCGCGCTGTAAAGTTCAGCCGGGGCTTCTGCAAATTGCCGCGATGACTGGAGCGCCGGTGATCCCGCTTTCCTTTGATGCAAAACGTAAATGGATTTTTAATAGTTGGGATCGATTTGTTCTCCCCGTTCCTTTCACCCGATGCACTGTTAATTCGGGTGACCCCATACCGATACCTCGCCATATAGATGAAGGTTTTCTCCAGCAAAAACAGACGGAACTGGAAAAAACTCTGAATCAGCTGACCTTGGAAAGCGAATAGCCCCTCCGCAAAAAAGCCACATTTTTTATCATTTTTGGCTTCCGCTGACTAAAAAGCAGGCAATTCTAGCAATTGAAATTATTCACTCAATGAGGTATAGTTCAATCTGTTTTTAAACCCTTTAGAAATTAATTGGTTAGAGATTTCCTCTGACGAGGTGGTTTTCTTGCATTGGCATGATTATTGAAGATAAGCCAATAAAGGAAAAGGTGTATTTTGATCCAACGCCTGTAACAGATTTTGAGGTAAAGAGTCGGCGTGGGTGTCGGGGGCAATGAGTTAAACCTGAGTGGTTCCCCCCGGGGTCTTTTTATTTGTTCAACTCATTTTAAAAAGGCGGGGTTTGTCAGACCAGGACCCAGTATTCGAATCACGGGAGTCATGAAAAAGGGGAATTAATTTATGAAGAAGGTTGAAGCAATCATCAAACCGTTCAAGTTAGATGAAGTGAAAGATAAATTGAATGAGATCGGGATCAAAGGCATCACGGTCAGCGAGGTGAAAGGGTTTGGCCGCCAGAAGGGGCACACGGAACTGTATCGGGGCGCCGAATATGTCGTTGACTTTCTTCCAAAAATTAAACTCGAAATCATCGTGAGCGACGGTCAGGTGGAGGATGTGATCAACACCATCATGTCCGCCGCACAAACGGGAAGGATCGGCGATGGCAAGATTTTTGTGATCGACCTTCAGGATACCATTCGTATCCGGACGGGCGAGCGGGGCGAAGAGGCTGTTTAACAAGCAGAGCTTGCCGTTTCAGGAAAAATACGGTATTTTCCTTGTCTTAATCAAACATTGAAAATATGATCCGGTTTTAATGAACGCCTCATCGGGCGGAATATTATAAGAATTTATATATACATAACCAACGGATAATCCAGTTATAAATAACCTGGGAAAGGAGAGCGCAGTGACCCCAAAAGAAGCGGTTGATTTAGCGAAGAAAAACAATGCTCGCATTGTAGATATGAAATTTATGGACCTTTTGGGTACCTGGCAGCATTTTTCCGTTCCCATGAGCGAATTGGAAGAGCACCTGTTTGAAGAGGGCCTGGGTTTTGACGGTTCCAGTGTTCGTGGGTGGCAGGCGATCAATGCCAGTGACATGCTGGTCATTCCTGACTCTGCGACAGCGGTCATGGACCCGTTCATGGAAATTCCGACCGTAAGCATGCTTTGCAACATCGTTGACCCGATCACCAAGGAAAAATACACCCGCGATCCCAGAAACATTGCCCAAAAGGCCGAGGCGTATCTCCAGTCCACAGGTATTGGCGACACGGCTTATTTTGGTCCCGAAGCGGAATTTTTTATATTCGACGATGTTCAATATGACCTGAGTTCGAATCAATCGTTTTACCATGTGGATTCCGTAGAGGGCAGCTGGAATACCGGTCGGGATGAAGGCCCCAACCTGGGCCACAAACCTCGCCACAAAGAAGGGTATTTTCCGGTTTCTCCCGCTGACAGCTTTCAGGATATACGCTCTGAAATGATGCTGTTGATG
Organism: Nitrospinaceae bacterium; assembly: GCA_029261595.1. Lineage (GTDB taxonomy): Bacteria > Nitrospinota > Nitrospinia > Nitrospinales > VA-1 > JADFGI01. The sequence goes on along the minus strand of JAJDAZ010000068.1, from coordinate 146,171 downwards.
GAACAAATAGGGATCGGTATGGAGTGCCACCATCATGAAGTTGCTACTGGCGGACAGAACGAAATAGCCATGCGGTTTTCCTCTCTGGTCAAGTGCGCGGACAACCTGCAATGGTATAAATACATTGTCAAAAACGTGGCGAAGAGACACGGCAAAACGGCGACCTTCATGCCCAAGCCATTGTATGGTGATAACGGAACCGGAATGCACGTTCATCAGAGCGTATGGAAAGACGGCAAACCTCTTTTCGCGGGCAATGGTTATGCCGGTTTCAGTGAGATCGGACTGAACTATATCGGCGGCATTCTGAAACATTCACGCGCCATTTGCGCTTTTGCCGCGCCGACCACCAATTCCTACAAGCGACTGGTGCCGGGGTTTGAAGCGCCGGTAAATCTGGCTTATTCGAGCCGGAACCGGAGCGCCTCTTGTCGTATTCCGATGTATTCTCCAAGCCCGAAAGCCAAGCGTGTGGAAGTTCGTTACCCGGACCCTACCTGCAACGGCTATCTGACTTTTGCGGTTATGCTCATGGCGGGTTTGGACGGCATTGAAAATAAAATCGATCCCGGCGAACCACTGGATAAAGATATCTACGCCTTGGGTCCTGAAGAGCTCGCAAATATCCCCACGCTTCCCCATTCCCTGGATGACGCGTTGAGCGCTTTGGAAGAAGATCATGATTTTCTATTAAAGGGTGACGTTTTCACTCAGGATGTCATCGATCAGTGGATCGATTACAAACGAGAAAATGAAATCGCTCCTCTCAGACTGCGTCCGCATCCTTTGGAATTCCATATGTATTACGACGCTTGAGGATGTCCCTTATTTGGGTTTTGTAAATATTTTGATGGCCCCTTGGGTATTCCCAGGGGGCTTTTCTTTTGCAATAATTTTGATGCGGACCTTTGATCGGGCAAAAATAATGGGCATAAAAATATTTCAGGTAGACGCTTTCACAGCAGAACCTTTCAAGGGGAATCCTGCCGCGGTCTGTCTTTTAGAAGAATCTGCTGACGAGAAATGGATGCAAAATGTCGCCCGTGAAATGAATCTCTCTGAAACCGCTTTTCTGGTTCCAAACGCCGACGCATTTGAACTGCGCTGGTTCACCCCGACCACAGAGGTCGATCTTTGCGGGCACGCGACTTTGGCCAGCGCTCACACCCTGTGGCAAGAAAAAGTTTTGCCAGCGAACCAATTCGCTCGCTTCAACACGAGAAGCGGAATGCTAACGGCGGCCCTTAAGGGCGAATGGATTGAATTGGATTTTCCCGCAAATTCCGTGGAACCCATTCCGTCTCCTGAAGGTCTTTTGACGGCGTTGGGTGTGGAAGGAAAATTCACTGGCTGGGACGGGACGGACTATCTTGTTGAAGTGGAAACGGAAAAAATGATTGCCGACCTCAAACCGGATTTACAAGCGCTCAAAGCCTTTCCGATTCGGGGAGTCATTGTGACCAGCCGGGCAGATTCACCAAAATACGATTTTGTTTCCCGATTTTTTGGGCCGGGGGCGGGGATCGATGAAGACCCGGTGACCGGGTCGGCCCATTGTAGTTTAGGGCCATTTTGGGCGACCCGGATGAACAAACAGGAAATGCTGGGTTATCAGGCGTCCTCCCGCGGAGGTTTTGTCAAGGTGGCATTAAAGGATGACCGGGTTCTGCTTGGTGGGCAGGCGGTGACTGTCTTTCGGGGACAGTTGGTCTGAAGCAGAATAATTTACTCCTTTCGTTTCATTGCGTTCAATAAATTTCCTTTTATAGTTTTCTCCATGAATAATATTCAACCGGAATTTTTTCAATCGATATATAAAGGCCAGGCCCTAAATTCCGAAGGCGAAAAGGCCTTAAAAGAATGCGGATTTGAGGATGCGGAAAAGGCCTGGAAGACCCTTTCTGCTTTATCCCGACAGGATGATTTTTTAGATCTGATTCCAGGATTTTTTCCAGCGTTGTTCGATTTTATTTCACGCTCGTATAATGCGCATCTTGCGCTGACCAATTTGGAACGATTCGCGGAAAAAATTAACGATAAAAATTATTTATTCACCTTCCTTGCAGAAAGCCCTGATCTTCTTGAAGCCTTGATCGTTTTGTTTTCCGGCAGTCAAATTCTGACAGACACTCTGCTCAAGGAACCCGCCCATTTTGACTGGTTAAAACATCCTGACATTTTAAACCAATCCCGTTCGCTGGACGCTCTCACGAGGGATTTTCATGAATTGTCGCAAGGCGAATACAACTCAGGCCAAACCCCAGGGCTTTTGCGACAATTTAAAAAAAGAGAATATATTCGCATTGGTCTGCGCGATTTGTTGGGCAAGGCGGACATGCAGGAAACGGTGGCGGACATTTCCAGCCTGGCGGATGTGTGCCTGCAAATAGCTTATGAATATGCGGACAATGTATGTAGTAAAAAGTATGGCGTGCCGTTTTATCAGGATGCTGAAGGGAACTGGAAGAAATCGGATTTCACCATTTTAGGAATGGGTAAGCTGGGAGGGGGAGAACTCAATTTCAGTTCCGACATCGACCTTATCTATATTTATACCTCAAGCAAAGGGGAAACCCGGCCCGACGAAAACGGACGCAAAAGCATAATAAGCATCAGCAATCATGAATATTTCACCAAGCTCGCGCAGTTGGTCACTAAAACGATTCATGAAATCACCGCGGACGGAAGCGTGTTCCGGGTGGATTTAGATCTTCGCCCGGAAGGGCGAAGTGGAGAGATCGTCAACTCCCTGGCAAGCTGTGAGGTGTATTACGAGTCCTGGGGCCGGACCTGGGAGCGACAGGCCCTCATCAAGGCTCGCGTATGCGCAGGTAGCATTCCGCTGGGAGAAGAATTTTTTTCGCTCCTGTCTCCATTCATATACCGACGCAGTCTGGATTTCTCGGCCATTGAAGAAGTCAAGGCGATGAAAAATAAAATCAACGCCAGCATTAAAAATAAGAAAACCGGCAGAGGGGACATCAAACTGGGTTTTGGCGGTATCCGGGAAGTCGAATTCATTGTTCAGGCGTATCAGCTGATATTCGGAGGCAAAGACAAGAGCTTGCGGGTGATTCCGACCTTGAAGATCATGGAAAGATTGCGCGAGTGTGGATATTTGACTCAGGAAGATTATGAAAATCTAAAACATGCGTACATTTTTTTGCGCAATTTGGAAAATCGTGTACAGATTTCTTTTGGTTTGCAGACCCACGTTTTACCGGATGATGAAACTCAGCTGGCAGTCCTAGCCCGCAAGATGCGGTTGCAGGAGGATAGCCCCAAGCTGTTGGTAGAGCGGTTAATGAGTGAATTTGACCGCCACACTAAATATGTGGGAACTATGTTTGCTAATTTGTTCACTGAGGAAGCCCGGCAGGAAACGGCGCAAATAGCTTCCAGGGAATTTGAACGCCGGTCTTTAAAGGAAGGCCTGCTTTCGATGGAGCATTTGAGCGAAAGTGGGTTTACCGACATAAAACGTGTGGCCCGTTTCTTGACTCTGTTACGAGATGGGCCTCAATTTTCTCATCCCACGGAAAAAAGTATTCAAGATTTTTATTCGGTCCTTCCAGACATTCTTGAACTCTGCGCTAAACTTCCCATGCCCGATAGGGCGATTGATAATCTTGTTAGATTTGCCGAAGCCAGTGGCGCCCGGGAAAATTATCTGAGTCTGTTCAATTCCTCTGCCAAGCTTCTGGAGCTTTTGCTCATCCTGTTTGGAAGCAGTGACCTGCTTTCTGAGACATTGATAAAACAACCGGATCTGGTAGACATTTTTCTGGATTTAGAATCCATTTACCGCTACAAGCAACCTGAAAAAATCAGGGAAGAGTGGATAAGAATTCTGAAGACCTGCAAGGGTCTTCCCGCGAAAAAAATAGCCTTACGCAGGTTCAAGCATGGCGAGGAACTTAGAATCGGCATTCGCTATCTCATCAAGGAGACGGACCTGATGGGAACGCTGGCCGATCTTTCCACGCTGGCGGATTTGTATTTGCAGATCGTGACAGATCTGGCTTTTATGGAACTGGGTGAAAAGTCACTGCATCCTCTACCCAGGGATTTTGCAATTTTTGGTCTGGGCAAACTGGGAGGTCGGGAATTGAATTTCGGGTCGGATCTGGACATCATTTTTGTTTACGCTGAGCCCGCCAACGAGGAGGCCCTTTCCAGAACCGAATTGATCGCGCATTATGTAAAAGTTTCCCGATTGATATATGAACTCACCTCCGAAATGACTCCCGCAGGCTATGCCTATAAGGTGGATACCGACCTTCGCCCCGAAGGGAGTCGCGGGGACCTGGTGCTTTCAGTCAAGGGCTATGAAGAATATTTTAAAACCCGAGCCAGGATCTGGGAACGCCAGGCGATGACAAGGGTCCGTTTTGTTGCGGGTGATCCTGAACTGGGGAAAAAATTTATGCAGGTGGCGCAGGAATTCACCTACCAGAAAAAATTTGAATATGGGTCTTTGATCGAAATATCCCGGCTCAGGGAGCGCATGGAAAAGGAGCTGGCCCACGAATCCAAAAAGGGCAAAAACGTCAAGCTTGGTTTTGGCGGCCTGGTAGATATTGAATTCACTTTGCAGATTTTGCAGATGATGCATGGATATCAGAACCCCAAACTGCGTTGCACCAATATGCCGGAAGTTTTAAAAGTGGTTTCTGCGTATGGAATGATGGATCAGGCGGATGCCGATCAAATGTTGGAGAATTATTTGTTCTTAAGAAACCTTGAGTGCTCGTTGCGGATCGTCAGGGAACCCTCCTCCAGTCATCTCCCAAAAGATAAAATGTCCCAAGGGGCTCTCGCCCGGTTGCTGGGCTATGACCAGAGGGAAGTCGATGAACGGGCCGATGCGCTCTTAAGCGATTATGACCGCATCACTCAGAGTGTCCGGGAATCATATCGTAAAACGCTGGACACCTGGCTGAGAACCGCATTATAGCGGCCTCATCCAAGGATGAATATTTTTAGGGATTATTGTTCTTTTTCGAAAAGGTATTGAGCTTGTATTCCAGGCTGTCGATGAGCGCCTGCCAACTGGCCTCGATGATATTTTCCGAAACGCCGACGGTTCCCCATTTGGAATGATGATCGCCGGACTCCACCAGGACGCGGATTTTAGAGCGGGTGCCTTTTTTTTCATCGAGAATTCTAACTTTGTAATCGATCAAATTGACTTCTTCCAACTCAGGGTAAAATTTGGTCAGCGCTTTTTTGGTGGCTTTATCCAGAGCATCGACCGGACCCGCCCCCTCTGCCGCCGTGACTTCCAGAACCCCGTTGACCCGAACTTTGATGGTGGCTTCTGAAATGGGTTCTTCATCCTCCTGGCGTTTTTCCACGATGACACGGAAACCAACAAAATCAAAGAAAACTTCCTTGTCGCCCAGGGCTTCATGCATCAACAATTCGAACGATCCCTCAGCGCCCTCATATTGATAGCCAAGATTTTCCAAGTTTTTCAGATCGCCTAGAATTTTCTTGATATTAGGATCGCCGCCGTTGACGTCGATGCCGAATTCTTTGGCCTTGATTAAAATATTGCTCTTTCCCGAAAGATCGGAAATCAAGATCCGCCGCCAGTTGCCGACAACTTCAGGCTCGATATGCTCGTACGTGGCACGGTTTTTCTGGATCGCCGCCACATGCACCCCGCCCTTATGGGCAAACGCGCTCTGCCCCACGTAGGGCTGATGGTTCCAGTGTGCCCGGTTGGCGATTTCGTCCACGAAGGCGGAGACCTCTTTAAGGCTTTGCAACTGCTGATCCGTCACGCAGTTCAATCCCATTTTTAATTTTAAATTGGGAATGATGGAAATCAGATTGGCATTGCCACAACGTTCTCCCAGGCCATTAATGGTCCCCTGCACCTGTTGGGCTCCGGCTTGCACGGCTTCTATGGAATTGGCGACAGCCAGTTCACTGTCGTTATGGCAATGAATGCCCAACTTGACATTCACTGTGTTTTTGATCGCTTCGAATATTTTGCCGATCTCCGAGGGGAGCGACCCGCCATTGGTGTCGCAGAGCACGATCCAGTCGGCCCCTGCGGATTCCGCCTCTTTCAATACCTTCAGCGCATACTCAGGATTGGTTTTGTATCCGTCGAAAAAATGTTCCGCATCGAACATCACTTCACCGCAATGCTTTTTAAGATAGGAGAGGCTTTCCGAGACCATGCGCAGGTTTTCATCCTGATCGGTGGACAAGGCGTGCTTCACATGCAGGTCCCAGGACTTGCCGAAGATGGTCACCGCATCGGTTTCAGCTTCAAGGAGATGCTGGATATTGACATCCTCTTCAACTCGTTTCCCCGGATAGCGGGTACTGCCGAAGGCGGTGATCCTGGCCTGGGAAAAGCTCAGGCGCTTGGCCTTCTTGAAAAACTCGATGTCTCTGGGATTCGACCCCGGCCAGCCGCCTTCAATGTAATGGACGCCCAATTCGTCTAATTTATGGGCGATGCGGATTTTGTCCTCCACCGTGAAGGAAACATCTTCACATTGGGAGCCGTCCCGAAGAGTGGTGTCGTATATTGTTATGGGTCGCATATTATTTTAAGCTTTTATTTCAGGGTCCTGGAAATTTTACTGAGGGATCTGGACCGGATCGGTTTTCATGTCAAACGCTTCGTGCAAAGTGCTCGTGGCCTGTTCGGTATGCTTTTCGTCGATGATACAGGAAACCTTTATTTCCGAGGTGCTGATCATCAGGATGTTGATGTTTTCCCGGGACAAAGTCTGGAACATGAGGGCCGCAACACCCGAATGGCTCCGCATGCCCGCGCCGACGATCGAAATTTTGCTGATGCTCGCGTCCGCAGAAATTGTTTCCGCATTGATTTCCTCATTCACCTTGTTCACCTCGGTCATCGCGTCAGCCAGGTGTTCCGTGGTGACGGTGAATGAAATGTCCGTGTGCCCTTCCTCGCTGATGTTCTGGATGATCATGTCCACCGAAACCGAAGCTTCGGCCAAGGCGTTGAACAGTTTGGCGGCGATGCCAGGCTGATCGGGAACCCCCTTGACGGTGATTTTAGCCTGATTTTTGTCGTACATGATTCCGGAAACGACCGGTTGTTCCATATTGGGATCCTCCTCGGAGATCAGAGTTCCTGGATGATTATTATATGAGGACCTCACGATCAGAGGCATTTGATACTTTTTCGCAAACTCAACGCACCGAAGTTGCAGAACCTTCGCTCCCAGGCCGGACATCTCGAGCATTTCATCATACGAGATGATTTCCAGCTTGCGCGCGTCGGGCACCACACGCGGGTCGGCAGTGAAAACCCCGTCCACATCGGTTAAGATTTCGCATTGTTCGGCATTGAGCGCCACAGCCAGCGCCACGGCGGAGGTGTCTGACCCCCCGCGGCCTAATGTCGTGACGTCCCCGTGTTCATTGACCCCCTGGAACCCGGCGACCACAACGACATGGTTTTTCTCCAGATAGCGTTTGCACCGTTCTCCGTCAATCTGCTTGATCCGGGCGCGTGTGTGCTTGTTGTCGGTCTGTAGCCCAATCTGGCGTCCCGTCAGGGAAACCGCCTGGCAACCGATGGCGTTTAAGGCGATGGTCAACAACGCGCTGGAAATGCGCTCCCCCGATGAAAGTAAAAGGTCCAATTCCCTTTGTGTGGGAGCGTCGGATATCTCCCAGGCCATTTTCAGCAGTTGATCGGTCTGTCCGGCCATGGCCGAGACCACCGCCACCACATCTTTCCCGGATCTCCGGGTCTCGGCGATTCTTTCAGCCACTCGCTTGATATGGTCGATGGACCCGACGGAAGTTCCGCCATATTTCTGTACCACCAATGAAGCCATTAAATATTGTCTCTAAGAAATGCGTCGATCAGAGCCGGTCCGTCCTTGAAACGGATCTCGCTCGAATCCAGAATTTTTTCGTCAAAGGCCGGAGCATTTTTTGCGTCCGCACCGGTTGCCGCCGGATAAACCAGAAAAGGCACCTGGTCCTTAGTGTATTTCATGAGCGCCGCTGAGGCGACGTGGTTGACGGTCAGCAACATTTTAACATCCTTCCGCTGATTGAGAGCCTTCAGCAAGGGGCCTGCGACCTCGTTGTCAAAATCTTCGATCCCCAGAACTTTATCGTCGAGATTTCCTTTCAGCGAAACTTCTTCCAATTCTCCAATGTGTAAATACACCACATCGTGCGCGTCCAGTTCCTTGAGGGCGGATTCCACCCTTCCCTGATAACTGGCGGGGTTGTTGCCATTCAACCCGCCTCCGTCCACCACGTTCATGCCGGCGGATTTGCTCATGCCTTTTAATAGCAGGGAGGAGGTGACAAGTGCCGCGTTTTTTCCGAAAGTGGCGGAGAAAGAAGGCAAAGCCTGCCGCTGTCCGTTGCCCCACAACCACACGCTGTTCACCGCGTCCAGACCTTCCTTTTGCTGGTTTTTGTTGTAGGGATGGTTGTGCAGAATGATTTGTGCCTGGTTCATGATATAAACCAGCTCTTTAAATTCGTCCCCCTCCGGCATGAACTGGCGGATGCCCTCGCCAATCAGTTCCATGGGCGGGTTCAGTGTTCGGGAAAAGGGAGCGCTTTTGATCACCATCAAATTGTGATGGCCTTTCCCATGCTGGAACCGGACCGTGTCCGAGCCGATCTGCTCCTCTAAGGCATCTATAAGGATTCGGGAGTCTGCGCTCGTGAGATTGCCGGAGGTGAAATCCTTCATCACCATATCGTTGTGGCTCGTTTGCAATTGCACGAAACTACAACAAAGGGGAATCTCACCTTCTTTCAGCACGACATCCAGGGCCACGGCGTCGAATGGGGCGGTTCCGGAATGATGCGTTTCCGGAGAGAATCCCAAAAGCGACAAAAACGACACGTCGCTTCCCGCCTCAAAATTTTCGGGAATCGTCTGCACGCTTCCCACGATGCCGGCTTTAGCCAATCGGTCCAGATTGGGGGTGTCCGCGATTTGCAGAGGCGTCTGATTATCTTTTTCAGCGATCGGCTGGTCGGTCAGACCACTGCCGATCACAATTAAGTATTTCATTTTTAAACCGGTGAATTCCGAAGGATTAAGAGTGAAACCGGAAATTATAGCTTATATTGTAAACAAGCTCAAATTTTGGTTTGGAATATAATTTCAAGTATGAATAAAAAAAATTTTGCAAGAAATGTAACTATTTGAATGTTACAAGCTAGAAACTTTCGTCAAATTGGCGCAATCACCATCTTTTTTCTCAACCCTTTTCTCGGCAGTAGGTATTATTGTTATCTTCAAATTGTCTTTTTCGTCATCGCGAGCTTAGCGAAGCGATCCAGGATTTCTGGATTGCTTCGCTAAGCTCGCAATGACGATCAAATGATCTCCTTCATTCATTCTGCACAGCCATCCTGTGATTTAAAATAATTTAACATCAGGATCTAGTGCTTTAGTAGGAAAATTACGTTTATTATAATTTTATAAGTTCAGCAATATCTTCTATTGATCCAACATTTAGAAATTTGAAACCTTTTGCTTCAAGGCCGTCTTTATGAATCCAAATAAATCTATATTCCCTTTGATAAGCGTAACAAAAATCTTTTGACATCCCAGCGGTAATCCGTTGATTAGGCAATCGCTCGTAAGGATCATAATATTCTACAGGAAAGTGATGTAGCTCCCATCCGGGAAGTTTTTGCTTAGACGCTTCTTCCAAGCGTTTTTCGAAAGCATTTGGGTTCTTAATGACAACACAGGTATCCGCACCAAAGGCTTTGAAAAGGTTAAAATCCCAATCAAGTGATATGCATAGAAAAAAATAATTTGGTAGAGAAACGGTTCTGCATACGTCTCCAATTACTGGTATATCTACTCCATCTTGGGTTGTAATGCGTGTGTACTGGCCCGGCATATATGATTGTTTATTTAGCTCTCTGTCATATCGGGCAATATCTTGGTCAAGTTTCTGAACCTCAGAAGCAGAACTAATTCTAATACTCCCTTGTTCGATCATTTCAGTCATATATTGATTGTTGCCATAACGATATAGAACATCGCCAGCATTGGGAGAGCGAGGACGCACGGGACCAGCATCAGTTGAATTGCTTGAAATAATTAATGGAGGCTGATTTGGAAGCTCTAAACCTCTAATGAGAAATTCCAGGCGTGTTTGATGTTCTTTACGATACCAGTACCATGAACTTAAAAAACTTTGGATTGGAATAATGTGACGGTCCGGACTAGTTAGTGCCTGCATATTGTTAAGGATATCTCTATACCGAATCCTAAGCGATTCATCAGGAAGACGACCAATATAGCGATAGGTTTCGTACTGAAATTCCCAAAACTCCGGGTCATACCCGTGTTTATTATCTTGAAAGGATTTTATTGCCTCCGGGCTAGGATAAATTTCTGGAATTGATAGTGCTCTAATGCGGAGCATACGAAGCTCTCAGGCAGTGTGATTATAATACTGGAGTAATACTCAATGACATTGTTTCCTAAAAAATAGACTAACCGGCGTACACCCTGAAATTGATTTCGGGAAACAGATTGTCTTTTTTCTCAATTTCCTGAAGCCAGCCTTCATCCACGGACTGGTTCTGGATGTCGTTATAAAGCCTCGTGAACCGGTGGAGGTGGTCTTTCGTTCGTTTCAAGGCGTACTCGACCATGGTGCCTGACGTCATGATGAAGGCCCAGTCGCTGCCCTGGGCCAGCAGAAGCTCGCGGGCGGCCTGGTTGAGCCCTCGCTCCTGAAGACCCGTCGCATGGCGGTGATCGCAGGCCAGCTCTTTCATACGTTCTGCGGCTTTATGCAGGTGGCGGTAGATCCAGTCGTTGCCCTTGCCCAGCCAGTATTCGGCATAACCTTTATAGCCCCAGCTGGAGGTGGAAGGCGTGGCCGCCTGATGCGTCGGAAATTTCTGCAGATAACTGCTGGGGTTGGTCAGCTCAATGGTGTCCTGGTCGAAGGCGATTTTACGGATCAGAAAATTCAACCATTCCGGTCCTTCATACCACCAATGGCCGAACAGCTCCGCATCGTAAGGTGCGACGACGAGGGGCGGGCGGTCCATGAGGCCGGCCAGATGCTCCACCTGATTTTGCCGGTTGAACATGAAGTTACCTGCGTGTTCGGCGGCTTTGGCAAGAGCGTTTTCTGGATTGTAAGGTTCCTTGTGATCGCTGGCGCCGGTGATTCGGTGATATTTAAAGCCGGTCATTTTGCGCTCGCCGGTGGAGGCGATGTAGGGCCGTATGTAATCGTATTCAAGATCGAACCCGATGTCGCGATAGTATTCCCGGTAATTATAATCCCCAGGATAGCCCTCGTGGGCGCTCCACACCTGTTTGGACGACTCCGTATCCCGACTGAACACGGCCACGCCGTTGGGACAGTAAATCGGGGCGAAGATGCCGTATTTGGGCCGGGGCGTTGCATGCAGAACGCCATGCGTGTCGGTGAAAAAGAAACGGATGCCCGCCTCCTGCAGATAGGTTTCGATGCCCGGCTCGTAACCGCATTCGGGCAGCCAGATGCCTTTCGGTTTTCGGCCCATGAACTTTTCATGCGTCTGTACGGCGGTCTCGATCTGCGCCCTGACCGCGTTGCCGTTGACCGACATCAAGGGCAGAAAGCCGTGGGTGGCACCGCAAGTGATCGGTTCCAGATGACCCAGATCCTGAAATTTTCGGAATCCCTGTATGAGGTTGTTCTGGTAGTGGTTTACAAATGTTTCGCGCACCCCGCTCAGCATATGGTGGTAGTTCAAGGCCAGGGAATGGAATTCGGATTGATAGCGAGTGCGTTCAATTTCCTTGCACGACAACTCGATCAGCCGGTCCAGATGGCGGCGATAGCGGTCTTGAAGCAGGGGGTCCCCCAGCATACTCAACAGAGTGGGCGACAGCGTCATGGTGATCTTGAATGGAACTTCGTCCTCGACCAGGCCCTCAAAAATATTGAGCAGGGGAATATAGGTTTCGGTGATGGCTTCATACAGCCAGTCCTCTTCCAGAAATTCTTCGTATTCGGGATGACGGACGAATGGCAGATGCGCGTGCAATACCAGCGCGAGGTATCCTTTAGGTTGACTCATTGATCAGATTCTCCTGTTTTTGTTTCCGTGCGTCGGGTCACTTTCGGGGTGACTGTGTGGGCTTCAGACCGGTCCTGCGAAATAAACGTGACGGGGAGTTTGAGCTCTCCTTCCGGAAGGCTGAACCGGGCGGTGAAGGTTCCGTCGGGGCGCAGGTTCAGCTTTTTTCCCGAAAGCAGGATGGTCGAACCTGCATCTGCGCCGCCGTAAATAATCAGTTCCGTATCCAGCCAGAAGCTGAAATTTTTTTTCTGGTCCGCTGCCGGGAATTGGGCCGACCCAAAACTGCCGACTCCGGGGGAAGAAATAGTCAGCTGTTCTGTGGCGCTTTTTTGCAGCTCCCGGGAGCCCGCCTGTCCGAAGTCTCCCCGAGTTTTCCCCGTTTCGGTCAATTCGCCGCCGGACAACATATAAATTTCTGTAAAATTTTCATCTGTGGTGATCCATTGTTCGTCGATGATTTCCGAGGGACCGTCCAAAGGGAGGGTGACCGTGTTGGAAACTGCCAGGGCGGCGAAAAAACCCTCGTGGTCCAACAGGCCGATTTCCGAGTAAAAGGACGCGCCCGGCGATAATTGCTGGTAGTGGCTTTGAGCCCTGAAATCAATGTCCACGTCAAAAGGGGTTCCGGTTCCTCCAGCGGGATGGATGCGCAAAACATGACGAACCTCGTGCCGGGAACGCGATAACCGCCGCAATCCGTCTTCAATCAGGGTTTCCTGCAACTCCCAGTACAGGTAGCACCAGTGCGGGTCGCGCACCAGCATAACGACTTTGTTGTCGCCGTAACCGAGGGGCAGATCCGGAGAAACTTCCGCCCGGGATTCATCGCGAATGTCCGGTTTGCCGAGGATGAATTTAGCTTCCTGAGCCGCGTCCTCCAGTTCAAATTTGGGATGCAATGACTGAATGTCGTAGCCCTTGACGCCTTGATTCTCTTTGGCGGAAGGCGATGCTTTCCGGGCAACCGGCTTTTTCCGCGTTGCAGGTCGTTTGCTTTTTTTCACCGCTACAGACTTTAAAGGGGCTTTGTGAGCCTTGTCTTTGTCAACGATGGGTTTTGCTTTATGGATCGACGTAGGTTTTTTAGGTTGCGCGGTTTTTTTCTTCACAGGGGCCGCCGGTTTGGTTGATTTGGGTTTTACGGATTTTTTAGGTGTCTTGTCTTTAACCGTTTTTTTTGCGACGACTTTTTTCCCGGAGACGGAGGCCTTTTTTGCAGTTGCTTTCACGGCTCTGGTTTTTGTTTTTTTTGCCTCAGCCAGCTTTGCGGCTTTTTTGGTTTCTTTTTTCAAAACGGCGAGGATTTCCCCTTTCAGCATGGATTTCTTCACGGGGACTTTGATTTTCTCAGCGAGCCGCAACAGCTCGTCTTTGGTCATTTTTGACAGGTCAAGAAGGGGCATGGTGTTCCTCACTTTGCGGGGGTCGGCCAAAGGGCCGGGATTAACATTCTCTTTGATAAAGAGCAATTTATGTGCCAGAACGGCAAAGATCGTTGCTTCGATTGATTTGAAAGGGGTTGCGGGAGGGCGGTGCGGTCAGCCAGGGTTTTTTTTGATAAATTGTAGATCTGGGTCAACAATTATTCATCTATTTGTTGTATTTATTCTACAAAATATCCATTCACTGGCGCGATTTGTATTTTTTGGGGTCGATACCGCATTGTTTGATTTTCCGGTAGAAGGTGGTTCGGTCGATGCCCGCTGCTTTCGCGGTTCGGGATATATGGCCTTTGTGTTCGGTCAACAAGGCATCGAAATAAACCGCTTCGGATTCTTTGAGGATATGGCTGGTGTGTTCTTTCAGGGTCATTCGCGTGAGATCCTGCCGGGTCACGGGGGAAACCCCGGCTGACGCGGGTGAATTATTTTGTGTGGGAATGGGTAGCCGGTCGATGGTCTGGCCTTTGGCGAGGATCACCGCTTGTTCGATCATATTTTCCAGCTCCCGGACATTTCCCGGCCAGTGGTATGAAATGAGCTCCTTCAAAGCTTGCGAGGACAATTCCCGGACCGGTTTGTTATGCCGTTTGGATTTTTCGATTAAAAAGTGCCGGGCCAGAAGCGGTATATCCTGTGCCCGGTTTCTAAGGGGCGGCAGGTCGATGGACACGACATTGAGGCGGTAATATAAATCCTCTCTAAAGCGTCCGGCCTCTATGGCCTGGGAAAAGTCGATGTTGGAGGCGGCCACCACCCGGCATTGCACGTCGATGGTTTTGTTGCCGCCCACCCGCTCAAATTTCCGGTCATCCAGGACTCTCAGCATTTTGGCTTGCAGGGTGGGGGAGATCTCGCCGATTTCGTCGAGGAACAGGGTGCCCGATCCAGCATATTCGAATTTACCCAGTTTTTGCCGGTGCGCTCCAGTGAAGGCGCCTTTTTCGTGCCCGAAAAGCTCGCTTTCCAGAAGGGACGTCGTCAGGGCGGCGCAATTGACCGCGATGAACTGGTTTTGATTTCTTGGACTGTGGGTGTGCAAAAACCGGGCGGCCAGTTCTTTCCCGGTTCCGGTTTCTCCTCGTAGCAAGACCGGAGCGGACGTTTCGGCCACGGTGCGTAAAACCTCGCGCAGATGTAGAATGGGCGGGCTCTCGCCCAGCAATTGAAAAGGGGGGGTGTCCCGGACCCCGGCATCGGAAGCGCCATTTTCCGGGTCTGCCTGACTGAATATTTCGCGGATCGATTCCAGCAGGGGACCCGGTCCCTGAGACCGGGAAATGAGTTGAAAGCCGTAATTTTCAAGGCTTTCTTCAAGGTCCAAAGGAAGTCCCCGGCGGATCAGGACGATTCCCGGCAGGCCGGGAAATCTGCGGCGCAGGAATTCCAGAAAATTTTGTCCATCTTTTGCAACAAAATTTTCATCCATCAGAACGAGATGAAACACTTTTTCCAGCAGCCGCTTTTGTCCCTCCATGGCCGAGTAGGCCGCGATCACTTCATAGTCTTGTTGTTTCAGGGACTTGCGCAGGTTTTCGGTCGATAGACGGTTGGCGTCGAGAATAATTATTTTTTGTTGCATAAATACATCATAACATCGTGGCCGGGGGTTTGTCTTTTAAAAAAAGGGTGCGCCGGACGTGGCTCACAAAATTTCCTGGGATATCGTGATAACTTAGGACTTCATCTTGATTCCTGTGAGGGTTTTTTCCAGTGCGTCTGAACCTGTTGAAAAGGCCCTTTTTACATTATTCAAGACCCTTGCAGCACTGTACTATTGCCGGAATTATCTTATAATTTGTTGTATTTTAATGAATTATTGGATATCCTGTGTGCTGTTTCGAGGGTCTGCGTTTCGAAATGGTTTTCTGTTGAGAGGGCAAGGGATTCGTGTACTCGGTAACCGAGATATGTAAAAGTGGCGAACCGCTCTCTTTAAAGACGGACGGTCATTTGCGGGTGGTTTTTATCGGTACCGGTTCGGCGTTTGCGAAAAGGCGCCGCCAGTCCAATATCCTCATTATTCAGGGAGACCATCATGTTCTGGTCGATTGCGGGACTCAGGGTCCCCTGGCTCTTGCGGACCTGGGGTTGGATGTATTGCAGGTCAAATGTTACCTGCCGACCCACAGCCATGCCGACCATATCGGAGGATTTGAAGAAATCGGGCTCACCAACCGGTATTTGGCCAAAAGCTCCAAACCGGAAATGATCGTATTGCCCGAATATGCGAAAGACCTGTGGAGCAGAAGCCTGGCCGGCGGAATGGAATACTGCGAATCCAAGCAGGGGCGGCCATTGCAACTGGCGGATTTTTTCAAAATCCAGACGCCCTCTCCGGAGAATGGGACCGAGACCGGGCTGGTTTGGAATTACCGGCAGGGTCCCATTGAGATTTCAGTCATGCGGACCCGTCATTTTCCCGATACGGCTGTCAATATTGAGGAATCCCAATGGTGTAGCGGCGTTTTCATTAACCAGCGGGTGTGGATTTCGGGCGACACCATGTTCGATCGCGACTATCCCCTCAAATATTCAGAAAAGGCCGAATTGATGTTTCACGATTGCCAGCTGTTTCAGGGCGGTGTGCATGCCTCGTATCATGAATTGATGACATTGCCGGAATCCATCCGCGCAAAAATGTTTCTCTATCACTATGGGGACAATTGGGACCAACCGAAATCGTGGGCGAAGGAAACGGATGGTTTTTCCGGCAACCCGGTCAAGGACGGTTTTCTGGGTTGGACGGAACAGCAGAAAGCCTACGACTTTTTCTGATTTCAGAGAGGCTCTAAAAATCCGGGCCAACCAGAAGATCTTCACCGCCTGGTAAAACTTTCAGATAAGAACATTCAGGAGGATTGCATGAGTCACCAGATAACGTTGAATTCCTGGTTCGGGGCGGACCCGGATCAAGCCGCAAAAAAACTGGCCAAGGTATTCCGGATGAGCCAGGAACAGGGGGAAACCGTTGTGGACCAGCTACGCGAGGGCCGGTCCTGGAGATTCTCACAAAAAATTTCCGACAACCAGGCAGGCCCTGCCGCGGCATATTTGCAAAGTCTGGGATTTCAAGTGGACCTTCAACCCCTCGATATAATAGAGGAGGAAGCGATGGGTTTCGATAGCGAGGAGGAGGGGACGCCAAGGCGGCTCAATTCCTCTGAATCCGATCTCAGTCTGCCGTTCGCTTTCAGAGGCGAAGGCAAGGAAATGTTCGGCATTTTCTTCGTCAATCTGGTGAAAACGATTTTAACCCTGGGCATATACCGCTTTTGGGCGAAGACAAGGGTCCGCCAATATATCTGGTCGAACACGATTTTTGCGGAAGATTCTTTCTCCTACCACGGAACCGGCAAAGAGTTATTTCAGGGATTTTTGAAATTTTTTGGAATTGCCCTGGTGGTCGGGTTGGTTGTCGGGTTCCTGCAAAGCATGGCCGGTCCTGCGGGTCAGGTGATCGGCGGCCTCCTGCCAATATTGATATGGCCGCTCATCCCGGCGCTGATGGTTGGAGCCTTCCGTTACCGATTGTCGCGCACCGCCTGGCGCGGCATTCGTTTTTCCTTCAGGGGGGAACGCAAGCAGGCCATAAAGATTTATCTCAAAGGAGGAATCCTGACCCTTCTCACCCTCGGTTTGTACTGGCCTTATTTCCGCATGCAGGCCGAAACTTTCTGGCGGGAAAATTCTTATTTCGGCAATTTGCAGGGAGAGTTCACTGGCGAAGGAAAAGAAATATTTGGCAAGTACGTTCTGGCGGTTTTTTTGACCATCATCACATTCGGAATTTACTGGATCTGGTTCAGCGCCTTCATGAGCCGGTATAACTGGGCCAATACAAAATTCGGCGGCGCCAGTTTCCGGTTCACCGCCACAGGAGGGGAACTGTTCGCTTTGAATCTGGTCAACGTTTTACTTGTAATCGTCACCGTAGGGTTGGCTTACCCCTGGGTGGTTGTCCGCAATCAGAAGTTTTTCACCGAGCACCTCACCCTGGAAGGAAATTTCGATATGGATTCCGTGGTCCAAGAGATGAAAGAAAGCGGTGCCATCGGTGAAGAGGCGTTGGACGCGTTCGATATTCCGGTGGATGTGGGCTGATGATTCTACTGCGACCCAGGAAAGATGAGCGCCCGTAAACTACAATTTACGGGTGCGTATTTTGATGGCTTAAGCGCCAGGAAACATCGCGTGACGGTCAATTTGTCGCCCCGTCAAATGATGTTATCGCTTCCTGAAGACCGACCTGTGGCGTGGAGTTATGCCGACTTGCGCCGGCAATCCCAGGACGCAGGCGACCACCCACCTTTTCACCTGGAACACAGCGTAAGGGAACCTCAGGGCGATCGGTTGGAAACGTTGACGGTGGACGACCCTGTCTTCCTGCTCAATCTGCGCCAGACTTCGGCGATTCCCCTGCATTCTTCGTTGAAGAAGGTGATGGGGTCCAGGTATGTGGCCCTGGCTGTGGCCGTTTTGGTCATCCCATTATTCCTGTATGGATTGTGGAAGGTGGTGATCCCGGAGTTGTCGGACCGAGTGGCGATGCAGGTGCCGGTTTCCTGGGAGGAAAAATTAGGCGCTAAAATTTTGGAGGGACTCCCGAAGATGCTGGCCCCCGCGCCTCATCCCGAAAAAGAGAAAGCCCTCAAAGCCATTGCGGATCGTCTTCTGACCGCTCTCCCCGATCAACCCTATAATATCCGCGTTCATGTTTCTTCGCACAAAATGGTGAATGCCGTCGCTTTGCCAGGCGGACACATCATTTTTTTCCAGGGATTGCTGGACATCGCCCAGTCCCCGGAAGAACTGGCGGGGGTGCTGGCGCACGAAATCCAGCACGTCGTGCATCGCCATTCCACTCGCGGCATCATTCGCGGTCTGACTTCGAAGATACTTTTGACCCTGTTTGTCGGGGATATGAATGGCTCAATGGAAATGGCACTCAGTTTGGCCGGGGAACTGGACGGTCTGCGCCACAGCCGGAACATGGAGCGGGAAGCGGACCGGAAAGGCATGGACATGATCCTGACTGCGGGAATCGACCCCACGGGCATGGTGCGTATGTTTGAAAAACTTGGAGAGCAGGAAAAATTTCTGGTCGAAGGTGGCCCTGCCGACGCGTCCGGCCCGGAAGAAGACACGGCTTCCTGGATGGAGTATCTGTCCACACATCCCGCGGGCAACGACCGGGTGCGTCAGTTAAAAAACCAGGTTGCAAATGCCGGGAAAAAATCATATACCCCTCTTTTGCCCGATATGGACTGGAACGGAACCATTCATCAGGCACCGGGGCCGAAACTGAAGGGAATATGATGCGAATAAAATATTGTGAGAAAATATGATCGTCGTCACCGGAGGCGCCGGGTTCATCGGCAGTGCCATCGTGCATGAACTCAATTCCAGAGGAATCGAAAATATACTTGTGGTCGATGACGTGGACCATGAGGAAAAAGCAAAAAACCTGGCCGCCTTAAAATACGTTGAGCTTCAAGGCAAGGCGGATTTTTTAAAAGACGTTCAATCCCGTTCCCAGAACTCGCCCATAACGGCAATCATCCACATGGGGGCCTGCTCCTCGACCACGGAAACCGACCAGGCATTTCTCACCACAAACAATTACGAATACACGCGTCACCTGGCGGAATTTTCCCTGGGGCGGGGCGTCCGGTTCATTTATGCCTCCAGTGCCGCGACCTACGGCGACGGGGAGCAAGGTTATCTGGACGATGAATCGCAATTGAATGCATTAAAGCCGCTCAATCTCTATGGCGACAGCAAGCAGAGGCTCGACCTTTGGGCGCGGGATGAGGGGATGTTCGAAAAAATCGTCGGCCTGAAATATTTTAATGTTTATGGTCCGAACGAGTATCACAAAGGCGACATGCAGAGTCTGGTGCGCAAAGGTTTTTATCAAATTCAGGAGACCGGAAAGATCCGGCTGTTCAAATCCTACAGGGAGGAATACACGGACGGAGGGCAGGAGCGGGATTTTCTTTACATTAAGGACGCGGTAGCCATGACCCTGTTTTTTCTGGATCGTCCCGAAATCGGCGGATTGTTCAATGCGGGATCGGGGGTGGCTAGAAACTGGAACCATCTGGCGACGGCTTTATTTTCTGCTCTGGGCAAAGAGACGAACATCGAATACATAGAGATGCCTCTCTCTATCCGCGATCAGTATCAGTACCACACACAAGCCGTAATGGGCAAAATCCGCAACGTGGGATATGACGCGCCCAGCACTCCGCTTGAAGAAGGAATCAAGGATTACGTGCAGAATTATCTCCTGCCCGGAAAACGGCTGAAAAGTGATCAGAAATAAACGCAGGAAAAGGGATTTGAGCGGGTCCGGCCACGGAGCAAGTCCTCTGTCAATTTAAAAATCCCCGCCGTGAGCTTTGAACAGGTTGACGATGTCCAAGTTGCCGTGGGCAATGGCGATGTGAATCGGTGCCCTGCCGTCTGAACCCTTCCTGTTGATGTCGGCGCCTTTTGCAATGAACAGCCTGACAATATCCTGCCGATCCCATTTGGCGGCTTCGTGCAGGGGAGTTTCCCCGTCATTGTCAGTGGCGTTTAATTTAGCCCCTGCCCGAATGAGGGCCCTGGCAATTTCCAGGTTTCCCTTTTCAGCCACCCAATGCATTGAGGTCCGGCCCAGCCGGTCATGGGTGGTGACACTGGCTCCATGGGTGATCAGGAGTTTTACCATTGCGAGATTGCCTCCGGCGACCGCAGAATGCAGAGGCGTGTTTCCCCAGTCGGATTGTGTGTTGACATCCGCTCCGATAGATATCAGCAGGATGGCGACCTGTTCACTGCCCTGGTCGTTCGACAGATGAAGAGGAGTGTAGCCGTATTTATCCTTGAGGCCCAATTGGGCTCCTCTGTCGAGAAGAAGTTTGGCAAGGCTTCGGTCATCTTCCAGCGCGGCGACGTGGAGGGGGGAAAGGCCCTCGTGGTCGGCCAGATTCACGTCCGCGCCATTTTCCAACAACAGGGTGGCAAGCTCCGTGTGTCTCTTGAATACCGCTGAGTATAGCGGGGTTCGTCCCCATCTGTCCTGGGCATTGATGTTGGTCCCTTGCCTTAAAATTATTTTTGTTTGCGAGAGATTGCCCGCACTGGCGGCCTGATGGAGCGTCCAAAGGGGGGTGTCCGGCGCACCGGGTGGATTGTCGTTCTGGGGGAAAACTTCTGCCGGGTGAAAAATGAATCCAGAGAGGACGAGCGAAAATAAGAAGCCCAAAATGAGCAATTTTTGAATTCGGCCAGAGAGAGTCATGTGTTTCATTTAACCGGTTTGGATCTATTGTGTATAATAAGGTAAGAAGGATAAAAGTTTGAACCTTCGGTTTTTGGAGTATGGTCCCATTACATTCTGATTCATTGCCTGCATCATTTACCATTCTCCCCCTTACAGCCTGTATTGTAGCCTTTTTGCCGGTCATGGTCTACGCCGGGGACGAGCAGATTATCCTGCATGCGGGTGACTTTTAGAGCCCTCCCCAGTGTTCACCCGATGTGGCCGGGCCCATCGCGGTCCGGTTTTTAATTTTATGCGAAAGTATTGGCGAAACGGAACAATTTTTTTTTGGAATTAACTTATGAAAATTGCTTATGCAGATATGTCTGTTTTGCTGGTTGACGATTCACAGACCATCCGGCTGATCATAGCAAATGAATTGATAGACATGGGCTTTCGCTCATCCAGGATAAGGGAAACCCAGGACGGTCAATTGGCATTGTCCTTGTTGAAACAATCCAGCTTTGATTTGATCATTTCAGATTTGCATATGCCTAAGATGAGCGGATTGGATTTATTGGCAAAAATTAAAAAGGAGGAGGGGTTGAAAAATATCCCTTTTTTAATGGTTACCTCGGATACCGAAAAAGAAGAGGAAGCGTTTCATTCGGGGGCCGATCAATACATTACCAAACCCTTCACCGGGAAAATCCTTGAAAAAACCGTCACCCAATTATTGACCAAACCTGTGGTTTTTGGCGAGAAAAACGTTCTTGTGGTCGAAGACTCCTCCTCCATGCTCGCAATCCTTGTTAAAAACCTGATACAGGCGGGATTTTCCGAAGACAATATTTACCAGGCTGAAAACGGCGATGATGCCCTGGCCATGATGACCGCATCCAAAATGGATCTGGTGTTGACCGACTGGCATATGCCCATCATGACCGGGTTGGAATTTATGAAAAAAGTGAAGGCGCAAAAAGATTTCCAACAAATACCTTTTCTCATGGTGACCGGCGAAGTCGATAAAGAAAAAATTGTCCAGGCCATTAAGGAAGGGGCGTGTGAATACATTATCAAGCCTTTTAAAGCGGTGGACCTGCAGGAAAAAATCAAAAACGTTTTTAAGCTTTCTTCATAATCGTAAACCCGCCTCACGCGGAGTGGTGGAGCTGAGGGGATTTGAGCCCTAGGCCTCTTGAGTGCGATTCAAGCGTACTCCCAACTGCGCCATAGCCCTCCGCTTTCTTTTTGAACGATGGTTGAACACCCATTTTAATAGGTCCGTTGGCCAACTTCGGAGGGAAGCCTTTCTTCATTTTTCAAAACATTTTACCAGTCACAGGAAGGTTGTAACGAACACGCAATACATTCGGGGCTAATCTTACAAAAACCCTTTTATTTCAATAGATTGAATGCTATGCTAGCGCGGTTTTCGGATCAGTTTTGGGGTCGGGATGAGCTTGAAGCTTGACAACCTCAATTGAAATGAAGTATATGACTAGATTCTCCAAACGATAAACTCAGGTCGCTGGCCTGGGCATTCTGGATGAAAATCAGGGGAGTCTTTTGGAGCCCGCTCGCTTGTTCAACGGGTCATTTGTAAGAAACGTTTTTTTATGAAAGGAAGGACCTTTGGCAAATCATAAGTCTGCAGTCAAACGCAACCGTCAAAATGAAAAAAGGTACGCCAGAAACAAGGTTTACCGCACCCAGCTTAAAACAGCCACCAAAAAAGTTTTAGAGGAAGTCGAGGCAAAGGATAAGGCAGAGGCCGATAAAGAATTAAAAGGGGCCATTAAAATAATTTCCAAAGTGGCCAGTAAAGGGGTCATCCATAAACGCACCGCCTCCAGAAAAATTTCCGGTCTCGCAAAAAAGGTCCACCAGGTTTCCGCTTCCGCCTGAGGGGATCCGGAAGATGGCCCAAGGTGGCTTTTCTATGAAAGATGGCCCACCATCAATTTTTCCCGGCGCATAGTTTTAAAATCAGAGATTCCAGAATGGCCTGGGGGGATTGGCCGGAGGTTTTCAGTTCCCGGTCCGCCTGCGCCAGGTCTTTAAAACTTCCTGTCAATGCCGATTGATTGAAGTTTTGCGTGTGTTTCATGGCTTTCTCAACCATAAAGGGCTTGGCTCCCATTTCCTGGGCGATTTTTACCGGAGGGAGTTTTTGAGCCTGGTAATGTTTGACCTCCCATATCACCCTCAGTTGCCAAACCATCGTCCCCAAAATTTTTAGCGGCTCTTCGCCGTGATTGAGCTGATTGTGTAACAAAGCGAGGGCCTGTTCGGCATTTTTTTCTTTCAAAGCTTCTGTCAGCGCGAACGGGTTTTCCTGCTTGATGTCTCCCACCACCGCCAGCACTTCCTTGTCCGAAATCGACCGTTCCTTCCCGGTATAAGTCATGACCTTCTCCAGTTCGACGGCCAATAGTCCTGGCCTGGGCCCGGTGTGTTCGACCATCTGTCGGGCGGCGTCCGGGGAAAGGCGGTAGCCCAGAGTCTCGGCCCGTTTCTGGATCCAGGGAATGAGAGTCGCTTCTTTTGGAGCGTCGCAGGTAACTGCTCCGGAAAGTTTGGTGAGGGCCTTGAATAATTTTCTTTTCCGGTCCGCTTTGTTCGCCGTCAGGATCAGACAGGTTTCCGGGAGGGGATCGTTGCAGTGGTTGAGCAGTGAATCGCATTCCCTGGGTTGCAACGTGATTTCGTGGAGATTTTTTACGATCACCACTTTGGTCCCACCCAGGAAGGACAGCGTTTGAGTGGCGGAAATCCAGTTATTGACGGAACTGTTTTTAGCCTCGAAATTTTCCAGGTTGAACTCGCGGTTGTCCGGGGTGAGCAGTTGTTTCAGGAGGGCCTGGATGACCTCGGTGTGAAAAAACCGCTCCTCCCCATAAAGAAAATACAGGGAGTCGACCTTCCCCTGTTCGATTTTCTGGAGAGCCTCTTTGGGAGTCAAAACGAGAGTGGGGTTAAAACTGGTCGATAACGATGCTGACCAGACGGTTGCCCAATTCCTTATAGGCGTCATTGAGGGCCAGCTGACGGGCGGCTTCGGAATTGATCACGTCAACGTTGGTGCGGAAGTCCCATTTGGTGGTGAAGTTTTGTTTTAGAAACTGTTTTCGTTTCACCATGTCCTTCACATCGATGTTCACCCCCAGCGCCACATAGTAAGCGAGTGCGACATCATTGGAGTCGAAGGACACGGCCTTCAAAGTATAACTGTTCAGGAGGCCTTTCATCACGAGATCCGCTTTGCTTTTATTCACCACTTTCAATCGACCGTCGTTGATAAAAGATTGCCGAATGACGTTGGTCATATTCCTGTGGATGTCCGGTTCCGAAGATGAGTTGTCGAAAACGGGGATGGCTATGGTTTTCAAATGCGGTGGCAGGGTATTTTGAGTGCCGGTGAGATGGTAGCCACAGGCGGAAACCAATAATAGACCGGTCAGGATGAAAATGGTTCGGAGTCGGTTTTTTTTCATTTTTTATTTCACGACGATATTGACCAGTTTTTTGGGAACCACTATGACCTTCCTGACTTCCTTGCCTCCAATGAATTCCTGAATCCTGGGGTTCTCCAGCGATTGGGATTTTATATCCGTCTCGTTCATTTCAGATGGAACGGTGATTTTATGCCTTACCTTACCATTGACCTGAATCACGATCAATATCTCATCCGCCTGCATCAGTGTGTCGTCATGAACCGGCCAGGAAGTCCGTTCGACACTTTCATCATGACCGGAAAGACGCCACAATTCTTCAGCGATGTGCGGCGCGAATGGAACCAGCAAGACGATCAGGGACTCGATGGCTTCCTTGACCACGCTCTGAGCATCGGAGTTGTTTGTATCGGACTGGTTCCACCATTCGCGAAACGTGTACAGGTGATTGACCAGTTCCATGCAGGCGGCAATGGCCGTGTTGAATTGAGTCCGGTTCTGGATATCTTCCGTTACCCGTTTGATAGTGATGTGAGTTTTGCGGCGTAGTTCCTGCAACTCTTTCTTGAGCGGGGTGGCGGGAACCGGCGCAGGCGGAGCCGATAGAATTTCCGGTAAAAAATCTGAACAAATCCGCCACACCCTTTTTAGAAAACGAAAACTGCCTTCCACTCCCTGATCGCTCCAGTCGAGATCCTTGACCGGGGGTGCCGCGAACAAAATGAAAAGCCGCGCCGTGTCCGCGCCATAGGTTTTAATGATATCGTCCGGGTCCACCACATTGCCTTTCGACTTGGACATTTTGGTTCCGTCCTTGATGACCATCCCCTGAGTGAGCAAGTTTGCGAAGGGTTCAGGGGTTTCGATTCGCCCCAGGTCCTTCAGCACGAGATGAAAAAACCGCGAGTACAAAAGATGCAGGATAGCGTGCTCGATGCCGCCGACGTATTGATCCACCGGCATCCAGTAATTCACATCTTCAGGGTCGAAGGCCTGCGCTTCGTTCCGGGGCGAAGTGAAGCGGTCAAAATACCAGGAGGAACAGACGAAGGTGTCCAGTGTGTCGGTCTCCCGTTTTGCGGGTCGTTCGCATTTCGGGCAGGGGGTGTTTATAAAATCGGGCAGAGAATTTAAGGGCGATTGGCCCTGATCGCCCAATTGGGCGTCCAGTGGCAACTCCACCGGAAGCTGACCATAGGGGACGGGGACGATGCCGCAGGACTCACAATGCACGACGGGAATCGGGGTGCCCCAGTAACGTTGGCGCGAGACGCCCCAGTCGCGCAATTTGTAATTGACGGTGGCTTTGCCGATATTCTTAGCATCCAGGTATTCACAGACCTTGCGGATGGCTTCCTTGCCGACCAATCCGTCAAAGGCCCCGGAGTGAATCATCCTGCCTTCGTCCTTGTACGCTTCGGTCATCGTGGCCCCGTTAAGATCTCCGCTTTTGGGCTGGATAACCACTTTAACGGGCAGGCCGTATTTTCTGGCAAAGTCCAGGTCGCGCTGGTCGTGCGCCGGGACGGACATGATCGCGCCGGTGCCGTATTCCATCAACACGAAGTTGGCCGACCACACCGGAATTTCTTCTCCGGTGAGCGGGTTGACCGCGTGGGCTCCGGTGAAAACCCCTTCCTTGTCTCCGGTTTCGCTGGTGCGTTGGATTTTATCTTCCCCGGCGACTTTTGCGATGAAAGTGTCTACAGCCTGCTCCTGATCGGTGCCTCGGGAGAGTATCTTCGTCAGGGGATGTTCTGGGGACAGCACCATGAAGGTTGCTCCAAACAAGGTGTCCGGTCGGGTGGTGAAAATTTTGATGACCTCGTCTTTTCCGGTCACCTTAAAATCGACCTCGGCTCCGTAACTTTTGCCAATCCAGTTTTTTTGCATGGTGATGACCTGGTCCGGCCAGCCGCCTTGAAGATGTTTCAGGCCGTCCAGCAACCGGTCTGCGTAATCGGTGATCTTGAAGAACCAGGCGTCCTGTTGCTTCTGCCGGACTGGGCCGTCGCACCGCCAGCAACAGTCATTGACCACCTGTTCGTTGGCCAGGACGGTGTAGCAGGCCTGGCACCAGTTGACGGTCGCGGTTTTCCGCACCGCCAGTCCCTTTTCAAGAAACTGGAGGAAGCACCATTGATTCCAGCGGTAATATTCCGGGCGGCAGGTGGCGATTTCCCGGTCCCAGTCGTAGCTGAAGCCCAGACGCTTGATCTGCTTGCGCATGGATTTGATATTTTCAAACGTCCACTTGGCCGGATGGCTTTTATTTTGGATCGCCGCGTTTTCCGCCGGCATGCCAAACGCGTCCCAGCCCAAAGGGTGTAAGACGTTAAAACCCTGCATGCGCTTGAAGCGGGCGATGGCGTCGCCGATGGCGTAGTTTCTCACATGGCCCATATGAATTCTGCCCGAAGGATAGGGAAACATTTCCAGCAGGTAAAATTTCTTCTTTGCCGGGTCGCGATCGACCTTGAACGCGTTGTTTTCTTCCCAGATTTTCTGCCACTTTTCTTCTATCGTTTTAAAATCATACGACTGCATGCAAACAAGGCTCCCTGGTTTTAAAAAACAGCTATAGTAGCATAATGCCGGAATTAATCCGCCGGCATAAAATGCGCCCGTCAGGAAAAGCCTTAATCGTCCGGTCGTTCTCCGTTATAATACCGGACCATGACGGAACTCACCGCAGTCATCGGAACGGTGTTTTTTTTATATGTCCTGTTGATGCTGGGCATCGGTTACGTGACCTCCCGAAACACCCATTCCCCCGCCGATTTTTTCCTGGCCGACCGCTCGCTGAAAGCCTGGGTCACTGCCATTTCATCAACCGCCAGTTCCGAGAGCGCCTGGGCGGTGTTGGGGACGGTGGGTCTGGCCTATAAAGACGGGCTGTCGGCGTTGTGGTTTCTGCCGGGTTGTCTGCTGGGATACGCGATCAACTGGTTTTTCATTGCCGAGCGATTGCGCAAACATTCTCATGAGGAACACGCCCTCACGATTCCCGATTACCTGGAATCGCATTTCAAGGACACCTCCAATCTTCTTCGAATCATTTCCGTGGTCATTATTTTTTCCTGCATGATGGCCTATGTAGCCGCCCAGTTCACCGCCATCGGCAAAACCTTCGATGCGATATTCGGCATCTCCCATCTCATGAGCATCACCGTCGGCGGTTCCATCGTGATCGTGTACACCATGATGGGCGGGTTTCGCGCGGTGGTGTGGACGGATTTTATTCAAGGGATCATCATGGTGTTGGGCATCGCACTTCTGGCAATCGTGGCCGTGTGGAGTCTCGGCGGATTCTCCGGCATGGTGCAACAGGTTCATCAAGCCTCTCCCGATACGTTGGCCTGGATGGGCGGAAAAACCACGGCGGCGTTTTTTGGGTCGATGGTGGGATTATTGGGGATCGGTCTGGGCTATCCCGGCCAACCGCATGTCATCAACCGCTACATGGCGGCCAAAGACACGAAGACCATCGAGCGGGGCGTGTGGATCGCGATTTCCTGGGGGCTTATCATTTACAGTTCCGCGATCATCCTGGGGATCGCAGGCAACGCCCTGTTCCCCGGATTGGAAGACCCGGAGCATCTGTTCCCCAGGGCGGCGGACGCGCTCCTGCCCACGGTGGTGACGGCGATTGTCCTGACCGGCGTGCTGGCGGCGATCATGTCCACCGTCTCGGCCCAGATCATCGTCGCGGCGGCCACGGTGGCGCATGATGTGTACACGAAAATTTTCAACCGCACCTTGTCGCACCAAAAAATTCTGCGCGTCAGCCGGATCACTATTCTGGTGCTGGGTCTTGGGGCCATGGCGATCGCTCTTATGGAAACGCGGGTGATCTTCTGGTTCGTGCTGTTTGCCTGGTCGGGATTGGGGGCGAGTTTCGGCCCGGTGATTTTATTCACCCTGTATTCTAAAAATGTAACGATCCAGGGTGCGGTCGCCGGGATGCTCACCGGGTTTTTGACCACCATCGTCTGGAAGGTTTCGGGACTTTCCGATGCGGTGATCTACGAACTGGTGCCCGCGTTTTTATTTTCCTGCATTGCTGTGTGGGGAGTGAGTAAAATGGGAAAGAATAAAGGATAGATTTACCGCAACATCCAACGGGTGACGACTCTGATGGCGAAAAGAAACCAGTGTGACCGAGTTATAATTTTTTTGGAAACCCCCAGCTTAACCACCTGACATAATCATCTCGCAATACTTCTGCAATATCCAAAATTTCTTTTGCTTGGTTGGCAGAAACTTTTTGACCATGCACAGCGGAATTGGCTAAAGCTAATATTTCAGAAATCAGATCGGCCTGCCGACTTGTAATAGCTCCTCCTTGGTGTAATTTTCGGACGATGGAACCCGCTCCCATATTCTCCTTTATTGACACTTTAAATCCTTTTGCAAGATTTTTTAGCATTGTTTCGACTTCAATACGTAAACCAGCAAGAGCAAGCACGGGGTCTTGATCTGCTAAGGCTCTATATTTGGAAAGCTCTAAACCAGTGGGGGAAGGAGCTAAACCTAAATTTAACATTCTGGCATTGGCTTCAGTTATCGGAATAGTAGGATGCTCTTTATGTTCTTTCTTAGAAAGAATTTCTTGCTTTACTTCAACTGATAGAGCTTTAGCTCTTTCAATTTTTTCGGGAAAAGCCTCGATAGAAATACCTCCTGGCAAATCAGCTTTTTTAACCCTGTTCAGAATGTTGACAATTGGTTCTCGGAATAAATGAATAGAAAATAAAGCAATGATAGGCCAGATTAAAGTTTCAATGTATTGAAGAACGAGTTTTGCGATTTCCATTGTTCTTATCTCGATAAAAAAGCGATGCAGCTTATCCTATTAAATCTTAGTGAAAGAATATAGAAAATTTTTAGTTGATTTTATCTTTGCGTCCTCTGCGTCTTTGCGGTGAAAAGGATTTCTGTTTTAATCCTTTAAATTTTCCAGAATAATGTCTGCCATGCGCCGGGACGCACCCTGGTGACTTTTGATCCAGGCGGAGGCCCGCCCGGCGAATTCGTTGCGCCTGGTGGAATCTTCTAAAAGGGAGGCCATGACGGTCTCCATCTCGTCTTTGTTGTCCACCGAAAAGGCCAGTTCATTTTCCTTTAGTTCTTCAGCCACCTGACGGAAATTTTCGACATGAGGTCCGTAAACGACAGGGATTCCCTGAACGAGGGGTTCCATGAGGCTGTGACCGCCACCGGGGGGAAATAAACTGTTTCCCACGAAAGCCGCGTCGGCGATGGAGTATAGCGCTCCCAATTCCCCCATGGTGTCCAGCAGGATCACTTGATTCGATGACGTTTGGAAGAGTTCCGTGCGTTTGGAAAATGAAATGTTCCGGGAATTTAACAACGACTCCAGTTCATACAATCGCTCCAGACGCCTGGGCGCGAGGATGAGAACCAGATCGTCAAAGTTCTTTTTTAATTTTTCATAAACGTTGAGAATGATTTTCTCTTCCCCCCTGTGCGTGCTCCCGGCCACCCACACCGGGTTTTTCTCATCAATCTGCAAATCAGCCAGAATATTCAGGCGCTCTGTTTCGGGGACTTCAACCAGCGCGTCGAATTTTGGATCGCCGATCACCTTTAAGCGGGTGGGGTCGATGCCCAATGCATTGAGAGCCTCGCTCCCATGCCGGCTCTGCATGCAAAGGACGCGGAACCGGTTGAACAAGGGCCTGGATAAAATTTCCAGACGTTGATAACGTCTTCGGGACCGTTCGGAAATTCTGCCGTTGAAAAGCAATGAAGGGATTTTTCGACAGGTCAATAGATCGAGCAGGCCGGGCCAGAACCCCGTGTCGGTGACCACGAAACAATCCGGTCGAATGCGGTTGAGCGCAATCAGATTGAACGGCAGGCAATCGAGCGGATGAAAAAAGATTTGATCGGCAAAGGGGATTTTCTGCCGGGCGCCGTCGTAGCCTGAGTCGGTGGTGACAGAAATGATAAGGCGCAGGTCAGGTCGTTCTTGGTGCAGGATGTTCAGCACCGGGGCGGCGGCGGTCACCTCCCCCAGAGACAGGGCAAACAACCAGAGGGTTTTTTGCGGCGAGGAATCCGGCGTTGAAGGAACGAGGCCGAAATGATGCCAAAGCCCCCGGCGCTTGCTGTTCGTGCAAAGGGAATAAAGCGCAAAAAAAGGAACGACGAAAAAAGCCAGGACCAGGGTGAGTAGGTGATAAAGAAGAAACATGGGATTAGACCGGCTCCTCTTGCCCGATCAATTCCAGATTGCGTTGCACCGCTCCCTGGTTGGCGCGTATGGTCTTAGCCGCCGCTTGTCCGCGGCGCTCGCGCTCCTCTGGTTGTGTGAGGAGGTGGTGCAGGGCCGGGTATAATTCATTAGGACTTTCAATTTGAAGTCCGCCTCCCGACTCTTTCAACAGGCGGGCTTCTTCCGCAAAATTCTGCATGTGTTTTCCATACACGACGGGCAGGCCGAGGGCCGCCGGTTCGAGAATATTCTGTCCGCCGAACCGGGGGTTGAATCCTCCGCCGACAAAGGCCACGGCGGACTTTGCATAATAGTTGTTCAATTCGCCCATCGTGTCCACCAGGATGATTTCCCCTTTCATGTCACCGTCATCTTTGACGAGCCGGGAATGGCGTATGAATTCCACGCCGTATCCCCGGATCAGGCCTTCTATTTCCTGGCAACGGTCCACATGTCTTGGGGCGATAGCGACATTGAGATCTTCAAACTCCTCTTTGAGACGCAGGACGGTTTCCATGATCGGTCCTTCATCGCCAGGGCGGGTGGAACCGAAGGTCAGCCAGGGAAACTTTTCGGCGGGATTTTTTTCAACGGAGACAGTATTGCCTGTTCGGGCGTCAAATTTAATATTGCCCGTGACCCGGACTTTTTTGGGGAGAACCCCAAGATCCAGCACACGGTCCGCATCGGCTTTGGTGCGCATGGAAAATACCGAGATCGAGTCTGCGATCCATTTAAAGAAAGGCAGGATCTTCCGGTAGCGGTCCCCCGATCGTTCGGACATCCTGCCGTTGACCAGAACCACCGGCACCTTTTTTTGCTTGCACTGCCTTAAAAGGGAAGGCCAGAATTCCGCTTCGATCAGGATCAATTTAGAAGGATTCAGTTTGTCGAAAACGGGATTCAGCCAGAAGGGAAAATCGAATGGCAGACGAAATACGTTTTCGATATTTTCCTTGATTGCCAGGTCGTAGCCTGTTCGGGTGAAGGTGGAAAGAACGACGGGAGGGTGACCGCCTGCTTTTCGCAAGGCATCGATAAGAATTTTTGCCGCCCGCACTTCCCCTGCGGAAGACGCGTGCACCCACAAACTTTCTGGAAAAGACGGCAGCAAGTTCGCCCCACGGTGGCGCTCCAGCATATCGGCGCGAAACTTTCTTGAGAGGGCCATCCGTAACAGGATGAAAGGGGATGCGGCTAGGATGGCGGCTCCGACAATGGTATGATACAAAATTTCCATAGGCAGGGAGTATACCTCCAAATGATTGAAGGGAATGGATAAATTTGTATGAGTCTGGACGCGCTTTATTACCGTATCATTTCACCCAGGCGGAATTTTTACCACGTTCCCCTGTACCTGCTGTTCCGGGTGGCATCCATCTTCTACCGCTTTGGCCTTTGTTTGAATCGGCTGGCTTATCGCACGGGAAATTTTCCGACCCGCTCCTTGCCGGCTCGTGTGATCAGCGTCGGCAACCTCACCCTGGGAGGCACAGGGAAAACGCCCGTCGTCATCCTGATCGCTCAAATTCTAAGGGACAATGGTTTCAAACCGGCCATCCTCAGCCGGGGCTACGGAGGAATATCCCAGGAAACCGTCAACGTGGTTTGCGACGGCGGGCAGGTATTGCTTTCGCCGGAGGTGGCGGGCGACGAACCCGTGATGATCGCTAAAAGACTTAAAAACATTCCTGTCCTGACAGGGAGGGACCGCTTCTGTACCGGAAATTATGCATTGGAAAAATTCGGCGTGGACACTTTGATCCTCGACGACGGGTATCAGCATCTGGCGCTTTCCCGTGATCTCAATATTCTTCTGCTCGATCAGGAAAAGCCGCTGGGCAACGGTCGTCTCTTTCCCGCTGGGGAGTTGCGCGAACCCCTTCAAGCCGTTCGGCGGGCCGATGCGATCTGCCTCACCCGTTGTTCGGAAGGTAAAGATCCGGGGGCGCAGGCCATACTGCCGGACAATCTCCCGGTGATAAAAACTGCGCTTCAGCTTCAATCCATCGTCCGGCTGGACGATCAGGAAATTTTGGACAAGACGGTTTTGCAGGATCAACCGGTGGCGGCTTTTTGCGGAATCGCCAGACCGGGCGATTTTCGCACGACCCTGGAGTCGGCGGGTGTGCGGGTGGTTTTTTTTCGCGCGTTTAAGGATCACCATCGCTATGTTATGGATGATCTCAAAATGTTAGAAAAGGAAGCCAGGAAAGCGGGGGCGAAATACCTGGTGGTGTCGGAAAAGGACAGCGTAAAAATCGACCCTTCGGACTTTTCCCTGCCGGTGCTTAAAATAACCGTCGATATGGAGATTCTTGCGGGCCGTGAAGGTTTCATCCAGCTCCTTTTAGGGAAATGATCCGACCCATGGTTGATTTTAAATCCTTGTCTTCCAACCAACGGTTTGCGCTGAGCGTTTTTGTTCCCCTGTTGTATTTTTTTCCATTGGCGGTGGCTTATTTTTTCCCAAAGAATTTTGGTTTCGGTTATTCGGCGTTTGTGCCGGTTTTCCTCGGCATCGGGGGAATGGGCACGGGCATCTGGATATGGGGAATGGTTTCTCTCGGAAAATCTCTTGCGGTTTTGCCCGGCTCTGAAGTTTTAAAGACCCAGGGAATCTATAGATTCTTCCGTCACCCGATTTACGTGGGAATCAATCTGACTCTGTTCGGATTGCTGGCGGCCTGCGGGTCGGTCTTTGGAATGGTGTATATGGCGGTGGTGGTTGTGCCGTTGAATCTCTACCGGGCGCGGGAAGAGGAAAAAGCTCTGTTGGAAAAATTCGGCGACAGTTACCGGGAATACCGGAAGAAAACCCTTTTCTAACCCCACTACGTGGGGAGGAAGAGTGGGTCTGACACTACGTGAGGACCTGAAAACTTCTGGAAAAAATAATAAGAACAATGTCGGACAATTTAAAAATCAAATTCAAAGCTCTTCTTCCGATAGATGGAGAGGTGGTTGAAAACGGAGAACTGCTCATTGAGCAGGGTCTGATTAAAGAAATCAGGCCTGCGCAATCGTCCTCATCGACCCCATGCCTGGATTTGTCCGACCATCTCATCCTCCCCGGTTTTGTGAATGCGCATTGCCATCTTGCCCTTTCCGCATTGCGCGGCAAAGTCCCGAAGTGTGAAAGATTCACCGATTGGGTGCGCGCGCTTTTACGGGAAAATTCTAATATGTCTCTGGACGAACGTGTTTCGGCCCTGCATATCGGGGCTGAGGACATGTTGCGGTCAGGGGTGACCACGCTTGCGGACACTTTGTCTGAAATAGATCTGTTGCCGGAATACCAGAATCTTCCTTTCCGGCAGGTCGTGCTTTTAGAAGTCCTGGGATTCAACAGTCAGAGAGCCCAGGAATTCCTGGACCCGATAGCGGCGATTTTGAAATCGCAAAAATTCAACACCCCGTTGTTGCAACCGGGGCTGGCGCCGCATGCGCCTTATTCCGTATCGCCCGCCCTGTTTCAAGGGCTGAATAAACTTGCCCTGCGTAGCGACAGCATAACTTCCTGCCATCTGGCGGAATTCCCCGAAGAAGTTCGTTTCCTGCATGAGGGCGGAGGGGAGATGCAAGCGTTTCTTGAAGAGAAGGGGGTGTACGATAACGATTGGAATCCTCCGGGGAAAAGCCCGATCCGCTATTTGGAAAATATTGGTGTTCTCGATTCGATGGTCGCGATCCATCTGAACCATGTCGATGAAGACCTCGATCTGTTGCAATCCCGAAACGTGCGCGCGGTGTTTTGTCCGGGAAGCACCCGCTGGTTTGGCCGCATCCGCTTCATGCCGGTCCGCAAACTTCTTGACCGTGGCATCTCTGTGGGCTTGGGGACGGATTCCCTCGCCAGTAACGATTCGTTGAGTTTTCTCCGCGAGCTTAGAATCGCCGATGAAATGCTGAAGGATGTATCTCGGCTTGAAATTTTAAAAATGGCAACTTTGGGAGGTGCGACTGTTCTGGGTCTTGATACGGGTGCGTTGATTGCGGGTAAAGCCGCCGACCTCATCGGATTCCGCGTTGAGGGAAACCCGGAAAACTGGACCGACATTCCCTTTGATCCGGACCGGGATGTAGTTGACTTCTCGATGGTGGCGGGAAGGGTGATGTTTGGGGATTAATTAATAACGGTTGTCACTCCCCTTCTTATAGAAGTAACCGTGTCGGGCATGGGGGCAAATGGCAAATACCACAGGGTCCGGAGGATTGCGAAAATTGTGACAATCAAAAAAATAATCCTTGCCGGGTTTAGAGTAAAATTCTGAGGCGAAGCCTCCTGAATGGGGACTTCCGGAAATCCATCAACTTTAAACAGATCGCCTGAAACGTTGAAAAATCTAATCACCGGAATCCACGGTTTTGCGGGATCGCATTTAGCCGATCTGCTTCTTTCGAACAATGAAGAAGTTTTCGGTATCGCCCGGTCACCTGCAGACAACGGGAATGTAAAACATATAGAAGATAAGATTCAGGTATTTCCCTGCAATATCGGGAACCGGCAGGAACTGAAAAAAATTCTCGCAACCGTTCGGCCTGACAGGATTTACCATCTGGCGGCGGTGTCATTTATACCGGACGCGGAAAAAGAGGAGGCGGCGGTTTTCGATACGAATTTGATCGGCACCTTGAACCTGTTGCAGGCGGTCAAGGAATTGCAATTGAACTGTCGCGTTCTTTTTGTAGGATCGGCCGAGGTATATGGAAGAGTGACCGAGGTCGAGAGCCCGATTCATGAGGACAGCCGACTAAAGCCCGTGTCTTTCTATGGAGTCAGCAAAGCCTCCGCCGACCTGCTCGCGCATTCCTACTTTTTAAGGGACGGTCTGGACGTGGTCCGGGTCCGGCCGTTCAATCATATCGGCCCCCGGCAAAGTTCTCGTTTTGTCTGTTCCTCTTTCGCCCGGCAGATCGCGGCGATCGAAAAGGGCGGGGAGCCAGTGATAAAAACCGGAAACCTCGAATCCTACCGGGATTTCATGGATGTCCGGGACACCGTTTCCGCCTACCATTCGGTCATGAACAAGGCCCATGCGGGAGAAGTGATCAATGTTTGCGCCGGTCAGGCGGTGAGCATCCAGTCCGTTCTGGAAATTCTTCTTGGAAGGTCCAATATCTCCATACGGATAGAACGCGATCCCCAGCTGTTTCGTGATGAGGAACCCCTGCGCATTTGTGGAGACCCTTCCCTTTTGCATCAAAGGACCGGCTGGAGCCCTCAAATAATGCTTGAGCAAACCTTGTCAGATCTTTTGAGCCACTGGCGGGAAAACCTGTAAACAACCCGGGCTCTATCGTAGCCCTTTTCAACCGGTCTGTTTTTTTTCGCAATTTCTGGTGAATGTACTGAAAACGCAGGTGGAAATAAATTTTATTTTTAAAAGGAATGATTTTCCTTTATTGGCATGCTATTATTTTGACAAAATTGTTCCGGTGCGCATACATTTTTTCTGTTAAAAAATTTTTAACCATGCTACACTCCGCAATATCGTGATCCCTCTCTGAGGTAAAAACCCATCTACATTCAGGTTATTTTTTGAAAGTTTTCTTTTTGTGTTGACAAAAGGGAAATAAAGTCAGTAGGATGAGCGTTTTTCTATTGTTGAGCTGGCGTAGCTCAGTTGGTAGAGCAGCTGATTTGTAATCAGCAGGTCGGGGGTTCGAGTCCCTTTGCCAGCTCCAGCCGCGGGTTTGCGCTTAAAAGGGACGACGGGTCCGAATATATTAGCTTTTGGAGGGGTAGTTGCCCGACCTGTAGAACCAGGGGGAACGTATTCCCACTCAGTCCGGGGAGGTTCCCGAGTGGCCAAAGGGAACAGACTGTAAATCTGTCGGCTTCGCCTTCGGAGGTTCGAATCCTCCCCTCCCCATTCTAATTTTTTTGGGGAATTTGCGGGAATAGCTCAGTTGGCTAGAGCGTCAGCCTTCCAAGCTGAGGGTCGCCGGTTCGAGTCCGGTTTCCCGCTCCACCTTTTTGGTATTCAAGGGGGAGCAAGGTACGTGAAGTCTTGCCCACGTAGCTCAGGGGTGGAGCACTTCCTTGGTAAGGAAGAGGCCATCGGTTCAAATCCGATCGTGGGCTTTTTAGTTTTGTTGATATTTTGAATTTAAGGGTTGCGGAATTGGGGGCGCGAGGTTTCCACGTTCCCTGATGGAAAGTTACATATGAGAGACATTATTCATCTGGCTTGCGGAGATTGTAAGCGGAAAAATTATTCCACGACCAAAAACAAGAAGACAACGACCGGTCGTCTGGAAATTAAAAAGTTTTGTCGGTTCTGCAGGAAGCATACCCCCCATAAGGAAACCAAATAATTAGCGTTACCGTTGCAAATTGATTGGGAGTGCAGGGAGGCAGTTTGGGCTCTATTGTTGAATAGGGGTCTCGGCGGGATTGCTGTCAGGGAATTCGCATAGGCCAGTAGCTCTAATGGCTAGAGCACCGGACTCCAAATCTGGGGGTTGTGGGTTCGAATCCCTCCTGGCCTGTATTTCTTATGGTATGGGGTTAAAATTGAAATGATATCAAAAGCGACTAAATTTTTATCGGAAGTCAAGGTTGAGGTTAAGAAAGTCACCTGGCCTTCGAAGAAAGAAGCGATTGGCGGCACCACCGTGGTGGTGGTCGTCGTGTTTCTGGTCGCGCTGTTTTTGGGAATTGTGGACGCTCTTTTGTCTAAAATTGTGCAGTTCCTCATCTAACCGCTAATATTTACCTGGGATAAAAATTCGCCTATGCAGTGGTACGTCATTCACGCCTATTCCGGGTATGAGCGCAAAGTGAAGCTGAGTTTGGAGGAGCAGTTCGAGCATTCTGACTGTAAAGACCTTTTGGGTGAGATCGTGATTCCAACGGAAGAGGTCGTTGAGGTCCGTAAAGGTAAGAAAAAGGTTTCTTCGAGAAAATTTTTCCCCGGATATGTGCTGATTCATTGCGAGATGACGCAGGAGATCTGGTACCTGATCAAAAATACCCCCAAGGTCACGGGCTTTTTGGGGGGCGGTGGCTCTCCAGTTCCTCTGTCGGAGGAGGAAGTCAAGACCATTCTGGATCAGATCAAAGGGGAGTCCGCGCGGCCCAAGCCGAAATTTTCCTTTGAGAAGGGAGAGAGTGTCCGGGTGATCGACGGTCCGTTTGTGAACTTCAATGGGGTGGTTGAGGATGTCAACCCCGATAAGGGGAAGGTAAAAGTTATGGTTTCCATATTTGGCCGGGCGACGCCGGTTGAATTGGAGTTTCCGCAAATAGAGAGAGTTTGAACTCCTGAGACGAGCGGTTTCGGGGGATGAATTTTATATTGAAGGAAGGACGACAAAGACGTGGCGACTAAAGAGGTGATGGGGCAGATCAAATTGCAGATTCCTGCAGGGCAGGCGACACCCTCTCCGCCGGTCGGGCCGGCGCTGGGTCAGCACGGGGTCAATATCATGGAATTCTGCAAGGCGTTCAACGCCAAGACTCAGGGGCAGGAGGGCATGATCATTCCCGTCATCATTCATGTCTATAAAGACAGAAGCTTTTCCTTTGTCACTAAATCTCCGCCCGCAGCCGTTTTATTGAAGCAGGCGGCGGGAATTGCCAAGGGGTCTTCCAACCCCAGCAAGGAGTCCGTCGGGACGGTCACGCGCCAGCAGGTGGAAGAGATTGCCAAGGTTAAAATGGAAGATCTGAATGCGCACGACATCGAGATGGCCATGCGGATTATCGAAGGTTCCGCGCACAGTATGGGATTGAAGGTTGAGGGTTAACAAACGATCAAGGTGAGGGCTCATGGCAAAGCAGGGGAAGAAGATGAAAGAGGCTTTTGGAAAAGTCGACCGAAAAGTTAAGTATGAAGTGCAAGAGGCTTTGAAGCTGGCTAAGGAGAATAGTTTCGTGAAGTTTGATGAGTCGCTGGACGTGGCGGTGAACCTTGGCGTGGACCCAAGAAAAGCGGACCAGAATATTCGCGGCAGTGTGGTTCTGCCTAGGGGAACAGGGAAAAAATTCAGAGTTCTTGTTTTTGCCAAGGGTGAAAAAGAAATAGAGGCCAAAGAGGCCGGAGCCGAATTTGTCGGCGGCGAAGATATGGTCAAAAAAATTCAAGGCGGTTGGTTGGAGTTCGACCGGGTGGTCGCCACGCCGGACATGATGGGGCAGGTGGGCAAGCTGGGTAAAGTACTTGGGCCTCGCGGAATGATGCCAAACCCAAAAACCGGGACGGTGACTTTTGATGTTAAGCAGGCGATTGAAGAGATTCAGGCGGGAAAGGTCGATTTTCGCGTGGATAAAGGCGGCATCGTGCATGCGACTTTGGGAAAGGTGGCTTTTTCGGTAGAGGATCTCGTCGAAAATTACAATGCTCTGATTGGCACGCTGGTAAAAATGAAGCCCGCCTCCAGTAAAGGGCATTATGTGAAGGGGGTCTCGGTGTCTACCACCATGGGGGTCGGAGTCAAAGTGGCTTATGTGTCTTAATCGGGATCGCGGGTAATGCATTCCTGCCTGGGCCCCTGGGGGCTCTGGGTTGATTTTATTTTGAAAGGTTAGTGTTGTGGCAAATCCGGCAAAGCAGGAAGCAGTCAAAGAGTTGAACGAGGTGTTCCAGAAGGCGACCTCTGCGGTTCTGGCTAATTATCAGGGGATTGATGCGAGTAGCATCACCGCGATGCGCGCCAACATGAGAAGCCAGTCGATTGAGTTTCGGGTGGTGAAAAATACCCTGGCCAAGCTTGCCGCCAAGAACACGCCTTTTGAGGCGCTCGACGCAAGTTTTACCGGGCCGGTTTCTGTGTTGGTGAGTTACGATGATCCGGTGGCTCCTGCCAAAGCCCTGGCCGATCAGCGTAAGGCCGACGCGAAAAAAACCCCGAAAGTCATTTGTGGGCTTGTGGAGGGCAAAATGATATCCGCCGAAGGCGTGAAAGCCTTGGCCGACTTGCCTTCCAGGGAGGCCCTGCTGGGTCAGATGTTGTCTGTAATGCAGGGGCCGACCACCAATTTTGTTGGTGTGTTCAGCAGTCTGTTGCGAAAACTGGTGGGAACATTGGACGCGGTGCGCGAGAAAAAGGCTTCGAGCTGAGAAGATTTTGAATAATGTTTTGATTCAGCGGGTGAAGGTTGCTTGCTTTTCTATACGGTGTTTTTGAAAATTATTGTATTTAAAATATTGATTGTTGAAAGGAGGTCGTGATGGCCGTCACAAAAGAGGATGTAGTGTCCTTTATCGATAGTATGAGCGTTTTGGAAATGTCTGAGTTTGTGAAAGAGTTGGAAGATAAATACGGGGTCACAGCGGCGGCTCCTGCTATGGCAGTTGCGGCTCCCGCGGCTGGCGGCGGGGCTGAAGCGGAGGAGAAAACCGAATTTGACGTGGTTCTTACTGCCGCAGGCGACAAGAAAATTCAGGTGATTAAAGAAGTGCGCGCGATCACCGGTCTTGGGCTCAAAGATGCCAAGGATCTGGTCGAGGCGGCGCCGAAGCCGGTTAAAGAAGGGGTGAAAAAAGAAGAGGCCGAGGAGATACAGAAAAAAATTGAAGCGGCTGGAGGAACGGTTGAGATCAAATAGGCGGAGGTTCTTTGCCGCCAGGCTTGGAAAGACCCCTGTTGTATAAATTTCTCACTCATTCAAAGGTAAGACATAATATGTCAGAAACGCGTTCCCAGAGAGCGATAAATCCCCTTAGGGAAAGACACAATTTTGCCCGTATCCAAGTCATTGATGAAATTCCAAACCTGATAGAAATTCAAAAAAATTCCTTTGAGTCCTTTATACAATGGGACACCGCCCCTGCCAACCGGGAAGTTCGCGGGTTGGAGGAGGTGTTTCAGGATGTGTTCCCCATTGCCGATTTGAACATCAATGCCCGAATCGAATATGTCGGGTTTGAGGTGGGTCTCTGGGAATGTGGTTGCGGTGAATATAAAGAGCTTGGTGGTCCTGGGGTGATATGTGAGAAATGCGGCCAGGAAGTAGCCTATAACGAAAAGCACAAGCTCAGCGAATGCCGCCAGAAGGGATTGACCTATGCCGACTCCATAAAACTCATGGTCCGCCTGGTTTTGTTTGACCGCGAGAGGGTTGATGTCACGCCAAAAATCCTGAAAGATCTGATTGGAAGATATATTGTCGAGGACGTCAGGCGCACTGAAAAAGGCAAAGCCATTATTCCCGCCAGGACACTGATCACCGAGGATACGGTCGAAAAGATTCAGGCGGAGAAGATCACCCAGGTCACTGTAAACACGGTTCGGGAAGTTAAAGAACAGAAAATTTTTCTGGGTGAAATGCCGATGATGGGTCCGACCGGAACCTTCATGATCAACGGCGTTGAGCGGGTGATTGTCAGTCAGATGCACCGGTCGCCCGGAGCCTTTTTCTCTCATGACAAAGGCAAATCGCATATCAGTGGAAAGATTCTCTATTCCGCGCGCATCATTCCCGACCGGGGTTCCTGGATCGATTTCGAATTCGATATCAAAGATCTTCTTTATGTGAAAATCGACCGGCGGCGCAAGCTTCCTGCGACCATTTTGTTGCATGCCTTTGGCATGAGCACAAAGGAAATTCTGGAGACCTATTATAAGATAGAGAAAATAAATATTTCCGCCAAAGAGTCCCGGTTTTCCATGAGCTCTAAAAACCTGTTTATAGGTTTCAAGGTGCTTGAGGACATCATTGATCCAAAAACCAATGACGTGATTTTAAAGGCCGGTAAAAAAGTCACTCCCGCCGCCGCGAAGAAAATTTCCCGTTTGGCGCGATCCTCCAAAGTTGAAGTTGATGAAGAAAGCATTATTGGGCGCTTCCTGTTTGAGGAGATCATTGACAAGGAAACCGGTGAAGTGTTTGCCGAGACCAATCAGCCGATCACGGTGGAGATCCTTGACTACCTAAAAGCAAATAAAATTTCAGATATTCAGATTCTGCGTATTGACGAAGAAGCCTCTGACACCGCGCTTCGTGACACCCTGGCGGCAGGGAAAATTTCATCCCAGGAAGAGGGTATTCGGGAAATCTATAAGCGGTTGCGCCCAGGCGATCCGCCCACGCCGGAAATAGCCAAGTCCCTGTTCGTGAATTTGTTTTCCAATCCCAAGCGCTACAATCTTTCGGTGGTTGGCCGGATCAAACTGAACCAGAAGTTCGGCCTGGATATTCCGCTTGAGAACCGGTTGCTGACACTGGAAGACCTCAAAGCCGTGGTGAAGTACATCATCGATTTGAGAAACGGCATCGGTCAGATCGACGATATCGACCATTTGGGCAATCGCCGGGTTCGTGGCGTCGGAGAATCACTGGAAAATCAATTTCGAGTCGGCCTGGTGCGCATGGAGCGTGCCATTATAGAACGCATGTCTATTCAGGACCTGGATGTTTCCATGCCTCACGACCTGATCAATTCCAAACCCGTCACCGCGGCGATCAAGGAATTTTTTGGCAGCAGTCAGTTGTCCCAGTTCATGGATCAAACCAATCCATTGTCCGAGGTGACCCACAAACGGCGCCTGAGTGCTTTGGGGCCGGGAGGGTTGACCCGTGAAAGAGCGGGGTTTGAGGTGCGCGACGTGCATTCGACCCATTACGGCAGGATCTGTCCGATCGAAACGCCGGAGGGTCCGAATATTGGTTTGATCGCGTCTCTCAGTACGTTTGCCAGGGTGAACGAGTACGGGTTTATCGAAACGCCCTACCGAAAAGTGGAAAACGGCTATGCCAAGAGCCAGATCGAATTTCATACAGCGTTTGTAGAAGATAAATTTGTCATTGCCCAGGCCAATGCGGATCTGGATGATGACAAAAAATTTTCCAACGAAGTTATTTCAGCTCGTAAGGGCGGGGATTTTCTGTTGTCCCCCAGTAACACGGTGGACTATATGGATGTGTCCCCCAAGCAGTTGATCAGCGTGGCCGCATCGCTCATTCCATTTCTGGAGAACGATGACGCCAACCGGGCGCTCATGGGTTCCAACATGCAACGACAGGCCGTGCCCCTGCTTCAGGCCGAGGCACCCCTCGTGGGCACCGGCATGGAGGCGATGGTGGCCCATGATTCAGGCGCTATGGTCATCGCTGAAAACGATGGGGAAGTCATCAGCGCGGATGCCACCCGAATCGTGGTGCGAACGGTGAACAAGTCGAGAGGGCATGTCAAGAGCAAGCGAAGTCGCCTGCTCGATTCCAATGTGGACATCTACACTCTCAGCAAATACCAGCGCTCAAACCAGAACACCTGCGTCAATCAGAAGCCCCTGGTGGTTTCCGGGGTGAAAGTAAAAAAGGGCGATGTGATCGCCGACGGACCTTCGACGGACCTGGGTGAGCTTGCGCTGGGGCGAAACGCCCTGGTGGCTTTCATGTCCTGGGACGGTTACAACTTCGAGGACGCCATCATTGTGGGGGAGCGTCTGGTCCGGGAAGATGTTTACACATCCATCCATATTGAAGAATTTCAGGTGGAAGCCCGCGATACCAAGCAGGGGAAAGAAGATATCACCCGTGACATTTCCAATGTGGGCGAGGATGCGTTAAGAAATCTGGACGACAGCGGCATCATCCGCATTGGCGCAACCGTCAAAGCCAACGACATCCTGGTGGGAAAGGTAACGCCCAAAGGCGAAACCCAGCTCAGCCCCGAGGAAAAACTGCTCAAAGCGATTTTTGGAGAAAAAGCCGGAGATGTGCGCGACACCTCGTTGCGTGTGCCGCCGGGGGTTGTAGGAACGGTGATCGACGTCAAGGTATTTTCCCGCAAAGGAGTCGATAAGGATTCGCGCTCTATGGCAATCGAGGAAGAAGAAATCAGCCTGATCGAAAAGGATTTCAACGAAGAAATCCAGATTGTAAAAACCGAGACGGAAAAGGGTCTGCGCAATATGCTTGCGGGCAAGCAGGTTTCCAAGGCCGTAACCGTCGGCAGGCACAGTTTCAAGAAAGGTGATATTCTTTCGCAGGAATTGCTCCAGAAAGTCATCCTGAAAGACCTGCCGGGCATCCCGGCTCAAGGTGTGGATTCTGATGAAATGGAGGCCCTGGCGGATGCTTGCAAGGACCAGGTTCATATTCTGAAAACCATGATGGACGAAAAATTTGCCCGCTTGAAAAAGGGCGATGACCTTGCGCCCGGAGTCATCAAGCTGGTCAAAGTCTTCATGGCCATGAAAAGAAAACTACAGGTCGGTGATAAAATGGCGGGACGGCATGGAAATAAAGGTGTCGTGTCCAAGATCGTTCCTGAAGAGGATTTGCCCTATATGGAAGACGGGACGCCGCTTGAGTTGATTTTAAATCCGCTTGGCGTGCCTTCCCGAATGAATGTCGGGCAGATTCTGGAAACAAATTTAGGCATGGCGGCAAAAGCGACGGGCAAGCACATGGCGACCCCGGTTTTTGACGGCGCCAAGGAAGTGGAAGTCCGCGCTTTGCTTGCCGAGGGAGGGTGTTCCACCGATGG
Source organism: Nitrospinaceae bacterium (assembly GCA_029261595.1). GTDB lineage: Bacteria > Nitrospinota > Nitrospinia > Nitrospinales > VA-1 > JADFGI01. The sequence continues at coordinate 102,255 of JAJDAZ010000068.1, read as the reverse complement.
AACCGTGACCCTTTATGATGGCCGGACCGGCAATGCTTTTCGGCAGAAAGTAATGGTGGGCTATATCTACATGCTCAAACTGCATCATCTCGTGGACGATAAAATCCATGCGCGTTCTACAGGGCCATATTCCCTGGTGACCCAACAGCCATTGGGCGGGAAAGCTCAATTTGGCGGACAAAGACTCGGTGAAATGGAAGTGTGGGCTCTCGAAGCTTATGGCGCGGCCTACACCTTGCAAGAGATGCTGACCGTAAAATCCGATGACGTTGAGGGTCGCAAGCGAATGTACGAGGCCATCGTCAAAGGAGACACCAATCTGAATCCCGGCTTGCCCGAATCATTCAACGTTCTGGTTAAGGAGTTGCAGAGCCTGGCCATCGATGTGGAATTGATCGAATCCGAAAAATAAAGGGGACTCACTAAAAACCAATTTTTTTGACTATTACGATTGCCATTTTCTTATTTCAAGGGTTTGGCTCCTAGTCAATTGAGTTTTTAGAGAAGTCCCGAATTTCTGAAAGATATCCAATCCGTACGGATTGAAAAGAACTTTATAAATCCTTTTTAGGAGATAAACCTGGTGGATCGCTTTACAGTTTTTGAAAAGCCCAAAAATCCCATCATGTTTGACGCCATTCGCGTTCGCTTGGCGTCACCCGAAAAAATTCGCTCCTGGTCCTACGGCGAAGTCAAGAAACCCGAAACCATCAACTACCGAACTTTCAAGCCGGAGCGGGACGGACTGTTCTGCGCCAAGATTTTCGGTCCGGTCAAGGACTGGGAATGTAACTGCGGCAAGTACAAGCGCATGAAGCACAAGGGCGTGGTGTGTGAAAAATGCGGCGTGGAAGTCATCCTGTCCAAAGTGCGCCGGGAACGCCTCGGCCACATTGAGCTTGCAAGTCCCGTGGCGCATATCTGGTATTTCAAGGGTTTGCCAAGCAGAATCGGTCATATCCTGGATATCAGTTTGAAGGATCTTGAGCGGGTCATCTACTTCGAGAACTATGTTGTCGTGGACCCTGGAGATTCCGATCTTAAAGAAGGTCAGTTATTGACTGAGGACGAGTTCCGTGAAGTTGAGTTGGAGTTCGCGGATACCCTGAAAGCCAGCATCGGGGCCGAAGGTATTATGGAACTCTTAAAGCAAATTGATTTAGACGCTTTGGCGGTGTCACTCAAGGAAGATATTCTCACCACCAAATCGGTCATGAACAAAAGAAAGTTTTCCAAGCGGCTCAAGATCATTGAGGCGTTTCGAAAGTCCGGGAACCGCCCGGAATGGATGATCCTGCAGGTCGTTCCGGTCATACCGCCGGAACTTCGACCTCTGGTGCCGCTCGATGGCGGGCGGTTCGCCACCTCCGATCTCAACGACCTTTATCGCAGAGTCATCAACCGGAACAACCGGTTGAAGAGACTTCAGGAGTTAAAGGCCCCGCAGATCATCATCCGCAATGAAAAACGCATGCTCCAGGAAGCGGTGTCCGCCCTGTTTGACAACGGCCGACGTGGCCGTACCCTGCGCGGCACCAACAAACGGCCTTTGAAATCCCTGAGCGATATGCTGAAAGGGAAGCAGGGGCGGTTCAGGCAGAACCTTCTGGGAAAACGGGTGGACTATTCAGGTCGATCCGTAATCGTTGTTGGGCCGGAATTGAAATTTCATCAATGCGGACTACCCAAAAAGATGGCGTTGGAATTGTTCAAGCCTTTTATATTTAACCGGCTCGAGCAAAAAGGCTATGCCGCGACCATAAAAACCGCAAAAAAAATGGTCGAGCAAGAGCGCTCCGAAGTATGGGAAGTTTTGGAAGAAGTGATCCAGGATCACCCCATCCTTTTGAACCGCGCGCCGACGCTGCATCGGCTTGGCATCCAGGCGTTCCAACCTATCCTTATAGAGGGGAAGGCGCTTCAGATCCATCCTCTGGTATGTACGGCGTTCAACGCTGATTTTGATGGCGACCAGATGGCGGTTCATGTGCCTCTTTCCATGGAAGCCAAGGTCGAATGCAAAATGTTGATGATGTCGTCCAACAATGTATTGTCGCCTTCCAATGGCCGACCCATTGCCGTGCCTTCTCAGGACATGGTGCTTGGGTGTTATTACATGACCAAGCCGCGCGGTGGAATGATGGGAGAAGGCAAGGTGCTTTCCGGTCCCAAGGAAGTGATTTCTGCTTTCGATGCCGGGGAGTTGGATTTGCAGGCCAAAATCCTGGTCAGGATTAATGGCGAGCTGGTGCAAACCACCACAGGTAGAGTCATGATTGGGGAAGTCCTGCCGAAAGGAATGCCGTTTTCCATAGCGAATCGACTATTGGATAAGAAATCACTCTCCGATCTGATCTCCAAAGTGTTTCTGAGTCTGGGGGGTGAGAAAACGGTATTGGTTCTGGACGATATAAAAAAACTGGGCTTCAAATATGCCACCGAAGCAGGGCTCACCATTTCCATCGATCAAATGCGAATCCCGGAAGCCAAGGCCAAACTGGTTGGGGAAACCAATGACGAAGTATTGCGTGTATACAATCAATACCGCGATGGACTCATCACCAACGGCGAACGCTATAACAAGGTCATCGATATCTGGGCCCATGTGACCGAAAAAGTTTCCGAAGAGATGTTTCGCGAACTGGAGGAGGAAGATGAGAGCAGTAGTTCCGGAAAGGATGATCGGGATTTCAACTCCATTTTCATCATGGCCGATTCAGGAGCCAGGGGATCTGCTCAACAGCTTCGTCAGTTGGCCGGAATGCGCGGTTTGATGGCCAAGCCCTCTGGTGAAATCATAGAGACACCGATCACCGCTAATTTCCGTGAAGGTCTGTCGGTCATCCAATATTTTATTTCCACGCACGGAGCGCGCAAGGGGCTGGCGGATACCGCCCTTAAAACCGCCAATTCGGGCTACTTGACCCGGCGTCTGGTGGATGTGGCGCAGGATATTATTATTCATGAGGAGGATTGCGGAACCATGAAGGGGGCTTTGGTCTCCTCCCTGGTCGAGGCGGGAGAAATTATCCAGCCGCTCAATGAAAGAATCCTCGGTCGGACTGCGTTGGAAGATGTCATTGATCCATTCACCAACGATGTGCTGGTTCCGGCAAACGATTTGATCGACGAAGCGAGGGTGGAAGCTATAGACAATGCCGGCATCGAAAGTGTTCTGCTTCGTTCCTGCCTCACCTGCGAGTCAAAAGCCGGGGTGTGCGTCAAATGTTATGGCCGCAATATGGCCACTCTGGAATGGGTGGAGGTCGGCGAACCCGTCGGCGTCATTGCCGCTCAGTCCATTGGCGAGCCGGGAACCCAGCTCACCATGCGGACCTTTCATATTGGCGGAACCGCAAGCCGGGTGGTGGAGCAGACCACCCTGAGCGCCAAACGAACCGGGACCGTGCAATATCAGGGACTTCGCACCATCAAGAGCATGAATGGGGAAATCATCGTCATGAACCGGAACGGTCATCTTGTCATCAAGGATGAGAACGGCCGGGAAAAAGAAAGATATGCTGTGGTATATGGTGCCAAGCTGAAAGTGAGTGACGGGCAGGAAGTGCAGAAAAACCAGACACTTGTTGAGTGGGATCCATACACAAACTCCATTTTAACGGAAGTGGATGGCACCATCGCTTTTGGTGACATTGTTGAAGGCCTGACCATGCAAGAGGACTTCGATGAAATTACCGGGTTGTCCACCAAAGTTATCATCAGTCATCGCGACGAAAAGAAACAGCCAAGGGTCTCCATCAAGGATGGTCAGGGCGAAACGGTTCGCCGATATATTCTCCCGGCAGGTGCGCACATCAATGTGCACGAGGGTGACCGGGTGAACGCAGGCGATGTCATCGTCAAGATTCCGCGCGAGTCCGCCAAGACCAAGGATATTACCGGTGGTCTGCCGCGTGTTGCCGAGCTTTTCGAAGCCAGGAAGCCGCATGAGCAGGCAACCATTGCGGAAGTTTCCGGGAAAATAAAATTTGGCGGTTTCGTCAAAGGAATGAGAAAAGTCATTGTCGAGAGTGAATCCGGAGAAGAGTACGATTACCTGATTCCCAGAGGCAAGCACATCAATGTTCATGAGGGCGACGAGGTGGTTGCGGGTGAAGCGTTGATGGACGGGGCCTCGAATCCGCATGACATCCTGAAAGTATTGGGCGAAAAGGAATTGCAGAACTATCTGGTCAACGAAGTCCAGGAAGTCTATCGTTTGCAGGGCGTTGCCATCAATGACAAGCACATTGAAGTGATCGTCCGGCAGATGCTCCGCCATCTCATCATTGAGGATCCGGGCGATACGGACTTTTTATTGGGTGAGCAGGTGACCAAAAAGGTTTTCAATGAAAAGAATCAGGAAGTGATAAAAAATAAAAAGAAACCCGCCAAGGGCACTCCGGTTCTTCTGGGAATCACCAAATCATCCCTCAGCACCGAAAGTTTTATTTCCGCAGCTTCCTTCCAGGAAACCACCCGGGTGTTGACCGAAGTCAGTGTCAGCGGCAAGCGCGATGACCTGAGAGGTCTCAAAGAAAATGTGATCATGGGTCGATTGATTCCGGCTGGAACCGGTTGCCGCGCCTACTCGGGAATCCGCATTGAAGAGCCGGAAATCGAGGAAGTTGTGCCGCAACCGGAAGAGGTGCCTGCGGTGGTGGAATAAAAAGAAAAACAAGCGTATTTTTCTTGACTCATCGGAAAAGGATGCTAGAATCACTGTCTTTCCACGCCCCGAATAATCGAATTACAACCATTTGATTTTATTGTGGCATGAGCGGAACCCAGTAAGGGTTGCCCGTGTTTTTTGTGCCTATTCTAGAAGGAGAGTTTACTTGCCAACCATCAATCAGCTCGTCAGATCAGGCCGGAAAAAGCCGGTACAAAAAACGGCCAGCCCGGCGCTGAAGGCGTGCCCTCAAAAAAGGGGGGTGTGTGTGCGGGTTTACACGTCCACCCCGAAAAAGCCCAATTCGGCATTGAGGAAAGTGGCCAGGGTTCGATTGACAAATGGTATGGAGGTCACAACTTATATTCCCGGCGTGGGGCATAATTTGCAGGAGCATTCCATCGTCATGATCCGCGGTGGCCGGGTGAAGGATTTGCCGGGAGTTCGTTACCATGTGGTGCGAGGGTCGCTGGATACTCTGGGGGTGGAGAGCCGGAAGCAGAGCCGGTCAAAGTACGGCACCAAGAAGCCGAAAGCCTCTTAATAAGAAACACGTAAAATAAAATTCAGAAAAAATGGCAAGAAGACGAGAAGCGCAAAAACGAAAAGTAGTGGCGGACCCCAGGTACAACGATATTCTTATTGGCCGGTTCATCAATAATATTCTTCGCAAGGGAAAAAAGAGCCTTGCGGAAAGAGTATTTTACACCGCGCTGGATGCGGTAGCTGAGAAGATCAAGGAAGACCCGGTCAAGGTTTTCCGTAAGGCGCTTGAAAATGCGGCTCCGATGTTGGAGGTGCGATCCCGCCGAGTCGGGGGAGCTACGTATCAGGTACCCGTTGAGGTCAATGAAGGGCGGCGAATTGCGTTGAGCATTCGCTGGATGATTCAAAATGCCAAAGCGCGGCCGGGGAAAACCATATCAGAAAAACTCACGGGCGAAATCGTTGATGCTTACAATAATATTGGCGGCGCAATCAAAAAGCGGGAAGAAGTGCACCGGATGGCGGAAGCGAACAAGGCGTTCGCGCACTACCGCTGGTAGTTTTCTATTAGACTTATTGGAAGAGTGATTATTTAGCATGAGTGGAAAGTTGGAATTGGATAAAAGACGGAATATCGGGATCATCGCCCACATCGACGCGGGTAAAACCACGACGACCGAGCGGATTCTTTATTACACCGGCCGTAGCCATAAAATTGGCGAAGTTCATGATGGCACTGCCACGATGGACTGGATGGAGCAAGAGCAGGAGCGGGGTATCACGATAACGTCTGCCGCAACAACTTGTTTTTGGGATGACCATCAGATCAATATCATTGACACGCCAGGTCATGTGGATTTTACGGCTGAGGTGGAGCGGTCGCTCCGTGTTCTGGATGGGGCGATCGGCGTGTTCTGTGCGGTTGGCGGCGTTGAGCCGCAGTCGGAGACTGTATGGCGCCAGGCGACTAAGTATGAAGTTCCGCGGATGGGATTTGTGAATAAGATGGATCGCGCGGGGGCGGATTTTATCGGGGTGCTGGGTCAGATTAGTGAGCGCCTGAAGGGTAATCCAGTGGCCTTGCAATTGCCGATCGGCAGTGAAGCGGAGTATGTAGGAATTATTGATCTGGTGACGATGACGGCTAATGTGTACAGCGATGCGAAGGGGAAGGGTGAAGTTTTTGATGTGGTGGAGATCCCTGATGATTGTCTGGAGCTGGCAAAGGAATATCGGGAGTACCTGATGGAAGCTATTTCCGACATCGATGAGAGTATTATGGAGAGGTTTCTCGCTGGTGAAGAGGTGCCTGTTGAGGAAATCATTGCCGCAGTGCGTAAGGGTACCCTTGGATTGCATTTCACTCCGATTTTTTGTGGGTCTGCATTTAAGAATAAGGGTGTGCAGCAGCTTCTTGATGCTGTCGTGAACTACCTTCCTTCTCCGCAGGAGATTCCGCCGATCCAAGCGGTGAACCCCAATACTCAGGAGGAAGTGGTCCGAAAGCCGGACTCAAGTGAGCCTCTTTCGTCGCTTGCTTTTAAGATTATGACCGATCCTTTTGTTGGTCAGCTGGCGTTTGTCCGGGTGTATTCCGGAGAGTTGAAAAGTGGTTCATATGTTTATAATTCCACGAAAAACCAGAGAGAGCGGGTGGGGCGTCTCCTCAGGATGCATGCAAATAAAAGGGAGGAGGTTCAATCCGTCAAGGCGGGAGATATTGCCGCGGCTGTTGGATTGAAAAAAACTTTTACCGGCGACACCCTGTGTGTTCAGGATGACCCGGTTGTTTTGGAGGCCATCACCTTCCCTGAGCCTGTTATATCCGTCGCCATTGAGCCAAAGACTAAAGCTGAGCAGGATAAGTTGTCTGATTGTCTTGTTAAGTTGCTCCAGGAAGATCCTACTTTCAGCGTTAACGTTGACAAGGAGACAAATCAAACGGTCATTTCCGGAATGGGTGAGTTGCACCTTGAGATCCTCGTTGACAGGATGCGGCGCGAATTTTCTTTGGATGTTGCGGTTTCCAAGCCGCAGGTGGCGTATAAGGAGACGATCACCAAGACTCTTGAGCACGCCCACAAGTATGTTAAGCAGACGGGTGGTCGTGGGCAGTTTGGCCATGTGGTGATTAAGGTTGAGCCCAGGGAGGCTGGAACTGGATTTGAATTTGTGAATAAGATCACAGGCGGATCGATACCGAGGGAGTATATTCCTGCCGTTCAAAAGGGAATTGTGGAAACGATGGAGCGCGGCATACTTTGTGGGAACAAGGTGGTTGATGTGGGTGTGACCTTGCTCGATGGGTCTTACCATGAAGTGGATTCCTCAGAGATGGCTTTTAAGATTTGTGCTTCCATTGCTTTCAAGGAGGCTTGTTCCAAGGCCCGGCCGGTATTGTTGGAGCCTGTGATGGAAGTCGAGGTCGTGACTCCCGAAGATTTTATGGGAGAGGTTATTGGGAATTTGAATTCCAAGCGTGGAAAGATAAAAGACCTGGCGGATAGGTCCGGAGCCAAGGTGATACGGGCAGATGTCCCTCTTTCGGGGATGTTCGGCTATTCAACAGATTTAAGGTCGGCCACGCAAGGTCGAGCCACCTATTCGATGGAATTTTCCAAATACGAGCAAATCCCCACTGCGATTGCTGAAGAATTGATAGCGAAAGCGGCGGGCAAGGAAAAATTAGCGGTCTAATAGTAATATATAAAAATTAAACAATATTCGGAGTAAATCGGCATGGCAAAAGAAAAATTTGTCCGGGATAAACCTCATTTAAATGTTGGAACCATTGGGCATGTGGATCATGGTAAAACGACCTTGACGGCGGCGATTACCGAGGTTTTGTCCAAAAAGGGCCTTGCGGAAACCATTGCTTTCGATCAGATCGACAAAGCGCCTGAGGAAAAAGAGCGCGGCATCACGATCGCCATTGCCCATGTTGAATACAATACTGAAAAGCGGCACTATGCTCATGTCGACTGCCCTGGACATGCGGATTATGTAAAAAATATGATCACAGGAGCCGCTCAGATGGACGGTGCGATTCTCGTTCTGAACGCATCCGACGGTCCGATGCCTCAGACCCGGGAGCATATCCTTTTGGCGCGTCAGGTTGGCGTTCCGAAAATCATCGTGTTCATGAACAAGGTGGACATGGTCGATGATCCTGAGCTTCTGGATCTGGTTGAGCTGGAAGTGCGGGAATTGCTGGACAAATATGAATTCCCCGGCGATGACATTCCGGTTATCCGCGGGAGTGCCTTGCACGCCTTGGAAAATCCGGAAGACGAAGAAAAGACCAAGTGTATCTGGGAGTTGATGGATGCGCTCGATAACTACTTCCCGGTTCCAGACCGCCCGGTTGATAAGCCCTTCTTGATGCCGATTGAAGATATTTTCAGTATTTCAGGGCGCGGAACGGTGGCAACAGGTCGTGTAGAAACAGGTATCGTCAAGGTTGGGGAAGAGGTTGAGATCGTCGGCTTTCGCGACACAACGAAAACCACGGCTACCGGTGTGGAAATGTTTCGTAAATTGTTGGATGAAGGTCGTGCCGGTGAGAATGTGGGAATTCTGTTGCGCGGGACCAAGCGGGACGATATCGAGCGCGGTCAGGTATTGGCCAAGCCCGGAACCATCACCCCGCACACCAAGTTCAGCGCTGAGGTGTATATCCTGACCAAGGATGAGGGCGGGCGGCACACTCCATTCTTTAATGGGTATCGACCGCAATTTTATTTCAGAACCACGGATGTTACCGGGGTTGCCACTCTTCCTTCCGGGGTGGAGATGGTCATGCCGGGAGATAATGTTCGGCTGGAAATTCAATTGATCACTCCTGTGGCAATGGCGGAGGGGCTACGGTTCGCGATTCGTGAAGGCGGTCGCACTGTGGGCGCCGGCGTTGTTAACAAGATTGTTGAATAATGAACGATCAAAAAATTAAGATAAAGCTCAAGGCTTACGACCATAAATTGCTGGACTGGTCGGTGAGTGAGATTGTTGAAACCACCCGGCGCACAGGTGCCAAGGTTGTGGGGCCCATTCCCTTGCCCACGGTGAAGAATAAGTGGACGGTGCTCAGGTCTCCGCATGTTGATAAAAAATCTCGTGAGCAGTTTGAAATCAGGACGCATAAGCGAATTCTGGAAATTTTGGAACCCACGCCGCAAACGGTGGATGCTTTGATGAAGCTGGATTTGTCCGGGGGAGTGGACATCGAAATCAAGCTTTAAACTCAGGGGTAAGGTTCCGCAGGATATTGGAAAATCATGAACGGACTATTGGGTAAAAAAGTAGGGATGACGCAAGTCTTCTCTGATAGGGGAGATTGTATTCCCGTAACGGTGATTCAGGTGGAGAAGTGTGTTCCCATCCTGCAAAAAACCGAAGAAAAAAACGGGTATCAGTCGGTTCTGGTGGCATATGGGGAAAGAAAACCCAAGCATACCAGCAAGCCTTTGCAAGGGTTTTACGATAAACATAAAGCCTCTCCTGCAAAAGTTCTCGCGGAATTTCGCGATCAATCGATTGATGGTGCCGAATTGGGCAAGCCTTTGAATGTCGAAATGTTTGGCGAGGGAGATCTGGTCAATGTGATTGGCGTGTCAAAGGGCCGAGGCTTTGCTGGGGTGATGAAGCGGCATGGTTTTGGTGGCGCTCCAGCCTCTCACGGGCATGCGGAAATTTTTCGCGGCGGTGGTTCCATCGGGATGCACACTTATCCGGGGCGGGTCTTGAAAGGTAAGAAAATGCCTGGCCGAATGGGTGGCGTGAAGGTTCACGTAAAAAATTTGACGGTGGTTCGAATTGACAAGGAAAATAATGTTCTCCTGGTGCGAGGAGCGGTTCCTGGCCCGAACGGGCGATTGGTACGAATTGTAAAATCGGAAAGAGCGTAAAGAAATGCCAGAGTTGGAATTGTTGGACGCAAATAATAAAAAGATCGGGACCGTTGAGGCCAGCCCAGCCGTGTTTGATGCCGAGGTGAAGGAGCATCTGGTTCATCAATATGTGGTCAGCCAACTCGCTGGCCGGAGGAGCGGAACGGCCGCCACGAAAAGCAATAAGGGTGAGTTGCACGGGAGCGGTAAAAAGCCCTGGAAACAAAAAGGCACCGGTCGTGCCCGTGCGGGTAACTCCCGGTCTCCGCTTTGGCGGGGAGGGATGACGGTATTCGGGCCCACGCCCAGGGATTACAGTCTTAAGATGTCCAAGAAATCAAGGAAGAGTGCGCTTAAATCCATTTTGACGGATCGAGTGAAGAACCAGATGTTTTCTGTGGTCGATAAGGTGGCTTTGGAAAACCCAAAAACCAAGGAAGCGGTGCAGTTGCTGAAGGATTTGAGTTCCCCTCCCAAAACGTTATTTTTGCTTGCCGAAAAAAACCCGAATCTGGAGCTGGGTGTTCGCAATTTACCTAACGTGCATGTTCTTTTGGTAGACGGGCTCAACGTTTATGACCTTCTGGCGGCGGAAAGAATTGTCTGCACACCGCAGGCCCTTAAAAAAATTGAGGAGCGGTTGTCCTGATGGATTCGTATCGAATCATACAAAAACCTCTGGTAACTGAAAAAAGTACGGCCATGCAGGAGGACGGCAACTGGCTGGCCTTTCGTGTGCATCCGGACGCGAACAAGATTCAAATCAAAGAGGCGATCGAAAAGATTTTTGACGTGACCGTTTTGCATGTGAACACGCTGAATGTGCGGGGCAAGGCCAAGCGTTTCGGCAAGAATATGGGCGTGTCGAAAGGTTGGAAAAAAGCCATGCTTCGATTGAAAGACGGAGATAAAATCGAAATGTTTGAGGGAGTTTGATTGGTATGCCCATCAGGAAATTAAATCCAAGATCTGCCGGGGTCCGGTTTCAAACCATTTCAGGGTTTGATGAAATCACTAAATCCACCCCGGAGAAAAGCCTTCTTGTTTCTATCGCCCGAAAGGGCGGGCGCAACAGTAATGGCCGGATCACCGCAAAGCGCAGGGGCGGCGGGCACCGGAAGCAATACCGTATCATTGATTTCAAGCGCCAAAAAGATGGTATCGAAGCGCGAGTGGCAGGGATTGAATATGATCCCAACCGTTCTGCAAATATTGCTCTTTTGTTTTACAAAGATGGGGAAAAGCGGTATATACTCTCCCCCGCCAAACTAAAAGTTAATGATACTGTCACTTCCGGGAAAGATGCTGAAGTCAAAGTGGGTAACTGCCTTCCCCTGGAGAATATTCCTGACGGCACGTTGGTGCACAATGTTGAATTGCGTCCCGGCAAGGGCGGGCAACTGGCGAGGACGGCTGGAAACTCAACCCAGGTGATGGCTAAAGAGGGGTTGTATGCCACGCTGAAGCTTTCGTCTGGAGAAGTTCGCAGGGTCGAGAAAAGATGCCGGGCGACGGTCGGGGTTGTGGGTAACGCCGATTTTGAAAATATTTCCATCGGTAAAGCCGGCAGGACCCGATGGTTGGGGCGGCGTCCCAGAGTTCGAGCGGTAGCGATGAATCCGGTCGATCATCCTATGGGTGGCGGCGAAGGTCGCTCTTCAGGAGGCAGGCATCCTTGTAGCCCCTGGGGTCAAATTGCCAAAGGATTGAAGACAAGAAAAGTTAAGAAAAATTCCAGTAAATATATTTTATCCAAACGCAAAAGAAAATAAGGGGCCGTTAGGCTGGGTCGGGAAACTATGGCGCGATCGTTAAAAAAAGGACCATTTATAGATAGCCACTTGCAAAAAAAAGTGGATGAGATGAACCGGCAGAATGACCGCAAGATCATAAAAACGTGGTCACGCCGGTCTACCGTTAGCCCGGATTTTGTCGGGCACACATTTGCGATTCACAACGGCAAAAAATTCATCCCCATTTTTATCAGCGAAAACATGGTCGGGCATAAGCTGGGAGAATTCTCGCCCACCCGGACCTTTCGAACGCATGGTGGAAAAACTAAAAAAGCTGTTACCAAATAAGCTGTCATTATATTAGTAAAACGGAAAAATAGATCATCATGGAAGTTAGAGCCATTCTCAGACATACAAGAACAACACCGCAAAAGGCCCGGCTGGTTGCGAACATGATTCGCGGAAAAAATGTAAACGACGCGATGAACCTGCTGACCTTCCTGCAAAAACGGGTTGCGAAGGAATTTCAGAAATTGCTGAAATCGGCAATAGCGAATGCCGAGGAAAATCATAAGGTTCTGGATGTTGACGATCTGATAGTGAAAAGAGTCAATGTGGATGAAGGGGTGACTTGGAAGCGCAATATGCCGCGCGCCCGCGGAATGGCGACTATCATAAGGAAGAGAACAAGTCACATTACATTAATTTTGGACGAAAACCTGGTTTCGGAGAAATAACGTGGGTCAAAAAGTTCATCCCTATGGGTTTCGATTGGGCTACAACAAGACATGGATTTCCAATTGGTACGCCCGGAAGGACTACGCCGATTTTCTAGTCAGTGATATCAAGCTCCGGGAATATATCACCCGTACTCTGTCGCATGCGGGCATCTCCAAGGTGGAGATCGAGCGATCGGCCAACCGGGTGCGGATCAATATTCATACCGCCCGGCCTGGGATCATCATTGGCAAAAAGGGCCTGGAGGTGGACAAGCTGAAAGAAGAGTTGCAAAAGGTGATGGATGGCAAGCAGGTCAGTCTCAATATCAAGGAGGTTCGCCGGGGGGAGCTAGACGCCACCCTGGTCGCCCAGAATATTGCCCTGCAACTGGAAAAAAGAATATCGTTTCGCCGGGCCATGAAGAAGAGCGTGGTTTCCGCCTTAAGGTTTGGCGCCAAAGGTATCAAGATTCGGGTGTCTGGCCGGTTAGGCGGTGCTGAAATTGCCCGGAGCGAATGGTACCGGCAAGGCCGGGTTCCACTGCACACTCTGCGCGCAGATATTGATTACGGAACCGCTCGCTCCAACACCACCTTTGGGGTTATCGGGGTGAAGGTGTGGGTTTACCGGGGAGATATCATTCCGGAAAAAGGCGCCACCGGTCCTGTGAATTTCAAAAGCGGGTCGCAAGCAGATAAAAAATAATTCAGGATTTGTCCGGGAAGTTTATTAAGGGAAATCCCTACTTTATATACTCATTTGGAGGGCTGGCATCATGTTGATGCCCAAGAAAGTAAAATACAGGAAGCGGCATAAAGGCCGGATGCGGGGAACCGCGTATCGCGGTGGGTCCTTGAGCTTCGGCTCGTTTGGACTTCAAGCTTCCGAGTGCGGTAGAATCACCAACCGGCAGATCGAGGCGGCCCGAATTGCGATGACCCGCTATGTTAAGCGCGGCGGTAAAATCTGGCTGAGGATTTTTCCCGACAAACCGGTTTCCAAGAAGCCTGCCGAGACCCGCATGGGAAAAGGTAAGGGCAATCCGGAATATTGGGTGGCTGTGATCAAGCCCGGCCGGGTGCTCTACGAGATGGAGGGGGTTCCCGAACCAGTGGCTAAAGAGGCGTTCCGGTTGGCGGCCCACAAACTGCCGGTGGCGACGCGGTTTCTTACAAAATAATTTAAAACGTTTGCTGGAAATATTATGAAAGCATCGGAAGTCAGAGAGCTCTCGGAAAAAGAGCGACAGGAAAAGGTCGATGATTTGAAACAGGAGTTTTTTAACCTCAAGTTTCAATTAGCGACGGGAAAAATCGAAAATCCCGGGCGGTTGCGGCTGATGCGCCGGGATATCGCGAGGATCAAAACTATCCAGCAGGAAATAGCTCAAAAGGGCGCGGATGGCGAAGAGGCGAAAGAGCCGGCTGAAAAAGAACAGGCTGAAAAGGAAGAGTCAAAATCCTGAGAAGGCAGGGGCCGCGAAAAAAGGTTTTGGGCGCCTGGGAAATTGCATAATTTAACGGGGCCTGCATGACGCGGAACCCGAATTGAACTAACTTTCGTTACCAGTAAGCATTATTCAGGCGAACGATTTTTGACAGTGGCCCCTTCGGCGAATAGCTTGGGGGATTTAAGGAGAAGCTTTTGAAAAGCGCAGTCAACAAGAAAACGCTGACAGGGACGGTGGTCAGCAATAAAATGGACAAGACGGCGGTGATTAATGTGGTGCGCCAGTTTTCCCATCCGACGTTTAAAAAGGTGGTCAAGACCACCAAGCGATACAAAATTCATGACGAAAAAAACGAGTGTCAGCCGGGTGATTTTGTGAGTGTGTGTGAAACCCGGCCACTCAGCAAGCACAAGCGCTGGCGTCTGATTGAGATCATTAAATCAGCCAATCTAGTGGAACAGGGGCAGGCGAAATGATACAGCTGAGAACCGTACTTGAAGTGGCGGATAATTCAGGTGCCAAAGTGGTGCAGTGCATCAAGGTGCTTGGTGGCTCCCGCAGGCGTTACGCCAGAGTCGGAGATATTATTGTCGTTGCTCTTAGAGAAGTAGAGCCCCATGGTGCGTTGAAAAAGGGTGAAGTGAAAAAAGCGGTTGTGGTGCGCACCCGAAAAGAAGTGCGCCGGCCGGAAGGCAGTTACATCAAATTCGATAGCAATGCCGCAGTGTTGATCAACGACGCAAAGGAGCCCTTGGGAACCCGAATTTTTGGTCCCGTGGCGCGTGAATTGCGGGCCAAAAGATACATGAAAATTCTTTCGCTGGCACCGGAGGTATTGTGATGCAGGGGTTCTCAGTAAAAACGAAAATTAAAAAAGACGATATCGTCCAGGTCATTTCCGGGCGCGAGAAGGGCAAAAAAGGTAAGGTGCTCTCTTTACTGCCACAGGAAAATCGCATCCTCGTTGAAAAGCTGAATATGTTCAAACGCCACATGAAGGGCGATGGGAAAACTCAGCAGGCGGGCATTGTCGAGCGCGAAGGCAAAATGAATATTTCAAATGTCGCTTTGTATTGTGATAAATGCGGCAAAGGGGTTCGCGTCAAGCGAAAGAAACTGGAAGACGGAAAGCGCGTCCGCGTTTGCGTAAAATGTGAAGAAGTGATGGATAAGGTTTAATATGTCGAATCTGGAAACCCGGTTTAAAGAAAAATATCAAGCGCAGGTTCAAAAGGAACTTGGGCTTAAAAATGTCATGCAGGTTCCCCGGCTGGTGAAGGTTGTGGTCAATATGGGGCTGGGTGAGGCCCTGCAGAACGCCAAGCTGATTGAGGCAGGAGTCGAACAGTTGAAACTGATCACCGGGCAAAAACCGGTGGTGACCCGGGCGAAAAAAGCCATCTCAAATTTCAAGCTGAGAGAAGGGGTTCCCATAGGCGTTTGCGTGACCATGCGCGGCCATCGAATGTATGAATTTTTTGAAAGGTTCGTGTCGTTCTCTCTGCCAAGGGTGCGTGACTTTAAAGGACTTCCTCCGAAAGCATTTGATGGGCGGGGCAATTACACGGTTGGCGTTAAGGAACAATTGATTTTTCCGGAAATCAATTATGACAAGATTGATCATATCAAGGGCATGAATGTTACCATCTGCACTTCAGCCAGGACGGATGAAGAGGGAAGATGTTTACTCAAAACATTAGGGCTCCCTTTGCGAAAGTAGGGTTTACTTTTTTAGTATTACAATAACTATTGGCAGGAATTAGGGGTTATGGCAAAAAAATCATTGATCGCAAAAAACAAAAGGGTGCCTAAGTTTGCGGTTAGAAATTATAGCCGGTGCCGGGTCTGTGGCAGGCCACGTGGTTTTCTTCGCAAGTTCGGCATGTGCCGTATTTGTTTTCGGGAGCGAGCGCTCAGGGGCGAGATTCCTGGCGTGACCAAAGCCAGCTGGTAAAGGGTAAACCTTTATAATCATTGGGGAGATGCTTTAAAAAATGTCTATGACAGATCCCATTGCCGACCTTTTCACACGCATTCGAAATGGTCTGATGGTCGGACACAGTAAAATTGATATTCCAAGTTCACGCATGAAAGTGCGGATCGTTGAGATTCTGAAAGAAGAAGGGTATATCCAGAATTTTCGGAATTACGAGGATGATAAACAGGGTATTTTACGGGTTTATCTGAAATATCATGATGACAATCCCGTGATCACCGGTATCAAGCGAATCAGTAAACCCGGCCGTCGGTCCTATGTCGGGCACGAGAAAATACCCCGCGTACTCAACGGTTTGGGAACCGCGATCATTTCCACCTCTTCCGGCGTAGTCACCGATCGAGAATGCAAAGAAAAAGGCATTGGCGGCGAAGTGCTGGGTTTCGTATGGTAAATAAATAATTATGTCGCGCATTGGAAAACAGCCAGTAAAGATACCCTCCGGGGTGGATGTCAAATCTGAAGGGGGGACATTTCGGGTCAAAGGCCCTAAAGGTCAGCTTCAGCGGAATTTGCATTCCAATATGAAAATTGAAATTGAGGATGGCGAAATTCGGGTCATCCGTCCGACGGATGGCAGGATGGACCGATCCCTGCATGGTCTCACCCGGACGCTGATCAACAACATGGTCACCGGCGTCACCAATGGGTTCTCCAAACAGCTCAATATCGTGGGCGTGGGTTACCGGGTGGAGCTCAAGGGAAAAAATTTGACGCTCAACCTTGGGTTTTCGCACCCCATCGAGTATAAGCCTGTCGATGGGGTGGAGTTTGAAGTGGATTCAAAAAAGAACACGATTGTAGTGAAGGGAATGGACAAAGAAAAAGTCGGACAGACCGCGGCGGAAATCCGCAGTCTCAGGCCACCGGAACCGTATAAGGGCAAAGGGGTCATGTATTCAACCGAAAGAATCATTAGAAAAGCTGGTAAAGCGGCTATAGGTGCGAAGGGTTAAAAAAATTTATGAAAACCGCTGAAAGACAACGCTTAAGAGTCAATCGAAAACAGAGAATCAAGCGCAAGATTCAAGTGGGTCAGGAACGGCTCAGGTTATCTGTTTTTAGAAGCTCAAAGCATATTTACGCTCAAATTATTGATGACCGGGCAGGCAAGACCCTGGTCGCGGAATCCAGTGTGTCGCCGGCTTTTAAAGAAAAATTGAAAGCTGGAGGCAACGTCCAGGCTGCGACGGTGGTGGGAACCCTGCTGGGGGAGAAGGCTTTGAGTCAGGGAATCAAGGAAGTCTATTACGATCGCAATGGGTTTCATTACACGGGCAGGGTGAAAGCCCTCGCCGATGCGGTTCGGGAAAAGGGCATACAATTTTAAATCCGCCCGGTGCAGTCCGGAGCGGTTCGTCTTGAATGAGGAATTGCAGACGGATTATTGGAGGTTTCATTGGCACAACATGATAACAAGCAGGATTTTGTCGACAAGGTAGTCAAGATCAACCGAGTGGCCAAGGTAGTCAAAGGAGGTCGGCGTTTTAGTTTCAGCGCTCTGGTTGTGGTCGGAAACCGTGAAGGCGAGGTTGGCTGGGGATTGGGTAAGGCTAACGAAGTTCCTGAAGCCATTCGAAAAGGTGTGGAAAAAGCAAAAAAGAGCTTGGTTCATGTCAGCTTGGATGGATCCACCATACCTCATGAAGTCATCGGCGCCTACGGAGCCGGCAGGGTGTTGTTGAAACCTGCATCCCGCGGTACCGGAATGATTGCGGGCGGCGCGGTCAGAGCTGTGTTGGAAGCCGTGGGGGTTCGGGATGTTTTGACTAAATGTATTCGAACCAACAACCCTCATAATGTGGTCAAAGCCACGATTCAAGGGTTGATGGACCTTCGCGACGCCAAAGATTTTGCAAAAATGCGAGGCACATCGGTTGCCGCTAAAGCGGCAAAGTAAAGCCCAGGATAAAACATTGAAATTCAGTAAGAACGGTTAAAGAAAACCCATGATTAAATTATCCAGTTTAAAAAGAGCTCCTGGAGATCGCAAAAACCCTAAACGGGTTGGCCGTGGCCGCGGATCGGGAACCGGCAAGACCTGTGGAAAAGGACAAAAGGGGCAAAAATCCCGGTCCGGAGGAAAACCGCATCCCTGGTTTGAAGGGGGTCAGATGCCTTTGTACCGGCGCGTTCCCAAACGGGGGTTCACCAATATATTCAGAAAAGAATATGAAATAGTTGATCTCGTTAGATTGGAGGCAATCACAGGCGATCTTCCCATCACCCCGGAAGTGATGAAGGAACATGGGTTGATCAAAAAACCTCAGGCCGTCAAGATATTAGGAAACAGTGATCTGACGCGGTCCATCACGGTGCATGCGCATAAATTCAGTAAATCCGCCAAAGAGCAAATTGAGAAATCCGGTGGAAAGGCTGTGACCGTTTAATGAGTGGCGCGGCGGCATTCGGCAATATTTTTAAAGTTCCTGAACTGAAAAAACGCGTTCTATTCACGCTTGGAATTTTGATCGTATACAGGATCGGCGCCCACATACCCACTCCGGGAATCAATTCCGTTGCTTTAGCTGAGTTATTTGCCCAGGCGCGTGGCACTATCTTAGGGTTTTTTGACATGTTCTCCGGCGGGGCGCTCAGCCGGTTGACGATTTTCGCGTTGGGCATCATGCCCTACATCAGCGCGTCGATTATTATACAGTTGATGACCATGGTTTCCCCTTATCTTGCGCGCTTGAAGAAAGAGGGAGAGGCTGGGCAGAAAAAGATAACGCAGTATACCCGTTACGGAACCGTTCTTTTGTGCACGGTTCAGGGGTCAGGGATCGCGATCGGGCTTGAAGCCATGAAGAGTCCCGTAGGCACGGCCATCGTCCCTCATCCGGGATGGTCCTTCCGGTTGATGGCGATTATTACCCTTACAGCCGGGACCACGTTTCTCATGTGGTTGGGAGAACAGATCACCGAACGGGGCATTGGCAACGGAATCTCGTTGATCATATTTGCAGGCATCGTAGCCGGAACTCCCGCCGCCATTTTGCAGTCCCTGGACCTGATGGGAACCGGCGAACTGCCGGTATTGCTCATGTTGTTCCTAGTGGTGCTGATGGTTGTGGTTATCGGCGTGATCGTATTCACCGAAGGAGGTCAGCGGCGGATACCGATCCAGTATGCCAAGCGGGTGGTGGGCCGAAAGATGTTCGGCGGCCAGAGTACCCATCTGCCTTTAAAAGTGAATACATCGGGGGTCATTCCGCCCATATTTGCGTCTTCTATCATCATGTTTCCGGCGACCATTGCGCAGTTTGTGGATCATCCGTGGATGCAGACCGTATCGGCCATGCTGACGCCGGGGACGGCGGGATACAGCGTTATATTTGTTGGCGCGATCTTTTTCTTTTGCTATTTTTATACGGCTGTCATTTTCAATCCTGTGGATGTCGCCGACAATATGAAAAAACACGGGGGTTACGTGCCGGGAATCCGTCCTGGAACCAAGACCTCCGAGTACATCGACCAGATACTCTCTCGCCTGACGTTTTATGGCGGGGTTTATCTCTCTTTGATCTGTATTTTGCCGGATTATTTGATAAAGTACTTCAATATTCCGTTTTATTTCGGGGGGACTAGTTTGCTGATCGTTGTCGGCGTTTCCCTGGACACCATGCAACAAATAGAATCGCATCTGGTCATGAGAAGTTATGATGGCTTTGTTAAAAAGGGTAGACTGAAAAGCCGTCGAGGTTGATCCATGAGGTTGATCTTATTGGGTCCCCCAGGCGCGGGCAAGGGAACGCAAGCCAAGATGCTGGAAGAGAAATTCGGCATCCCTCAAATTTCCACAGGCGATATTTTGAGGAAGGCGGTGGGCAATGACACGCCGCTTGGGAAAAAAGCCAAAGCCTATATGGGCGATGGTCAGCTGGTTCCGGATGAGATTGTCATCGAGCTCATCAAAGAGAAGATAAAAGAAGACGATTGCGCCTGCGGGTTTATTCTGGACGGGTTTCCAAGGACCATCGTGCAGGCCGAAAAGCTCAGCGAAACCCTTGAGGAAATGAAGCTGGACATCGATGCGGTGATCGATTTTGAAGTGGACCTCAACGAACTCACCGTTCGTTTGACCGGAAGGCGGTCCTGTTTGGATTGCGGGGCCATGTTTCACGATGAGACCCGGCCTCCCAGAAAAAGAGGGGTCTGCGATCATTGCGGGCACGAGCTTTACCAACGACCGGACGACAATAAAGAAACCATCCTCAAGCGTCTTGAGGTGTATGACAATGAAACGGCCCCGCTCAAGGATTATTATAGAAAACGGGGGAATTTGAAAACTTTGGAAGGCAGAGGCTCCGTGGATGAAATTTTTTCCCAAGTTTGCGCGTTGGTATCCTGAATATGTCTAAAGAAGAATCCATTGAAGTCGAAGGCACGGTTTTAGAACCTCTGCCCAACGCGATGTTTAGAGTGGAACTCGATAACGGCCATAAAATTCTGGCTCACATATCGGGGAAAATGAGGATGCATTTTATCCGCATTCTTTCAGGAGATAAGGTAAAGGTTCAGCTTTCGCCTTATGATCTGACCCGTGGGCGGATCACCTATCGGTATAAATAAAATAATGAATCAAATCACTCGGTCAATACCATGAAAGTCAGAGCCTCAGTAAAACCTATATGCAATAAATGTAAAGTGATCCGAAGGCGCGGTGTTGTGCGTGTGTTGTGTTCAAACCCCAAGCACAAGCAACGGCAGGGTTAAACTTTGAATCGAGTGGTTGGGTGTTTTCCTCCCCTCCACTAACGACAGGAAAAAGGAGAGATCGTGGCAAGAATTTCGGGAATAGACATTCCGAGGGATAAACGAGCGGTTATTGCGTTGACCTATATTTTCGGGATAGGAAAACCATCGTCCAAGCAGATTCTGGCAAAGGCCCAGGTGTCAGAAGACATCCGGATGAAAGACCTGACCGAGGATGAAGTGTCCCGAATCCGTTCGATTATCTCCGAGGATTACGAAGTGGAAGGCGACATGCGCCGGGATGTCAGCATGGCCATCAAAAGGCTCATGGACATCGGAAGCTACCGGGGGCTGCGCCATCGCAAGGGGTTGCCCGTACGGGGCCAGCGGTCTCACACAAATGCCAGAACGCGTAAAGGTCCCAAGAAAACGGTCGGGGCCAGGGCGTCCAAAAAATAATCTAAAAGGAACTGGAAATGGATAAAGGTAAAGCCAAAGGCGGTAAGAAGAAGCAGAAGACGGTTCCGGAGACGGGAATCGCCCATATTCAGGCCACGTTTAATAATACCCTGGTGACCTTAAGCGATACCGCAGGCAATGTGGTTTCCTGGTCCAGCGCCGGGGCGCAGGGTTTCAAGGGGTCCAGAAAAAGCACCCCATTTGCGGCCCAGGTGGCGGCGGAAAAAGCCGCTCAAAAAGCCCGCGATATGGGCATGAGAAAACTGGAAGTTCATGTACGAGGCCCAGGGCCGGGACGGGAATCCGCCATTCGGTCATTGCAGGCTGCGGGCATGGAAATTCTGGTGATTCGCGATAAAACTCCGATTCCTCACAACGGGTGTCGACCCAGGAAACGCCGAAGAGTTTAAAGAACAACTATTTATTTACGGGAGAAAAATTTTGGCAAGATATACGGATTCTGTTTGTCGTTTGTGCCGCAGAGAAGGAGTTAAACTATTCCTGAAGGCAACCCGATGCGAGACGGCCAAGTGCGCCATTGACCGGAGAGCCTACCTTCCCGGTCAACATGGACAAGGCCGAAAGAAATTTTCCGAATACGGGGTTCAGCTTCGAGAGAAACAGAAAGTCAAACGGTTTTATGGAGTATTGGAAAAACAATTCAGAATCTATTTTGCCGCGGCGGATAGGGCAAAAGGGGTCACGGGTGAAAATCTGTTACAGAAACTGGAGTCCAGGCTGGACAATGTCGTCTACCGCATGGGCCTGGGAGAATCCAGGAACGCGGCCAGGCAGATGATCAGCCACAACCATTTTATGGTCAATGGGAAGCGCGTCAACATTCCTTCGTACATTGTTAAAAAAGGCGATGTGATCTCTCCCAGTGAAAGGAAGCTTGGCAAGGCTTCCATTAAAAAAGCACTGGAGCGGGCGAAGGAAAAAACGTTGCCACATTGGCTTTCCTTTGACCCGGATAGCAAACAAGGTCTGGTCCAGTCCTTGCCGACCAGAGAAGATGTCGCCATTCCTGTTGAAGAACAATTGATTGTCGAGCTTTATTCCAGGTAACAAATCTCTATTAGATATTTTGTTTGATCATTTATTTATAGTAAATAAATTGAATGCATAATTAGATAAAGCACCGGAGGCTACATGTATACAGCCCAGGGTATTGTCAAGCCCAAGCGTTTGGAATTCGACAAAAAAGAAAAAACATCGCATTACGGAAAGTTTATCGCAGGTCCTTTTGAAAGAGGATTTGGAGTGACCATCGGCAATTCGTTGCGCCGGATGTTGCTTTCTTCCATTGAAGGAGCGGCGATCGTCGGGGTAAAATTTGAAGGCATCTATCATGAATTTTCTTCCATCCCCGGAGTTCTGGAAGACGTCACCGAAATCATTCTCAATCTGAAACAGGTGAACCTGAAATTAAACGGGGAAGCGTCCGACAAAAGAATTTACATAAAAAAGGACACGCCCGGCGTGGTGACGGCGGCGGATATCACCTCCGATCCGGATGTCACGGTTTTGAATCCGGAGCACCCAATTGCAACGATTGATCAAAACGGCGCCCTGGATGTGGAGATGATCGTCCGTAAGGGACGCGGCTATGTCCCTTCCGAAAAACAGGACCTGGAAGATGAATCGGTTCAGATGATTCCCATCGACGCCATTTATTCACCCATCGAAAAAGTAACCTACTTCGTCGAAAAGACCCGGGTGGAGCAATCCACGGATTTCGATCAGCTGGTCATGGAGTTGTGGACCAATGGCGGGATCACCCCGGACGACGCGGTGGCGCATGCGGCCAAAATCGTGAAGGACCACATGCAGATTTTCATCAACTTTGATGAAGAGCCCGAACCCGTGCAACCGCAGGTGGATGAAAAGAAACAGAAAGTCCTCAGCAATCTGGCGAAATGTGTGGAAGAGCTGGAACTTTCGGTCCGCTCCTACAATTGCCTGAAAAATGCCAACATCCAGACCATCGCGGAGCTGGTTCAAAAAACCGATGGGGAAATGCTGAGAACCCGCAACTTCGGCAGAAAATCCTTGAATGAAATCAAGGAAATTCTTGAAGATATGGGACTGCACCTGGGAATTAAGATCGATGAGGAAGATTTAAAACAAATTAGCCAGGTGAGAAAAAAGAAGGAAGTTGAAACCGATCTGGTGGGATGACTTCTCCGTAGAGGGCGAACACGCACACGAGTCCCTCAAGAAGCTTTTGATTATTGTAAAACGATAAATTTTTTATAAACCTATCGTGCGTAAACATTTGGTCCAGCGTCACGCTGACCACTTTCTGGAGATCAAAAAGTTCCATGCGTCATTTAAAAGCCGGCAGAAAATTTGGACGTACCTCCGCGCACAGGAAAGCTTTGTTTCGCAATCTTGTGACAGCCCTGATCACGCGGGAAAGGATCCGTACGACCCTTGCCAAAGCCAA
This sequence comes from Nitrospinaceae bacterium, assembly GCA_029261595.1. Lineage (GTDB taxonomy): Bacteria > Nitrospinota > Nitrospinia > Nitrospinales > VA-1 > JADFGI01. Next base: position 78,709 of record JAJDAZ010000068.1, on the reverse strand, counting down.
GGAATTGCGTAGCAAAGCAGAAAAAACCATCACCCTTGGCAAGAAGGGAACGCTCCACGCCCGGCGTCTGGCGTTTCGTACCGTGCAGGAGAAGGAAGCGCTCAAGAAACTTTTTGGTCCTATTGCCGAGCGTTTTGCCACCAGAAATGGCGGTTACACGCGCATCATAAAGATCGGGAACAGAAAAGGCGACGCCGCGCCGATGGCCTTCATTGAATTGGTTGAAGCTGAAAAAGCGCCGGAAAAACCGGCTAAAGGAAAAGCCAAGGCCAAGAAAGAAACTCCGGCTAAAACTACCGCCAAATCCGCTGATAAAAAACCGGCGAAAAAGACAGAGCCGAAAGCCAAGGCGGATACCGCCAAAGGTGAGAAGCCCGCCGCAAAAAAAGCGGAAGTGAAAAAGACCCCCGCCCCTGAAAAAGAAACGACGGATAAAAAAGATAAAAAGGAATAGAGCCACTCCTTTTCTTTTTTGTCCCGTGACCCCCTGCCATCCTACAGGGTTTCCCCATTGATTTCCTACAGAATATTGGCCGGAACGCCGGTGGCCTTTTGCTTGAACCGGAAATTTGTGTTCTCTTTGAGCCAGATCAATAAATCGTCGTAACTTTTGAAATGCTCGGTGAAGCCATAGTCGGAACCTGTGTATTCACAGTTTTCGGTGCTGTGCTCCCGGCACATATAAGGACGGGTTTCGTAAATGCCGCATTTGTTGTCGATGGTCAAAAAATTGCACCGGGTGTGGATCATGATGTACCAGGAATTGCGGTAGATATAAATCGAAACTTTCTCATGGGCCAGCTTCCACAGCAGGCTTTCATAATCCTTCCGGGTTTCCGGTTCGTCCAATCCGAAAGCGAAGTAATTGCAGCAATAGGCCGGCAAACATTTTTCGCATTGGTCGGTGTCATCTCTTTTACTTTTTGCCGTCATTAAAAAAATTCCTTAGGTTTTGAAAACAGTTTATGCAGACAGGCGGGCAATAGGTCCGTTAGCTTTATTGCCTCTTGAAGGCGCACAAAAATTAAATACAGAAATCATTCTCGGACCCACCACTCGTTATATCTAGACAGGAAGCTGTTTTCAAACTCTTGCGTTATGGGTGAGCTTTGAAGTTTTGTGTCGCCAAAATGGTGGATCGTATTTTGCCTGCAAACGGGTTTGAAGTCAAACAACAAGCGATTTGAAAGTTTGGCGAATTTGCCTATAGGGTCGTTTTAAATTTGCGGTTCGGCATGATCCCGTAATGCGAGGAAAAGATGTGAGGTTGATGCGGGTTGCAAAGGCAAAAAATTATTTATTAGAGATCCCATCTATCAAACTTTGAGCTTTGACAGCTTTATCGGGTTGGTTGTTTTCTACAAACAACCGCTCGGCGTTTCGGGCACGCCTGAGAGCCAGGTCCCATTCCCCCATTTCAGACAAAATTTCCCCGAGAGTAAGATTTGTTTCACCGTCATTCGGGTTGCGGGTCAGAACCATTTTAAAGACCCACAGGGCCGACTCATTGCTTCCCAGGAGGGTGCCTGAATGAACGGCATACCGCGTGAGTTTCCAGCGGTCTTCAGCGCTTAAGGAATTGAAGAATCGGTGCGACTCAAGGTAGGTACTTCCAAGATCGAGAAAGACCGATCGCTCAACGTTCGTCTTTCCCTTCAATTGCGCTAGCAAGGTTTTTATTTTTTCGCTGAATTCGGTCAGCTTCCCTTGATACGATTTAAGTGGTTCCTGTTCCATTTCCGCCTTCAGCCGGCCCAACGGGCTGTTTTGAGCGAGGAAGTTTTTTTCGCGGTGCACACTTTCAATATCTGCCCTGCGCTGTCTCTCGACGAGGCTCAAGGGCTTTTCATCGGTGCGGGGTTTTAGAGGTTTAAAGAATTTGGGTTCCGGAAAAACAATTTCAATGCCATATTCAGAATTTTGAAGAAGGCTGTATTTGTTCCCGGAAAAATTTTCCTCTGCCTGCACAACGGGTACAAAAACAAGTCCGGCGACTCCAAGAACCGGCAATAAAATTTTGGCAAGAGGCGAAGTCATTTTAACGAGGGGTCAAAAAAATTATTAGAAAAGAAAAACGGCCAAAGCTCAAAAGCCTCCGGGCCAAAAAATCAATATAACTAATTATATCAGATATTTAGGTGGAATTGGAGGCTGGAGGGGTATTGGATTGAAAAGTCGTTTTAGGAAGGAATTTCCCAGGGGGTTTTCCTGGGCAACCAGCGAGGCACATTTTGCATATAGGCGCGAAAAGGTTTACCAAAACGTCGGAGGAGCTCGGGCTCTTCGATCAGCGGCGTGTAGATGAGATTAATGGATACGAAAAATAAAAACCAAAGCAGTAAGGCCAGGGAGCCAAACAGCAGAGACTCTCCCAGCAGGATACAAAAAACACCTTCCACCAGCGGGTTGCGTACATAGCGGAATAGCCCTCGCACCACCAGGCGTTTCGGCGGGTCCCAGGGGGCGGGAGTACCGTCGCCGTAATCGGCGAAAAGGGACACGCACGACCAGGTGATGATGATGCCAAAGACAATCAAAAGCGCGCCCGGAACCCCCCACGACAGAACGAAGCCCCAATCGAAAGATGTGAGAAAAACCGTCTGATGGGTGAACCACAGGATCAACCCAGGAACGAAGATCATGATATTGAACGGGGCGATAAAAAAAACTTTGATCAGCCGTCGGTTGATTTTCATGATATGCCTTTATGGGCGCAATATATTTTGCGCCACGGGAAAAATGAGTTCTTCCCAAAGGGCGTATTGTTTTGCCGATGGATGAATGCCGTCCTCCACGAACATTTCAGGCTGCTTGCAAAAGCTCTGGGAAAGCGGAAAAATATCTACCACTGGAAGACCTCTTTGTTTGGCTTCTTTTTTGATGATGGTGTTGTATCGGGTGATGCCTTTGGAGATGTTTCTGCCGTAACCGTAAACCTCGCCTCTGGGGGCGCAGGAAAAATCCGGTATGGTCACGATCACCAGCCGCCCGGGCTTGGGAAGTTTTGCCGTCATGCGGTCCATCAATTGCCGCAAGTTGGAGGTGAATTTGTTGACTCCTGAGCCGTGCACCCAATCGTTCACCCCGATCAACAGGGTGGCAAAGGTGGGTTGGGACGTTTCATAAACCGGGAGTTCTTTTTCAGTCGCCTCCTGGGTCCTCCATCCGGTTCTGGACGGATTGGCCACCAGTTCGATATCAATTCCTGCTTCCTTGAGATGGTGGGTCAACACGACCGGCCAGCAGTCCGTTTGAGCCACTCCCTGGCAAATGGTGTAGGAGTCGCCGATGGTGGCGTAGCGGATGGGTTCAGCGTTGGCAATGAATCCACAAAGGACGGACCAAATGAAAATTACTGCCCAAAGTAAAATTTTAACGGGTGAAAAAACGGAAGACGCCATAGCACCAGGGGATGGCCAGGGTTGTTAAAGACAATGTGTTTTCGGGGCTCACGGTTTAATGAGGGGAATGAGGTGATACACCGCTCCCACTGCTACGGTGATATAAAATAATACCCCGAAAAGACTCCACAGTTTTTCTTTCAGGGGCCGGGGTTTGCCGCCGGAATCTTTATCTGATTGGGTCGTGCTGGAACTCATGGGATTCTCTTTCTCAGAAACGGGTCTCCCCGCAGTTCAATGGATTTTACATTTTTTGGATATAGGGGTATTTTATAGACTTCCCTAAGAACCTCAACTTTTTTTGCGCTCCGGTTCGAGGGTCGAAATTCAGGCTTTACCTGCCGGTTTGGCTATGTTGAAATGGGGCAAACTTAATAATCTTCAGGGTCACCAATGAGAGTCAAATTAATTGATTTAATAGGAGAAAACTGCGAATCCATTGATGATGGGAGCAAGTTGTATGAGGCCATCCACAAGGAATTGCAAAACGGCGACGCCGTGGAGTTGGATTTTTCGGGGGTTAAAAGTATCATCACCCCTTTCTTGAACGCCAGCATCGGGAACCTGCTCGATTTATTCGAAAAAGAAACGTTGATGGAAAAGCTGGTCCTTTGCCATATTTCGGAAGATCATTTGCGACGAGTCAATGAGTTCATCGACTTCAAGCATCAGAAAAATTCGGATCAGACCACTCTAGAAATGATGAAGGATCTGTTTGAAGAAGACGATCTGGGAGATATTGAATCCTAGTGTTTAAAATATGAGAATCAGGAACGAACCATGGGACTATTGGATATTTTTAGAGAAGGCAAGGACATCAAAAGGTATAAGGAACGCTTGCAAAGTTTCCCCGACGATGCCGAGGCGCATTTTTATCTTGCCACGGCTTATGAAGAAAAGGGACGCGTGCAGGAAGCCATCGGCGAATTCAAGGAAACGCTTAGGCTCAATCCAAAATCGGCGCAGGCGCATTTCAACCTGGGTATTTTATACGCCCAAACAGACAACGGAAAAAATGCCATCGTGCATATCCTGAAAGCCGGGAACCTGTTCAATGAAAAAGGCGACCTCAACAACAAAGAAAGAGCTTACAAAAGGTTGCATGACTATTACAAAAAATATGGCTTCAAGCCGGAAGATTTCACCGAAGAGATGAAAGGATTTTAAGGACCCAGTTGCCGGATGGCTTCGTACACGACGATGCTCGCCGCATTGGCCAGGTTGAGCGAACGGACCCGGTCATCGTATTGCGGAATGCGGTAAACGGCCCCGGCATGCGCCTTCCTCACTTCCTCAGAAAGCCCCTCCGTTTCACTGCCGAAAATCAGATAAGACCCTTCCTTAAATTGATGATCGTAAAAGATCGTTTCCGCTTTGGTGGAAAAAAAGACTCTGGGTGCTTCTTTTGGGATGGACTCAAAAAAATCCTTCAGGTTTTTATGAATCACCACTTGAACGTGTTTCCAGTAATCAAGACCGGCCCGTTTGACTTTAGCGTCATTGATTTCAAACCCCAACGGTTCTATTAAATGCAGGGTGCTTCCCGTCGCCAGGCAAAGCCTTCCTATGGCCCCGGTGTTCACCGGAATTTTGGGTTCTACCAGGACGATATTCAGATCATGCGGCATGGTTTTTCTTTCCTTTTAAGGGTCTTAAAAATCTTTGTGGTTTTTGCAAGGTTCTTTAGATAATCGCTGTCTTCAATAAATTCAATCTTCTAGGAGAGACTTTTTTAAATAAATACGAAAAAAGTGGCGGGGTTGAAACCCCAGGCATATATTTAGAAGCTGTGAGATTCCGAAGAGAACTGGAATCCTCGTGGAATTTTTCATCTCAATTTATAGAAAGTTCCAAAAAATGGAAATGAGTTTTTGGATCTGATTCCCTACATTTCTTAAGACCCATTCCATGAGGAATAATACTCATTTTAACGTCATTGTTCGGGAAGAGAGGGCACTTATGAAGAGCAAACATGTTCCCCACCGTTTTTCCAAAGAACATGAAGACCATTTGGAAGAGATCGGCGATTACATGACATCGCCAGTATTGAATGTTGACTCCGAGTCATCTGTAAAAGAAGCCGCACAAATAATGCAATCCAAGCATATCGGATCTCTTTTTGTCAAGAAAGGCGATGAGTTTGTCGGGATTATCACCGAAAACGATTTGTCGCGCAAGGTCGTGGCTGGCAGTCTGGACCCGGCAACCACAAAAGTTGTTGAAATTATGACGGCTCCCATACACACTCTGGACTGTATGGAGCATGTTGAAAAGGCCAATCAACTGATGGCGCAAAATAAAATTCGTCATTTGGGCGTGACCAAAAATGATGAGATCATCGGTATTTTGTCTGTCAGAGATTTGGTTGCTTACTTTGCCAATCCGAGAATGAGAACCTGGTAGTCATTCAGTTCGATCAGGTCATTCCGGTTCATATAAAATTAAAAATAATATTGTGTTTTAACCTTGCTTGGAAAGGGGCTAAGACCCATGACACAAGATTTTTCTGGTAATAACACCGAAGATGCGGACAGCTTGCTGGATGATATCGGGGATTATATGAGCTCCCCGGTATTCAGTATCGACCACGATTCAACCGTACAGGAAGCGGCGCAATACATGCGCGTCAGTAATGTAGGCTCCCTTTTGATCAAAGAGTTTGATGATTTTGTGGGAATCGTCACCGAGACGGATTTATCCCGCAAAGTGGTGGGCGGGGGATTGAGCCCGGAAACAACACCTATCTCAAAAATCATGACACAGCCGGTGCAAAGTTTGGACCGGTTTCTTCCTATTGAGGAGGCGAATCAATTTATGCATGAGAAAAAGATTCGTCATTTGGCTGTGACTGAGGATGATAAAATTGTGGGCATGCTATCCATAAAGGATCTGGTGGCTTACTATGCCAAAGCATCCTTTAAAATGCAGGAATGACGCATAGAATCTCTTAGACGGGGATTAAAGACAAGCGCTTGTCGGGTTTGCCCAGGCGCTTGTTTTTTTGAGGGGCCAAATGAAAAAGCGGTCGAGGTGTGAGGGGCTGAGAAAATCAGGAGTTATCGGCGAGGTTGATTTTTATGCCAGTTCACCGTTTCCTCAAGACCTTTTTTTAGATCATATTGTGGTTCAAAATCAAAGCGGTCGAAAAATTTTTTAGACGATGCCGTCCACGTGCTTTGGCGGATATCCCTGATACGCTGGCTGTCCAGTAAAGGGGCTTTTTTCTGGTAGATGGATAGGAATTCCAACAGCAGTCCCACAAAACCCAGAAGTCCGTTGGGAATCCGAATGGATCGGGGGCGGACCTCTAGAACCTGTGACGCCGTTTCGACCATGTCCTGCCATTGGTAATAATTTCCATCGGTGATGAAGAAAACATCATTATCCGAACATGGGCCGACCGCCGCCCGGAGCATGGCCTGCACAAGATCCGTTATATAAATTATCGACAGGACCCGATTGGGGTGGCCGACTTCCAGGTTCCAGCCCTTGGCGATTCCATCAATGAAAGCAAAAAAGTTTTCTTCCCGCGGCCCATAAACAATGGGGGGGCGAAGGATCACCAGGGGCAGGGAGGATGAAAATTGCCGTGCCACCTTCTCTCCCGCCAGCTTGGATTTTCCGTAATAGGTGATGGGCTTGCAGGGGGTGTTTTCATCGGCCGGTTGATCAGGTTCCGCAGGGCCCACCGAAGCCAGACTACTGATGTGAACGACTCGTTTCAGGTTTTCTCCCCGCTCAGCACACGCGGCATACAGGTTTTTACAGGCGGTGGCGTTGCCACGGAAAAACTTCTGCTTGGTTTTTGCCCTCGTCAACCCAGCGCAATGAAATACGTAGTCCGCTTCTTCCAGAACGTTCTTTAAGGAAAAAGGCTCATCCAGACTCCCATAATGAATCTGGATTTTAGTTCGGTCCAGCCATCTGAGGTCGCTCGTTCTTCTGACCAGGCAATGGACCTTGCAATGGCGCTGTAATAACGCATCGACCAGGTGACTGCCAATAAATCCCGAAGCCCCGGTGACCAAAACGGTGGCATGGTCTATGGTTGAGTTCATGGTTCACTCTGATTCAGAAAAAAGAGGGTCTCCCGAAAAAATCCGACAGACTTATTCTATCGTTAAAATATCACGATGGCATGACAGGGAGCCGGTGTAAACTGGAAAATGTTGCCAGAAGCAATCGTTCGTCCATCGCATGATCCTGAGACGGGTCTTGATCGTTTGTTCCGGGCGGGGGTGGTGGACTGGAAAAATCGGTTATTGGGAAATGATCCCAAGTTTTTTGCCAAATTTACTGAAGGATGCCAGAATCTGATCCAGGTCTTCGTGGTTGTGGCTTGAAGTGAAACTTGTCCGGATCATGGCTTCGTGGGGAGGAACAACGGGAGAAACCGCCACGCCTGCAAACACTCCATCATCAAACAGGAGCTGGTTCATCAGCAGGGTCAGGGCCTCGTCACCGATTTTGATGGGAACGATGGGTACGGGATTGTTGTTGACCTGGAATCCCATATTGAAAAATCCCTTTTTTACATAAGAGGTGTTCTCATGCAGGGTGTTGAGCCGTTCGGGCTCATGGATCATGATATCCAGAGCTTTGGTCACCCCAGCGACAGATGCGGGAGGCAGGGCTGCGGTGAAAATAAAGGCGGATGCCTTGTGGCGGATGAATTCGGTGACTTTGGACTTTCCGGAAACAAACCCTCCGATGGAACCCAGGCTCTTGGAGAAAGTGCCGACATAAATGTCGATCTCTTTTTCCAGGTTATAATAATTGGTCACCCCTTTTCCCTGATCGCCCAAAACGCCCAGGCCATGTGCTTCATCTACCAGGACGGTTGCATTATAATCTTTGGCGAGTTTGACTATTTCCGGGAGATTGGCGATGTCCCCGCTCATGCTGAATATACTGTCTGTGATGATGAGCTTCCCGTCCACATCGGAATATTTTTTAAGATAATATTCCAGATGGTCCATGTCATTGTGCCGGTAACGCACCGTCCTGCCGGGGGAGATCGCGCATCCTTCGTAAATGCTTGCGTGGTTTTCCCGATCCGAGAAAGCGATGTCTTTTCTTCCTAACAGGCAGGAAATGGTTCCCTGGTTGGCCTGGAACCCGGTGGACATGACGATGGAGTCTTCCCGGTTAAGAAAGCTCGATAGTTCTTTTTCGAGTTTGTTATGCAGGCTCAAGGTGCCATTGAGGAAACGGCTACCGGTGCAACCCGCACCGAATTTTTCCAGAGCTTCCTGACCGGCGGCGATCACCCTGGGGTCTTTGGTCAGGCCAAGGTAATTATTGGTGGAAACGGTGATGATTTTTCTGCCGTTGATGACAACTTTGGAGTCTTCTGTTTCCTCGATTTCCCGGAAAAACGGGTAAATACCGAGGTCTTTTGCCTGATTCGGAGCGTTATAACTGAAGCATTTGGAGAGCAACCCGCTTCCCTTTTCGGGGGTGAACCGAAGGTGGGAATTTTCAAAGTCGAATTCTTTTTTGAGAAGAGCGACAATTTTGTTCCGCTTCAGATGCGGCGGCAAACCATTCTCGTCTTCGTCTTGAATTTTAAGGTGAGAATATTTCTCCATGCGTCCAGGCAAAATTAATTAATCTGAATGTTTAAAACGATTCCAGGCGACTTATTAAAACCGGAGAGGAAGACTTTTGCAAACTATCAGCCACGAAAATACTTAAAAAAGATGAATCTGCAAAATTTCGGATAGATTACCACCAAATTTCCGTTTCTACAAGATGAACCTTGGCTTTGTTTTTGAAAGGCCGGGAGAATCATCTTAAAAGGCCATTTTAATTAAGTTTGTGGAATTAATTTTTTTTAGAAAAATGAGCGGATGGAGGGGGTTGACGTAAAACTATCAAAAGCTTTGGCCATTTTCTTGAATATAAAGGAGAGGTGAGACCCGGTTTTTTACATATTTTGCTGGGATCTTTTTTTGATCAGAGCGGCAAGTTTATGGACCAGGGTGATCACTTTCGGGTGGTCTGCGCCGAGGTTTTTTTCTCTGATTCGAAGGGAGCGTTGGTAGAGGGCTTCGGCTTCGGGGAATTTTTCCAGGTTTTCGTAAACCAAAGCCAGGTTGTTGCAGATAACCGGGACCGATGGATGAGTTTTTCCCAGGAATTGCATGGATATTTTCAGGGAACGGAGCAACAAAGCTTCGGCTGTGACCCAATCGTGCATTTTTCGCTTCAATTCAGCCAGATTGTTGAGGGTTTGAACGAACACCGCCGGGTGAGGCTTATGAACGGTGTCCATCAACCTGAGTGCTTTGGTAGCAATAGGAACGGCTTCGGCATATTTCTGCGACCGGTAAAGGGTGACGACCTGTTTGTTCAGTTGCCGAATCTGATGTAGGTCTTGGCGGGCGGATGCCAGTGAATCCTGGGATAGGCCAAGGGTCACAACAAACAAAACCGCAAATAGAATCCCCTTAAATTTCAATTTATTCGAAGCCATGTCCGTCACCTGGATTTTGTTTGAGTCCGCGAACCCGTTTGCAGACATCGCATAACCCTCGTTCTCAGTTGAGGGTTTCCGCATGAAATCAATTCTGGTTTTGCGTCAAACTGAGCAAAAGCTGGTTTTTTTCCTGAATCGCCGATTCAACCCTGTCTTGAAGAAAAGCCACCTGGGTCCGAAGATTTTTGTTTTCGACGTACAGATGAATCGAGGATTCGACCAAATCCAAATTGGTTTTCATTAGTTCAATCAATCGGTCTTTCATAAAACCCCCTCATTTCTAGCCACAGTTATATTCGGATTGATACCGTGCGAGGGTATGGTCGCAGGTGGTGGAGTCCGAATTGATCACGCCACAATTTGCATCCCGGCAAACCGCCTTGGGTCCTTCAGTGAGGTGAAAATTGTTTTCCCGCGAATGATTGGCATAGGGTCTGTGGGCATTGAGAGAGGTGGTCAACTGCTTCACGGCGTCTGTCAGTTCCGCGATCGATTTTTCCAGCTTCCTGATTTCCCTGTTCATTACCCCAATCCTCCCCCGGTCCGGGAACAGCCATTGGTTGCGTTTATTTCCACCGCCGATGCTTTTTGGCGCTGATGGAAGGATTAAAGTATATGAAAGAGGTATTGCGGGCGGGTTAAGCTCAAGTCACAGGTTTGTCAAAGTAGGAAAGTCGATGGCAAGCGATGGTTCAGGAAAATGGAGGGGTAACGATGATAAGGGCCGGATTTATAGTCGGTTGGGGTGGAGAGGAGAGAGCTATATCAGAGGTTCATTGAGAAGCGCCCAAACTTTTTAGAAACATGACAAGATCGAGATTTTGCGTTTCATGGGCATAATCCATTGCGGTGAAACCATCGATGCGGGTGTCCAGGTCAGCTCCATTTTTCATGAGGAGGACAATGATTTTCATCGCCATTTCCAGGCGGTCCCATTGAGATAACCCTTCTGGATCCGCTCCTTTCCCGGCGACCATCATGAGCGGGGTGTATTTACCGTAACATTTGGAGTTTGGGTCGGCTCCCTGGCTCAATAAAAATGCCACCCATTCGTCGCTTCCCTCGATGGCCTGCAACTGCTTTTTGCTGGATAAAAAATTCGCCACGGTCAGGCACAAAGGGGTTTTTCTGCCCACGTCATTTTTGCTTTCGTGGATCAATGGCGGGCCTTCCTGCGCTTGGTTAATATCGCCGCCCCGGTCCAGCAACAACTGGAAAAGCACCTTGTTTTTTTTCAGGGCAACGTTGTTTAAATAATTCCCTTTATTTATGTCGATCCCTTGTTTCAGCAAAGAGTCGATTTGATTTCGATCATTATCCTGGAGGGCTTTATAAAGCACCTTTTCCATATTGAGGGCAAAAGAAGATAAGGGAAACGCCCAAAGAGATATGATTGTAAAAACCAGAAAAAATATAATTTTCGATTCGACCAATCGCATTTATTTCCTCAATGCCCATCCGGGCGGTTTTGGCAACGATTTTCTGGACTGGGGATGATTCCTTCAACTGAAAGGAAGCAAATTGCTTGCCATAAAATAAAAATGTTCCAAGTTTTGATAAAATTCGGTTTTTCAATGGTTTTCAGGTGCTTTAAGGGAAGGTGGGGATGCTGAAATATCACAAATGGATACAGAAAACCCGTTGATTTTATGTTCTTAGCGCTCATTTTTGTCAGTCTGGAGGATTGCGCTGAATGAATTTTCGGAGAGGAGGGCTGTCCTTAAATGCTTTGGAGATGACTGAATCGCACTTTCTGCTAAAAAACGGCATTTTCCAGCGCATTGTATTCATTGGCCCTGATTGCGGTCCATTGACATTGATCAGGAGATCAAATAAGTTGCAGGTATCCTAACAATACATAAGGGTTGGAATCACCGCGCGCCAGGGCAGGAGCCGTTTTGAATTCTGCATCCAGGCCCCTCACGCACAGGGCCTGGAAATTTATTTTTTACGGGATGAGGCGGTGCAGGGTTGGCTTGCAATCGTCCGTTGAGGGACCGTCATCACCAAATGCGGTTGGGTTTGAGTTTGTATTCCGCCCGTTCGGGATAATGCAAACCTGAAATTTTCCCGGGATTTTTTGGAAGTGGCTCAGGCCACCATATAATGCGAACCCATTTCCGAAGTCTGAGCATCTTCCTCCAGACTCAGGATATGTTGTTTGTCTCTCTCAGTAAGCTGGGCGCGAACGAATTCCGTGGACCTTTTATCCAGATCTTCCGGTGAAACAACATTGACCAGTTTGCCGCTACTATCGTAGACTTTAACTTCATACAACATAATTCACCTCCGGTACAGAGTAGTTGATATCGAGTTAAAATTGTTTTTTTGGAAACCACCCGCCAGAAGGGGGGTCCTTGGAGGAGACATTTTTCATCTGGCGGATGGAATCCAAATTTTTTCCGAGTGGCAAAATAATTGCCTTCGATAGTTAATACTTTCCCAAATCAATATCGAGGAACCGTCAAGAGAGTGTGACGGTTTGATCAATATTGATTTTTATTTTGCAGAGGGGATCGATCGGAAAATAACGCGCGGAATTTCAAAGGGAAACAAGGTTCTATAAATGCGCCGGAGTCGGATGGGATTCCAAGCCACGCTAGTCAAAGGCTAACAACGCGGGTTTATTTAGAGCCAGATTGAGGAAATGCGGTCAGGGAAGATTGAATAGGTTATTGGAATAACTGACAGGAAGAATCAGGGGAAAGTGGTTTTTTCTTGAAGGGAATCTCCATAGAACAAATTTAAAGAGAAGGTCGGGAAATACTTGAGAGGGATCAGGGCAATTGTTTTTCAGGAAAAATGCGGTGGTAAAGGTTTGTCGATATGGGCTCATTGTCGATCCGGGCCAGGGGTTTTCCGGATAAGGCAAGCTTCGGCGAGGAAATGGAAGGTGAAGAGACGACTCGGGCTTGTTGGATCTGAATACTGGTATAAATGGTTTCTTCCGTGGTGGGGGTTCGCCGGAACTGAATGAATTTAGCCTGGACCTCCTGAACCTGGACCCTGTTGGCAGAGGACACCGGCAGCGTCTCTATTGACCTTAAGGATGCGGCAGGGGTTTTTAATTGTCCCCGGTAAGGTTCGAGAACAGGGTTTTGGGAATTGCTGAGCTCAAGGGCGAGTGGGTTTTTGTTGGAGGACTCTTTTTCAGACACCGACGGCCTGTTTGCCGGGAATAAAAACCGGGCCCCTATTTGGAACCTGCCACCGGAAGAATACCCCTTCTTCGTTTCACAACGCACCACTTCCGCTTCAATTTTATTAATGCCTGATTCTTTTTTATGATGGGACATGATCAACTGGAATTTGGCGCCTTCGGTAAAATTTCTTTTTGAGAGGAAAGAAATTCCGTGGATGCTCAGATTCCGTATGTTGACATCCGCCTGGTTATTGGCGATGCCCCAGGAAATGCAGGCCGATAAATCCATCCCCATCCTGGGCATTTTTCTTTTTTCCGCTGACCGATTCATGCTTATCCTTCCATTTGTCCGGGTCGTGCTTGATTGGAAAATATTTGAAATACCACGGCCATCCACAGCCTGCAACACGATAGGAATAGTATCATTATTTTCAAATAGTTACAATGCTCTTCCCGCTTGTCTCCTTGGTCCTTGCTGGTGTTAATTCCGGCCCTCATTTGTGAAGAAACCGTGACATGAACTTAACACTCCCTTGATGTCCATTTGGGACTCTGATGGTTTCAGAATAAAAACAAAATCAGGCGAACCCATCCATTCACTTTCCAAAATATGAGGTCAACATGGATACAGCTGATTTACCCAAAGCGGTTGCCAGAGTAAAGTTCAATGTCCGGAGGATTGAGTGGTTACACTGGAGAAAATTAGGGATGCGGTTGTTATGGAGATCGATTCTCTTGAATTGCCGGGTAGGAAACCGAAAAATAAAAATTCTGGTTGGCAGAAAATAAACTGCTGAAGCGTTGCTGAAGATTTTGTCTACAAAGGATTTTGAAAATAATTTTTCAAGGCTCACCTGATTCGATCATTTCATCCCTTTTATATTTCCCTTGCCCGATCAAATTTATTGGGGTCGCCTGGGCCCCGAGAACCCTGGCGAGCCCCTCTCTTCCCAGGCACACAGGTGCGGGTGAAGCGGGACTGGATCTTGCGGCTCCCGATCCTGCAAGCCAAAATACATCCTGTCCTACAAAGAAAAAACGCGCATTAAATATTTTTATCTGCGGGGATTCTGTCTCCGGGTGAAAAGATGGGCCCTGCCTTCACGCTTCATGATGCCGAGATAAAAAACATTGCCATACCCCACAACGAGATAAACAGGGCCGCGACGCTGTAGAGCAGAGATTTGCGCACCAGCAGCCGGGTCGTTTCCCTTTCGCGTGAACCGGGTCCTGAGCGGTGCATTGTTTCCGGCAGGCTCCTCGTCATATAGTCCTGGCGCTCCATCGCGCTTAAGCGATGCAAAATTATCAATCCAAAGAAAAATAAAAGAAGGCCCAGGATCTGGCTGAAATTGAGGAAAAACATTTTTGATCCGCCTGATAAATGGTTATTAGAAGGGGACTGTGTTTCCTATTATCTAATATCAATTTTCCAGGCAGATCACGCTAGGGTCACAGTTCTGCAAGTTTCAAGGAGAATAAATTTACGCAGAAGGTTTTTCTGAAAGAGGGTCCATTCTTCAATAGTTCAAATTGCTAAAAAAGCATAAGGGAATGTTTAAAGTAAATGCGCGGGATTTTAAAGCAGTCGCTTTATTGGCTTCATGTTTTGTCGCCGGTTTTTAAAATTAAAATTTATCCATTCGATCTTTCCTGTCGTTAAACGTTCGTTCTCTTTTCCGGAAGATTGCAAATTTATGAAAATATGGGCAAACCGAAATAAGGGTCTCATTGTGACGGGATATGCGGATAAATACCCGACCGACCGACGCCCCTGCCTCTCAATTTCATAAATAAATTGATTTTTATGAAGTTGATCTTGCATAAACAATAAAAAGTTTCTAAATTAGTTGTGAGTTTGTAAAGGCCCTGTTCAGATTGTGTGATCCAGGGAACAGATGAAACTCAGGTTGTCATATGAAGAAAAAAGTTTCGGGGGAAGCTTACGGAGGATAACCATTATTAAGAGGGTATTATGAAAAATCTAGCCTATGTCCTGATCTTTCTATTTGCGTCTCCCGCCTTTGCCGGAGGAAGCTATCTGGATGGACCCAATTCATCGGAGGAAACGCCCATTGTAGTTCAGGACAATCCTGTCGTTGAAAAGAAGGTTCCCGCAACCGTTTCCAACAACCCAGTAACCGAAAAGAAATCCGAGTTTAAAATCAATGAGGCCCTGTACCTGGAAAGTATGGGATCTAACGGGTACTACGGAGGTGGTTTTTACGGAGAGGAGAGGAATCAGGCCCAAATTCCTTACTACACCATCACCTCCCGTGGAGGAGAGTCTAATTTTATATCGGGTGTTGTAGTGGCCGAGGGTCAGATACTGCCGCTCAACTTTGTGTCTCCCTTTGTGGCGCCGTTTGGATTCGGATTTTTCCCCGGTGACGTCAGCGTTAATATCGGGAGTTTCAGTTTCTTGAGCGGAGGATTTGGTCGTGGAACTTTTGGCCATGGCGGATTCGGTCATGGCGGCGGGTTCGGGGGTGGAAGCTTCGGGTTCCGGCACAGATAGCTGGAACGAAAACCCGACATTGTGAAACAAAAAAAACGGCAGGGAGACGTTGAGCCTCCCTGCCGCCAGGTCAAACTTCAGGATAGAGCAAATCCGTTTATTCCGGACTTGCTATGTTGCGCGTGGTGATGCTGGTTGAAGCTCCCACCGCGATCGTGGAGATCGTGTTGCCAGTCACGGAGTGCCCCGTAGTGTTGGTTTGAGCCGCAACATTCCCAAGGTTGAGATTGAAAGACATGTTTGGCATGGAATGACGACCGTAGTAGCCTCCTCGATACTGGGGTGGTCCAGCATACTCAAAGGAGGAGTGGTCTATATTTACAGCGGCTCCAACGGCTCTGGTAGTAATGGTATTACCCAAAACCTGATGATCAGCAGAGGTGTTGGTTTGGGCACTGATATCGCCTTTGTTGATATTCAGGCCAAAAAACTTATTACCATGACCTCCACTGACAATAGACAGTTCCGCGCCAAATGCGCCTGTGGAGATGTCATTTCTATCCACCTTGTCCTTGGCGTGGGTATATGTTCTTGCTTTCACATCCCCTTTGTTGATATTGATTCCGGTGAATTTGTTGTGCGATCCACCGTTCCAAATCTCGATACTATCAAAAGCGCCAACTGCGGTGGTTGAGATTGTGTTGAATTCAATATCATCGCGGGCGTAGGTTTTGGTTTTCGCTTTCACATCACCCATGTTGATATTTTTGGAGAAAAACCTGTTCCGATAGCCTTCACTCTCGAGAACCGATTGTGCTCCCATAGCGATCGTTGAGATAGTATTTCCTTCAATGCTATCCTTGGCGCCTGTAAAAGTTTTCGCACTGACGGAACCTTTATTCAAGTTAAAAAACTTATGCTTATTTCGATCTCCGCTGGAGTCGAGATAAAGATTAGCTCCAATGCCAACCGTCGTGATCTCATTATTGACCACATCGTCATGGGCAAAAGTCTTTGTCTTTGCTTTTACACTGCCTTTGTTAATATTATGGATTTTGAATTTGTTGCGATGCGATTCATCATCCTGGATTTGGACATGAGCGCCTATCGCCGTGGTTGAGATTGTATTGTCCTCAACATCGCGTTCAGCGTGGGTATAAGTTTTTGCACTCACGCGGCCTTTGTTAATATTATAGGTTTTGAATTTGTTGTGACTGCCAACGCTCTTAATATTCATTCGAGCGCCGATGGCTTGCGTGTCGATCACATTTTCATCAACATCTTTACCCGCGTCGGTTTTGGTCTTTGCTTTGACAGAACCTTTGTTGAGATTAAAGGATCCAAACTTGTTGTGATTTCCGTTGTTATTGATGTTAAAAATAGCTCCCCCGGCCGCAGTTGAGATGCTATTCAACTCAACATCGCTAATGGCGGAAGTGTAGGAACTGTCGTAAACCGGTCCGAGGTTGATATTGCCCTGGTAGTAACCGCCGCCTGCGTAGGCAGTGGTCGTTAAACCCAGCAGGAGCACTGCTAATGATGAAAAGACTTTCCTGTTCATGATGTTTTCTCCTAGTTCTAGAGTTAGTTGGAAAATTCCATTTTTGGGAACCCACACTACGTTTGATTCCCATGTTGCATGAAACAATTAAAACGATACTTCTTGCCAGTCTGCTTCGGCGTCAAACGGTTCAACGCTTGCAGAAGCGGCGATCGGTTGTGGGTTAATGTCCTGCACGCCTTCAACGTTTTTAAGGATTGAGGAACAGGATTTGCTGTCAACGTTATAAAGGTCAGACATCATTTCAAATACAGCCATTTTCAGCATATTGCGCAATGCGAAATGGACTGCTTCCCGATGTTGTTCCCCCATATCGACTGCCACCAAAACATTACCGAAGAACCGGCCGATGTTAGCGCCAATTTCATCTGCAACCACTTGTTTGAAGATGGAAGAATGTCCTACCACTTCAGACGTTCTGGTATCGGTTAAAAACAGATCCATACCGATCAACATGCGATGTTGACGATATTTGGCTCCAACCCCATACACAGAGGCGTCAATACCGCCGCCGGGAAGAAAATCCAGGCTGTTGATAGACCCTGTGATGTGGTAGTCGGAATTGATCCATTTTACTTTTCCGCCAAACGCGGCTTCCAGTTTCATAACTCGGGGGTCGCGACGGTTGACCACCCGGACAACATTTGACTGCAATAAGGCGCTTTGAACGATATCGCCTGCCGCCTGGGTCACATATTTTCCGTTTCCATTATCGGAAATAGAAAATTTGCCGGTTTCGTCACTGACCGCACCCACACCGATGCTGGCTTTTTTACCCAGATAGGAGGAACTCAGGCAGGAAAGTAAAGAGTCATAAGGAGTTTGAATCTGAGAGACGGGCATGGGCCCTTCCGTCAATTTCATGTCCTCTTTTAAAGGCGTGGTTGCCGCACAACCACTTCCCAAAACCAAAACGCTTAAAGCCAGAACAAGCTTTTTAAAATTTAAGTTAATCATGTGAATAGTCTCCGTTTATTCAAAAAGTTAATATTGATTATTAATTTAAATAGGGCATTGGATTGCCGCCGTTATTTTGATCGATAGAGCCAGAACCATTGTTGGTTTGCGCGGCAGTGTTTCCATCCGTTGTGGCATTGCCATTGACGTCATTGTCATCGCCATTGACATCGATATTCACCTGGCTACCGATGGCAATTGTATCTCCTAAGAGACAAGCATCATCCCCGTTACAATTTTGTGTATTGTAGTAATGGGTGTTGAATCCGCCATCTTTAATCAATTCGATTGCAAGCGCCTGATTCAGCAGGTGTGCTCTTTCCCCCACAGTAGGGAACCCCCAACTATTGTTCCAATCCGAGGAGGGGCTATCGGCCAAAGCGACACTCGCGCTCAGGAGTAAAGCCAATACAGTTAGCGCTAAAATTTTTGCTGGGAATTTACACATAATGAACCTCTCTTTTTAAATGGATAATTATTTCTTACGCCTGACAAACTCGTTCACTTCTAAATCCGGTCTTGCGTTAAATGGCTCGAGCTAAATTGCCTAGAGGTTCATGGTGCAGGATGGGTGTTAAGATTTTGTTAAGGGGATGTTACTGTTTGAAAAAATCTGATCCCCGATGGGAGGGTGGAGAAACAGGCCGCTTATTGGAATAAAGGAAGGTATTTCATTTAGGAATAAAATTGGGCGAGGTTGAGACTGCCATTAACAATAGAAATGAGTGACAGGACGTTATGGACAAAATCAAATCCTGTCGATGGATGGACCTCGCTGCTTCATTGAGAATGAGTGATAGGCGTTAAGAGATGATGGGGATTGAGTTACGGAAATGTCACGATGGCGACGGGAATTAAAACAGGTTCGACTCTGGAGTTTATTAAAGGAAATAAAACCGCTACTTATTCTGCTATCATCCATGGGTCATTATTTTTTGATGACCTGTTCAAAACTCTGCCCAACATTTTTTATGACAAGGAAAACTCCAGATGTGCGGCCTCACCGGTTTCATTAACTTAAAAAACGACGGCGCGAACTGCGAGGATTATCTAAGAGCGATGAACTTGGCCTTGACCCACCGAGGCCCTGATGATGAAGGCTATTGGGTCCACCCCCAGGGGGCATTGGGGCTGGCGCATCGGAGACTGTCGATTCTGGACCTCTCCCGGCAGGGGCATCAACCCATGTCATCTGCCAGCGAGCGTTACGTCATGGCATTCAACGGAGAGGTTTACAATTTTCTGGAACTTCGCAGGCAATTGAACTCTACCCAATGGCGTGGTCATTCAGACACCGAGGTCATGCTGGCCGCTATTGAGGAATGGGGAATCGAGGCGGCGGTTAAAAAATTTGTGGGCATGTTCGCTTTTGCCTTATGGGATAAAAAAAAGCGTCTGCTTCATCTAGTGCGTGACCGACTGGGTATCAAGCCTCTTTACTGCGGCTGGCAGGGCGATTCCTTTTTATTCGGATCGGAATTGAAAGCGTTGAAAGCGCATCCTGAGTTTAAAGGGAGGATCGACCGAAATTCCCTGGCCTTATTCATGCGCCACAATTATATTCCCGCCCCCTACTCCATCTATGAAGGGATCAATAAGCTGCTTCCGGGACACATTCTCAGCCTTTCCCTTGAGAACCCAAAACAGACTTCGACTCCCGTTTCTTACTGGTCCGTAAAGGACAACGTGGAGCAGGGAATGAGGGAACCGTTTACAGGTTCGGAGAATGAGGCGGTCAAACAATTTGAGACACTCCTTGAAGACGCCATCAAACTTAGAATGGTGTCCGATGTGCCGCTGGGGGCTTTTTTATCCGGAGGCGTCGATTCATCCACGGTGGTTGCTTTGATGCAGGCTAACAGCAGTCAACCGACGAAAACCTTCACCATAGGGTTTTTGGAAGATGGATTCAATGAAGCCGAGCATGCAAAAAGAGTCGCAAACCACCTGGGAACCGATCACACAGAACTCTATGTGTCCGCCAGCCAAGCAAGGGATGTGATTCCCCGCCTGCCGGCTCTATATGACGAACCTTTTGCCGACGCCTCACAGATTCCCACCTTCCTCGTTTCCCAGTTGGCCCGGCAAAAAGTCACGGTCAGTTTGTCGGGAGATGGCGGGGATGAGCTGTTGGGCGGATACATTCGCTATGGCAGGACAAACACTATCTGGAATAGCCTAAGAAAATGTCCTTCCATGCTCAGAAAAATACTTTCCCGGGGGATGGTTTCGGTGCCTCCGTCCTCCTGGGATGCTTTGTTTCATCGTATCGGGTTCTTACTGCCTCCCAACCTTAAGGTTTCCAATAAAGGGCATAAACTTCATATCTTTGCCAGTTTATTGAATCCGAAAAACGATGAGGATCTTTATAGAGAGCTGGTTTCCTGCTGGAATGATCCCACGGGCGCGGTTTTAGGGTCGAGGGAACCCGTCACCCCGTTTTCAAGCGGGCATCATTGGGCAACCACCCCAACATTCATCGAACGGATGATGTTTCTGGATTTAATCACCTATCTGCCGGATGATAATCTGGCCAAAGTGGATCGCGCCAGCATGGGCGTCAGCCTGGAGGCCAGAGTCCCTTTTCTGGATCACCGGGTGGTGGAGTTCGCCTTGAGGCTCCCATTAAAAATGAAAATCAAAAATGGCGAAGGCAAATGGTTGTTAAAACAAATCCTGTATAAGTATGTTCCCGGACAAATGATCGAAAGACCCAAGATGGGGTTCGCCATTCCCCTGGGCTCCTGGCTGAGCGGACCCTTGCGGGATTGGGCAGAAAACCTGTTGGATGAAAAAAGACTGCAGCAGGAAGGATTTTTAGACGCCCGGTTGATTCGTGAAAAGTGGTCCGAACATCTGTCAGGGAGAAGAGACTGGCAATTGTTTCTATGGAATGCCCTGATGTTTCAGGCCTGGTTGGAGGCCAATAAATCATGAGTGGCCAGCCGGGTCGGGTCCTGGGGAGGTGTGTAAAGGGTCAACGACAGGTTGAATCTTGCAAAGATGGATTTTTTTCAGATTTTCTAAAGTAAAATCTTGGCTTTGCCGTTAGGGAAAAGGACGGCTCAGATTTGAAATTTCTTGCAAGGTGAACAATTATGGAAAAAATGAAAGTCATTTACCCGATTCCGGCAGATTTGAATGAAGGAAACGATTCCTATGGTTCTCGCCAGTTTATCGTGAAGATGGTTGCCGCATCTCTTTGCGGAGCCACCATTCCTGCGATCATATTTTATTTTTTGATGTGATCAGCGTCGGAATTGCCTGAATTTCCGCACACAGTGACAGCTTCCTCTGGAATTTTAAAGGCTTAGTCTTTATCCGCCGTTATTTTTATCCCGCCCCTTAGGCAACTCTTTTAGGTCATTCGCTCGTCCGGGAAGTCTTTTTTACTTCCTCGCATTCGAAGGTCGTATCCGATATCCATTTGACCTTGAGATGATCAGGAAACCTGGTGGTTTTATCCACCACGGCAGACTCGATGTCTTTACACGATAATTTCCTTATATTGCGTAAATCCGCTCCCTGGAGTAACGCGTCCTTCAAACAAGCGCCTTCCAGATTAGAGCCCTTGAGATTGGCCCGTTGCAGGTCGGCGCCTTCCAGATTGGTTTCCTGCAAATGCGCCTGAGGGATCTGGGCGTCCTGTAGATTGACCCCCTTTAAGTTGGCCTGCCTGAGGTTTGCTTTCATAAAAAAAGATTCACGCAGATTGGAATTACTGAAGTCCGCCGCCCTGAGAAACGCGCCCTCAAATTTGGCTCTTCTCAAAAAAGCGTCTATAAGCTTGGCCTGACCCAGGTTGGCTTTGTAAAAATTAGCCCCGCTGAGGTTGGCTTTGTTCAAATTGGCTTTGTTCAAATTGGCGCTGGAAAAATCCGTCTCGCTCAGGAAAGCCTCGCTGAGGTTGGCTTCCCGAAGATCTCCATAACTGAGATTGGCTTTGCCGAGGTCCAGGTTGCTGAGGTCAGCGCCCTTGAGGTTATCTTTCGAAGCGATGATTTTCTTCCGGTCAAAATGTAAATTTTCCACGATAATTATTTCCTGTTCTTGCGGTATCCGTGATTAAACCGTTGACCTTCTCGGTGTCAAAGGTTAAATTCTGACCGGCATGGCCTTTATTGATTGAGTTTTCAGGTATCCTAGCACACCTTTTTGCGACAATTCACAGGACAGTAAACTATGAGCATACACCATGACGCCGTGTTATACGAAATTCGGCAAACCGTCAGAGAAACCGTCAACCGCTCCCGTCGGATTGCGGGCCCGGTAAACTGCGATGTGGCGACCCTGCATTATGGCCTGGGGTTGATTGTTTGCCGGGGGTTTCTGGAAAAGGAAATGAACAAAATTTGGGAACTCCCTTTGCCGGGAAAATTCCCGAAGCGCATGACAAATATTTCCGGCAAACCGTTCCTCCGGGCAATCGACTATTGGCATTATAAAGCCGATCCTAAAACCGAATGGTATGGCTGGGAGGAATTGACTCATTTTTTCCGGCTGGCCGATTGTTTCGCCGAAAGTGGGGCCACCCCCAATGGAAAGGGGGCTCCGGTCAAGAGGGCTCTTAAGCAGTTGCAGGCGGGAGAAGTGAAAGACCGTAAAAAGAAACCGGTCGACCCCTATTTTGATATCGATGGCCAGGGCCGGTTGAAATTACAAGGCGAAGCTCTGGAACGGTTCACCGTGCTGTCGGGGGAGTTGGTCCACCTGGCGGAAAAACATCTGCGCAGAAGAAAGAAGAAGTGACCCGAAAATTTCAAGGCTCTTTTTCCACTTTCACAAACACTCTTTTGCTCTCACGAGTGCTTGTCTCGGATCTTCCCAGGAGTTGTGAGTTTTTGGAACGGGAATTCTCTGACAAGCTTCCAAGTTCGATCCATTCTCCCAACCG
This sequence comes from Nitrospinaceae bacterium, assembly GCA_029261595.1. Taxonomy (GTDB): domain Bacteria; phylum Nitrospinota; class Nitrospinia; order Nitrospinales; family VA-1; genus JADFGI01. Next base: position 55,815 of record JAJDAZ010000068.1, on the reverse strand, counting down.
CCCGCTCACCGTCGTATGAATGCCGTGCGATGCAACCACACCTCCCCTGAAACGTGACGAAACCGGTGAAATATCCATCACCACGCGGTCGCTCTGCAAGCGGGGCAAAATACGGAATCCGCGGGTCACCTCTTGAAAAACAACCGATTCTCTATGTCGGGAACCCTTCCCAGAATGAACACCTTCAGTTTCAGTGAAGGGAATGGTTTGGGTGATATGAATCACTGCGGGTTGTCCATCCTGAGTGACCACCTGCTGGGAATTATTTCCTGTTGCTCTCAAATCCCTTTGTTGAATTCTCCCGGTTACTTTTGCCCCCTTACGGGATGGGGCAACGATCAATCCACCAGACTTGGATGGGCCGGGAGAAACGGCGATCTGCCCTTTTTTGCCAAGTCGGGCATCGGCTGATAATTCGGCATCATTTTCCTTGAGATGCAGACTTGTTCCTTCCCTGACGGTGATACGTAAGTTGATCGAGGCGGTGTCCAGTTTCTTTAATACGCTTCTCACCACTGCAAGATTTACGGGGGTGGTGCGTACCACCAGTTGATTGCGTATTCCCGTGACTGAGCCCACCCCTCCCAATAGCGGCTCGACCACCAAAACCAGCTCCACAGCCTGGCGGTGCTTGAGAGGAAAAATTTCCATTTTCATTTGCGCAAAAACGGGGGTGGCCAGAAAAAAGAATACCAGGGTCAGAACGACTGTCTTCGTTAGAGAACTCATTGGGCTGGGCATTTTCATCATCGTCTCCAGGAGGGAACTCGATAATAGGGAACAACCCTGCTATAAGCAGATGGGATATACGGCAAAGGTTTTCATTTAAAAACCATAGCTGCTGAGTCTTAAACTTATCCTCCCGCGTTGCGGGATCAATGGGCCTCATTCCAGTTATTGCCCCATCCCATGTCGACGATGAGGGGAACGGAAAATTGATAGACCCCTTCCATCTCCTTTTTCACCAGCGTCTGCATTTCTTCCTTTTCAGCGGGCGGGCATTCGAAGACCAGTTCATCGTGGACCTGCAGGATCATCTTCGATTGCAGTTTACGTTTTTTTAATTGCCGGGATAAATGGATCATCGCCACCTTGATGAGGTCGGCGGCGCTTCCCTGAATGGGAGAGTTGATGGCGATTCGTTCCGCCGCCTGTTTGACCTGTTTGTTTTTGCTGTGAATGTCTGGCAGGCAGCGTTTGCGGTTCATGATCGTTTTCGTGTATCCCCGCTCGCGGGCCTGAGCGATGGTGCTGTCCATATAAGTTTTGATGCGCGGGTACAGGTCAAAATACTGGTCGATGAACGTTTTGGCTTCCTTCATGGATATTTTTAATTGCCTGGACAGGCCAAATGAGCTCAGCCCGTAAATGATGCCGAAGTTCACCGCCTTGGCCATTCGGCGAGCTTCCTGATCGACGCCGTCAAGAGAAGTCCCAAAAATTTCCGCCGCCGTCCGGCTGTGAATGTCCTCTCCTTTTTTAAACGCGTTGATCAGGGTTTCATCTTCTGACAGATGCGCCAGTATCCTGAGCTCGATCTGCGAGTAATCGGCGGATAACAATTTGTCCTGCCCCTGGGCGATGAATGCCTTTCTTATCTCTTTACCCATGTCCGTGCGGATGGGGATGTTTTGCAGATTGGGATCGCTGCTGCTCAGGCGCCCGGTCGCCGCCACCGTCTGATTGAAGGACGTGTGCACCCGCCCGGTTTTTTTGTCAATTTCCAAGGGTAGCGTGTCCACATAAGTCGATTTTAATTTCCCCAGTTGCCGATAGACCAGTATGTTTTCAGGCAGCTCATGCTGGTCGGCCAGTTCTTCTAAAACAGAGACATCGGTGGAGTATCCGGTTTTGGTTTTTTTGACAACCGGAAGTTTAAGCTTTTCAAATAAAATCACCGCCAGTTGTTTGGGCGAGTTAATATTAAATTCTTCTTCCGCGAGCAGGTAGATTTTTTGCTCGTAGGTACGCAGTTTCTTTTCGATTTGCTTGGACAAATCCGCAAGGTGTGGTTTGTTCAGAAACACCCCATTCACTTCCATTTCCGCCAGTACCTCAAGCAGAGGCATTTCCATTTCGTTGTATAGCGTAAGAAGATCATCGGTCAACTTTGGTTTCAGAGTCTGGTAAAGCCTCCAGGTGGTGTCGGAATCCTCCGCCGCATACTCCGTCGCCCTTTCGACTTCCACCTCGTCGAAACCGATTTGTTTGGCGCCGGTTCCCGTCACATCCTTGTACGAAATGGTTTGGTGTCCGAGTAACTCCAGAGCCAACGCATCCATGCCATGCCCTCGTCGGGAGGGGTCCAGCACATAAGAGGCGAGCATGGTGTCGAAAGAAATTCCTTTGAGATGAATGCCTTCGCTTAAGAGAACGATCAGGTCGTATTTGATATTGTGCCCAATTTTGCCTATTTTAGGATTCTCCAGAATGGGTTTTAATTTCCTGAAAACCATTGCCTTGTCCAGCTGCTCCGGCACTCCCAGGTATCTATGGGTGAGCGGGATATAACACGCCTCGTTTTCCTTAAATGAAAACGAAATCCCTACCGATTCCGCTTCCACCGGGTGCGGGCTGGTGGTTTCCATGTCGAGAACAAACTCTCCGGCGGAACCCAGGTCATTGAGAAGCTTGTCAAAGGCCTCTTCGGACAGGATGGTTTCATAAACATGTTCGGCTCGAACGGGCTTTTTTTGTTCTTTGGGAATCAGGGAAGTGAACTCCAGCTCGGTGAATATTTCAGTGAGGGCTTTATTGTCCACCTCTAAAACCTTGAGATCATCCATGGAACAATCCACGGCAACCTCCGTGTCAATGGTGACCAGCTTTCGACTGAGCTCAGCATTTTCCCGGTCGGTCTGCAGTTTTTCCTTGAGCTTTTTCTTGTCGATCTCGTCGATATGTTCGTAAAGGTTTTCGATCGAGCCGTATTTTTGAATCAATTCCGTGGCGGTTTTCGGTCCCACCCCTTTCACACCGGGAATGTTGTCGCTCGAATCGCCCATCAACCCCATCACTTCGATGACCTTGTCCGGTTCCACGCCGAATTTTTCGAACACTTCCTTATTACCGAAGCGTTTATTTTTCATCGTGTCCAGCATCTGGACCTCAGGATCGATCAACTGCATCATGTCCTTGTCGCCAGAGACGATGACCACTTTCAACCCCGCTTTTTTCCCCTGCCGGGCCAGAGTCCCGATGATGTCGTCAGCCTCCACGCCGGGGATGCGGATCGAATGAATATTATGCGCCGCCACCAGGCGTTCAAAATAGGGGAACTGTTTCTGCAAATCTTCTGGTGGGGTGTCCCGGTTGGCTTTATACTCATCGTACATTTCATGGCGGAAGGTTTTTTCCTTGCTGTCGAAAGTCACCGTCAGATAGTCGGGGCATTCATCCCGCACCACCCTCTGCAACATGGTGACAAATCCGTAAAGCGCGTTGGTCGGAAGCCCTTTTGAGGTCGAAAGGTTTTGCCGGACGCCGAAATAAGCCCGGAAAATATAGGAAGACCCGTCTATCAGGTAGAGGGTGGGTTTTTTGCTCATTCGATTGGGACGGTGAAAATTTTTCTGGGGACGGGGGAAATACCTCCCGATTTATGCAGATTGATTATAGGGGCGGCCGATTGCCGAGTCCAACGAATTATGCTATGATGACCCCCGTTTAAACGGCTAAAACTATTGTAAATAAAGGGCTACTATGAGGTTCGGATCGGTATGGGTGCGGTGAAAGCCTCCACGAAAAATTCCAGTGAAAAGACGCAATCGCTGATCGAGAAAGCCAGACAAGTGCTCAAAATCGAAAGTGAGTCCGTGGCCGGTCTCATCGACCGGATCGATGAAACGTTTGCCAGTGTGGTGCGCGCGCTCGATCAATGCCAGGGCCATGTGGTGGTCACCGGCATGGGGAAGTCCGGGTTGATCGGCCAGAAAATTGCCGCCACGTTCTCCAGCATCGGTGTCCCTTCGGTATTTTTACACGCGGCGGAGGCCAGCCACGGGGATGTGGGCGTCCTGTCCCGAGGTGATATCGTCTTAGCCGTTTCCAACAGCGGGGAGACCGAGGAAATCGTCAAACTGCTTCCGACGCTCAACCGGATCAAATGCACTCTGGTGGCAATGACGGGGAACCCGGCCTCGACGCTGGCAAAAAGATGCGACCATTTACTCAATATCAGCGTCAAAGAAGAAGCCTGCTCGATGGGATTGATACCGACCGCCAGCACCACGGCGGCTCTGGCGATGGGCGACGCGCTGGCGATGGCGGTTTTGGACCTGCGCGGGTTCCGCGAGGAAGATTTTGCCTTGAACCATCCGGGTGGCAGTCTGGGGCGCAAACTCTTAATGACCGTCAACGACCTGATGCACACAGGCGATGAAATTCCAAGGGTTTTGGAAGACGCCAATATCTATGACGTGATCAAGGAAATGAGTCAAAAATGCCTGGGCACCACGCTTGTGGTGGCTCCCAATGGCGATCTCAGAGGCATCATCACCGATGGGGACCTCAGGCGGCTCATAGAAAAGAAAAAGGATATCTCAGCCACCGTGGCGGGTGATTTGATGGGAACGAATCCCCGGTGCATTAAAATGGATCATCTGGCAGAAAAGGCGGTGCAGATCATGGAAGAGCATTCCATCACGTCACTGGTGGTTTCAGATGATGGCAAACGGATCGACGGCCTCCTCCATTTGCAGGACTTGCTGAAAGCAGGAATTAATTAGCCAGCGTGACGCTGGACCTAACCCGCCTGAGGGCTGGACCTAATATTAACGTGCGACCAGCGTACCGCTGGTTGAAATATTTACTTTCGATGGGTTGCTGAATCCTGCTGTATACATATATTCTTCATCCTGACATTTTCCTCCCCGCGTTGCGGGTCCAGGGTCCTGTAGGCAAACTTTTCAGGAATCCTTTTTAATAGAATCGAAAATTATTTATGACCGGCAACGAACTGAGACAACAATTTTTGAAATATTTTGAAGACCAGGGGCACACTCTGGTTCCCAGCAGTTCGCTGGTACCCAAAAACGATCCCACCCTGCTGTTCACCAACGCAGGCATGGTCCCCTTTAAAAACGTTTTTCTGGGGGAAGAGCAACGCGGATACACCCGCGCCGGGTCGGTGCAAAAATGTGTCCGTGCGGGCGGCAAGCACAACGATCTGGAAATGGTCGGGCACACGGCGAGGCACCACACGTTTTTCGAGATGCTGGGCAATTTTTCCTTCGGCGACTATTTTAAAAAAGACGCGATCCATTACGGCTGGGATTTTTTGACGCGAGTGATCGGTCTCCCCAAAGACCGGCTCTACGTTTCCATTTTCCAGGACGATGACGAAGCCTTCGACCATTGGCAAAAAGACATCGGCCTGGAAGCCAGCCGGATTTACCGTCTGGGGGAGAAGGACAATTTCTGGGCCATGGGCAACACGGGGCCCTGCGGTCCGTGTTCGGAGATTTTCATCGACCAGGGAGAGGCCGTCGGTTGCGGAAAACCCACCTGCCAAGTCGGTTGCGATTGCGACCGCTATCTGGAAATCTGGAACCTGGTCTTCATGCAGTTTCACCGCGACGAGTCCGGGAAGATGACTCCCTTGCCCAGTCCCTGCATCGATACGGGCATGGGTCTTGAGCGCCTGTCCGCAGTGGTCCAGGGACAGCACTCCAATTTTCACTGCGACCTGTTGATGGGGTTGATCGACAAAGTCGGCGAAGTGACCGGCAAGCCTTATGGCCAAGACAAAATTAATGACGGCTCCATTCGGGTCATCACCGATCATGCCAGGGCCGTGGCGTTTCTGGTGGGCGATGGCGTCCTGCCATCGAACGAAGGCCGAGGCTATGTGCTCAGGCGCATCTTACGCCGGGCGCTCAGGCATGGAAAATTGCTCGAGCAAAACCAGCCGTTCTTTTTCCACATCACAAGCGAAGTGATCGAGCGTTACAAGGAGGTGTATCCCGAACTGGAAATCAACGCCGGGTTCATCCAGAAAGTGGTGCAGAACGAAGAGGAAAATTTCAGCAACACCTTGAACATGGGTTTTCAGAGGGTGGAGGAAATTCTAGACGACCTTAAAAAGAAAAACTCGACCACCCTGCCCGGTGAGGAAGTTTTCAAGCTTTATGACACCTACGGGTTTCCCGTCGATCTGGCTGAGGAGATGGCCAAAGATTCCGGCGTCGAACTGGACATGGCCGGGTTTGATCGCGCCATGCAAAGCCAGAAGGAGAAAGCCCAGGCTTCCTGGAAAGGTTCCGGGGAAAAAGAAGTGGCGCCTTTCTTCAAAGATTTTATCAAAACGTCACCGGCAACGGTGTTTCAAGGCTATGGCAACACGCATGGAGAGGGCACCGTTCTTGCTATCCTGAAAGAGAATGTTCCGGTTGAATCCGCCCAAAAGGGCGACGAGGTGGAGCTCATGGTGGACCAGACTCCGTTTTACGGGGAGTCCGGTGGGCAGGTGGGAGACCGTGGCCTGGCGCATAACCAGAACGTCCATCTGGAAGTGCTGAATGCCACCAAACCGGTGTCGGAATTGATCGTCCACAAAGCCCGTGTGACGAGTGGAACCTTAAAGGTGTCCGACAAACTCAAACTTGAGGTGAGTTCCGAAATTCGTGCCAGCACGGCGCTCAACCATACCGCCACCCACCTGTTGCATTCTGCGTTGCATGAGGTGCTTGGGGATCACGTCAAGCAGGCGGGATCTCTCGTGACCCCGGACCGGCTGAGGTTCGACTACACTCATTTTTCTCCTCTGACCGAACGGGAAAGAATCCGGATCCAGGACCTGGTCAACGAAAAGATTCGTGAAAACATTCCCGTCACCACCCAGGAAATGAAAATTGAGGACGCCATGAAAGAAGGCGCGATGGCCCTGTTCGGAGAAAAATACGGCGGCGAGGTGCGGGTGGTCTCAGTCCCGGGATTCAGCAAGGAGTTGTGCGGCGGCACGCATATCAACGCTACCGGCGACATCGGCCTCTTCCAGATCACTTCCGAAGGCGGGATCGCCTCGGGGGTCCGGCGCCTGGAGGCGGTCACCGGGAAAGCGGCGCTTGAAAAAGTTCAAAAAGAAAGCGAAATGCTCGCCGACATCCGGTCTTTGCTCAAAGTGGGGCCGGAAGAGGAATTGAACCGGCTGAAAAAACTGCTGGAGAAATCCCGCGAAACTGAAAAGGAAATTGCCGGCCTCAAGGAAAAACTGGTCAGCGGCAAGGGTTCCGGTCTTCTGGACGATGTGAAAAAAATCGGCGATGTGTCCGTACTCATTAAACGAATCGAAGGCATGGACCCGAAAACCCTGCGCACCTTCATTGACAGCGCCAAGAACCAGATAAAATCCGGTGTGGTCGTGGTGGGCACCGCCACCAACGGCAAAGTGATGCTGGCGGCGGGAGTCACCAAGGATCTGACCGATCGGTTTCAGGCGGGGGCCATCATCAAGGAAATCGCCGGCATCGTGGGTGGATCGGGCGGCGGAAGGCCCGACATGGCTCAGGCTGGCGGCACCAAGGTCGATAAAATCGACGAAGCTCTGGCCCGGGTGGAGACCCTCTTGAAAGAAAAATAAGTGGACGGTTCCCCTCCTCCTCCTGAGTGTAAAAAGCCCATTTTCTTAAAGAAATCATAGGTTTGGAACAATTTGTCATTGCAGAATGAGAATCCGTCCTTTATTCTAAGAGTATCCCCCCTGAATTAATTATGGGCGCTTCGATAAATTCAGCTTGAAAAGGCTGTAATACCGGACGAAAATGCGTTGTTCACACAAATTCTCTGGGTTAAGGGGAAGCTGTAGGTTTTTCAAAAGACCAAAGAAGCATAAATTTTGGGTCCGGTGGCACTCGGGTCCATTTTAAAAGGTTCCCCCATAAATCCGGTATTTTAATGACCGGAAAGGAAAAGATTATGGATAAAGATAAAAAGTCGGAAATGGACAAAAAATGGACCGCGATTGCCGCCCGTGCGGTGACCGATGAGGATTTTAAGAAGAAACTCGTGGCCACTCCGATAGACCTCATGATTGAGGGCGGGTTGACCCTTCCTGAGGGCGTCGAAATAAAAGTGGGAGCGGGTCAGGTGCAATCTCTACCCATTCCTTCAGACGCGTCTGATGTGATCAAGGAAGAGGTCAAATGGTGGATGTGGCGTCTGGACAGCATTCGCGAGTTTGGACGCGAGAAGCCACAGAAAACCGTGGGACATATGTCCATGAGCGCCCAGGAAGCAGATGACGATGAGTCCGGTTTAGGCTGACGCCGGTTTTCCAGTCAGGGAAGTTTAAAAATTATTTGATAGAATGCGCCCGTAGCTCAGCTGGATAGAGTGACGGATTCCGGTTCCGTAGGTCGGAGGTTCGACTCCTCTCGGGCGCACCATTTCAATCAAGGGCTTACAACAGGTTGTTGAGGGTCCTTGATTCATATATGGGGAAAAGGAAACGGAAATTTTAATGATTCCGCAAACCTTGTCCACACAGATTTTAAACACCGGTCTCCATTATTAAATTCATTCAGGTTAAAGGAGGGGCATGTTGTGCGACTGCATGGATGCCTTTTACGGCGAGGAAATAATTAAATGAAAATTCTTGGGCTTTGCACAATGGGAAACAGTTCCGCCGCTTTGGTTGTGGATGGCAAGGTAACCTTTGCCATCGAAGAGGAGAGGCTTTCAAGAATAAAAAATGATGCGGCCTTCCCGTTGCTTTCCATACATGCGGCGTTGAAACATTCCAACATCAGCCTGCAGGACATCGACCTCATCTGCGTTTATTGGGAACGCTGGAACCTGTTGCCAAGACTAGAGGGTGTCGTCAAGGATGTGATCAATAATCCGAGAACCCTGGGACCTAAATTAAATAGAATTAAATCTATTTTTCTAAGATCCAATGGCGCCGAGGAAAAAGAAAAGCATAACGTCGGTAGCTGGAAGGACCTGTTTTTCCTGAAAAGCATCCTCACCAAGGAGTTTGGCGACTTTTCATCCAAGATCGTTTTCCTCGATCACCATTCCTGTCATATTGCATCGGCGTTCGGGGTTTCAGGGTTTGATAATTCCATCATTCTCAGTTACGACGGGGGCGGAGAAGGTCTTTCCACCTTGCTCGGGTATCAGGAGGGGGACCATTTCACGGAAATTTTAAAGGAAAAATGGCCGAACTCGCTGGGGCATTACTACAGCACGTTCACGGGGTACCTGGGATTCCAGATGCTCGAAGGCGAATATAAAATGATGGGGTTGTCGCCTTACGGCAAGCCGGTTTATAAAGATGTCATTCTGGGTAAAATATTGCACAAAAAAAATAACGGCAGATACACCGTGAATACCCGGATTCTGGATTACCACCAGGCTCTTGAAGGCCGTTTTTCAAGGGAACTGATTCAATTGCTGGGCCCGCCAAGAGGCAAGGACGATGAGTTCAGCGAGGACCATAAAAATATAGCGGCGAGTGTGCAGGCGGCTTACGAAGAAATCGTGACGCACATGATTTCGTACGCGTTGACAAAATTTCCCGGCACAAAAAATATCTGTGTGGTGGGCGGGTGCGGACTCAACGTGACCGCCAACGGAAAAATAGTCGACGAACTCGGCTTCGACAGGGTTTTCGTTCCGCCGGCTCCCCACGATGGAGGTTGTTCCCTGGGGGCGGCCATTCTCGGACAGTCCCGCTACGATCAAGGCTCTGGAAAAGCCGTCATGGAGACGCCTTACCTTGGTGAATCATTCACCAACGAACAGATCGAAAGTTATTTAATTGAGAACAACTATAAAGTTCCCAAAAAATACGAGGAAGAAGAATTGCTGAAAGTCGTGAGCCAGTTACTTTCAGAGGGCAACGTGATCGCCTGGTTTCAGGGCCGGTCCGAATTCGGCCCACGGGCTCTGGGCAACCGTTCTTTTCTGGCCGACCCGAGGAACGACAACATTCAGGAAGTGATGAATCAGAAGATCAAGAAACGCGAACTGTTTCGACCCTTTGCCCCGTCGGTCAAGGAGGAATGCGCGGAAGACTTTTTTGAAATAAAACAAAAAAGCCCCTACATGAATATCGTGTCCCTGGTGAAAGATGACAAGCGCAGCGTGATTCCCGCCGTGACGCATATCGACGGGACCGCGAGAGTGCATACGGTTTCCAAAGAAGCGAACAGTAAATATTGGCGTTTGATCGACGCGTTTGAAAAAATCACCGGGGTGGGCCTGCTGTTGAACACCTCGTTCAATATTCAGGAGCCCATTATCAATACTCCTGCTGAAGCCGTCACGGCATTTTTAAAATCCGGCATAGACTATCTCATATTGGGCGACTTTATACTGGATGCGGCCTGGAGGGAGGAGCAGAAATGAGCAGGTTGCCATTCTGTTTTTCCATTGATTTTGAAGACTACACTCACGACTACAAGCGAAGGTTCGGGGTGCCCGCCAAGGAACTGAACGTTGATTCCCTTTGGATCAGTTATGAAAAAATAAAATCAGTCATCAACGATCTGAAAGTAACCAACGGGGTGACTTTTTTTACCACCGGAATTCTCGCCGAGCGGGTGCCGGACCTGGTCAAGCAGATCAGCGATGACGGTCACGAGGTGGGCTGTCATTATTACCACCATGATCCGGTCTACCTGGATTCCGTAGATTCGATAGCGCAAAATCTGGACCGCGCCATCGACGCCCTTTCCAAAGCCAGCGGGCAAACCATCAAAGGATTCCGGGCGCCCAGGTTTTCCATCCGCGCGACCGACAAGGATGTCTATAAGGAAATTGCCAAACGGTTTGAGTACGATTCCAGCTTTGTCGCAGGCGAAACGCAAAACTCCGATAGTCTTAAAGAATACTTTCTCTCCATTGATGAGTCGTTGAACGAGTTTCCTGTCTACGCGAAAAAATCTTTTGCCGGAAAGATGAATTTTCGTTCGGGAGGAACCTATTTAAAATTCTTTCCGGTGGACATGACCATTGCGACCATGAAGGAAGCGCATTCCAAAGGATTCATGCCGATGGTTTATCTTCATCCGTATGAATTTCTTTCAGGCTCCGAGTTCTGGATTCCTTGGAGAGATTGGAGTGCCCTGCCGGTTACCAAGCGATTGATTCCGTACGCCAGGCAAATCCAATGCCTGAAGGTGAAAAACAATTCCGTTATCCCGAAACTCAAATATATTTTTCGCCGTTTTGATCACCAGGGACCGATGCAAAACTTGCTCTCCAAAGCGGGTTGAGTGGGAGTCTCAAGGTTTCCTGTTGATCCTTTAAGTCGCGAACTTTCCTGTTAATTTCGCGTCGAAAAATCCAAGTTCTTCCTTCCTTAGTCCCTCAACATTTTTCAAAGAAGGCGTTTTTTTTCGGGTCACGCTTTTTAAAAGATGCTCGATGCCCGCGTTTTTAAACAGGCATGAGTGCCGCCCTGGAATAATGGAATGAATTAATACCGTCTGGAGGAGCTTCCCCTGCTGGATGTCCTTGCTGAGGTTCCCCTTGAAGAGCTGCTCCTTGTAGAGCTTCGCGTTGCCGAGGTTCCTCCTGAGTAGTTTCCCGGGGTGGAGCTTCCGCCCCTGCTGTATGATTTATGGGGTTGGCTTTTTTGTGAGGAGGCCTTTGGGGAAGGCAACTTCCGGGGTTTTTTGCTGGTCCATTTTTTGACCGGCTGGTTCGAATAGGTGATCAATTTACTTTCATCGACCCATTCGTAATCCCTGGTTTTTGACGGTTGATCCGAATAGTGGATATTGCCGTTGTCATCGACCCATCTAAAAATTTCGGCTTCCAAAGAAGGCGAATAAGCCAGGGACAATAGAAGTAAAGCCGTCCAAACCCAAAATATTCTTCCAGCCACAATACCCTCCGCAGTTATGTTTCTATACTGGTTTCAGTATAAAGGCGGAGGAGAAGGATCGCGAATTTTATGCCTCAATCGGCGGAATATCAGTGGTTCTTTTTTACGGCTTTTCAGTCAGGACTTTGCGGATGGTGGGCGGGTCAGTCCCCCGTGTCAAACTCTTCGGAATCGTCTTCCGTTTCATTTTCCTGGATGAAACGTTCTTTGAGGGAGTGCAGATCTTTTTTATTTTTTGTCACGCTTTTTAACAGATGTTTGATGTCCGAATCTGGAAACAAAGCGTTCAAATCGGCCTCCGAATCGGGAAAGAGCAGATTCAGATCGATTTCTTTTTCTACCGGTTCTAAAGGATTTAAAGACGTCTCGTCGGTACCTTCTGAGGCCGGGGGGGATGCTTCGGGGACAGGTTTTGTTTCTTCGCTCATTTTATGTTTCCTTTCAAATGGTAATGAAGGGAATTATTTTTTGCAGTTAAAATCTGGCCAGCCAGATACCTAAAAAGCTAGTCAACGTGAGAGTGGCCAGAATCATTTGGCCAAGGGATTTCATTTTTTTCAAGGTGGCGGGGACCAATTTCCGGTTTTCAGGACTCAAGTCCAGATCGGCGATGCGCGCGCGTAAGGTGAAGGTGTGGTACACACTGAGAAACAGAGTGATGATCACAAACACCATTTTGACCCCGAACAAATTATAATAACCGGGAGCCAGATCCACCTGCCGCGTGTAATTGGTCAGCAGATAATAAATGCCGGTGCCAATGAGCATCAAAACTGCACCCAGGACCGAGGGAGCGAGTACCTCCAGAGCTTTGTAGGCCACCGAATGCTCCTCCGGGATCTTTTGTTCCGGGAGTTTTTCCATGACCGGTAAAAAAAACAGCAGGCAATAGGCCAGACTCCCCACCGCGACCGCCGCCGCCATCAGGTGGATAAAAATCAGAACATTATTTTCCATGTTTTTTAGCGGATTTTGATTTTCCTCCTTTAGCCTCCTGTTCCAGAAAATTGACCAGGAGCCGTACGCCGAATCCGGACGCGCCTTTGGGAGTGTAGGGTTTTTTCGCGCCCCAGGAAGTGCCCGCGATGTCCAGATGAGCCCAGGGTTGGTCGCCAGCAAAGGGTTTTAAAAAGGCCGCGCCCATGGTGGTTCCGGCCCCCACTCCCGGCGAGGCAATGTTTTTAAGATCGGCGATATTGCTTTTGGTTTCTTTATCGTGCTCGTCCCAAAGTGGCAATTGCCACAACCTTTCTCCGGTGAGAGCGCCACTGGCTTTGAGGTTGTCGATCAGTTTTTCATCGTTGCCAAGAACGCCTGCGGCAAAATTGCCGAGCGCCATGATTACGGCTCCCGTCAGGGTCGCAAGGTCGATGACCGCACGGGGTTTGAAACGGGCCGCGTAACTCAAAGCGTCCGCCAGAATCAACCGGCCCTCGGCATCGGTGTTCAGCACCTCGATGGTTTTTCCCGACATGCTGGTTAAAATATCTCCCGGCTTGATGGCCGAGCCTCCCGGCATGTTTTCCACGGACGGGATCAGCCCGACCACGTTGATCGGCAGTTTCAGGCTCGCGACCGTTTGCAGGGTCCCGATCGTCACCGCTCCGCCCGACATGTCCATTTTCATTTCGTGCATATTGGCCGGGGGTTTGAGCGAGATGCCACCAGTGTCGAAAGTGACTGCTTTGCCCACAATGGCGATGGGTGCTTCGTTCTTTTTTCCGCCCTTGTATTCCAGGATGATGAGCGCAGGCGGTTGATGACTGCCTTTGGCTACGCCGAGCAGAGAACCCATGCCCAGTTTCTGCATTTCTTTTTCACCCAGTACTTTGCAGATGATTTTATGTTTAGCGGCTATTTTTTTTGCGGTCTCCGCAAGGTAAGTGGGTGTTGCCGTGTTGCTGGGGTGCGATTGCAAATCACGCGCCAGGCATACCCCTTCGGCTATTTTGGATGCGCGCTCACTGGCCTGTTTGAGTTTTGCCAATGCCGACTTGGAATTTGACAGCAGAATGATTTCCTCTATGCGACTGGGTTCTTCCCCTTTTTCAACGCTTTTATATTGGTGGAAATGGTACAGGGCCAGATGGCTTCCCTCAGCCACTGCGCGAGCGGCCTCACCTGTGGATAGTTTTTTATCTTTGGTCAGAGCTTTTTCAAGCTCCCCGTCGGGCAGGTAAAAGGTTATTTTTTTAAATTGCGAAGCTTCTGCCAGACTGGAAGCGGTTCCCGCCGCTTGACGTAAATTTTCTTCCGTCACTTCCTTCGGTTTGCCGATTCCTACGAGCAGGACGTTTTCAGCTTTCATGGAGCCTCTTGCGTTTAGCAAGAGAGTCTGATTGGGCTTGCCCTCAAAACGTTTGTCTTTGAATGCGGAAGCGACGGGACCGTTTAAGGCCTGATCGATTTTTTTTAATTCACCCGCCGGTTTTTTGTCTTCGGAACAAAACAGCACCAGGCAAGGAGTTTTATGTTGGAATAGTTTCTCGGATTTCAGAGTTGTTTTAATCATTGGGTTAACTTAGGGGGTTATTGGGTGTGTTAGAAGACGTTATCCAGGATTCTTGGATTTTAATAGAGGATAGAGTTTATATTTAAGCCCATATCCAATCAACCTTAAACTTGTGCTGACAGACTGAATTCATTCGTCTTTTATGACTGTAAAGGGTGCTTTTTGAACCGGTCCGGGTTTTCGGGGCTCTTTGAGATTGAAGCTGGGGCGGGCAGACCGGGTGCTTTTATTATGGTTTAAATCCAATTTAAACAAACTCTTTGATGCTCCCCCAAGGGCAGGCGGTGATTTCAGGGAAATCCCGGACTTTCCGGTCTCAAGGTTCCGGGAGGGATGAAAAATTGCTTTATCCACCCCCGGAAATGCTGGAAATTCTCCGGTTTTTATGCGATCCTTATGCGTTCAAATAAAAGGATTTTAAGGGGGATTCCCCTTTGTTGATTTGAATAATTTTTTTAAGTTTTGAATAGATAAATATCCAGGAAAAGGGAGATAGTTTCATGGAAGCGGTTGAAGAACAAGCCCAGGCGACGGAAGAGAAACAGGGGACGGTCAAAATCACGGTGTGTCTCAGCTTAAGCGGCGTGGCCGAAGGCGGAGAAGAAGTCTATAAAGAATTCGAGCAGCAAATCGCGGCCATGAGCGCCAATGCGGAACTCGGCGACAAGCAATGCAATATGGGGCAGGTGGGTTGCCGCGGTTATTGCAGTCGTGATGTTTTAGTCGATGTCTATATTCCTGGGCAGGATCGGGTGACATATGAAAAAGTCAAACCGGCAATGGTCTCGAAAATTTTAAAGGATCACGTGGTTGGCGGTAAAGTGTTCAAAAAAGCCGCAGCCAAGGACGATTATTACGAGCAGTTGAAGAAACAATCCCGTGTGGCGATGGAATTTGGCGGCGCCATCGACCCAGAAAATATCGATGAATACATTGCAGTCGGCGGTTACGAATCATTGAAGAAAGCCCTTACCGGCATGCAGCCCAAAGAAATCCGGGACGAGGTCATCAAATCCGGCCTGCGCGGCAAAGGCGGCGGCGGGTTCGTCACCGGCCACAAATGGGAAAAAGCCGCGACCGCTCCCTCGCACGATGGAGCCCGCTATATTCTGGTCAACGGCGACGAAGGCAACCCGGCTTCCTATATGGACCGCAGTGTCATGGAAGGGTGTCCGCACCAGATGCTGGAAGGGTTGATCATTGGCGCATTTGCCATTGGAGCCACTGAAGGCATCATCTACACCCGGTCCGATTACACGATCGCTGTCAAGCGGCTGAACATGGCTATGGAACAGGCCAGGGAGCGCGGGTTCCTTGGCAAAAATATTCTGGGGACGGACTTCAGCATTGATATTTCCGTTCATGAAGGAGCCGAAGCGTTTATTGGCGGCGAGTCCACCGCTTTGATGGCCTCCATCGAAGGCAAACGTCCCTTCCCCAAGGCGCAACCGCCGCATTCCACGGAGCATGGATTATGGGGAAGACCCACTTTATTGAACAACGCCGAAACCTGGGCCACCGTTCCCGCCATCATCAAAAAAGGCGCCGACTGGTATAACAAAATGGGAACGCCAAATGCCAAGGGTTGCAAGACCTGGGCGATCGCGGGCAACCTCAAATACAACGGCCTCATGGAACTGGATATGGGGCTGACGTTCCGCCAGGTCATCGATGATATCTGCGGCGGTATCGTCAAAAAGAAAGAACTCAAACTGGTCCATATCGGCGGCGTCACCGGCGGATTTTTACCGCCTGAAAAAGCCGACATCACGATGGATTATGAAAGCATGCTGGACGCCGGAGTGCTCATGGGCCAGGCCAGTTTCTCTGCTTACGATAATTCAGCCTGCGTGATTGATCTGGCAAAGTTTTCCATAGGGTTCAATGAAGGCGAAACCTGCGGAAAATGTACTCCCTGCCGGATCGGGTTGACGCTCATCAAAAACAAACTGGACGATATTTCCGAAGGCCGGGGCAAGATGGAAGACCTCGACAAGTTGCAAGCCCTGTGCGAAGAAATCAATGTGACTTCGCTGTGCGGCCTTGGGGAAACCGCGGTCAAATGCGTATTGACCGGAATAAAATATTTCCGCAAAGAATTTGAGCGCCACATTGTGGATCAGATTTGTGATGCAGCGAAATGCACCGGGCTTTACCGCTATTATGTCAAGGAAGAAGAATGCGTGGCCTGCGGGGCATGCATCAAGCCCTGTCCGACCGGCGCGATCACCGGCGGAACCCGTAAAGTGGCGGCGCACATCGATATGGATTTATGTATCAACTGCAACGCTTGTTACGAGGCCTGTGGGTTCCTGGCGATCCTGTAGTCTCGACCCGTTCTCATCCAAAAAGCCCATGACGATTTATTCGCATGGGTTTTTTTTTCACGCCTGGAAAATAATTCCGCTCTTATTTTGTTAAAGTAGAAAACCTGCATTAAATTTACCGCGAAACCCGAGATATGACAAAAAAAGACGGTCCCGTTTTTCCAATCTGTCCCATTTGCAAGGATCCCATTGAGTTTTCTGTCATCGACGGTGTGGTTAAAAGAAATAATGAATACAGTGTGTATGAATGCCGGTCTTGTCAGGTTTTGGTAACCCACCCATTCCCCTCCCCCGAAGAATTGTCCAAATTGTACTCGACAGGAAATTACCGGACCAAAACCGGAAAGCGATTCCATCCGGTTCTGGAATATATGATTCATTTGCTAACCGTTCGAAAGCGGCAAAGAATCGAACGTTTTAGAGATCCTGGACGAATTCTTGATATTGGCTGTGGTCGAGGACTGTTTCTTCATATCATGCAGGAAGATGGTTGGCAGGTGGTTGGGCAGGAGTTCAGTGAAACATCCGCTTCTTACGCGTCCAAAATTTACGGGATTGAAGTTCGATCCGGGGAATTAAAGGAAAGTGAATATGAAAGCGAAAGTTTTGATGTGATAAATATAAACCATGTTTTGGAGCATTTGGAAAATCCGGACGAAGTGATCGCCGAGTGCTATCGAATTTTGAAAAAAGGGGGCCTTCTGGTAACTGCAGTGCCCAATA
The DNA here is from genome assembly GCA_029261595.1 of Nitrospinaceae bacterium. Classification (GTDB taxonomy): domain Bacteria; phylum Nitrospinota; class Nitrospinia; order Nitrospinales; family VA-1; genus JADFGI01. Next base: position 38,420 of record JAJDAZ010000068.1, on the reverse strand, counting down.
CAGACAGCTTACAAGCCCACTTTGGAAAAAATAAATGGTTCCAGTTGGATCTCCCTTTCCACCTTTATCATTTTTCTTCAAAAAGCTTATTCGACTTGCTTGAAAAAAACTCGTTCAAGGTTGAATTGGCAAGGCATTTTAAATTTGAATACAACCCGTTTGGCTGGTTGCAGACTCTTTATAATGCCAGTGGGGTCCGGGAAAATTTTTTATATGACCTGTTAAAGAGTGCTGACCTGAGAAATGGAGACCCTAATTCATCCCCAATGATGGATTACTTGAAAACCCTGGTTCTTATGCCTTTGTATTTGCCACTTTCCTTGTTATTTTCTATAATCGAAGCCATAATTAAAAAGGGTGGCACCATCGAAGTGTATTCGGTAAAGAATGAATCCGTGTGAGAGATTAGGTATCGTTTTTTGAAAATATATAAAACCTCCACCGGGCAATCTCAAAATTACAGTCAGGGAATGAATTAATGGCAAAGGTTCTTCTAATAAATCCTTCTTACCAGGCGGCCTATGGAAATTCAAAAGCATCGATCGTCAACCCCTTTTTCCCCACTCTGGGACTGGCAACCATTGCCGCAGTTGCTAAACAGGAAGGTCACGAGGTGGAGATCCTGGACCTTTGCTGGCGTCCCTATGATTACAAATTAATACAATCAAGAATTTCGCAAGTCAAACCGGATATTGTAGGAATCACTGCGACCACTCCGGGAATGAACCAACTGCGCGATATCAGTTGTATCGTTAAAAATTTGTCCGAAGAAATTCTGGTGGTGGGTGGAGGTCCTCACCCGTCCGCATTGCCGGCGGAAAGTTTACATGAGTCCCGAATGGATGCCGTTTGTGTTGGCGAAGCCGACTACTCATTCTCGGAAATCTGCAATGGGAAGTCCTTTGCGGAAATCAATGGACTGTATTATCGATCTGGAGACGAGATCATTAGCACCGGGCTGAGACCCCCCATTGACAATCTGGATGATTTGCCGATGCCTGCCTGGGATCTTTATGATCCCGCCGATTATAAAAAGATTTCAAAACTCATTGCCTCGTATCCACCGGTGGCGACAGTGGAATTTTCCAGAGGATGTGTGTTTACATGTGATTTCTGTGCCAGCAAGGTTACGATGTCTCTTGGTTACAGGAAAAAATCCCCGGAGCGCTGTGCTGAAGAGGTCAAATACTTAAGTTCTCTGGGTTTCAAGGAGTTCTGGTTGGCCGATGATATTTTTACCTCCGATCAAAAATGGGCAGGAGAGGTCAGTGACGCTATAAGCCAGGCCAATGTCGATATGCATTGGACCTGTAATAATGGGATACGTGTTGAAAGCGCCGATGATGATCTGTTCAAGAAAATGAACAAAGCCGGTTGCTACCGGGTTTCCTTTGGCTTTGAAAGCGGTAACGATGAAGTTTTGAAGGGCTTTGGTAAAGGGGGGAAAGCCACCATCGAACAGGGAAGAACTGCGGTCAAAAAAGCCAGGGCGGCTGGCTTGCAAACAAACGCATATATGATGCTCGGTCTTTCCTGCGATGATGAAAATACCATGTTGGACACGATTGAGTATGCGCGCACCCTTTCAGTGGATTTGCTCAAGTTCGGATTGGCGATTGCCTTTCCAGGAACGGAAATGTTTGATAATTACGTAAAAAAAGGTTTGGTCAAATCTTTTGATTGGGATAAGTATGTTGTCTATTCCGACGAGCAATTGTTTGTTCATGAAAATCTCTCTTACGACACCCTGCAAAATTTCATGAAATACGCTTATAAACGAGCCGTCACGTTTAACCCCAGATTTACAATCCGGAGATTTTTTAATGCATTGAAGAATGGAAATTTTTTGTCAGATGTGTATCATGGTTTTCTTTTTGTTGTGATGCCATCGGTATCGACAAAAAACACATCTATTTACGTCGCCCAGGATCAATGGCCTCAATATGACTTTACAAAAAATTCCCCCCAAAAGTCGACATACCAGACAGCTTCTAAAATAACCGCCCCTTATTGAACCGGGTGATCTCAATTTGCCCATTGGATGAATTTTTGAAGTGTTTGATTAGGTTCTTTTGTTTCCTGGAGGCAATCTTCCCGTTAGATGGATCGCAGTCGGCGAAGTCTTTGTGGGAACCCGCCGAATCAAAGGTGAAAGAGGACACGGAGCCTCGCGAAACACCTCGTCCTGGGGCTGTTTGAAAGCAACAGCTAAGGACACTCAAAATAATCCCATTAATTCATCCCACCCGGAAAATGGAAATAAATCAAACGGCTGAAAAAACAAGCGCTAAGTTTGGGTGGAGGCTATTGATTTTCAATATTTTTGCGGCCCTGTTTATTTTTTTAGTTCTTGTCCTATTCCGATTTCCTATCTTAATAAATTCGGATTATTTTTTTACTTACGATGAAGCTTATCAGGCTCTTCAAATCCTGAGTTTACAGGAAGGCGGCCCAATTTCATTTTATTATGATGGAGAACGGTATGCGGGTATTTTTTTAGGCCTCACCGCCATTCCATTTTTTTGGTTGTTTGGGGTTGGAGCGCTGGCCTATAAATTGCCGGGAATTCTAGCTTATTCATGTTATGTCGTATCGGTTTACTGGGTGGTAAAAAATATCCGGCCTTCAGCGGCTTTCATTGCCGTTTTACTTGTATTATTTTCTTCTCCCCCCATTTTATTTATAAGCTCCAATAATTGGCAACATAACCTCATCGTTTTTCTAGGCAATGTTATTTTTTTGTGTTTCTTTAAAATAAATGAGTCTCGGGTTCCAAGGACAGGGCTGAATTTTTTGCTTGGTTTTGTCATGGGGTTCGCAATTTATAGTTACACCTATTCCATCCTTTATATTGCAACCCTTGCTTTATTGTTTGTGCTGAGTTGGAAGCACTGGGAAGTGGTTCGCGACGCATTATCCATCAGAAAAATGATTGCCCGCTTTCAAGATTCTCCATCAAAAAAACTTAAGCTGGTAATGATATTGGATAAAGTTATCGTTGTTTTTGTCGCGGCGATTCTATTTTCTTATGTGTTTGGAGGGTTTGGGATCGATATAGCCGGTCAATCCATATTGCAGATCAATAAACTCCATAAACCTGTGGGTCAATTGCTGGTCATCATTATTGTCAGAGTTTTGATTTTTAATAAAGATATTAAATCAAAAATCATTTGGTGCAGGAATCTTTTGAAACAACGGGCATCTGTTTTTCGAGGTTCGATTGTCCTAGGTTTGGTGGGGTTTCTTGTTGGTCTTTCCCCCCGGATTGCAAGCATTGTAACCGGTGAAACCAAAAGGGGCGGGCAGGGCTTTGATGTGGATTTGATGCCGACGGGTATTATTGAATATATTTGGAAATTGGGATTTTATGACCTGCCCGAAGTCATGGGAGTGAGAGCCCCTCTGATGACTTTGCTTCGTTCCGATTGGACCCTTTTGAATGTAACGAACGGCGTTTTGGCTGCAGGAGTGGTTTGGTTGGTTTTTAAATCCGTTGTGTTCTTTTTTAAATCCAGAAGGGAAGAGATAGGGAAAATTATTCGATTGAAAAAGGTGAATTTTGAACCTTCATTGGTTTTTGTTGTTTTCCCGGTTTTGATTTGCGCTGCGGTTCTTATTTCAAAAAATGGTCCGGATGTAAGATACCTACTTCCTTTTCATGGCGTGGTCGCAGTTTTTGGAGCGCTTTATCTCGATAATTTGTATTCGCGCCAAAAGAGGCAATTCGCCTTTTTTCTGGCCCTTTGGCTTGGATTTGGCATTGTTAATACCTGCTATTTTTATACACACACATCAAATACCTATTCCCTATACCATGCGACCGATGATACTTATAACGCAAAAGGAAAAGGGCTCGTGCATGATTTGTCCATAATCAGGATGCAGTCTCCTTATTCCGAAGTAATAAAATATTGCCAGGAAAAAGGAATTTCCCATGCCTATTCCGATTACGAAACAGCCGGCATGATTACTTTTTTGGCACAGCGCAAGATTATGGTCGGTGAATATACTAAATACGGTGAGTCAGCAAGACTGGGTCCCGTACTGGCTCAAGAAAGTGATTTTGCAATAATTATTTCCCCGGTGCAGGAAAAAGAATTATCCGCTTACAAAGAATTTCTCGAAAAAACCGGTATCAAATACTCGCAAGGAAAAACAAAAGGCGGTTATTGGATTTTTCAGGATTTTGAAGGAAAATCTTCAGAGATCGATTTATTGCGTTCTCTAGCCACCCGCTAACCCTCCCTGGGTAAATGAACCCACAGACGGTATTTCCTCTTAATTTTCAAGAGTAATAGTTTTCCGGCTGGAAAATAAAACGACCTCTGAAAACCGGTCCATCGCATTAATTGGTTACATTCCCAAATGGTCCTTCAGGATTTTAGAATCTTTGATTTTTGGATTGTCAGGCCCCAGTTTCAGTGCTTCACCAAAATGCTGGGTCGCTCCTCCGTGGTCTCCCATTTTATCAAGGGTCAGGGCTAAATTATAATGCGCCTCGGCCAGTTTGGGACCGGCGGCAATGGCTTCTTTAAAGTGCTTTGCGGATATTTCCCAATGACCCTCTTTGAAATGACCCACGCCTTCGTTATTTTGAGCGGCGCCCGGTTCTGTATCCTGGGCCATGAGGGCACCACTGTTGACCAAGTTCCCCACAGCCGCAATGGGTTTCTCGTTTTCAGTCGATTTTTTTCCTTCTGAAGTTGTGGCTCCTTTATCACAACCGGTTGTGGTAAAAATGGTTAAGGCAACTATCAGGAGCGTATAGTAAAAAGAATTTTTCATTGCTTTTCCTCGTTGGTAAGATCGTGAAAGGATGGAAATATGTTTGGTAACGGGTGGTATCATTTAGGAATGAATATACACTCTAGGTCAGGGAGTCGGCTTTGTCAACCAACCTCCTGATTTTAATGAGTCATGATTTTTCTGTCGGAGAGCAGTGAATGAAATGTCCGTCCTGCAAACTGGAACTCAGTGAAAAGTCGGCTGAGGGCTTGATGGTCCTGGTCTGCGAGGGCGGGTGCGGCGGATTTTGGTTCGGTCGATTTGAGTTATTGAAGCTGGACAAAAAAAATCACGGAGCCGGTGCGCGGTTACTCAATGTCCCCAGGGCGGAGGGCGTTCGGTTTTTCCGCGACATCGAGGCCATCTGTCCGCAATGCAAAACGTCTCTTTTGTTGCGCCACTTTTTCAGCCGGGAACGGGATGTGGAAGTGTGTCAATGCGCGAAATGCGCCGGATTCTGGGTGGATTCGGGAGAACTGGCGGGCATGGTCAGGTCGGCCTTTGCAACGCAAGAGAAACAAAACCAGGCGATGGCATCCTACTTCACCACCGTTTTTGATCAAAGGATCGCTAAAATGAATTTACATATCGAGGATGTCCGGGAGTCCGCCCGATCCATCGTCAAAATATTTTTGTTCATTTGCCCGGAAAGGTTTCAACCGCTTCAAACGTCTCTCCAGCAGGAATATTTCAGGGACCTTTAGGGTTCCAGCCGACGAAAAAGCAGGGATGAAGTTTTCAGGTCGCCGGGGTGGCTGTGGATTCAAGATCTTTATCCAGAATTTTTAAAGCCCGCTTGTCGAAGGTTGCGGCCCTTGGATAATCACCCACCGCCTCGTAAAGCCCTGCGAGGGTCTGCAGAGCCACCACCACATCGTGATGATCCGGACCCTGGGTTTTTTCGCGGATTCGCAATACTTTTCGGGCAATGGGGAAAGCTTCTTCATATTTGCCGGCGTGGTAAAGCGTCATCACTTTCTGGCTCAGGGAATCCGTTGTTTCGACCCCTGCCTGACCGGCTTTGGGGAAGGCAAAATAAAAGGCGATGATCACCGTGATCAACAAGGTGATGGCGATCTCAAAAGAAAATGTTTTGGCCGTTGATTGTCTGGTCATGGTTAAGTCCCTTCTTGTTTCACCTGGGAACGCAAATGCGAACCGTTGATTTTTCAATGTGTTTTAGGGATGCCTACTTTTAACTGCAAAAAAAATAAACGTCAAGAACTTTTTTGACTGACTTGAGTTCAGTATACCGAACTTCGGTCACACGCCTGTCATACGCAAGTCACAAATGGGTTAATTTGACAAGCAGGGACGAATCTTCCAGGGGCTTTGGCAAGGGAAGCATCACCTGGGAAAGAAATCGCCAGGAAGTTTACGACACCTGTTTGAAAGAAAAAGGATGGGATTTAGAATAACCCGCCGAGGTGCGATCAAAAAAGTGACGAAAATTTAAAACCGGAGCGTTTCAATTTTTTTGAAACGGGGAGACTCTTTGAGGAAAAGCATATCCTCCATTTTGAATTTGTTTCGTCGAAGATCGAGTGTTTTGAGGGAGGCCAGGTGGGTGGAAGCCGAAATATATTCCACGCCGGTCCGGGTGATGGCGTTGCCATTGGCTTGTAATTCTTCCAGTTTTCCGAGTAGCTCCGAATGCGTGAGAGATTGAACCCCGGGATCCCCCATGAAAATATCCATCACCCGCAATTTTCTAAGGTGCTGAAAGTTTTTTGAACGGGAAAGGGCGTGGATGCCTTTTTCGGTTATATCGTTCAGACTGATATTAAATTCCTCTAGTTTTCCGAATTGTCCCGATTGGGCTAACGCCAGGAACCCCAGATAAGTGATTCTGGATTTTTCCAGGTTCAAAGTTTTCAATTGGGACAATATTTTAGATTCCGCCAACAGAACCGCGCCCTTATTGCCGATTTTGTTGTCCATCAGGTTGAGGGATTTGAGCTTTTTCAGCGAGCCGCATTCGGTCAGCGCGCGAAGTCCCTGATGGTCAAAATCGTTGGCGCGAAGAGAAAGCGTTTCAACATCGGCAAGCTTGTCCGATCGAGCCAGGGCCACAAGGTCTTTGTTGGTGAGCTGGCTTTCGTTTAAATTCAATGCTGTCCCGGACAGGTTTTTATTGACCAGGAGCCGGATCTGCATATCCTTAAGCGCGGTTTCCGCCTGCGTTGAATATTCGTTGTCGTGTAGGTACAGGGCGGTCAGGTTCGATAAATGTTTTGAGTCCGCTAACGCCAGTGCCCCCTCATTGCCGATTGAGTTGGAATTGAGGATCAGTTCCTGGACACCCACCAGGGTCGGGGCATTGGCCAGGGTTTTGGCGCCGTGATCGTGAATGCCGTTGAACCCCAGGTTCAAATGGCAAAGAGGGCTGAAAGCCCCGGTCTGTACCCAGTCCGACAGAGTGATGTCGCCGATTTGATTGCGCCTTAAGTTCAATAGCTTGAGGGCCGGGTTGGCGGGGCCGTCGGGAAAGGTGGTCAGCCGGGAGCGGCCCACGCGATTCATCTCAAGGATCAGTGTCTTCAGACTTTCCAGCGTGGCGGATTTTACCAGGTTCAAGGCTCCTTCATCGCCCACTCGGTTGTTGACCAGACTGACAGTGTGCAGTTTTGCCAAATGCGGGGATCCTGCCAGGGCATTGGCTCCGGCATTGCCGATTGTGTTGGCGTCCAGAATGAGCTCGGTCAGATTGGACAACGAGGGACATTGCGATAAAGCTTTCAAGCCCTGGCTGGTGATCTCGTTCCAGCTCAAATCCAGCCGGGTGACCGATGAAAGGTCGAAATTTTGCGCCAGGAGTGTGGCTCCCGCATCTCCGATGCGCTCATACCTGAGGTCAAGAGCGGGTTCCCGTCGTTCGACTTTTTCCCGCACCAGGCGAACCAGCCGTAAATCGCGTTTTTTTGAATCCATGTATCAGTCGTTAGCGACAAACAAGTCCGTTTTCACAGCCTGCATGGCCTGCAAACGTGGCGAGTCCTGCATGAGTTGCAAGGCCCGGGGGTCGAGTTTGTTGTAAGTTAAGTTGAGAGTCGTTAATTTTGGCAGTCCTGTGGACTGGGCAAAAGCCACCATGCCATCGTAACCAATGCGGTTGGCGTCCAGATGCAGAACCTTTAAGTTTTTCAGATGGGTGGAGTTGGCAAAAGCAATCGCGCCTTTGTCGCCAATCCGGTTAAACGATAGATCGAGAGTTTCCAGATTGCCGAGCGAGGAAGTCTCGGCCAGCGCAACGGCGCCATCGTCGCCAATACGATTGGTGTACAGGCTGAGGTATTTTAATTCCGTCAGTTTTTCGGATTCCGCCAAGGCTCGGGCCCCATCGTTGCCGATCAGGTTTTCGTACAACCACAATTCCTTAAGGGTTTCAAACAGTTCCGATTCAGTCAGTTCCTCCAACCCAATGTCCTTAATTTTATTGGTGTGCAGGTATAAAATTTCCAGGTCGGGGACCGCGAGATTTTCCGCAAGTTCCAGAGCCTCGGGGTTGCGGATGCCTTTTCCAGAAAGATCGAGGGTCAACCCGTCCTTGCTGATGCCTTTGCGCAACCATTTACGAATGTAGGAGATATCGTCGACCATGAGTTTTCTTGAATGAGTTAAAGGTTTTCATTCTAGCCATGTCCCTTGAAAAGTAAAGAATTAATATGTTATGTGGGGAATGTACGCAATCCCCATCCTGGAATCCGGTAAAAATATTGGAATAGGAAACCGTGATTCCCGGCTGGAAATCCATCGCACAAGCTTCGCCCCCTTCTTCATCGCAACCCTGAACCCCATAACCAACAATAAAACAACCTGTTAATACCGCGACATCCTGGCCGACGGCCCGCTTAAAAATCTCCAGGCCATCCCTCCGAAAAACTAACGGGTTGAAAGTTTAGCGGTTCCATAAATAAAATTTTTGTTCCCAGGAGGGGTTGGGTTTGAGTGCGGAAACTAAATAGGGTAAAGTAAACCGATCAGGCAGGTTCGTGCATTTAAACTATGAAATTACCCCCTACCCTCGCTTCCTAAGCAGTCAAACATCAAATCAAATAATTTACAGGTTGGGTTATATGTATCAGCGCACCAAAAAAGGAATTTTTTCAGCCTTCTTCAAGAAGCAGTTCTACATAGCCTTTATAAATATTTTTCGATATTTTGACAGTTCCCTGGAAATTTTTCTGGAATACCTTTTTCGGTCTGGCTCCTATCCAAGAGAAATTTTTTTAAAAACTCCGATAGGAAAGCAAAAGATGACTCTTTACTGTTCCGATGACATGATCACCGCCGTTGAATGTTTTGGGAAGCTGGATTATCGCGCAGGAAGGAATATCTCCTGTGTGGTCGATTTTGGGTCCAACATTGGAATCAGCGCTCTCTATTTTTTAACGCGGAACTCCCAGGGAAAAGTTTATTTATACGAACCCCTTCCAAAAAACATAGAACGACTCAAAGGGAATTTACACGGTTTTGAAAACAGATATGAATTGGACCCGGTAGCCGTGGGGCTGGAGAATGGAACCTGTTCGTTTGGATGCGAACCCACCGGGCGTTATGGTGGGTTGAATAAAAGCGACTTGGAAAACCAGGTGGACGTTCAAGTTAAAAACGCCAATGAAATTATTCAGGATATTCTGAATAAAAACGAAACCATAAATATATTGAAAATAGATATTGAAGGTTTGGAGGAAGACGTGATCAATAACCTCACCCCCGAGCTATTAAAAAAAATTGATCGGATCTACGCAGAAACCGAAACTGAATTCCAAGGGGACTTACCCGGTTTCAAAAAAGAACAATATGGCGCGATAGCGCAATTTTTCAGGTAAAAAACTTTTATCTGAACATTCTTTTCATCCTCCGTGATCAAACCATTCTCGTGAAACCACCCTTTTTCCTCCATGAAAAGCGCAACGCATTTTCCCGCTTTTTTTTAGGGGTCGCTTTTTTCCTGGCAACGGTCCTTTCTGGTTGCCTGGATTCCGATATCGCAAAAGGAAAAAATTTCCGAATGTCGGTAAAGGCCGAACCGCCTACTTTGGACTGGTCACTGGCCACCGACAGCATCTCCTTCAACCTGCTCACCAATCTCATGGAGGGTCTCACCCAATACAATGCCAACCTGGAACCCATCCCCGCCGTGGCCAAGCGCTGGGAATTCTCCGAAGAGGGCAAGGTCATCACTTTTTATCTGCGCGACGATGTGTTCTGGAGCGACGGAAAACCCGTCACCGCTGGAGATTTCTAATATTCCTGTAAACGACTGCTCGATCCCGCGACCGCCGCGCAGTACGCCTATTTTTTGTTTGACGTTGAAAACGCCGCTGAATTCAATGCGGGCAAAATCACCGATCCTTCCAAGGTGGGGGTGCGCGCCCTTTCACCTCTAGTGCTTCAAGTCCGCCTGAAAAAACCGGTGGTTTATTTTCCCAGCATCACCACCTTCATGGTGACGTTTCCGCAGAGACAGGACATCGTCGAAAAATTTGGCGATCACTGGACAGACCCCGAACACATTGTGACCAACGGTCCGTTCATCCTTTCCGAGTGGAAACACGAATACAAACTGATCTTAAAAGCCAACGACCGGCATTACGAAGGGCGACCCCCAATCGATCAGGTTCTGGTGTATGTGGTGGAAGAGCCGACCACCGCGTTGACGCTTTTTGAAACCGGGGAATTGGATATTCTGGAACTGCCGCCGGTCGCCATCCCGCATTATAAAAATGATCCGCGATACGTCAGCAGACCTCAACTAAGGGGTTATTATTACGGGTTCAACGTAAAGAAACCTCCATTCGATGATGTCCGTGTCCGCCAGGCATTCGCGCACGCCATCGACCGCTCCCGGATTCCGGTCATCCTCAAGGGCGGAGAGATTCCAACGTCTTCATGGATTCCCAAAGGCATGTTCGGCTACAACCCGGACATCGGGCTCAAATTTGATCCCGAAAAAGCCCGACAACTATTGTCCCAAGCCGGGTATCCGAAGGGAAAAGGTTTTCCCGCGACTCAGGCCATGTTCAACACCGAAAACCGCAATCTGCTCATTGCGGAGTTTCTTCAGGCTCAGTGGAAACAGCATCTCAAGGTGGACATTGAGTTTGAAAGCCAGGAGTGGAAGGTGTTTCTCAGTCGTCTGCAAATGGACGCGCCCGCCATGTTCCGCCTGGGCTGGGGAGCCGACTTTCCAGATCCTGACAACTTCATGAACCTGTTCATTTCCACCAGCGGCAACAACCGCCTGGGCTGGGGCAATGCCCGTTATGACGATCTGGTGGCTAAAGGCCCGGCCATTCGCGACCCTAAAAATCGGCAAGCCCTTTATGACCAGGCGCAAACGATTTTAACGGAAACGGATGCGGCAATGATCCCGCTTTTTATTCAGGTACAAAACATGGTCGTCAAACCACACGTCAAAGGACTCGAAATGAACTCAATGGAGCTTCTGTATATCAAGAGACTTTATCTTGAACCTTCAAGGACCTGATATTTTCAGAAATGAACGACCCCGCGCAAAGGTTTTTCGAGGCTGGTAAGCGTGTGATATTTCACCTTTGCCTTCATGCCCCGCAGGGGTAAAGCGGACGGAGCCTTTAACTTATCCTCCCGCAGTGCGGGGGCTTATACGAGGCTTTTTTTGATGGCGTATACGACCTGCTCGAATTTGGCGAGAAACTCGCTCTCATCATGCGGATGAATGCGGAAAGAAGCCGCGCCGGGATGTCCGCCGCCGCCCATATACTTATCCTGGAAGATGGCTCTCAAGCGACTCTCGGTGGTTCTAAGGTCCACTCCCAGATAATGAGTGGACCGACGCATTTTAATATAAATGCAGTCTTTGTCTTCCGCGTTTTTCCCATGAAAATAAAGAAAACCCACTTTCGCGGAGGCATCGGGAATCTGGCTTAAGAGGAATCCAAGAACATAGGTAAACCAGGGAGAACTGTAAGGCCGACAGTACTCCTTGACTTCGGGATAAGTCGAATTCAACAGGTTCAAAGATCCCACGTCGCCATCAACCACCATGCGTTTCTTCAAGGCATCAACACAAATCTGCTGTTCCCCGGAAAGCTGGGTCAGGTATTCCTGGATCTGCTGGGGATTGCCAAACTTGGTTTTTTTGTCATCGCCGGAGCGGCCCCCATTGGGTTTTCTCCAACGGGTATTTCTTTTGAGTTTATTGCCCAGAATTCCAACCCATTGAACGTAACTTTGTTTGTGACGAACCACACGTCCTCCCATGGTATCGCCCAGAATACCCGTCAGGATACTGATTACAATATTCCTCTGGTTAAAAGGATGCGGCAGGTCGGGATTTTTATGGTGAATCTTTTTAAGCAACTCCCCGGTGATTTCCGTTGTGGCGTTGGCATTCTGGTAAAGGGTCACCGACTGGCCCGTCAGTTTTTCACTGTCCGCGCCAAAATGATGGTCTATTTCGATGACGGGGATATCCCTGGAAAGCAGATGCTCGCTGATAAAAGGAAAAAACGGGACCAGTTTCGTATTTGCCGTATCGCAAAAAATGATCGCATCGACGGTATCCTTGACTCCAGCGATTTCATCTGTGTTGCGGAGCGTATGGATGGAGTTGTAAGCGATCATCTTCTCCAAATGATCCAGGTTTTCTCCAAGCTCATTGGAAATGACAATATAAACCTGCTTGCCCATCATCCGGAGATACAGTGCGAGCGACAACATGGCCCCGACAGAGTCAGGATCGATATCGGCGCTGAACAGAAAGGTCTGGTGGGATTCAATCAGGGAAGCGGCCTGCTCCAGATTGTCTTCCCACAAGTCTTTTGAAGTCGGGACTTTTTGTTGCATAAGATTAAGATATAGTTCGCACGGATGAGAGGGACTTATTAATATAAAGCATTTACATTGCGCTTACGATTACAGTTTGGTAACCGATTGGTTACAATCCGGCAGATACCAGCCACGAATTGATTTCATCCCAAGCTTAACGATAATTATAAGTTAAATTCCCTGCAAATTACAAGCAAAAACCATTGAATTATAAGAGGATATTCCGCAGGGACTTAAAAACCTGCCAGGCGGGAGGGAGAGTTTGGAGTGGGGTAAAAAAAGAATCAATAACCGGGATCATCGTCGAAAATATCGTTATAATCTTCCGATTGTTCCTCCTGGGATGCCGGACGGCACCAATCAAAATCGTCGTCGACAGGGTCTTCATCCTCCTCGGCTTGGATGCCTTTGGCTTCCTCGGCCAAAAGGGGGATAGACGGGGAATCTTTCAGGGCGAGGTTGGAACTCCCGCACCTACAGGTTGATTCCCCCATAGTGATTTCAGTGTCTCGGGTCAGGAGAAGGGTCATCCCACAGTCCCCACACACGACTTCTTTGTGGGAATCCATGAGCTCCATGGCGATCAAACTTTCCCGACACTGACTGCATACAGCCGGAAGGCCAGGAGTATAATCAATGATCAAGTTCTCTATTCCGCAACTTCTACACGCAATAAGAAGCTCTATGGGTTTGTGAGATGACATGACGTGCGGTCCGGGAGACAGACGGAATCGTATCAGGATTCCGCTTTTTCCTCATTATTGACATCAGGAGTGAGTCCCATGGTTTTGGCCATTTCCTCCCGCGACATACCACCCATCATTTTTTCCATCATTTCGGGGGACATTTCTCCCATCTTGGTGATGTCGATTCCCGCTTCCTTGAGCGCCCCGGAAAATGGACATTTGCTGGCGTTACTTTTTGGGGCCTCGCTTTCCTCTGTATTGCCTGCGGCCTCTCCAGCTTCCAATTGTCCCGCCTCGGCAAGAACCATCCAGTGCAGGGAGTCAATTTGTTGATTTTTCTCAGTCGCGTACTTTTTCAGGGTTTCCCTGGTTTCATCGTGTGTGGAACAGTTGATGGCCTCTTTATATCTTTCAAGCGCTAATTTTTCATGCTCCATAGCCTTTTTTAAAGCTTCGGCGGCAGCGGACATTGGGAATTCTCCTTAAAATGAATAATATTGCAGATCTGGCGATCATAGAATATACCAAATACAAAGACAGCATACAAGGTTTTCAATGATCGGGCCAACTCCGAAAAACCGGTTGTTTACAAACGATCCGGGAGGACTTATATACTTAGCAGGGACGATATTTGGCTGAGATGAACTTGAAAGGAGTCTGAATGGAGAAGGTCATTTGTTTTAGAAATATTGGTGAATTGATTCAGGTGCAATCGCGAAGACAAACCCCGAAACTGGTGAAGAAGACCCGATGCGCTCTGTTGGTGAGCCAGGGGAGAGTGAACAGGGTAATCCGTGAGTCGGAGGTCAATCACCATGATTTTTCCAGAGAGGTCGATTTAAAGGGCCGTTCTGTTCTTCCGGGATTGGTGGACTGCCACACTCATCTCATTTTCGCAGGCGACCGCAAGGATGAGATGGAACAGCGGATGGCGGGAACTTCCTACATGGAGATCCACAAAAACGGCGACGGCATACTGAACACGGTCAATGCCACCCGCCAGGCCACGGAAGACGAGTTGTACGAAACGGCGCGGCTCAGGATACGTCGAATGATGACGCTTGGAACTACGGCGTTTGAAATCAAATCCGGGTACGGCCTCGACCTGGACACGGAAAAAAAAATGCTGCGCGTCGGCCAACGTCTCAGAAAAAACTTACGCGTCCCCCTCACCCTCACGTATATGGGCGCCCACGCGGCTCCCCAGGGGAAAACCATCCAGCAATATTTCGAGTTTGTGATGGAACATTTGCCTGAATTTCGCAATCTGGCGGATGGGGTGGATATTTTCTGTGAACGCGACGTATTCACCGTCGCTCATCTCAGGCGGCTGTTCCTGCACGCAAAACTGGTCGGGTTTCATCAATTGCGGGCGCATGTAGACGAGTTCGCTCATCAGGGAGGATGCCACAATGCCGCCCGATTAGGCGCTATTTCCTGCGACCACCTGGAGCACATCACGCCGCATGACATCCGCGCTTTACAGCTTTCAGGGACCACGGCGGTGCTCATGCCGGGGGTGACTTTTTTTCTCGGCGGAAAAAAAAATCCGCCGGTGCATGCCATGATAGAAGCCGGAGTGACCCTCGCCCTGGCCACGGACTGCAATCCGGGAAGCGGCCCGTCTTACAACATGCAGACGGTACTCGGCCTGGCCCAGTCTCTCTACCGGATCACCCCCGATCAGGCGCTCATTGCGGCAACCCATGGGTCCGCCCGCGCGTTGGATGGTCACAACGATTATGGCGGACTGCTCCCCGGTCAGCGGGCCGATTTTATCGTGCTCAAAACCAACGATTACCGTGACCTGTTTTATTATTTCGGCGAAAATTTCGTCGATCAGACTTATTCGGCGGGTAAAAAAGTGAACGGCGAGAAAGACCCGGTTGCTTTTTAGAAAAAATTTGACAGGGTGGACAGGAAAATTAGGGATGACTCACTTAATGTTACGAGGTACGATGCCCGAACCCGCACCAGACAAAAGACTATTTACGACGATGAAAAAAAAGATCAATAAGATACTGAGTAATCATACATCGTATCTTAATAATATCGAATGGACTCTTGGTAATTTAGTTGGGCAGGCGGCTATTATTCTGAAGCCAGAAACCTTGAATCTACAAAATGTTCCAAAGGTGATTTCTATCGACAATTTGGAAATAGATGGATATCAGTGTTTAGGGATATCTCTACTTAACAAGGATCGTCTTGCAAGATCAAATGAAATAATTAACTCGGCAAAACGTAGCTTGATATGTGAAAGTCTGGAGTTGACAGCTGAGCATCTGTCTCGTGTTGCTCGGATCAAGAAAAATCAAGTCGATCCTCTCGATAAGGAAGATTTTTTTAGTGCAAATATTAAAGAATTATGGAACTCCAAGGAAGGGAATTCTGGTTGTTTACTTGAGAATGACGAAAGGTTATTTTTCGAAAAGTGCGCTTCTCCATTGAGACATTGGATTCGTCATGGAAATGGGAAAATACCAAATAAAAAGGAAATTTCATACACTAATAATATTATGGGGAAAAATATTAATATTAATCAGAAATGGGTAAGCGGTAAAGATAATGACTTAGTTGCTTCGTTGCGGCTAGCACATGATGTTTTCTCAGTTATCCGAGATATTTCCACCAATGCTATTAAAAGCGCTGTTAACTGAGGTGCAATCGCATAATAAGATTTACTGGGTTAGTTAATTTTGGGGAAAATCGCAATTAATCCGGGAAATCTCCTGGTTAAAACCTTTCAAAAGAAATTCTCATACCTAGTAAGATCCGTTCCGCGTTTTTTCATCCCAAACTTACTGCAACTTTTCCCCAATTTAAATGCGAAGTTATATCCGTCACATTTGACCCAGCCCTCAGGCTGGCGGTTATGAGTTGCTTGTTCCCGTCAACCCCCAGCCACTTTTTTACCTTCTATTTTTTTCAGTAACCGCTCCACCGCCAGGGCGACGTCCTTCACACTGATATCTTCCAGACAATATGGCTTGTTGTGCGGTGAGGGTTTGCACTCCTTGAAAAATTTCTGCCGGCAAGGGGAGCAGTCGAAGTGCTTGCTCACGATTTCCAGTTTTTCCGGGTCCATGAAAGGGCCGCTGGTGAGTGGGCTTCCCGGACCAAATATCCCCACCACGGGAGTGTTCACCATGCTGGCGAGATGCATTATACCGCTGTCATTTCCGATGAACAAATGACTCCTTTCGAGGAGGGCGGCGACTTCCGGCAAATCCATTTTTCCAGGCTGAGGGACCACATGATCGGGCGAAAACCGACATATCTGCGCCAGCAGTTCCTCTTCTTTTTCCTGTCCCAGGACGATGATTTTTACGGGATATTCCTTGGCCAGCTTTTGGCATAAAATCCCGAACCGTTCCACCTGCCAGCCCCTTTGGGGTTTGGATGTTCCGGGATGAAGGGCGATCAAAAACTGGTTTTCCCGCCAACCGATTTTTTCAAGGAATTCTTCAACCACTTTTTTTTCCTGATCTTTTTTCAACGGCTGAAACCGGCGTTCATCCGGGTCCAGCTTGAGGGAAGCTAGCAGGTTAAAAAAATAATCGACCCGGTACTCGGTTCTCTTGGTATGAGACGTCACTTTCACCAAATGAGTCAGGAAAATTTCCCGGCCTTCGGTATCATATCCCAGCCGGTTTTTGGCTCCGGACAACGACAAAAGCAACGCACTGTGAAAGGAGTTGGGGAAAACGATTCCAAGGTCAAACTGGTATTTTCTCAATTTGCAGGCAAACCGCATTCCGGACAGAAACCCTTTATTCGGACTCGAGGGGATCTGCATCACCGTATCCACGGCCGGATGAGCGGAAAGAAGTTGGTCCGCAGGAGCCTTTGCCACCGCAGTGATTCTGGAATGAGGAAATTTTTCACGCAGGGCCGACAAAGCGGGCAGGACCAGAATCACGTCGCCGATCCAACTGGGCATCCACAACAGGATATTATGAAAATCCTTTTCGTGTAAGGGAGTATCCTCTGGTTCATCCATCGGTCTCTTAGCCTTTTAAAAAGATTTTATCACGATCTTCTGCGCTCCGGGATCATTTGACGCGACGAATGCTTGCGCCCATTTGGACTAGTTTTTTTTCAATCCCCTCGTATCCCCGGTCGATATGATAAACGCGGGATATCACCGACTCTCCCTTAGCCGCCAGGGCGGCCAGCACCAGAGACGCGCTCGCCCTCAGGTCGGTCGCCATCAAGGGAGCCCCACTCAACCGGGCGACTCCTTTGACAATAGCCGTGTGCCCATCCAGGAAAATTTCCGCTCCCATGCGCATGAGTTCCGCCGCGTGCATGAACCGGTTTTCAAACACATTCTCCACAATGATACTCTGCCCTTCGGCCAAAGTCATCAACGCCATGGTCTGAGCCTGAAGATCGGTAGGAAATCCTGGATGCGGCTGGGTTTTGATATCGATCGATCTGAAACGATCTTGGCCTTTGACCCTGAGGCTATTGTCACCCGGCTCCACTTGAATGCCCGCTTCCCGCAATTTATGAATGAGAGACTCCAGGTGATGAGGGATGCAGTTGGTGATCTCCACATCGCCTCCCGTGATCGCGGCGGCTATCATGAATGTCCCCGCTTCAATGCGGTCGGGAAAAATCCGGCATTCAATGGGCTTGAGCGCCGTGGCCCCTTGAATGATGATGACGTCCGAACCCTGGCCTTCAATTTTTGCTCCGGCCCGGCCCAGGACATCGGCAAGAAAAATGATTTCCGGTTCTCGGGCGGCATTTTCCAAAATCGTTTCTCCGTCCGCGAGCGCCGCGGCCATCATCAGGTTGGCCGTTCCCGTTACAGTCACCGTATCAAAATAAATGTGATCTCCTTTAAGCCCTTTTTCAGCCGTTCCGTGAATATAACCCTGGACGAGTTCAATCTCGGCCCCCATTGCCTGCAAGCCTTTAATGTGCAAATCCATGGGACGGGCGCCGATGGCGCAACCGCCGGGAAGAGAAACTCTTGCCTGGCCCAGCCGGGCTAAAAGCGGGCCGAGAACCAGACAGGACGCCCGCATCGTGGACACCAGCTCATAAGGAGCTTCCGGATTGTTCACTCCCGAGGTGTCGATCACGAGGGTATCGCCTTCAAAACTCTCGAGCCTTGCGCCCAACTCGCCGAGAAGGCGGATCATGGTGAACACGTCGCGGACGCGAGGCACGCCGGAAATTTTATTTCTGCCTGAGGTCAACAGGGTGGCGGCCAAAACAGGCAGGACCGCATTTTTGGCCCCGCTGATGGCTACCGTTCCCTCAAGCCGCCGTCCTCCTTCGATGATTAATTTATCCATTTTGATTTTTCTTTCGTGCCGAGATCACCCGTTCCATGCCCATATAATCCAGAGTCACTTCGGGCTCGTGGTACCCACCGTGGTTTTTAATGAGAGATAACACGTCGTTCACCTGACCGTTGCCAATCTCCAGAAATAAGACGCCGTTTTCTTTAAGATGTCTCCAGGCTTCAGGCAGTATCCGCTGGTAATAGGAAAGACCGTCCGGGCCTCCGAACAACGCCCGCCCGGGCTCATAATTTTTCACATCCGGCATCAGCGATTCTTTGCGGTCTTCTTCGATGTAAGGGGGATTGGACAGGATGGCGTGAAAAGGAGTTTCCAGATCACAGGCAAACAGATCGCCTTCCACAAAACGAATCCGATCGGCCACTTCATGCACCCAGGCGTTGGCCTCGGCGATGGCGAGAGCGGAGGGAGAAATGTCAACAGCCGTCACCCGGCTTTGGGGCAGCTCTTTGGCCGCTACAATAGCAATATTTCCCGAGCCCGTCCCCATATCCAGAATTTGCATCGGTTCGGAAAACGACCGGGACCGGGTCCATTGTAAAAATTGTTCGATCAGAATTTCAGTTTCCCAGCGCGGGACCAGAACATCGGGGGTGACCTCAAACTCCATTCCCCAGAATTCCCGGCGGCCCAGGATATAAGCCACCGGCTCCCGAAAAAAACGCCGCTCGACAAAACTTTTAGAAAGGGCGATTTCATCCTCTTGCAATTCTCGGTCGGGGTCCCGGTACAGGTCTTCCCGGCTGGCACGCAATCCACCAGCCAGCAGAACTTCGGATTCCAACCGCGGCGATTCAATGCCCGCCTGGGTGAGGCGTTCGGCGGACCATTTTAAAAATGATTGGGATGTCCAGGTCATGATTTCGGAATACCTCGCGTATGAGGAAAGTTCCCCTTCGCCTCGTTGCCTTCTGATCAGGCAGTGGCTTCCGCCTGCTCTTCCTTCTCCAGGCCACTGATGTTTTCTTTGAGCGCCTCGGCCTGAAAATGGAGCGTGAGTTCGTCGATGATGGTGTCCAGGTCACCCTCAAGAATCTGAGAAAGCTTGTGCAGGGTCAATCCAATACGGTGGTCGGTCACCCGCTCCTGGGAAAAATTGTAGGTGCGAATGCGCCCACTGCGGTCTCCGGACCCGACCTGCTGTTTCCGGTTTTTTGCCATTTCATCGTGCTGTTTTTGCTGTATCTCGTCATACAGACGAGCGCGCAACACTTTCATCGCCTTTTCTTTATTTTTGTGCTGGGACTTTTCGTCCTGGCAAGTCACAACCAACCCCGTCGGAACATAAGTGATGCGCACCGCTGAATCCGTGGTGTTGACACTCTGACCGCCAGGCCCTGAAGCTCGGAACACATCGAATTTTAAATCCGCGGGGTTGATGGAGATATCCACGTCTTCCGCTTCCGGCAAAATAGCCACTGTCACTGCGGAGGTGTGGACCCGGCCCTGGGTCTCGGTTTCCGGGACTCTCTGCACCCGGTGGGTCCCGCTTTCAAACTTCAGTCGGCTGAACACTCCCTTACCGTTGATACTGAGAATGATTTCCTTGAACCCGCCTTTGCCGGTAATATTGGTGCTGAGGATTTCCGTTTTCCACTTATGCGCTTCCGCGTGACGGGAATACATGCGAAACAAATTCGCGGCGAACAGAGCCGCCTCTTCTCCCCCGGTACCGGCACGGATTTCCATAATAACGTTTCTCCCGTCTCTCGGATCCTTGGGCAGTAACAATACTTTCAATTTTGCTTCGGCTTCTTCGCGGCTCTCTTTCAGCCCATCGAGTTCTTCCCGCGCCATGTCCAGAAGTTCTGTATCCTTTTCCTCTGCCAGAATAGTTTCATTTTCTTCCTGTTGCCGGGCAATGGTTTTCAGCTCTTTGATGCCCGCCACAATTGGCGTCAGTTCCGATTGCTCGCGCGCATACTTCTGGTATTCCGATTGCTGAGCGATGATATTCGGATCGCTCAGCAGTTCGTTGAGTTTATGGTAGCGCTGTTCAATGGCTTCGAGTTTTTCAATCATGGGTCGGCCTCACGGGACGGAGGCTATGCGGATACTGGATTGACTGATAGTTGCCGAGAAATTCTACGCAGTAATCATCAGGGCAAAAGCGGCCCTGGCGGGAATGAATCTAATTTGCGGCTGTGGGTTCGGGATCGCTTTCGGTTTTTTTCTTGCCGTATTTCCGGTTGAATTTTTCTATGCGTCCGGCAGTATCCAGCAGTTTTTGTTTGCCGGTATAAAACGGATGGCAATTTGAGCAAATTTCAAGGTGTAAATCCTTCACCGTGGAGCCGATATTAACTTCGTGCCCACAAGCGCAACGGATCATGGTTTCATGGTACTCAGGATGGATTCCCGGTTTCATAATGCGTCATTCCTTCATCAAGTGTTCATAGCAGCCAAAAATTCGGCGTTTGTTTTATTTTCTTTAATCTTCTGCAGGAGGAGGTCCATACTATCATGAATTCCCATCGGCAGTAAAACTTTTCTCAGCAACCAGACGCGCTGAAGATCCTCTTCCGGTAAAAGCAACTCCTCTTTCCGAGTTCCTGAGCGGTTGATATCGATGGAAGGAAATGTCCTTTTATCCGCCAGTTTACGATCCAGAACAATCTCCATATTACCGGTTCCCTTGAATTCCTCGAAGATCACGTCATCCATCCGGCTTCCCGTATCGATCAACGCCGTGGCGATGATGGTCAGGCTACCGCCTTCTTCCAGGTTTCTGGCCGCGCCAAAAAATCGTTTGGGTCTCTGTAGAGCGTTGGAATCCACACCACCGGAGAGCACTTTGCCGCTGGGCGGCACAATGGCGTTATAAGCGCGGGCCAGGCGCGTGATACTGTCCAGAAGAATCACCACATCTTTTTTATGTTCCACCAGCCGCTTGGCTTTTTCGATCACCATTTCCGCTACCTGCACATGGCGCTGAGCCGGCTCGTCAAAGGTGGAACTAATGACTTCCCCCTTGACCGACCGCTCCATATCCGTCACTTCCTCAGGCCGCTCGTCGATCAGCAAAACCATCAAGACGACCTCTGGAAAATTGGTACTGATACTGTTGGCGACTGATTGCAGAAGCATCGTTTTACCGGTTCGGGGCGGAGCCACGATCAATCCGCGCTGGCCCTTACCGATGGGAGTCATGAGGTCCATGACTCGAGCGCTGTAGTCTTTACAGTTCGGCGTTTCCAGACGCAGACGTTCTTCCGGGTAAAGCGGCGTCAGGTTATCGAATAGAATTTTATCTTTGGTTTTTTCAGGATTTTCAAAATTGATGGCTTCGACCTTCAACAGCGCGAAATAACGCTCGCTGTCCTTGGGAGGCCTGATCTGCCCGGAAATGGTATCGCCGGTGCGCATGTCAAATTTGCGGATTTGCGAGGGAGAAACGTATATGTCATCCGGGCCGGGCAAATAGTTGTAAGTCGGCGCCCTGAGAAATCCAAATCCGTCCGGGAGGATCTCCAGGACCCCCTGGCCAAACATCAAACCGTCCTTTTCCGTTTTGGCCTCAAGGATTTTGAAAATCAGGTCCTGCTTGCGCAGGCCACTGTGGCCCTGAATTTTCAGTTCTTTGGCAATATTGGTGAGTTCGGAGATGGTTTTAGACTTTAGTTCTTCAATATTCATTTGGTTCATAGGTCAGGGTCTCTTTGAGGTAGAGATTTTTTTGGTTGGTTAAATGATTGTTTTGGATTTGGATTTGAGTTTGGGGATAAAACTGAAATTCTCGATTTTTTTAGGGATTAGGTATATTGCAAATAGATATTTATCTATGAAGGGCAGACAATAAGCCGGGTTGCTTGACTGGAGTTCGGAGTTTTTTTAAATGGGAGCTTTGGAGATCTTGACTTAGGTTAGCTAGTTAAACTTCTTTTGTCAACTTTTTTCTCGATTTCCCCTCTTCTTCACATTCACCTGATCCGTTTTTCCGCACACCGGGACTGGCTTTCATGATCGAGACCTCCACCCACCTTGACTTATCCTTTTCCGAGAGCCATAATCACAGACACACTCGAACCACCCGATTGATTTTTTTTGCCCACTATTTTCGTTGTTTATTCGCCTTCATGTTTATACATCTAAATTGCCACAGCAACTATTCATTACTGGAAGGCGCGGACCCAAAGACCAACGCTCGAGCGATTATCCTGGCGAAGAACCTGGAAGGTTTCGGAGAAATCTGCCGCATCATCAGCGACCGCCACCTGCAACCGGAATTTTCTCTCGCCAAGCGCCTGCGGAGCGCCAGCTGGCACATAATCATTCTCTGCCCGGACAAGGAAATTCTGCACAGCATCGTCCAGGAACGCGGCGGTAAAAACATCTATGTCGAACTGACGCGGTTTGCGTCCACCGGAGGCCATCACATCCGCGACCTGCTGAAGTTTGCGTACCGCAACCGCCTGCCTGTTGCCGCGACCAACCGGACGTTTTTCATCCGTCCAGAGGGCTGGGAGGCGCACCGGCTCCTGTCAGCCATCCGCACAAACACCACCATCCACACCCTGCCACCGGGAACGACGGTGTCGCCGGACGCCTGGATGAAACCGCCGCATGAGATGACACGCCTGTTCGCCGATTTCCCGGACGCCGTCCGCAACACACGCAAGATTTCCGAACAATGCCAGGTCGTGCTTCCCATCGGCCAGGTGCTGTTTCCACGCTACGACCTGCCTCCGGACACAACTCCGTCTGCGTATCTGTCGAAACTCGCGTACACGGGAACCCGGACGCTCTATGGAAACATTCTTCCCACGAATGTCGCCCGGCGACTTGCTTATGAACTGAAAGTGATCGACGGATTGTCCTTCGCCTCCTATTTCCTGATCGTCTGGGACATCGTCCGCGAAGCGAAAGCCCGCGGCATTCCCACGGTGGGACGGGGTTCCGCCGCCAACAGCCTGGTCTGCCGGGCGCTTCAAATCACCGAAGTCGATCCGATTAAACACAACCTCTATTTCGAGCGTTTCCTGAACCCGGAGCGGCAGGACTACCCCGACATCGACATCGACTTCCCGTGGAACCGGCGCGACGAAATGCTGGGTTATGTGTTCAAAAAATACGGCCACGACCACGTCGCCCTCATCTCGGCGCATGTGCACTTCAGGGGGCGGTCGGTCCTTCGCGAAACGGGCAAGGCCATCGGCATCCCCATCGTGGAAATTGACGCGTTCGTCAAACGTCTGCCGCACTCGGTGGATATCTCCCGACTGGAAGAAACGCGGGACGCGATTCCTGAATGTCTCAACCTCCCTCTCGAGGACGAGCCTTACAAAACCATGATCGCCCTCGGCAAACGCATCGAAGGCTTTCCGCGTCATCTGTCGATCCACTGCGGAGGCATCGTGATCAGTCCGTTTCCCATCACTGACCGAATACCCCTGGAGAAAACGCCCAAGGGGTTGGTCGTCACCCAATACGACATGTATCCGGTCGAGGACATGGGCTTGCTGAAGATCGACCTGCTGGCGCAAAAAGGGCTCGCGGTTCTTGCGGACACGATCCGGGATGTGGAGGCGCATACTGAAATTAAAATCGATTTTGCCCGCATCGACCCGACCGGCGATCCCAAAACCCGCGACCTGATTCGTGCAGGAAAAACCATTGGCTGTTTTTATATCGAGTCACCGGGGATGCGCAATCTGTTAAAAAAACTGCGAGTCGCGAGTTTTGAGATGCTGACCGCGGCCAGTTCCATCATCCGCCCCGGCGTCGCCGACAGCGGCATGATGAAATCCTTCATCGACCGTCACAACGGCAAGGAAAAAATCCGCGCCCTGCACCCCAAAGTGGAGAAAGTTTTAAAGGACACCTTCGGCGTCATGATCTACCAGGAAGACGTCATCAAGGTCGCGAACGCCATCGCCGGGATGAGTCTGGGCGAGGCGGAAGGACTCAGAAAATGTATGAGCAAAAAAAGAGACTGGGAAGACATGAACAACTACCGGGAACGGTTTTTGTCGGGAGCGCGGGCCAACGGAGTCACGCCCAAAACGGCGCAGGAGATCTGGCGGCAGATCGAGAGTTTCGCGGGCTATGCGTTTTGCAAGGCCCACAGCGCCTCGTTCGCCATTGTCTCTTACCAGACCGCCTACCTGAAAGCGCACTATCCGGCCCAGTTCATGGCCGCCGTCCTGTCCAATCGCGGCGGGTTCTACGACGCCTGCGCCTATGTCGAAGAAGCCCGGCGGTTGGGCCTCACGATTCTGCCGCCGCATGTCAACCACAGCGACAGCGCGTTCACGACGGTTGCATCGTCCAATGCTTCTGAAAAGGGCAAACGCCGAGGCATTCTCGTCGGGCTTTCCCAGGTCAAGGGACTGACCGCCGGCACCATCCATTCGATTGTCAAGGAGCGACGAAAAAAACCATACACGTCTCTGGAAGGTTTTTTGTCACGAACGACCACCGACGCGCACGAGACCGAATCGTTGATCCGGTGCGGTGCCCTCGACGGACTGGGTCCTTCGCGTCCAAACCTGCTGTGGCGATTAAAAATTTTTTACGGTGACCGGAGGCATTCTTTCTCGCGGGCAACTGGGCAAACCGCCTTTCCAAAAGATAAACGCAGTATCTCGCTTCCGCCGCTTTCGGAATACAGCTTGCAGGAAAAACTGCTGGCGGAACTGGAGTGCCTGGACATCGCGGTCTCGGCCCATTTATTGTCTATTTACAACATCGACGGTAAAAACGTCACCCACGCCTCGGAAATTTCCCGGCTCCCCGGACGGTTGGTGACGTTGGTCGGGTGGCTCGTCAACTCCAAGCGGACGCGCACGGTCAAAAACGAGTTCATGAAATTTTTGATGCTGGAAGACGCGACCGAGACCTTCGAGGTCACGTTGTTTCCAAAAATCTACCGGCGCTTCGGACCCCTGTTGTATGACCGGGGGCCTTATTTCGTTAAGGGCCGGGTGGAACAGGAAGGCCAGTGTTGCACGGTCACCGCCCTATGGCTGGGGCGGGCTATCCGATGTTCATAAAGTGAACGAAAATTTTCCAGAGCCACTCGACAATTTTTCGGGACTTTCAAGCGGCTTGTTGTTTGACTTCAATCCCGTTTGCAGGCAAAATACCAGCCTGAATTTTTGGCGATGCAAAACCCTGTTACGCGGGGAGACAATGTGGGACAAAGCTTGATTCACTCACGATTCCCAAAAATTTCTCCAGAGAAAAATGTCCGGATGATAAATTCGGCACGTGTGATATTTTACCATTGTCTTCATACTCATTAGGGGTAAAGCAGGATTCAGTCAGCCATAAATCCATCGAACGTTAATATAGGGTCCAGCCCCCAGGCTGGCCGAAGGGAAATTTTGAATGAAGATAAAAAGTAATAGAGATGACACCCACCAATGCGAAAAATGTCTGCCGGCATATTGTTGCAATTATTTCGCTTTTGGTTTGGACGAACCGGAAACCCGGAAGGACTATGAAAGCCTGCTGTGGAAACTGGCCCACGAAAAAGTCTCGATTTATATCTATCGCAATTCCTGGTACATCATGATCCACACCCGGTGCAATTTTTTAACCATCGACAACAAATGCGCCATCTACGAAACCCGTCCGTATATGTGCCGGGAACACAGCACGGAAAACTGTGAATACACAGGCTCCGATTATGGTTTTACGGAGCACTTCAAAAGTTACGACGATCTATTGATATGGCTCAAGGAGAACACGGACTTCCGCTTCAAGCAGAAACCCACCGGCGTTCCGGCCAATATTCTTTAGGAGAGAAAAACATGAAACCCTGCTGAGACCAGGGTGACCGTAGCATGAAAAGGGCAGGAATGAACTATTCCTTCTTATCCTTTTTATCTGCGGCTTCTTTTTTGGGAGCGGGGGATTTTTTTGTTTCCGCTTTTTTAGCGGTTTCTGCCTTAGCCTTCGGCTCTGCCTTTTTGACCGGTTTTTTCGCGCCGCCTTTAGCCGGGGTTTCTTTTTTAGCTTTGGCTTTTCCCTTGGCGGGTTTTTCCGGCGCCTTCACCACTTCAGCTTCCACCAGCTCGATGAAAGCCATGGGAGCCGCGTCGCCCTTGCGGTTACCTATCTTTATGATGCGCGTGTAGCCGCCATTCCGGGAAGCAAAACGCTCGGCAATGGGACCAAAAAGTTTCTGCAGGGCTTCTTTTTCCTGAACGGTACGAAACGCCAGACGCCGGGCGTGCAGGGTCCCCTTTTTGCCAAGGGTGATGGTTTTTTCCGCTTTGCTACGCAGTTCCTTGGCTTTCGCGAGAGTGGTGCGGATCCTTTCCCGTGTGATCAAAGCGGTCACAAGGTTGCGAAACAAGGCTTTTCTGTGAGCGGATGTACGCCCAAACTTCCTGCCGGCTTTTAAATGACGCATGGGACTTTTTGATCTCCAAAAATGGTATTAACTGGTGGAACTTTATTTATCCCACCAGATCGGTTTCTACTTCTTTCTTTTTTCTGACCTGGCTGATTTGTTTTAAATCTTCTTCATCGATTTTAATTCCCAGGTGCAGTCCCATATCTTCCAGAATTTCCTTGATTTCATTCAAGGATTTTCTACCGAAGTTACGGGTTCTCAGCATCTCCCCATCAGTCTTTTGAACCAATTCGGCAATGGTTTGAATATTGGCATTTTTGAGGCAATTGTAGGATCGAACCGAAAGTTCCAGTTCTTCCACACACTTCGCCAAATTGACCAGAACCTTCTGTTTCTTTTCATCGACCTGCGGTTGCACGGGTTCGGGCTCTTCATCAAAATTGATGAAAATCTGCATGTGGTCCTTAACGATCTTGGCCGCATGCGCCACCGCGTCATCAGGAGTGATATCGCCATTGGTCCACAATTCCATAACCAGTTGGTCGTAATCCGTGGATTGCTCCACTCGGGTCTTTTCGACGAAATAGGTGACTTTTTCGATGGGAGAAAAAATGGCGTCGATGGGAATCATCTGGACGGATTCATCTTCCAGTTCTTGCTTTTCGGAGGGCACATACCCTCTTCCCCTACGCACAATCATTTCCACATCCATGGCGCCATTTTGGTCGATCGTGGCAATGGGATGGTCCGGATTCAAAATGATAACATCGGCATCGGCGGTGATATCCGCAGCTGTCACAATACCTGGGGTATCTTTTTTAAGATAGATCCTTTTATCGGAAGCCTCACCGACCATTTTTAGATTCACCTGCTTCAAATTGAGTACGATTTCGGTGACGTCTTCCAAGACCCCGGGAATGGAGGAAAACTCATGATAAATTCCTTCAAACTTCGCCCCGACGATCGCCGCTCCCTCAATTGAGGACAGCAACATTCTTCGCAACGAATTGCCGATGGTCACTCCATAACCCCGCTCAAAGGGGCCTGCAATAAACTTCCCGTAACGAGAAGTCTTATTTTTTTTGTCGAATTCCAAACGCTTGGGCTTGACAATTCCCTGGGCTGTATACATGTAGCCTCCGGTGCTTTCTCTTATAATATATTCGATTTATTTACTAAAAACGCGCAAAACTAATGACGAACGAGCAATTTATTATCGGGAATAAAGCTCTACAATCAACTGCTCTTCAATTGGAAGAGAGACATCTTCGCGTGTAGGCAAGGACTGGACCAGCCCTTGTTTACTTTCCAGATCAAACGAAAGCCAGTGGGGCAGCGTCTTTTCCTTCACCCGCTCTAATGCTTTTTTAATGGGTGCCTTATCAGCCTTCCGTTGGTTGGGAGAGATCACATCGCCCTTTTTTACAATATAAGAGGGAATATTGACGCGTTTCCCATTCACCAGAAAATGGTTGTGGCCGATCAATTGCCTAGCGGCACTCCGGGACTCTCCCAAGCCCATTCGATAGACGACATTGTCAAGCCGTGATTCAAGTTTCTGCAGAAGGTTTTCACCCGTAACGCCTTTTTGCTTATCCGCCGCCGCAAAATAAATCCTGAATTGTTTTTCCAATAAACCGTAAAATCTTTTGACCTTTTGCTTCTCTCTGAGCTGCACGCCATATTCGGAGAATTTCTTTCGGCCTTGCCCATGTTGACCGGGAAGGTACGCTCTCTTCTCAATGGCACACTTCGCCGTCTCGCAACGGGTAGCCTTCAAGAACAACTTAACGCCCTCTCTCCGGCACAAACGACAAACAGAATCCGTATATCTTGCCAAAATTTTTCTCCCGTATAAAAAGTAGTTTTACGTTATACCCTTCGGCGTTTCCTGGGCCGGCAACCGTTGTGCGGAATCGGGGTTTTATCGCGAATCACTAAAATTTCCATGCCCGTGGCTTGCAGTGACCGAATAGCAGACTCTCGTCCTGGTCCTGGCCCGCGCACATGGACCTCAAGTTTTCTCATTCCCATATCCCTGGCTTTTTGTGCGGCTTTCTCTGCCGCCACCTGCGCCGCAAACGGGGTGCTTTTCCTCGAACCCTTGAAACCCTGTGCCCCAGCACTCGACCAGGAAACCACGTTCCCCGATGTGTCACTGATGGTCACAAGTGTATTGTTAAACGTAGCCTGAATATGGGCAATGCCCGTCTCCGGCACCGTCTTTTGTTTTCTTTTACCGCCTTTTGCTTTACCTTTGTCCATTTCCGGTTCCCTCTAGATTATTTTTTGGAAGCCCTGGCTCCGACTGTTTTCTTGGGACCTTTGCGCGTTCTGGCATTGGTGTGGGACCTCTGCCCCCTGACCGGCAACCCCTTGCGATGGCGCAGTCCCCGATAACTTCCAATATCCATGAGCCGCTTGATACTCATGCTCACATCCCGGCGTCTATCGCCTTCCACTTCGTAATCCTCAGAGATGATGGAACGGATCCGGGACACTTCATCTTCCGTCATGTCTTTCATCCGGATGTCTTCTGATACCTGGGCTTTCGCCAAAATTTCCTTGGATGACGTTTTTCCGATCCCGAAAATATAGGTAAGAGCAATAACCGCTCGTTTATCCCTCGGAATATCGATTCCCGAAATTCTTGCCACAATCTCTCCTTTATTCCTGTCGTGAGCGGATGGACCAGCCTACCCGCTCTTTTAAAAGTTTTATCCCTGACGCTGTTTGTGCTTGGGGTTTTCACACAAAACACGCACAACACCCCGCCTTCGGATTACTTTACATTTAATGCACATGGGTTTTACTGAGGCTCTGACTTTCATAATTCCTACCGCGTAAGTTGGTTTTGAATATTATTTATATCGATAAGTGATTCGGCCCCGGGTGAGGTCATAGGGCGAAAGCTGAACTTTGACCTTATCCCCCGAGAGAATACGAATAAAATGCATCCTCATTTTCCCTGAAATATGGGCTAGAATTTTATGACCGTTATCCAGCTCCACCCGAAACATGGCATTGGGTAGCGGCTCTAATACAGTACCCTCGACTTCAATAGATTCTTCTTTAGACATGATCAGGACACCAAGGCGCAAACTTGGGAGAAAATCTCATCAACTGTACCTCGGCCTTCCAATGTTTTCAAGTTCCCTCGTTTTCTATAAAATTCTTTGAGTGGCATTGTTTCACTATCATACACCTCAAGACGCTTGAGGATGGTTTCTTTATTATCATCCGGGCGCTGGTAAAGTTCGTGCCCGCAGTGGTCGCAAACTCCGGCTGTCGCCGGCGGCCTGGTCTCATCGTGAAACATCGCTCCACAGTTAGAGCAAGACCTCCTACCAGTCAACCGAACAATCAACTCATGTGGGTCCACTTCAAAGTCGATCACCGCGTCAATCTCAAGCTTCATTTCCTTCAAGGTTTCACCGAGCTTTTCCGCTTGCACGATGGTCCTCGGAAACCCGTCAAGAATAAATCCCTGAGCGCAATCCTCTTCTTTTATCTTCTCCCTGATGAGTTCGATGGCTATTTCATCCGGAACCAACTGACCATCGCCCATATAGGCTTTAGCTTGTCTGCCCAGTTCAGAGTCAAGGTTCACCGCCTTCCTCAAAATATCACCCGTCGAAATCTGAGGAATGCTGAATTTCTCTGCCAGCATCTTGGCTTGCGTTCCCTTGCCCGCACCTGGGGGACCCAATAAGATCAACCTCATGGATCAACCTCGGCGACTTTTCAATCTACCCTTTTTAACAAACCCGTCATAGCTTCTCATGACCAGGTGCGATTCGATTTGCTGCATGGTATCCAAAGAAACACCGACAACAATCAATAAACTGGTTCCACCAAAATAGAACTGAAGATAGAAGTACTTCATCAAATAATCCGGCAAAACACAGATCAAAGAGAGATAAACCCCGCCATAAAACGTCAATCGCGAAAGTATCTGATCGATATATTCCGAGGTCTTGGTACCAGGACGGATTCCCGGAACGTAGCCCCCGTGTTTTTTCATGTTATCAGCCACATCGACTGGATTGAATATGACGGCCGTATAAAAATAACAAAAGAAAAAGATCGCGCCAACAAAAATAACGCTGTATCCCGCCGTCCCAGGCGTTAGCATAGCAGACACCGTCTGCATCCACGGATGATCCACAAACTGCGCAATGGTCGCCGGAAACATGATGATGGAGGAAGCAAATATGGGAGGTATGACCCCGGACGTATTCACTTTCAAGGGCAAATGCGTGCTCTGCCCGCCATACATTTTTCTTCCAACCACTCGCTTGGCGTACTGAATTGGTATCCGCCTCTGCCCCCCTTCAGTGAAAACGATCGCGCCAATGACCACGACCATCAACACCACCAGAAACAGCATGAGCAGGACCGGTAACTCCCCGGTTCCCATGAGATCCAGCGATTGCAAAATAGCCGCAGGTGTGCCGGCGACGATGCCGGAAAATATAATAAGTGATATCCCGTTGCCGATGCCTCTTTCGGTGATTTGCTCCCCCAGCCACATGAGAAAGGTCGTCCCGGCAGTGAGGGTGATGATTGCCATCAACCGAAAGCCCCATCCTGGATGCGGAACGATGGCTGTACCGACCGGGCTCTTCATAGCTTCTAGCCCTATCGCGATCCCCGATCCTTGTACTGTACACAAAAGAACGGTTCCGTAACGAGTATATTGAGTGATCTTTTTCTGCCCGGCCTCGCCTTCCTTCTTCAATCGTGCAAGATAAGGAGAAACCATAGTCATCAACTGAATAATAATCGACGCGCTGATGTAGGGCATGATGCCCAGGGCGAAAATCGTCAACCGGCTGAGCGCTCCACCGGAAAACATATCAAAAAAACCAAGAATGGTTCCACGCGCCTGGGCAAATAATTCCGCTAATGCCGCAGAATTAATTCCAGGGGTGGGAATGTGTGCGCCTATCCTGTATACAATTAAGATACCGAGCGTGAAAAGAACGCGTTTTTTCAGCTCTGGAATTCTGAATATATTGCCAAATGCCGCTGCGCCACTCATTAAACGGTCACAGCCTTTCCACCAGGCACAGTCACCGCTTTACCACCGGATTTTTCAATTTTTTCCAAGGCCGATTTACTGAATTTATGCGCATGCACAGTGACAGCACGGGCCAAATCGCCATTCCCCAGTATTTTCACAGCTCCCGGTTTTTTGACCAAGCCATGCTCCTTCATTAATTCAGGAGTGATCGGCAGGTCCCCCGAAATGGCTTCCAGTTTATCAAGGCCAACGATTTCATACTCCTTTCGGAATATATTCGTGAACCCTCTTTTGGGCACACGTCGGTACAAGGGCATTTGCCCGCCTTCAAACCAGGGATGTGGCTTACCGCCGGACCGAGACTTTTGTCCCTTCTGCCCCTTCCCACAAGTTTTACCGGTTCCAGAGCCTCGACCACGGCCTACTCTCTTTGCGTTTTTACGAACTCCCGGTGCTCTTTTTAAATTTGATAACTTTATCATGAGTTTTTTTCAATCATTCTTACGGTAATTCAATCGTTTAAACCTGGGCCTTACTTAGCCGATTTTGCCGCCACGGCTGTGCCGCGCATTGCCGCAAAATCCTTGGCATCGCGGAGCCGCTCCAACCCCTGAATCGTGGCTTTCACGACATTGTGAGGATTGTTGGTTCGAATACATTTGGTCAAAACATCCCGGACACCCACAGCCTCCAATACTGCTCGGACCGCTCCTCCCGCGATCATCCCGGTTCCACGGGACGCGGGTTTTAACAAAACCCGGCCAGCTCCGTAGGCGCCGACGATTTCGTGAGGAATTGTAGATCCATCAAGGCTGATGCGGACCAGACTTTTTTTAGCTTTTTCAACACCCTTGCGAATAGCCTCAGGAACTTCGTTGGCCTTACCCAACCCCCAACCGACTTCACCCTCACGGTTTCCAACCACCACCAGCGCACTGAAACTGAAGCGACGACCACCCTTAACGACTTTCGCGACGCGGTTGATTTTGACTACCTTGTCAACGTAATCCTGTCTTTTATCCTGTTGTTGTGCCAATGCAACCTCCAATATTCCGTCTGTAAGTTTATTTGCCAGACGAACCGTTCCGGACGACGCCGGGTGGATTTAAAATTTGATGCCTTTTTCGCGAACCGCATCGGCAAGAGCTTTCACTCGCCCCGTATAATGAAACCCGTTCCGATCGCAATAAACTTCCTTGATTCCTTGACTGGCGGCCTTCTCTCCAAGCAGACTGCCCACCATCGCCGCCGCCTGGACATTGCCGCCATTTTGCAATTTTTCTTTGAAGGCCGGAGACACGCTCGATGCCGCCACCAGGGTTTTCCCGGCCCGGTCATCAACAATTTGAGCGTAAATGTGCTTGGCGCTTCTGAAAACGGATAACCGGAGTCTTTCTTGACCCACCTGAACCTTGCGCTTGACCCGGCGTTTTCGATTTAATCTTAAGCGTTGTCTTTCAGCTGTTTTCATATTATTTAACCCTTCGACCCGACCGCCGCTTTACCAGCTTTTCTAATAATTCTTTCTGTTGAATACATGACCCCTTTGCCCTTATACGGCTCAGGCGGCCTTAAACTGCGGATTTCCGCCGCCGCCTGACCAACGTTTTCTTTATTGATTCCCTTAACGATAATGGTGTTCTTTTTTGAGTCCACCTCGAACTCGATTCCATCGATAGCTTTATATTCAATAGGATGTGAAAATCCCAGGTTGAGCGTCAAGTTTTTACCCTTGAGCTCCACACGGTAACCCACGCCGACAATATTGAGTTGCTTAGAGAATCCTGAGGTGACTCCTGTGACCATGTTGCTGATCAAAGTTCGGGTGAGGCCGTGCAGCG
Organism: Nitrospinaceae bacterium; assembly: GCA_029261595.1. GTDB lineage: Bacteria > Nitrospinota > Nitrospinia > Nitrospinales > VA-1 > JADFGI01. The sequence continues at coordinate 4,644 of JAJDAZ010000068.1, read as the reverse complement.
AACGGTCCATCCGACCATCCGTAGGACGAATCACACGAATTTCTCCATCCGCAACTTCTATCTTCATATTAGAGTGCAAATTCCGCTCAAGTTGCCCTTTCGGTCCTTTGACCCGAAACGATCCCCCTTCGGACTTACAATCTACTCCTGAAGGTATTTTTATAGGTTGTTTTCCAATTCGCGACATAATTATTTATTTACCATACGAAACCCAGCACTTCACCGCCAATGCCTTTTTCTTTGCATTCTCGATCGGTGACTACGCCGGAAGAGGTGGAAATGATTGCGGTTCCCAAACCATTCAGAACGTTGGGTATTTTCTCGCGCCCGACATAGGACCTACGGCCGGGTTTACTGATTCGTTTTATTCCGGTGATCACGGGATTATCTTCATGATACTTTAGATAAACACGCAAAATTCCCTGCTTGCTGTCCTCGAAATTTCTAAAATTCTGAATATAGCCTTCATCTTTCAGAATCTGAGCGATCCGAATTTTCATACGGGAACTTGGAATATCAATTTTACTGTGCCTGACCATCAGACCATTTCGGATTCGCGTGAAAAGGTCGGCAATGGGGTCTGTCATAGACATGTTCTAAGGGATCTCCACAATAAATAAAAAGGATTCATTTCTACCAGCTGGCTTTGGTCACTCCGGGGATCTCGCCCCTAAGCGCCCGTTCCCGGAAACAAATGCGGCACATACCAAACTTACGCAGGAAACCACGCGGCCGACCGCAAACTCGACACCGACTGTAATTTCTAACAGCGAACTTAGGTTCTCTTTTCGACTTTGCGATCAATGATTTCTTTGCCATAAAACCTGCCAATAGTTAATGTATTACAAAAGAATGACTGTTACTTTCTTAAAGGGAGCCCTAAATGTTTGAGCAAGCACCGCCCCTCCTCATCCGTCCTGGCTGAAGTACAAATGGTGACGTTCATACCCTTAATATGATCGATCTGATCATAATTGATTTCCGGAAAAATCAATTGCTCCTTAACTCCTACCGTGTAATTTCCCCGTCCATCAAACGCCTTTGGAGGAAGCCCTTTAAAATCACGTACCCTGGGCAAAGCGAACGACACGAATCGATCAAAAAATTCGTACATTCGGTGGCCGCGCATGGTAACACAAACTCCGATGGGAACTCCCTCTCGCAATTTAAAATTTGAGATGGCTTTTTTCGCCCGGGTCACGACGGGCTTTTGCCCGGTGATTAGTTTCAGCTGCTCAACGCCCGCCTCAATCAATTTGGCGTTCTGTAAAGCCTCTCCGAGCCCCATGTTAATCACAACCTTAACGAGACGGGGTACCTGCATCACATTACTCAGCCCAAGGTCTTTTTGAACTTGCGCTTGAATTTTTTCTTTATACTGAGTCTGCAAATTTGACATATCAAACCTTATCCATCACTTCATCACACTTGACGCAAACACGAACGCGTTTCCCGTCTTCCAATTTTTTCCGCTTGACGCGAACACCTTTGCCGCATTTATCACAATACAAGGCCACATTTGAAATATTCATTTTACCTTCGCGCTCAACAATTCCGGCCTGCTGAGATTTTCCGTCGCCCTTCATATGGCGTTTATACATATTCAGTTTTTCAACGAGTATGCGATTCTCCTGAGGAAGCAAGGAAAGTACTTTACCCTTCTTCCCCTTTTCACGACCCGAAATGACCTGGACAATATCGTCCTTTTTGATTTTTGTTTTCACAGTAGCCGCCCGTATCATAATACCTCCGGAGCTAACGAAAGAATTTTCATGTAACGCTTGGCGCGTAATTCACGTGCCACCGGGCCGAAAATACGAGTTCCCAGGGGTTCCTTTGAGTCATTGATCAGCACTGCGGCATTACTGTCGAACTTAATATAACTACCCTCCGACCGACGTATTTCTTTCCGCGTACGAACCACAACCGCTTTTTTAACCTCCCCCTTTTTCAACGCGCCATGCGGCTCAACTTCTCTAAGAGCGACCACAATAATATCCCCTACCCTGGCGTAACGCCTGCGGGACCCTCCAAGCACCTTGATGCACTGGACAACCTTGGCACCCGAGTTATCCGCCACTTCTAATACGGTTCTCAGCTGTATCATTTCGCCTGTCCTTGTTCTGCGCCTGTCGCACTTTTTAGGATTTCAATGAGACGCCAGCGCTTTTCTTTGCTCAATGGTCGTGTTTCACATACGCTTACAAGGTCGCCGGGTTGACACTCATTATTTTCATCATGAGCCTTGTATCTTTTGGTTGTCTTAACAACCTTTTTAAGCGTTGGATGGGAAAACTGGCGAACTACTTTTATCACCACTGTTTTATCCATTTTATTACTGACAACCGTTCCCGTCAGTGTTTTCTTATTGAGCGCGCTTTTCAAAACTTCTCCTTAGGTCCCAAAAGTGGGCTTTATTCGCCGTGGCTAACCACAGTTCAATATTAAAATTAGTGCCACCTTAAAACTTTGCTTGAACACACAACCGTCATCAGGCCTTTGGCTCTTCCTCACTCCCGCCTTTAACCGCCAATTCCTTCTGGATAGTTTTTATCCTCGCAATGTCACGGCGCATCAGCCTCAATCGACCCGGATTTTCAATCTTCCCAGTCGCCAATTGAAACTTCAGGTTGAAAGACTCCTGCACCAAATCATCTACTTTTTCTTGTCTCTCTTTTTCAGAGAGATCCCTGATTTCCGATGCTTTCATAATATATCCGACAAACCTTCTGAATTAACTTTAATTACTTTGTAAGAAACCGCGTCGAAACAGGCAACTTGTGAGCCGCCAACCGAAAGGCCTCTTTAGCCACTGGCTCTGGAACGCCCTCCATCTCGTACAAAACTCGGCCGGGTTTGACCACAGCCACCCAATATTCCGGGTTGCCTTTACCCTTACCCATACGAGTTTCGGCGGGCTTTTTGGAAACCGGCTTGTCAGGGAAAATCCTCAACCAGATCTTTCCTCCGCGTTTGACATAACGAGTCATCGCAATCCTGGCCGCTTCGATTTGCCGGTTGGTGATCCTGCCGCACTCAGAGGCCTGAAGACCGAATGAACCAAAGCTCAGCGTGCCCCCTCGATAAGCGGTCCCACGCATTCGGCCTTTATGACGCTTCCTGTATTTAACCTTCTTGGGCATCAACATGATGCCAGCCCTCCAAATGAGTGTAAAAATTTATGCGATTAACTAAAGAACTCTCCAACTAAAGCTACCTGGGAAAATTCTGAATTATTTTTTTCCGCTTTCCGACGCACTTTTAAAATTCACAGGTCCTGTCGCGCCCTTTTCAGGAACAACATCTCCGCGATAAACCCACACCTTCACACCAATCACCCCAAAAGTGGTCGCGGACCGGGCTGTCCCGTAATCAATATCCGCTCGCAGGGTATGCAACGGAACCCGACCCTGGCGGTACCACTCGCTTCTGGCGATCTCAGCGCCGCCCAACCGGCCGGATACCCGAATCTTGATCCCCTTCGCGCCGAACCTGAGCGCGGACACCACACTTTTTTTCATCGCCCGCCGAAAAGATATTCTTTTTTCTAGTTGCAATGCGATATTCTGAGCGACCAGGGTTGCATCAAGCTCGGCCCGGCGAACTTCTTTAATATTGAGACTGACTTGTTTGCCATCCATCACCTTCTGCAACTCTTCCTTCAGCTTGTCAACCTCCAAACCTTTTTTACCAATGATGATCCCAGGCCGAGCGGTATGAATGTTGATCCGCACCCGGTTGGCCGAGCGTTCGATTTCCACCTTGGATATTCCCGCATGCGACAGGGACGTGGTGATATAATCTCTGAGCTTGATATCATTGATAAGTAAATCTGGATAGTCTTTTCGGGCGTACCAACTGGAAATCCACGTTTTGTTGTAACCCAGCCTAAACCCATAGGGATGAACTTTTTGACCCACGTTATTTCTCCGAAACCAAGTTTTCGTCTAAAATCAAAGTGATATGACTTGTTCTTTTTCTTATCACGGTCGCCATCCCTCGAGCCCGAGGCATATTACGCTTCCAGGTAACGCCTTCGTCAACATTGACCCGCTTAATCACCAGATCATCAACGTCTAAAACCTTGTGATTTTCCTCGGCATTAGCAATTGCCGATTTAAGAAGTTTCTGAAATTCGTTTGCGGCACGTTTTTGCAGAAAAGTCAGAATATTGATCGCATCGTTAACATTTTTCCCGCGAATCAGGTTCGCAACCAGGCGTGCCTTTTGCGGTGTCGTTCTTGTATGTCTGAGAATAGCTCTAACTTCCATGATGCTATAGTTTCCTGTTTTACTTATTTGGTTACGGCTTTTTTGGTTTTCCCGCCATGCGACCGAAAAGTTCGCGTGGGAGAGAATTCTCCAAGCTTATGCCCAACCATATTTTCGCTGATAAAAATGGGGATGAACTTCTTACCATTGTGAATCGCCAGCGTGTGCCCGACAAAATCCGGGGTCACGGTGGAACGGCGAGACCAGGTCTTTATAATCTTCCGGTCATTTTGCCGATTCATCTCATCCACTTTTTTCTGCAAGTGAAGGTCAATAAAAGGTCCTTTTTTTAACGATCGCGCCATAGTTTCCTGATCCAGCCTAACGGCTCTTTATTTTCTTTTTCGTTTGGATAAAATATATTTACTGGAA
>JAJDAZ010000067.1 GCA_029261595.1 Nitrospinaceae bacterium | reverse complement strand
TTTACATACCCAAATTACATGATATTGCAAACGGTAAACGCTGTGTGCTGATATCCGAACTTCCATGCATACAACAATACCGCCTACGGACTCATTCATCCACGGCTAAAGCCGTGGTGTTCTGTCTGCGACCGTATAAAGCGGCCAGAAAATCGGTGATATTGTTCGTGCCCCGGTGGGAGACTTTCTACAGGCTGGCGGGGTCGTCCGTTCTTCCCTGACTTCGAGGCAATTAAGAGGCAACCATATCTTCTAGGGTTAATATACCTTCCACTTTGCCAAATTTGGTCACTACCAGATGTTTGATCTTTTTTCTTAGCATAAATTCATTGGCATTGCTTCGAGATAGGTAATGATCCATGGTTAAAAGGGGCTTTGACATAACGGAATTAATTTTGGTGGTTTTAGGATCGAGGCCGCTTGAAACTACTTTATTTATTATGTCCGTTTTTGTAACAATTCCGACATAGTCTTCATTTTCTTTTACTAGAATAGAACTAATATTTTTTTCAATCAATAATTTAGCCCCATCCACAACGGTGGACTGAGAATCAATACTAATAACGGGCGAATTCATAAAATCAGCAATTTTATCCATGGCTCAATCTCCAAAATTATGGGACAAGATAACTATCTCTTTCTTTATTATAGGCTTCTTGATTTTGCATTGCCATGGTGTTTGCATCCGGCAGTAAGCAGTTAGAATCGTATTTAGGGCGCATCGGAATAGGGAACGCCAGGAAAACTCCTTCTAGCGTCGCATGGACCCCATTTTTCAGCATTTTAATGCCATAGCAGAATTCCAAACAAAATATAGGGTCGCTTAGGGGAAAATAGGACCACCCTGATTAATACTTTTTAAATTAGGAAATCTTCCCAATCAATTTGTTATTTTCAAAAAAGCGATCAGAAAATCGGTGATATTTTTCGTGCCCCGGCGGGTGATTTCCTGCAGACGGATGAAGGTCCCGATCGATCCGGGATGGGTGAGGACGTACCACCCGGCTTTCAGTGGGGAGATTTCGCCGTCGCTCTCCGTGAAAGGTGAAATATCGACCAGTTCCTGATGCACCGTGTCGCTGATCGCGCGGACGGACAAAAACGGCAGGTTTTTCACCGCCGCCATTTGCGCGAGGACGGACGTTTCCATATCGACGGCGATGGCCCCATAGGCCTTCCCCAGCACATTTTTTTCTTCCGGAAGCCGGACCAACCGGTCCATCGTCAGGAGACGCCCCGCATAGGTCGCGTATTTTTTCGAGGGCCGGACTTTTTCCGCCTGCCCCGCCAGGCTGGTAGCGACCTTGATTTCTTCCGGCAATTCGTCGTGTTTCGGTCCGTTCAGAAACCGGTTGGCCACCAAAAGATCTCCGGCTTTGATATCGGCATGGCATCCACCCGCATAGCCTATGGAAACCACCATGCTGAGGGAATACTTATCCAGCACCTGCGCCAACGCTCCGCCCGCCTGGATTCTCCCGATTCCGGTCCGGACCAGGACGATGGACTTCCCCTCCCAGAATCCCAGGAAGACATTGGCGGTGCCAATTTTCAGCCGGTGATTGATTTTCATCCGGCCCTTGATTCCGGCGATCTCTTCCTTGACCGCTCCCAGTATGCAAATAGAATTTTCCATGAATGTTTGTTCTGTCACGGTTCGATTTTAAAATAGACCTGCATTATTATCCCATTCGCCTACCAAATGGATCGGGCGGCTCCCTGAATTGCGTTTTTTCCTCGGAAGCTTCGTTCGTCGATTCCCCCGACGCTTCACCCGAAAGTTGAAATTTCATCTTTGATGCCACCGGGAACAACAACGGTGCCGTCCGGGGCGACGGGTGTTGAATTTCGTGCAAGCCTTCACGAAATTTTTTGAGCCCGACGAGCGTCGCCTCTTGTCTTTCGGGAATTTTTTCCATGACCGATTCGGCGGCCCGGCGGCCAAAAACTGTAATATCCAGAAGGGAATTGCCCATCAGGCGATTGGTGCCATGCAGTCCACCCGTCACCTCCCCCGCGGCCCACAGGCCCTGTAAATCCGTTTGCCCGAACGCGTCGATGCGAATACCCCCGTTCTGGTAGTGCAGAGTGGGATAAACCAGCAAGGGATGCTTCGCCGGGTCGATGCCGTAGCGTTCGAAACGGTGGATGATGCCGGGAAACTGACGGCGCAACGTGCCTTCTCCGTTTATCAATTCGATGAGCGGCGTGTCGAGCCAGACACCTGCCCGGTGGGTCGGCGTGGGCACCCCCCTGTTTTGCGCCACTTCTTTAATGATAGCGCCCGCCAGCACATCGCGGGTGATCATTTCGTCGATGAAGCGTTCGCCATGAACGTTTAACACCTGTGCGCCGATTGCCCGAATGGACTCAGTGACCAATTGCCCGGCCAAGGCCTCCGGATAACACGACCCGGATGGATGATACTGATAACTGTCGGTGTGGATCAACTGGCACCCCTGCCGGTACGCGAGAATGAGTCCATCGCCCGTAGCCCCCAGGTGATTGCTGGTGGGGAACCCCTGCAGCCGAAGTTGCCCGCTCCCGCCGGTCGCCAGGATCACCGCCCGTGCGGATACGCTAACCAGTTTCCCCGATGCACGGTCCCAAAGAACCGCACCGGTGATCTGACCTTCGCCGTCGTCCAGCAATTCCACCGCCGAATGGTTCTCCAGGATTTTAGTCGGAGTCAGCAGAACCGCGTCTTTGAGCACGCGCATGATTTCAAGCCCGGTATAATCGCGGCATGCCAGCACGCGGGGGACGGACGTGCCGCCGCCCCTGCGCAGACGGAAGGTCCCGTCTTCATTTTGATCGAACAGGCATCCAAGGCGGCTCAGCCAGAGAATGCTTTCCGGTCCGTATTCGCACAGGACGCGCAGTAATTCGGGATCGTTGTTGCCGTGACCGCCGACATAAGAGTCGGCAAAATGCCGACGGGTCGAGTCCTGGTCTGTCAATGCCGCCTGAATGCCGCCCTCGGCCATGACCGTATTGGCGTCTCCCAATCGCAGTTTGGTGGCAAGATGCACGTTAAGGCCGGACTCCGCCAGGGTGAGCGCCGCCGCCGCCCCTGCCCCGCCTCCGCCTAAAATCAACACGTCGGTAGTGATATCGATGGCAGGTTCAAAACCTTGCGGCACGGGACTGTCCGACTCCAACAACTCCGCCAGTTCCAAAGGAAATTTTTGCGTCCCGGCGTTGGGACCCACGTTAACAGTGCGCTCCATCCCCAGGTAATCGGGATGAAACTCGTTTAATAACGCTTCGGATTCTTCATCGGTGAGCTTTGGCGGGGGTTGTTCAGCACGCGCTTGCCGGGACAAGGCGACTTTCTCCAGAGAATCCTGAGCCCAATCCATCATGCCCCGGCTCTCCCGTGTTCGCGGAAATACTTCGCCCGCCGCAATCGTTCTTTAGGGTCTCCGGTGAAAAGATAACTCCATTCCTTTTCCAGTTCGTCGCCGCTTTCAGTAAGAGAACTCTGATCCAAACTCGGGTTGTCTCGGCTCAAGCCCTGGGACCTTCTCACCCACAGGCCCATATTATGCGGTTTGACCTTATCCTCGCAAACGAATCGGCACAATCCGCAATGAATGCAAGTGGTGAAGTCATCAGATACTTCATCAAACCTGCCTTCCTGCATACGCAGGACCGAGTCCATCACCGGGATCGTCATCGGGCAGGCAGTGGTGCAACTGCCGCATTTTGTGCATCGGTTGAGTGTCGGAAAAGCGGCCTGCAAACTCGCCACATCAGGCTCCAGGGAAGGGGCCACAGCGGGAATGGATTCCACCGGGCAGGGGAAAACTTCCATGCCCTCTTCCACCGGGCGCAGGCAGGCGAGATCGGTCCCGCCGGGTTTGCCATCCTTAAAACGGATGGTGACGGTGCACGCCCCGCACCCCCCCCCGACACAGCCGGTCTTGATCGCATCGCCCATGCCCGCCGTCCACAGGGCATGAATGATCGTCTCTCCCGCTTTGGCCTGCACAGGTTTTCCGGTAACGGATATTTCCACGGTCTCTGGTTCCAGTTTCAATTCCTTCTTAGATAGTTGAAAATAAACAATTACCTATCATACGACATTTTTACCTGAGATAAAGAGGACTTTGCCCCGTGCTTGTCCGTAAAATGATTCTATGCTAAATTATCTCCAGATTCATTAACTTCAAGGGTTTTAAGAGCTATGTCCGGACATTCCAAATGGGCCAGTATCAAGCACAAAAAAGGCGCGACCGACGCCAAGCGCGGCAAGGTATTCACCAAGATCATTAAGGAGATCACGGTGGCCGCGCGAATGGGCGGGGGCGACCCTGAAGGCAATCCGCGTCTTCGCACCGCCATTCAAACGGCCAAGGGCGCTAACATGCCAGCGGACAACGTCACCCGCGCCATCAAAAAAGGCACCGGTGAGCTGGAAGGCGTTCACTATGACGAATTGACCTATGAAGGCTACGGCCCCGGCGGAACAGCGATCTTCCTGGAAGTGATGACGGACAACAAAAACCGGTCGGTCAGTGAATTGCGCGCGATACTTGGAAAACGCGGCGGCAATATGGGGGAGAACGGGTGCGTCGCCTGGATGTTCGAGAGCAAGGGGTTCATCTCCGTGGCTAAAAGCGAAAAAGGCGAAGATGAATTATTCGAACTGGCTCTGGAAGCCGGAGCGGAGGACATGAAAACCACCGATGAGCATTACGAGATCACCACTTCTGTGGAAAGTCTGGAAATGGTACGCAAGACTCTCGAAGACAAAGGCGTCACAATAGAAACTTCAGAGTTGACCCGCATTCCGCAAAATACCGTTCCCGTAGATGAAAAAAACTGCAAGCAGGTCCTGCGTTTAATGGATGCCCTGGAAGATCACGACGACGTGCAAAAAGTTTACTCCAATTTTGACATTCCGGATGAGGTCATGGCGGCCATCGAACATGAACTCTGACGACTTGAGACAATAGGTTAGGAATCATTCCTTTAAGTAGCTCTATTCAGAAACTTGATAAATAAATCTCATCCATCTTCTTCACCTGCGGAAATTTCCCGCTGACTTTCCTAATAACCTTTTCAAACCAGCCTTTTCCGACTGAATAAATTATGCCCCTAGACGGAAAAAACTCGAAACCAAAATCAAAAACATCCCCCGTCGCAAACAATCTCCCCCCACGGGCAGTGGCGCCCGCCGTGAGCAAACCCGCCCTCCGCCAAGGAGTGAGGGTCATGGGAATCGACCCCGGAAGCAATTGCACAGGTTACGGACTGGTCGAAGAGATCAAGGGGAAACCCTCGGTCGTGCATTGGGGTTCGGTCCGCAGTAAGGCAAAGCAACCCTTCCCCGAACGGTTGAAATTGATCTATAATGAACTGGTCGCGGTGATTAAGGAGTTTTCGCCGGATGTGGTGGCGGTGGAAGACATGTTTTTCGCCAGCAATGTGAAATCCGCGCTCAAACTTGGGCAGACGCGTGGCGCCACGATTCTTGCCGCCGCCAACCTGGACATCGCCATCGCCGAATACAGTCCGCTGGAGGTCAAGCAGTCCGTCGTTGGTTACGGCCGGGCCGATAAATATCAGGTTCAGGACATGGTGACCACCCTGCTCGGACTTAAAGAAAAACCCGAACCTTTTGACGCCTCGGACGCTCTGGCCGTGGCGATCTGCCACCTGCACACAGCGCAACACCAAAATCGCATGCAGATGCACCGCACTCGATGATCTCGCACCTGAAAGGAACACTCAGCCAGAAGTCCCCTGTTTATATCGTGGTGGATGTTAACGGCGTCGGTTATCAGGTTTTTACCTCGCTTTCGACGTTTTACGCCCTGCCCGAACCGGGGGAAGCGGTTTTTCTGAAAATTCACACCCATGTGCGCGAGGATGCGTTCAAACTGTTCGGCTTCCTCACCGATGAAGAACAGTTGATCTTTGAAAAACTGATCTCCATCAGTAAAGTGGGGCCGAAGCTGGCGCTCTCCATCCTGTCGGGCATGCCGCCTCAGGATTTAATGAAAGCGATCATGGAAAACGATGTCGCCCGCATCTCCACCATTCCCGGCGTGGGCAAAAAGACTGCCGAACGCCTGACTCTGGAACTAAAAGACAAGTTAGGAGATATTACTTTAGAATTTTCTCCAGGCAGTGACAGGCCATCGTCACTTGACGGGGTTCTGAACGACGCTGTATCGGCCCTCGTTAATCTGGGATACAAAAAACCGCAGGCAGAAAAAGCCCTGAAATCCATTTGGGATCAAAACGGCAAAAACCATACGCTTGAAGATTTGATCAAAGAAAGTCTAAACGTCTTGTCATGAAAACCGAGAAGAAACTATGAACCAGGACCGGGTTATGGATGCGGAAATAGAAGTCGAAGAAATTCAATATGACAACAAACTTCGTCCGTCCAATTTTGACGACTACGTCGGGCAGGAAAAGGTCAAGGAGAACCTGAAGATCTTCATCTCCGCCGCCCGCATGCGCGGCGATGCGCTCGATCACGCCCTGTTTTACGGCCCGCCGGGTTTAGGCAAAACGACGCTCGCCAACATCATCGCAGGCGAAATGGGGGCCAACCTGAAAAGCACCTCCGGTCCGGTGATCGAAAAATCCGGCGACCTCGCGGCATTGCTGACCAACCTCAAGGAAGGCGATATCTTATTCATCGACGAGATTCACCGCCTGTCCAACGTCATCGAAGAAGTGCTGTACTCGGCCATGGAAGATTTCAAACTCGACATCATGATCGGCCAGGGACCGAGCGCGCGCTCCATCAAGCTGGATCTGCCGCCGTTCACCCTGGTCGGAGCCACCACCCGGGCGGGACTCTTGACCTCTCCCCTGCGCGACCGTTTCGGCGTCGTCCACCGGCTGGACTTTTACGATGAAAAGGAACTCGAGATCATCGTCACCCGCTCCGCCGCCATTCTCGACATTCCCATCGAGCCCGACGGAGCCGGGGAAATCGCTCGCCGATCGCGCGGCACACCACGCATCGCCAATCGTCTGCTAAGACGCGTGCGCGACTACGCCCAGGTCAAGGCGGACGGCGTGATCGTACGCGAAGTGGCCGAGAAGTCCCTCGCTATGCTGGAAGTCGATGCGAGAGGATTGGATAAAATGGACCACAAACTGCTTAAAACTCTCATCGAAAAATTCAACGGCGGTCCCGTGGGCATCGACAGTCTCGCCGCCTCCATCAGCGAAGAGCGGGACACCATCGAAGACGTGCTGGAACCCTACCTCATGCAATCCGGGTTCATCCACCGCACCCCAAGAGGCCGCGTCGCCACCCAGATGGCCTACGAACATTTCGGCCTCCTGCCGCCACAGCAGGGTGCGCAGGAGAAGTTGTTTTAAAAATTCCTCATTACATTAATCCTTCATAACACAAGGTTGACAGGCTTTCCTGGGGCGGGTAAAGTTGTTGCATAATGTGAACAACTTATTAATCTGCAACGTTGGGCAACTTTTTTAGTTGCCAGCAAACGTTTCGAAATGAAAGGAAAATACCATGGCTTCTGCCAGTGCCCGTCACATCCTTGTAAAATCCGAAGAGGAATGTAATAAATTGAAACAGGAAATCGAAGGCGGAACGGATTTCGCCGAGGCGGCCAAACAACATTCGCAGTGCCCGTCCGGAAAAGACGGCGGCTCCTTGGGTGAGTTCCGCCCCGGTCAGATGGTGCCGGAGTTTGACACGGTGGTATTCAATGACGAAGTGGGCAAGGTGCACGGCCCGGTGAAAACCCAGTTCGGCTATCACCTCATTGAAATCACCGAACGCAACGATTGACCTGCAAAAACTGGAGGGAAAACCATTCCCTCACCTAACCTCTCCCCTTGAAGGGGAGAGGGATTAAATCATCCCATCCTTCCCTAGACTCCTTGGCGTTATCACCCTGTGGATATTATAGTAATAAGGGCTCCCTAATAATTTCCTCTCCTCTGAGAGGAGAGGATTAAGGTGAGGAGGGATCCAAAATTATTCCTTTGTGGTTCCCGAATCCCCCCATTCAGCGCCTTTCAAACTGATGGGGACATCTTTTTTGCCGTCCAGATAAATTCTGAGAGCCTCCATGCCCGCGCGATAATTTTTCATGGCGAACGCATCTTCACCGGGACCATAATAACGGCGGGAAAACACCGAAAACCGTTGCGCAGTCCTGATTTCAAAACCCTTAAGTAACCTTTCCTCCTCCATCGGCGACAATCCGGCAATGGGAGGTTTTTGACCGGCCCGGTAACGCAGGAGGTTGAGAAAACTTTCATCGGTCTGCCATTTCAGTGGCGGCAATAAAGTAACGGGGGAAAATTCCAGCAGGGGGCGATCGTCAGTGATAACCGGAGCGTCTTGAAGAAATGGTTTCAGCCGCTCCCCATCGGTGAGAAAAAAATCGGTCAGATCGAGAAAGGAACGTACGCCCATCTGGCTGGCCGATTCCTGTAATTCGGGCACCTGCATCAGTGTGTCAAAACGGTTTTTGTCCAGTTCAATCGGTTCCCGCGATCCCACCAGCAAAACGATGCGCGTTAAAAAACTGTTCCACACTGATGTGTGCGGAAACACTTCCTGAAAGGTTTTGATGATGGCTTTGGCGTCGTCCGGCCCTACCAGATGAAGGGGAAGCCACTGCATCATGAGCCCGCCCGGATTCAGTCGATTCAGCGCCTGCTCGTAAAATTCCCTGGAATACAGATTGACCACGCCTGCCTGAACGGGCGACATCGGCTCCAGAGTAATGACATCGTAAGAAGACTCGGTCCAGCGGGTGAAGGTGCGCCCGTCCTGCACGACGATGCGGGTGTTGGGCCTCTCCAAAACATTGTGGTTCCAGCGTGAAAACCAATGAGCAAATGACAACACGTTACGATCAATCTCCACCCCATCGACCTGAACGCCGGGGAATAGGGACACGGTTCCCAACGTGTTGCCGGTGCCAAAACAAACAACCAATGCCTGTTTTGGGTTGGGGTGCAGCGCCATTGGAACGAAACCCATCGCCTGCATGTAGGCGCTGCCGCCGATGGATTCTGAGACCGTCGCGGTACTGAACCCATTCACGTAAATTGTCCGTGCGCCCGACTTGGCATCTTCCACAACGCTCAGGGTGGTGAAGTCGCCTTCCTTGTAATCCAAAAGGCGCATCTGGTCTTTGGAAACGTTGACCTCCGTCCGGGCCAGATTGTGTTCTCCCAAGCGCTGAGTCGATACAGTGGGTTGCGACCATGTGTATCCGCCGAAAATTAGAATCAGGGCGAGAGCCCCCGAGACGGCAAACCGAACCGGACGCCCACCAAGATGCAGCGCCAACGCCCCGGCGGTCAGCAGTATGAGCACAGCATAGATGAGGAACAAAGAAAGACGGATGCCGAATAACGGAATGAACACAAATGGCGTCAACAGCGTTCCCAGCACCGCGCCCAGCGTGTTGAATGCATAGCTGTTGCCAAGAGTCCCGGTGACGGAGCCGAACAGGGACAGATGAATCCTATTGGCCAGGGGAAACAGGATGCCGAATCCTAAAGTAGGCAAAAACATTAGGCCGAAAGCAAACAGCGAGCGGACGAGCAGGGTTTGCCCCGCCGTGTTTTCCAGATCATAAAACAACGTGTCGGCTTTGGCGGTTAATTCAGGGATCTGTTCCAATAGCGGCAGGATGGCGATGGCGATGATCCCGATTGCCAGTTCGACCAGCAGAAATTTCAAAACCCAGCGCGAATTGCCCAACAGTTTTTCCGCAATCAAGCTTCCCACTGCGATACTGAAAAGAAACGTCGCCAGAATCAGGGCGAAAGAATAGAGCGTGCTTCCCATCGGAAAAACCAGAACCCGCGTCCACAGGATTTCGCTGGCGAGCGAGGCCATTCCCGAATAGATAAAAATAACCAGTAGAATTATGCCAAGAAGCCGAGTCAGGGCCGGGCCCTCCCTTGGGCTTTTCCTTACCTTGGTTTTTTTCGCAGGTTCGGGCAAGGCTTCAGTTTCCGCAGAACCTGTCTGCCGTTGCCAGATCCAGCAGAGCAGAAATACCAGCGCGTTCATCGCCACCGCCGATAGGTTAGTCGCGCGGATGCCGAAATGTTCGATGGCGAACAACTGCGTATAGAGACAACCAAAAACAGCACCGAAAGTGTTCAGGCTGTACAGAAAGGACATCCTGGAAAAAATCCGGTGCGCCTCATCGCCGATGCACCAACTGCCGATGAGTGGAAGCGTCGCTCCCATCAGAACCGTCGGCGTAAGCATGAGGAGAGCGCTCATTAAGAATTCCACAAGATGCAAAAACGCTCCCGATTCCACAGACCCCGCCAGAGCCAGAGGATATATCTGTTCCAGCAGTTTCAGCCCAAGCGGGAAACCAAGCCCGTACAGGCCGATCAGCCCCTCCAGGATTCCATAGAGGAGGATCGGGTGGATGCTTCGCCCGTGTTCCTTTTGCCAGTTCAAAAAACGGACGATTCCCCAGGCACCCAACGCGAGCCCCGTCATGAAAGCGCACAACACCGCACTGATCGCAAACAGCGTACCGCCAAAAACCAGGGTCAGCTGGCGGATCCAGATCAATTCATAGACCAGGCTGGCTGTCCCAGAAATGAACAGGCAGAGGTAGGGAATGATTTTAAAAAGGGGATTACGGATCAGATTCATGAAGGAAACGAAACGATGGATTTTGCCGGATTGTCCCACATCCCGCAAACTGAGTCAACGAAGGGACCGGCAAAGCTCCTGCTAAATTGCGCGTTTCCTTCGCCATCCTAAAGAAATTCGCCATGAGGAATCGCCTGTGAAATGTGGCCGGCAAAGGCCATTGACTGCGTTCTTTCTTACCGTTGCAAGGTTCTCTCAAGAGTGGTAACCTTCCTCTATACTGAAAGATTTATTTGACTGGACGCTGGTTTCCCCGCTTTCCTTTAACATGTATGGAGGTTGTGAATGTTTGTTTCAATCAGAAAAGAGCTGCTTTTGGCTCTAATTTTTTTAACGATTGGTTTTGCGCCGATGATCGCCTCTGCAGATAAAAAACCCGCAGGTGCGAAGGATGAAGTCAACATTCCAGACGTGGTTGCCAAGGTCAATGGCGTCGAAATAAAATCCGATACCATTAAACTCCAATTGAGCAACACCATGAGGAAAGGCCAGAGATCTTTTTCGCCGGCAGAAAAACAGGAGATCGTATCAGGCCTGGTCGATAAGGAAATTGTCCGTGAATTGGTTCATCAGGAAGGCAAAGCTGTCAAAGTGAAAGTCGATCCTGAATTGGTTGAAAAGGAATTCAAAGGCGTTATGGAGCCTTACAAAGATAAAGAGGAATTTCAGAAAGCCCTCAAGGCGCGGGGACTCACCGAGGACGAATTGAAAAATTCCATCGAAGTGGATCTCATCGCCAAGAAATTAATCGACGGTCAGGTCAGGGGAAAAATCAAAATAACGGACGAAGATGTTAAAAAATATTACGATGACAACCAGAAAAAATTTTTCCGCCCGGAAGCTTATCGAGCGCGTCATATTTTTATTTCCATTTTTCCTCCGGAACTGATCAAATCGACCCCTGTCAATGAATTAAAAGCGAGAAAAGAAGAGCTGGACAAGAAAGCCAAAAAGAAAATCGAGGATATTCAAAAGGAGCTGAAATCGGGCGCCAACTTTGAGGATCTGGCCAAAAAATATTCGCACGATTCCGCAAGCGCCCCAAATGGCGGCAACCTTGATTTTATTTACAAAGGAGTGTTCGATCCGGCATTTGATGAAGCCATCTCCAAAATGAAGGTGGGGGATACCAGCGACGTGGTCAACACGCCTTACGGTTATCACATCATCAAACTCGATGAAACCAAACCGGCGGAACAGGCGACTTTTGCCGAAATGGAAGAAGCCATCCAGAAACACCTGTTCATGGAAAGAGCACAAAAGAAAGTTGAAATATATTTGCAGGGATTGCGAAAAAAAGCGAAAATTGAAGTCCTTTTATGACTCGATTAAATTTGCATAAAACAACTACTCATCAGGAGAGATAAAAATAATGGCAACCTATACCAAAGAAAAAGATGTTGCAACCACCCAGGAAGATGACCCGAAAGCCCGTGCGGCCATGGAGGAAGTCTTCGGCAACACCGCCCGCTGGCTGGCGGGTTTTGCAGGATTCACCGCCGATGTTATCGTCAACATCAACGGAAATGAGGAAGCGGGAACCGTCACCGCGAAAAACGTCAAGGAAATCGAAACCACCATTCAGGGAGAGGCCGCCAAAACCTTCCTGACTGAAAACATGACCTCGATCGTCAGCCACCGCGGTCCCAGAAGCTTTGCGGAATCGGACGGAAAACACAAACTTTCATTTGGCGACGAGGGAACACATCCTTTAGGGCGCATTGTCAGCATGGGCGGCGACGGCATGAGTTCATTCTACAGAATCAAAGATGGCAGGATTCAGCAGATCAACCGAAAGACCCCACGCATGGCTTTCACCATCAACATAGAAGAAAGCGTGAAAAACCCGGACGGCAAATACCTCACCCACAAATATACCGTGTATTACTTCAATCCTGAAAGCGGCATCAAGGATGTGGAAAGCTACACAGATGATTACGTCCGTGTGGGCGAGTCGGATTTACCACAGTACCGAAGAATCATCAACAGCGAGGGCGGGACCATTCACGTCAACAGCATGACATTGAGTAACCACAAAATTCTTTAAACGCTACATAAAAACCCGCGCAGGTTCCATAGGGATCAGCGCGGGTTTTCTTTTCTTAAAGCTAATCTATTCGGCAATCATCGACTGATCTGCCACTTCAGTTTTTTCTGCGAGATGGACCCCGTTCCCCAGGATTGACCTCCGGACCGTGCAGTCAGGCCCGACCGTCACGCCCTCCCATAAAACGGAATTCTCGACGACCGCATGACTTTCCACGCGGCACCCATTTCCCAAAACAACATTCGGGCCTATTTGGGCGTTTGATTCTATATAACAATCCTTCCCAATCATGACGGGAGGAACAATAGATAATCCTTCGGGGTTTTTAATGAGATCGCTCTTTAATCGGATTTTCTCATCCAGCGCATCTTTGTGGACCTGTAGATATTGCTCCCGGTTTCCCATGTCGATCCAGTAATCCTTGTGAAGATAACCAAATACGGGGAGCCCCTCCCCGATCATTTCCGGGAAGACATCTTCTGTCGTGCCGCAAAATTTTCCTTCCGGAATGCGGGAGAATATTTCCGGTTCCATGATCTGGATGCCGGTGAACATAACGCGCCGCGTTTCATCGGGAACATTCATGGAAGACGCGCCGACAAAGTGCACGATCCGTCCGTCCTCCTGAATTTCTATGGGATCGTATTTTTTTGGCGAGTCGTCCTCCCGAACAACAAGCGTCAAACAGGATTCTTTGGCCCGATGAAATTCCAGGACGCGGTTCAGATCAATATCCACGATGATATCGCTGTTGATGACCAGAAAGGTTCCGCCGTCGAGAAAGCCCTGCACACCCTTGATGCCCCCCGCCGTCCCCATGATTTTTTCTTCCCTGGAAAAATTCAGATTGACGCCGAACCTCGACCCATCGCCAAAATGGGCGATGACCTGCTCCGGCAGGTGATGCACATTCACCGCAATGTCTGCGATGCCGGCGGATCGGAGCAATTCGATTGTACGCTCCAGAAGCGGCCGGTTCATCACCGGCACCATCGGCTTGGGGACGGTTTGTGTCAACGGCCGCAAACGGGTGCCGAAACCGGCGGCCAGAATCATGGCTTTCATAAGGGGAAGGAATTCATGAGTTTAAAATTCGTTCAGCGAGTCTTCTATTCGCCCGCAAGCTTTTTGAGTGTTTCGACAAAGGGAGGCCGGGCGATTCCCTTGTCTGTGATGATGGCCGTGACCAGATGATTCGGCGTCATGTCGAACGCCGGATGGGCCACCTTTGCCCCCTCCGGGGCCATGCGTTTGTTGTTGATGGTGGTCACCTCGTCGGCGGAACGCTCTTCAATGGGGATTTCCTCGCCGGTTGCCAGAGACAGGTCGAGGGTGGATATGGGGGCTGCGACATAAAACGGGATATTATGATTCTTTGCCAGAATGGCCACCATATAGGTGCCGATTTTATTGGCGACATCTCCGTTGGCCGCTATGCGGTCCGCCCCGACCACCACAACGTCCACCTGCTTTTTCTGCATGAAATGTCCGGCCATGCTGTCGGTGATCAGCTTGACGGGGATATTGTCTTCCATCAATTCCCACACAGTGAGACGGGCGCCTTGCAGAAAAGGTCGGGTCTCGTTTGCCAATACGTTGATCTTTTTCCCCGCGTTCACCGAAGCGCGGATGACACCCAACGCCGTCCCGAACCCGGCCGTCGCCAGGGCGCCGGCGTTACAGTGAGTCAACACATTGTTGCCGTCGGCGATCAAGGTCTGACCAAAAGAACCCATTGCCTTGTTGGCGGCGATGTCTTCATCGCAAATGATCTGCGCCTCTTCGCGCAGGCGTTTTTTCAGATCTGCGATCGCGAGATCTTTCCCGGCCCTGGCCACGCGTTTCATGCGCTCGATGCCCCAGGCGAGGTTGACGGCGGTCGGGCGCGACTTCGCCAGCGCATCACATTGTTTTTCCAATTGCGAAAAGAAGCCGTCAAAATCTTCCCCAGAAATCGCATCCGCACCCAGACTTACTCCCATCGCCGCCGCCACGCCAATGGCAGGCGCACCGCGGATGATCATGGTTTTTATAGCGCGGCCCACATCTTCGATGGTTTGACAATCAACGAACACCTTTTCCATGGGCAGACGGGTTTGGTCGATCATTCGGACCGCCCCATCGACAAACTCAATGGTCTTGATCATATAATTCTCATATTGGTCAGGATGATTTATCGGGGAGAACTTTTTGCAAAAATGCGGATTCGTCCATGCCCTCGATGTGGATGATTTTATTTTTACTGGTGAGGCCGCCCACGATGTCGACCCGCGAAGCACTGATTCCAAGCGTTTTGGCCAGATACTTAATGCATGCCTTGTTGGCGGCGCCCTCCACCGGTGGCGACGTCAGGCGGATTTTCAATGCTCCGTTCATCACACCAGATATTTCATTTTTGGATGCCCGTGGCTGGATAGCTGCGGAAAACTGAATTCCCTTTTTATGCTGAGTGATATTCAAAACCATGCCTGAAAGGAACCCGCGCCTTATTTTTTAAACTGATCGAAATGTTCCCGCGCCGATTTTTTAATATTATCGATCAGACTCGACTTTTCCTGTGTGAGTTTCTGGATCTCATTTTTCAACGTATTCAGTTCCTGGAGGGCTTTCTTTTTTTGGCTTTCCGTCTGATCTCGCACTTCGCGCATCACCTGACGGGCTTTTTCTTTCAAAATCTCCCTGGTGATTTCGGGATCGGCGGAATCGTTTTGATTGCCCGCCTCGGATTGGCTTTTCAAATCGTTGATGAGATCGTTTTTATGCGCGATTTTCTTTTTGAGGCTTTCAATTTCCTCCGACATTTCCTTGAAGTCATCCGCAACAAGGTGTAAAAACATATCCACCTCCTGCTTGTTGTAACCGCGAAACTTGTCACGAAAACATTGTTCCAGAATGTCCAGGTGATTCAATCTCATGGCAAACTCATTGCAGTTGAATGGCAAACATGGCAAGAGATTTCACCACAAATTCCTGGAGGAAAATGATTCCAAGTATCACTATAATAGGAGAGAAATCGATCCCCACTCCGGACATGGGTAGCATTTGCCGCACCCTTGCCATGACGGGTTCGGTGATGCTGTAAAGAAATTGCACGATGACATTGTACGGGTCCGGATTGACCCAGGACAATAACGCCCGGATAATGATGACCCACATATAAATACCAAGAGCGATGTCTAAAATCTTGGCGGTGGCTCCTAGAAGATTTCCAATAAGATACATAAATGTCCGTTTAAGTTATTTGGGGTGAGCAAAGCACTTTCCGACCCAAAAAGAGAAGTCGGTAAAATCCTTGATTTTTAACCCGTTTAAAGTAACTAACTTCCATTATATTGTCAATTGGAAGTCCCTGCTGGAAAATTTGCAGAAGCAAGATTCAATATCATTGCAACGACCGTATTTTTAACCGAAACTCAAGGACGTGCCATGCCAAAAAAAATTCGGGATAAGGTGAACGACCTTCTTAATAGTAAGGAAGAACTTGCAAACGTCATCGTTAAAGGATGGGTGCGGACCAAGCGCGACTCCAAAGGCGGATTTTCGTTCCTGGAAATCAACGACGGCTCCTGCCTGGTCGGCATTCAAGTGGTGGCGGATCATACAATTGAAAGCTATCAAGCGGTTGCGAAACATCTGCACACCGGCAGTTGCGTGGCCGTCACGGGCAAATTGGTTCCTTCCCAGGGCAAAGGCCAGAAATGGGAAGTCCAGGCGAGCGAGATCGAGTTGTACGGCAAGGCGGACGCGGAGAAGTACCCATTACAGAAAAAACGCCATTCCTTCGAGTTTTTGCGCGAGATCGCCCACCTGCGCCCCCGGACCAACACCATTGGCGCGGTCATGCGCGTCCGCAACCGATTGTCGCATTCCATTCACCGTTTTTTTCAGGACCGGGGTTTCCTTTATCTGCACACCCCCATCATCACCGCCAGCGATTGCGAAGGCGCAGGCGAAATGTTTCAGGTCACCACCCTGGACATGGACCAGCTTCCCCAGAACAATGGCAAAACCGACTACAGCCAGGATTTTTTTGGCAAACGAACCGGCCTCACCGTCAGCGGACAACTGGAAGGCGAGATTTATGCAATGGCGTTATCCGATGTCTACACGTTTGGTCCGACGTTTAGGGCAGAAAATTCCAACACCAGCCGACATCTGGCGGAGTTCTGGATGGTCGAGCCAGAGATGGCCTTTTACGACCTGGATGACGACATGGACCTGGCGGAAACGTTCATTAAATATCTCCTGAAAGACGTGCTGGAAAACTGTCAGCAGGACATGGAGTTTTTCAATCAGCGCATCGACAAAACCAT
>JAJDAZ010000066.1 GCA_029261595.1 Nitrospinaceae bacterium | reverse complement strand
AACACGGGGTTCCACCATTAACACGTAGTCAACATTAAACTTGAGGGTTCAAAACCATGAATAAAATTTTTTCCTTACCCAAAAAAGTAAAAAACCAAAAAGGCTTTTCCCTGATAGAAGTGGTTGTGACCACAGCGGCTGTTTCGGTTTTTGCGGGGACGTCCCTGCCGCAACTCAGCTCGTATGCCGTCCCCGCTCAAGATACGGACGCCAAAACGTTCATTCAATATGCCGACAACAGTGAGAAACATAAATCTGAAAAGGACAAGAAGTCTGAGAAGAGCAGGAAGTCTGAAAAGGACAAGAAGTCTGAGAAGAGCAAGAAGTCTGAAAAGGACAAGAAGTCTGAGAAGAGCAAGAAGTCTGAAAAGCATAAATCCGAGAAGCACTAATCTGGGAAGAGTAAAAAAACAAGCTAGAATAAAATACTTTCCAGCATTTATAGGGTTTATAAAGTAGAGGAGTGGCTTCAGGGCCTGCTCCTCTACTTTCTTTCCATGAATCCGGCGTGATGACCGTCCACCCCGTCGTCTACACCAGCTACGAAGATTTTGAAGATGGTAAATTGACCGCTGAAAAACCCCGCGCCAAAATTCCGACTATGATTGATGCCTTGATGAAACAGGTGGGTGGGTGATATCGAATTAGACCTGTATGGTTATATGCCATACCATCAGTGAGCTTTGTACGGTCTGGAAATATTTTCCATAATCAATATAAGAAGGGCCCATGCCAGAGTTTCGAGTTGAGAGAACCAGCTTGCGTGGTTCTTCGGAAAAACCTTGCGACGAAGCGGTATTGAAGGAAACCCGGGAGATGGACGAAAAGGGTTTTCTAAAGACTTGTGAGGTTTGGGTGATCAGCATGGATTTGCTGGATGAACTGATCACCTTCCGGGACAAATATGGTGAATTGATCCTCGACCAGGACCCTTCATTTCCTCAAATCCCGGACTCCATAGAAATATATGATGACTGGCGGGAAACAAGGCGCGAACCTGCCTCCATCCCTTGATTTCCCTGTTCGTTATTCATTGCACAAAAAACCCCCGCGCCAAAATCCCGTTGACTTCAAATGCCTCAGGGGTTATTTTTGAAGGCATACAATCAGCCCATTAATCCGCCAACTTCCAGGGGGTTTTAACGATCATGAAACTCCACAAGTCTCTCTCTCTATCGATTCAAATCATCCTGATCGGCTCTTGCCTTTTGGGCACGGCCCAGGCACGCGAGAATGCTTGCAATATTTTGGCCAACCCTCTGCACAGTCAGGTCAACGGCGTCAAGGATCGGGGCGGGATGTGGGCCCGGTATGAAAAAAGCCGTCACCTGACCAAACATTCTGCGCGTGCGTTGAAGGTCGATTCCAAAGTCATTGGCCTCATGTTCACCTTGGATTATCTTTGCTCCACGCTCAATGGAATTCCCTACAACGATGTCGCGGAATACATCGTCCCGCAGGTCAAGGAAATGGGCGAAGAAGGGTTCATAAATAAACATGTGGACCTTGGGCACAGCATGAAGGATGTGACCGATTGGGTGAATTATGGAAGATTTTCAGAGAAAAACCTGAACCGCAAGCTGGACATGGACCAGATCAAGAAAACCATAGAGAATGCCCGGAGTCCGGTCGAACGCTATGTGGTGTTGTTCAAAAAAACTCAGAAACCTGAGGATGCGCTCGCCGAGACAAATTCCCTCATCGCTGACATCAAAAAACTCCACGCGACCGACCCCTACCTCAAGCAAGCCGATTTCGAAAACGGTCAGGTCCCGCATTCATCCATCCTGTCCAATACAGGCGATGAGATGTGACAGGGGGATGGGGCTTACGAAAGATGCCGGGAAAGCCGCAACCGTTTGGAGGAAATGTGGGCTTCTCAGCTCGGGCGGGCTTTGCAGGTAAAAATATCTTCGTCAACCCAGTTCACTTCGAGGTAATCGGGGACGCGGGTTTTTTCGTCCAGGAAGGCTTGTTCCACTTCCTGCGGCGCCAGGTTCAGGGCCTGGCTCAGGTCGGTTTTTTTTAATTTGGTCTCCAGAAGATCCGCTCCTTTAAAATCAGTTCCAACAAGGATGGCCCGTTGTAAATTGGCGGAGCTTAAGTTGGCTCCCGTCAGATTGGCTCCTGTCAGATTGGCTCCCCTGAGATCGGCTTCGCCCAAATTGACTCCTGAAAAATTCGCATCGCTCAGGTCAGCATCGACCATATCGGCCCCGTGACAATTGCCTCCCCGAAAATCAGCACCCTTTAGGGTGGACCGGAAAAAATTGGCCCCCCGGCTGTAAGAGCCTTCGCGGGTGTATCGGCCCTGCAGGTTGGCTTCGGTGAGGTTTGCGCCGGTGAGGTCCGCATCGATGATGCAGGCTTCGACCAGTTTGGCTTTGTTAAAATTTGCTTTCACCATATTAGATTCTGAAAACGTGGCTCCCATCGCATCGGCCTCCTGGAAATTGGCTTCGGAAAGATCCGCGCGGAATAAAATGGTCTGGTTGAGGTCGGCCCGAGTGAAATCGGCCCGATGCAGTTTCGCATCGGTGAAGTTGGCGGTGATGAGTTTGGATTCGATGAATTTACTGCTTTTCAGGCTGGCGCCACTGAAATTGGTCGACATGAGAATACCTGAACTCAAATCAATTTCATCAATGGTCGCCCCACTCAAATTATCTCCGGCGAGACTGTTTTTGGACCGTTCCAGAGCAGCTCGGTCGTTTTTATCAATGTTTGCCATGTTGAAAATATTTTCCTTGAATTTAGAGTCAACTACAGTAAGGAGGGATGCCTTCTTCCACCCATTCGCCCGTTTTAGCGTTCTGGATGTTTTCCCGATTCTTTGTGATTCCGATAGCCATGATTTTACTGGATGCTTCAAAATTTTCCAGGATTTTTTCTGGAGAATCTTTGAGCAGGTTGCCGAAGCGGGGCTGACATTGCAGGTTGCCGACATCGCAGCAGGGTGTCATATCGCCGTTTTGACGAACCGTCATGATGTCGATTGACCCACGCGCCGCCGGGCATTCTATCAGATAGTTGTCCTTCGGGAAGGGAGTGGACGTCATCGCCCGCCGTCCCAGAGCGTCCACCCTGAAAGCGGTCAGAAGGTTGATGCCGAAGGTGAATTCTTTTTTCTGCGCGAAGGAGCCGGTGTTGCCCATGTGTTTTAAATAAGTGGCTTCATTGCAATCGGGCTCGGTCTTGAGCAGGCTGGCGACTTTTTCCTGATACTCCCTGAGCAGGTTCACCACATGGTCGTAGATTTCCCCCTCCTCAGTAAAAAAATTGAGCAGCAGTCCCAGTTGATTGTTCAGGTCCTGCAGATTTTCAAACACCACATTGACCAGCAGATGGTTCTGCAATTTAAGAACTTTTTTTAACAGCGGCTTTTGAAACTTTTCCCACGAAACCGGATACAGGGTGATGTCGATCCGTCCGCCCAGTTTCATGATCTCCACCAGCCTGAGCCAGCGTTTGGATTGGTCGGAGTTGATATCCAGATTGGTGTGCAGGCAGACATTGGGCGTCACCGTGCGGAAGATTTTAAAAATTTCCACGATGTCTGGGTTCTGCGACGCTTCGCCGCCGGTCATATTGATCTCCTGCTGGGCCAGCGCGTTTAAGGAATCGACTTTCCTGATATTCTCCGCCATGACCCTTGCGTCCTCCGGGGCCATGTGCCACTCCGATTTGGGCAGGTTGCCCAGCGGTTCGTACACATGACAATCGACGCATTCGTCGCGGTTGTAGCGATTGCAACTGGCTTCTACAAAAATGCTCAACATTAAAAAATATGTTTTTAGTTTCCATTGGGAGGCACGGGCAAAAAAAACCTGCCTCGGTCGTTTCATTGTCCTGCCATTATAGGGCGATTTTCGGCAGGCCCCCAAAGTATTTAAAGGGGGATGCCCGTCGGGTTCGGGTCAGCGAAAATTGAGGGTCGAAAAAGCGATGGCGGGAGGGGGGGATTGAAAAGCCCGTAGCAGATCCTTTTCCCGGTATCCCAGTTTGATGAGCGGTTTCATGGAGGAAAACAACTCGCTTTCGGATACATAAGCTACAGTGTCTGGAACACCGCAGGAACTGAGATTGTCCACCAGTTTGGCCAACATTTTACGCTGTTTTTTCGGCGTCCCTTCCTGGGCCGGGTATTTCATTTTATTTTTGTAGGGGCTTCGATAGGCCGAGTTGATGGCGTGAATGGTCTGCACCATCAGGAGGTCCCGGTCCCAGGAAGCCATGTGCGCGACCCTGGGATGGTTTTGCAGAATCTCCACCACACTGGCGACTTTTTCTTCCAGGAGGCGGCCCACATAATCATGCTGGAACTCTTTTTCAGCGTTGGGAAAGCCGACAGATTTGCCTATACGGGCCAGTAGGTCAAAATTCACCATGAAGGTGTATTGACCGCCATAGAGATTGAAATAAGGCCGGCCCACCTGGTTCAATTCGTCGAGGGAGTGCATGCCGTAATCAAATGCCGTGTATCCCTGGCTGTCCGGGCGTAAAAGCTGATGCGCCCGTTCCAGGGTGATAAAAGCCCCCGTGTTGATGGGGATGGGGATTTCCTCGGCGCACAGGTCCATTTGGGCCTGGATCGTGTCTGCATAAGGCCAGTCGCCGATGTCCACGCGCTGGTAACTTTTTTCCCAGTGGATGGCGGCGAGAAAGGGCGGAAGAGCGGAAAGGGCCGCAAGGTCTTTCTCGTTGAACATCGTAACAAAAGCCTCGAACTCGACGCCCAATAAGGCCGGGTCCAAAAGCGGTTGCAGAAATTCTTCGTACAAGGTGTTTTCATGCTTCAAGAGAACCCGGGTGGCAAGGTCGTCCCAGATTTCATTGGAGATGATTTTATCAAGGGACCGAGGCTTGAAACAGTCGAGTCGATTGGCGTCTACCTGGACCGTGGAAAAGCGACCGGCGTGTTCGTTAAGCCGCGGGTTGCGGCGCACCCCCTTTAAAATTTCTTCCGAATAATCGCATAGCACGTAGTGGACGAACGGATAAACCTGCTGTTCGCGATCGAGTTCTTTGAGATGGGTCAGAAAGCAGGCGGCGAGGTTGCCGTTGCCGACGCCCCATTCCTGAATGAAGCGGGTAGAGGAGGAAGACGGCTGGTCTTTTACTTTTTGGAAATATTCCTGTGCAAGCGCGTGTGCCAGCCGGTGGTCCAGGCTGACATAGGTCTGGAAATGGTCATGGATGCCCGGCCCCAGCATTCCGTAAAAAATGGAATTGATATGGGTCTGCCATTGATCCGCGGGTTTGAAATCCCCAAGGGGTAAAAGGGGGTTCTGGGGGTTTTGATTCATCGACGCATCTCACAATTCCATTCAGGAATTGAAAGGTTCTTGTTATTCTTCTGCCAGAGTTTCCATACCGGGCGCATTACCGGACATGTCGCCGCCTCCCGCATAACCTCCGGTCTGGGAAACTCCGCCTGGAATATTGGAAGGGTTTTGCCCTTCGGTCGTGCTGGCAGGAGCCTCTTCTCCCATGGTTTTCATCAATTTCTCGTAGGTGCGGTAAGCCTCCTCAGCGTCTTCCAGCCGATTGACTTCTTTATAACAGTTATAAAGATTGTACCAGGCGAGAGCGTCGCTACGGTTCAGAGACGTGGCGATTTTAAACTCCTTGATCGCACTTTCCAGCCGGCCCAGGGTGGCAAAAAGGCTTCCCAGGTTGGTGTGCGGCAGATTGTATTCCGGATCAATTTCACTGGCTTTTTTGAAAGCCTTGACCGCTTCGTCGACCATGCCTTTTACCGCGTAACAACTCCCCAGGTTGCAGTAAGCCTGCGGGTCCTTTTCGTCGATATCCACCACGCATAAAGCGGCGTTGAGCGCTTCATCATGATGGTTGGCGTTGAAATAAGTGGTGGAGAGGGCGGAACGCAGTTCTTTATCCTCCGGGCTGAACATCAGCACTTTTTTCAGTACCAGGATTTCCTCCTCGTACATCATCTGTATGTCATACGCGGCGGCGAGATTCGCATAGCCCATGATATCTGTGGGGTCCAGTTCGACCACTTTCTGGAAACTTTGAACGGCGCTTGGGAAGTACTCCAGCAACATATAAACGCCACCCAGATTAAAATGGATTTCAGGATCGTCGGGGGTCAACTCTGCCGCCCGGTTCAATTCCCGGATGGCTTCTTCTTCATGATTGAACATGCTGTAAGCGGTGCCGAGCAATTTATAGCCCCTGACGTTTTTAGTGTCCTTGCTGATAACCTGTTTTAGAATTTTGATGGCATCGTCATAATTTCCACCGTCTAAATAGTAAGTAGCCAGTTCATTTAATTTGTCGATATTGTATGGGTCCGTTTTCAGTTCTTTTTTGACCTGGCGAACCTTCTTCATAATTTTGGTTTCCAGCTTGATCTGCTCGGGATCCCGGACTCCGAGCTCCTCAAATATATAGGGGTCGATTTTCATGGTGACCCAATCGGTGGCGTTGCCTTTTTCCTCGGCCATTGCGCTTAGACTCCTTGAAGTTTCTGGCTTAATAGTAAATTGATATGATTGATATTAGGGTATCCACCCGGAGGTGTCAAGCGGCCAGCGTGACGCTGGCCCCAACCAGCATAGCACTTGGCCAAATTTCGATGTTCGATCCCTGTTCCTATTCCCCTTGTTTCGGGACGGGGAATAATACCCCCTCGGGCATTGAAGATTAAGGGTGCGCGGTCAGTTCTTCATCCCCGGCCATATTGAGGATCTCCTCTTTGCCGAAATGATCCAGATAAAGGAGAAAGTGTTCGCGCGACAGAAAATTCCAGATATTGCGCGAGGGGAAGTTTTCCTCAATGGTATGGTTGAAACTTTCATAAACGTCCATGACTTCCTCGCGCGACATGCCGGCCTTGATGTCGAAATCGAAGACAATCGCCATGTCCCGCTCCGGGTCGTGAATGATCCGGTCGACCTTGAATTTGGACGGATTGTGGTAGATGGCCGAATCTTTTTCCAGGGCGAAGGTGGATTGGCCTACCGAATGAATGATGCCAGTTCCCGTTTCGCCATTTTCGACGGTGAAACGGATCGTGTCTTCCGCTTCGGATCGTTCTTCCGTTGGAAAGCCAAAGAACAGGTACAAGTGGTTCCATATCCCAGCGTCCGAGCTATTTTTAAGCACCAGTTTTTCGGTGGCCTGGTCGCATCCCTTGTCGATGAGGGAGAGAATGCGGTCGTTGGCGCTTTCCAGTCCGAAAAACAGCATGATGAAACCGGCACGGTGCATTTCTTCGAATAATTCGGGGGTTTCCACATTGCCGGATTCAAACTTGAGCATTCCCAGGGCACGCATCTCGACACCCTGAGACAAAATTGCCGCAGACATCCGCCGGAAGGCGTTGGGAGAAATCGCTTCGTCCGAGAAAGTGAAGTATTTGGTGTTGTAACGTTTGCCCAGATAATCCAGGTCTTCCGCCACGCGGGTTTCGTTTTCCTTGCGGTAGTAGGAATCGTAAATGAAACTGTGCGTGCAGAAAGTGCATTTTCCCCAGTAACATCCCCGGCTGGCCATGTAGGGCAGAACGGGATAAGGCATCAGGTATTTATCAAGATCCAGGCCGTCGAACGTGGGCCTGGCCAGAAGGTCGTATTGCAGGGCAGTGGCTTTTTCGTTGCGGGTGATTTGCCCGTTTTCCAGATGAATCAGATTGGGAACGCTGTTGAGGGGCTTGTTTTCTTTCAGGCTGACGATGAGCTTGTCCAGCGGCTCCTCTCCCTCCGACAAAATAATGCCGTGAAAAAATTCTTCAAAAAGAATTTTTTTGTCTTCGAGAATATCCTGGTGGCGGGCGAACACACTGCCGCCGATGACGATGTGCAGATGGGGATATTTTTTGCGCAAAATACGTGCGAGGGTCAAGCCGGGAATCACCTGCCCCACATGGATGATGGATATTCCGGCCAGGCCGTATTCTTCCCATTTAACATTGGCCAGCAGATGGTCTTGATAAAGACCCAGAAAAGGATTACTGACGGAATCTTGAGTGGCGGAAACAATTCCCTCAAGGTTTTCCTCAGGGGTGCCCTGCATGAAAAAGGAATCCAGATCGATGCGGCTCGGATGATGCGCAAACGAAATGAGCCTCATCGCGATTTTCAGGGTAGTGAAGGCTTTTTTATAGAGCGAAAACTGAAAAAACAGTTCTTCGTTACGCAGAACGTCCACCGCCTCCCGGACTTCGGAATAAATGCTTTCGAGATAATCGCGGTCGGACAGGATTTGTCGGTAAACGGCTTGGACTTCCTGTTCCTCAGAGGTGCGAGCCGGTTTGGCAAGGCGGTTGCGGATGAGTTCGACACAGTGAGTCAAATACTCCCGTGACAGGAAGATTTCGTAGCTTTCGATATTGAAATCGAATTGATCGACTTCGTGCCCCTTTGTTTCCAGGAAGGCTTTCAAAGTGGGCAATGCTAAATAGGGCTGACTGGGAAACCATTGCGGCGGGAAAATCAGAGCCGTTTTCATGGCACTATTCCTTCAATAAGCATGCAAATGCTTGTTAGTATTTCTATCGGTAGAGGATAACCCTCCATCATGTACCTGTCAATCTGCGCTTTCCTTCAGGCGGACAGGAGACTTTTTTCCGCCTTCCGAAACGATACGGGGATGGGTTGTTGAGCCTGGAATATCCGGTAAAAGCGGACATTGGGAATGTCTTGACACCCTATAATGGAAAGACTATACTTTCTTCCATTCCCAATATTAGGATTGCAACGCATTGAATTAGAAGTTTAAACAACTTGTGTTTTATAGGAGGTTGTCCCTTGAGTGATCAGGAAAAAGGAACTGAGGATAATGAAGGACAAAAGGAAGAAGCCGCTGGTGTAGAAACCAAAGACGTCGATTCCCTCGCCGATTTGAGCGAGCTTGAGAAAATCAAGTTAGAGCTCCAGAAAGAAAAAGAAAAAGCGTCCAAAGAGCTTGAAGAGGGTGAAGATGAGGATGAAGATCTTCGGGAAATCGATTACCTGCAAAAGCTCATTACCCTGTCGGTCCAGTTAGACCACCATTGCAGTATGTGGTTGTTGCCCGCACACATTGATTGTGGTTTGAAATTCGACCACAAGTTGTCAGAAGCTTATGCGAGTCAATTGACCACGATTCAATCCTTTTTGCGGCTCCTGGAAAATGTCGATGGCGTGACCCGGGAGATGGTCACCAAGGATGTGATTTTGAAACTGCGGAATACCCTGCAGCTGATATTCAAAAACCTGGTGAAACCTCTGATACTGGAAGTGGGTCGAATGAAGAAAAAACCAAAATCAGAAAGCCTAGATAATTTCAAAACCAATTGGAATGAGCGGTTGGCGGAACTGCAAAAGGCCTGTGACTTTGAGTATCAGGTTCTCGATTGCAAAGGTTTCATGATTAAAGAGTAAAATAGATAATTATTGGACCTTAGGTATTTTGGGCAAAAGGGTTTTTTCTTCGAGCAAATAAGCGCATGGTACTTGATTGCGCCTGCCCAGGGGTGTGCGGTCTGTAAAAGCTTCCGTTTCTCCTATATTCATTCATTTGGGAGTCATCCCCCGGCTTCCAGGTTTAGATTGCTAAAGATCGAGCTCTTTGATGAACCATCCCCAGGAGTGCCTCCTGTCCGTTGCCAATCGGAAGATTCCTCAATAATTAGGTCTAGAAATACATGGGTAGGAGTGAATGAGCCTCCCTTCACGCAGATCCTGGAAATTGCGCAGAATATAAAGTAAGGAGTCTTATGTCAGAAGAATCGCAAGAAGGAAAAGTAGAGTCAGCCAATGCGCAGGATGCGATTGTGGTTCTGGATGGCGAAATCCTTCCAGAGGAGCAACCGGTAAGGCCTGAGGTTGACCATACTAAGCTCTACGTCTGGATCGCCGACTCTGGAAACGACAGAATACAAAAGTTCGACGGTAATGGGAAATTCCTATCCTGCTTCGGCAAGTCGGGCGGCACACGACCCCCTTACGACCCCGGCGAATTCAAGACTCCAAGCTCAGTTACTATCGATACCAATGGAAATATCTGGGTGGCCGATACCGGGTGCCACAGAATACAAAAATTTGACTCCGATGGAGATTTCCTTCATGTGTTCGGCAGTGAAGGGTGGGGGCAGGAGAAGTTTTATTGGCCGGAAGCGATCATATCGGAACCCACGGGAACCATTCTGGTGGTCGACACGCACAACCACTGCATCAAGCGTTATGATGATGACGGCGATTTCCTGCTGAGTTTTGGTTTTGCCGGTGATTTCGACGGGTTTCTCAAATTTCCTTCCGGGATTGCCCTGGATCGTGAAGGCAATATTTATGTGGCCGACCGCGATAATCAAAGAATCCAGATTTTCAATGAAGATGGGCAGTTTCTGTCAAAATTCGGTGAATACGGTTTTGAGCAGGGCCGGTTGAATTTTCCCAGCGGAATCCTCGTTCGCCGCGACGGCACGATCCTCGTCGCTGAAAAAAGCCAGAACCGTTTGCAATTGTTTTCCCGGGAAGGGGAAAGTCTTGGGATACTGGGGGAGAACGGCAAGCGGGACGGACAATTCAATTGCCCGACGGCTCTGGTTGAGGACCCCTACGGTTATGTGTTTGTGGTGGATGCCATCAATCAACGCATCCAGAAATTTGATCCGGATCTGGAATTTGTGTCCAAATGGGGCGTGGTCGGGAAAGAGCCGGGCCAGTTTAAAGATCCTGCGGGCATCAGCCTTTCGTGGGAGCCGGATTGGGCGCCCCAGGAAGAATGACATATTTCCCGCTATTAATTTTTTGAATACAAATGCCTCAAATCGGTTTATGAAAATAAAAGTTAAACTCTTATTTGTTCTGATGTCGGTCTTCCTGGCAGGGGTGTTTTTCGATTCCCCGGTCGGGGCCGATACCGGTGCGGAAGAAAAAGACGCTATTTTTGACGGTCAGATTCTGTCTTTGACAGACAAGAAGGAAGGCCTGGAACCTTCCAATGATCCCAGGTTCCAGGACAATCAGGACGGCACCGTCACCGACCTCAAGGAAAGTTTGATGTGGAAGAAGCAGGATTCCTATCAGGAGCAGAAAAAATGGCTCAACTGGGAAATGGCGCAAACCTATATCGCCGAGACCAATGAAAAGCGCTTCGGGGGTCACGATGATTGGAGATTGCCGACACGCAAACAGTTGGCGAGTCTTTTTGAAGAGGATAAAAGCATTCCCTGGAAATATTACTGGACGGTCAACGAGGTTCACCTGGACCCGGTTTTTGGATACACCAGTTGTTGTTTCTGGTCGAGCGAGATCCATAAAGAAGAATACGCATGGACCTTCAATTACATTCGGGGAAAAGCCTACCCCAGCCCCAGAGGTGGTCCGGGGCTGTCTTTATCGGCCATCCGCTTGGTGAGAGAAGTGACAGACAAAGAACAAACCGCACAAAAATGAGCGACCAAGAACAAAAAAAGGAAGCGGAAAATTTAGAGGAAGTGTCTGACGCTTCTGAAGAGACAGCAAAGTCTTCCGATCCCGAGGGAGAGTCTGCAGAAGGTGGGGACGCTGAGCTGGCTGCTTCTGATGAGCAAGCGGTTGATGAGTATGAAGAGGAAGAAGAGGTCGAGTTTGACCTTGAAGCGCAGATTGAAGAGTTTCGTTGTCAAATTGAAGAGGAACCGGAAAATTGCGTGCATCATTACAATCTCGGCGAAGCGCTGGCGGAGCTTGGAGATTTGGAAGAGGCCAGAGCCGAATTTGACCTGGCCCTCGAGTATGATACGGAAAAGGAATTTTCATCGGTCATTCATTTTGCCATCGGCGAATTGTATTACAATCAATTGATTTCGGGAATTCATGGCACGGTGGTTCGGAGTTCCGTGGGCCTGCATTCGGCCCACAAAGCGGGAGACACCATCACGCAGGTGAACAGCGATGATTACGAAGTTCCCATCAATGAGTTTGAGGCCGCCATTCAAGATCTGAGTCTCTTGAAAGCGGATGATGAGATCGTTGAATACATCACTCAAAACGCTCCCCAGCAAATTGCGGATACATGTTATAAGTGGGCATCGGACCTGATTGACAAGTCCCGGCAGATTGAGCTCTACGGTGAGGAGATCAAAGATGTTAAGACGGCCCAGAAGCTCCTGAAAAAAACTCTGGTCATTGATCCCAATCACTCCCAGGCGGCCTTGATGGTCAAGTATGTAAAAAAAATGTTGCAGGAAGGGTGGCAGGCATTTGATGAATACGGGTTTGAGGCAAAAAAGATCGATGGGACCGGTTGATCATTTTTTTAGTTCGGCATCACTTATTAAGGATAGGATAAAACCATGTCCAGCATAGAGGATCTTGTAAGGGAAAATTTAAGTACGGATGGGCAAGTCCTCAGTTTAAAGGCAAAATTCATCCGCGAAGTGGGGGCGCAGGCATTGGCAAAGCAGGAAGACTTGAAAGAGCTCCGGGCTTTGAATTTACAACAGTGTCATATCGGCGATAACGGTGTGAAAGCGATCACAGAATCACCAATTTTTTCTAATCTCCGTACCCTGAACCTGACTTCGAACGGCATCGGTGATGAAGGTGCCCGGTTGTTGGCAAATGCGAAATATTTAAAAAACCTGAGGTCTCTTCAGCTGGTGGTCAATGACATTTCTGAAGATGGCGAGAAGTTGCTGAGAAATTCGATTTCACTGATTAAGCTCACTTCTCTGAAATTTCGGGTTTAGGGCCTGGGCGGATGGCGGATTTTTTGAAAATACAGGAGTTTTGGTCTAACTATTGAATTTTAAATGGTTATTTGTTTTGAAAACCGAATGAAAAATTTATTAGTTGACTTATTTCATGGTCTTTGATATTTTTGCCGAACCCTAGAAGAGCCAATGGAAGTTGGAAGGGGTCTTTGTAAGGAAGGTCTTTATTTTAAAGCTAAATTTTGTTTTTTGAAATTTTTGAATAGATATAAAGAAGTTGATTAGGGGGTGGTTTAAGGTTTTCTGTCTGTAGGGATTGATGGTAATTATCCTTAAAGTTAATTCCGCTTTTGAAAGGGGGAGTATGATGAGAAGGTCTGCTGTTAGTTTAATTACGGTGTTTGCATTATTTTCTTTTGTGACTTTTGCCAGCGCTAATGAAGTTGTGGTCAAAGCTGGTGGAAAAAGCGTTTGTGAAAACGCTTCATGGATTGTGTACAACCTGAGTGAAACTGAAGACACCAAGATCACATTTGATATTGGTCCTCATGCTTACGCGTGGGAAAAAGTGTTTTCGTATACATTACAGCCAGGTGGATACGAGACCAATGCTATTGCCATGAAATCCATCATCACGAACAAAGGTCCGGGAGATGTCACAGTCAACTGTCAAAGACAGACCTTTGACCGTAATGATTGGAAAATCGATGCAGGGTCTGGAAAAACTTACCAGAGCAACTATCACTTGGATCACACCCGGCCCGGTACTTATATCGAGCCTGGTATGGGATTGCCTGAAGGAACCGAAAGAGGAATTTTCGGTGTCGGTGGCAATAAGAGAGAGAGCGCAAGATAGTCTCAGAGTTTTCTAAGATTTAAAATTGAGCTGGAAGGCGAAAGCCTTCCAGCTTTTTTTTTGAGTTTATTTAGTGTTTGGCTTTAAAGTGTTGATAGAAAGTCTGACCAACAGAGGTATCAGGAGGGGTTATGAGCGATCAGAGATTTATAGATAATGGAGATGGCACGGTGTCCGATTCGCTGACCAGCCTGATGTGGATACAGAACGACTCCTATTTGGATACCAAAAAGTTTGTCACCTTCACCCAGGCGGCAAAGTACACCAAGAAGAAAAATGAAGATGCGTTTGCGGGTTTTTCGGACTGGCGGATTCCTGACAAAAAGGAAGCCCAGTCGCTGTACGATGTGAGTAAAAAGCTTGAAGACAAATACCGGATAGATATCCACATCGATTCTGCGTTCACACCGGGGTGCGGGTTCGATACATGGACCAGCAACACGCGCGGGAAAATCACCGCCTATGTTTTCTCCTTCAATAACGGTAGGGGAGGCCATAAGGAGGTCGATGACATTCTCAATACGAGTGTCCGGCTGGTGCGGGGCGAATTCGACTCCAGCCGAATCAAAATGGATAAAATACCCTCCGTGAGGGATATCATCACTCAAGGTGGGGGTTGGCGTTGACTTTTCTTTAATCTGGAACGAGGAAGAGTGGGCTTACTGTCCCCGACCCTGCTTTTTTTGCAGTTTCACCCTTCCGAATTGTGTTGCCCCAAGGGGTTCTCCTGTAAGTGAAACTCATCTGCGCAGGCATTGGAAGTCTGGTTTCCCGGTAAAGAGGATTTGGGTTGAAATGTTTAAGTCCGAGTGATACTTTATTGAAATAAAATCCCTTGCACCCATATAGTGAATTCGGTTTCTTTTAGGAAAGCGCCTTTCTGCTTCCACAATTTATTCATTTAAAATGGGGCGACGCAGAACGATTGGCTGGGGATTATGTGGCTGCATTGGCAACTTTTTATCAAATGGTTTTTTATTCAACGAGGTGATCCTTGGTAGAAGCCTTTAAGAACTTGCAAGAAAATGATAACGGGACGGTGACTGATTCCGAGGAAGACCTGCAATGGCCGATTAAAGATTCCCGCAAGGAACTTGGAAAATGGCTCAATTGGGATGAGGCGAATGCCTATGTAAAAGCCTGTAATGAGCAAAAATATTTGGGGCATGATGATTGGAGGCTTCCGACAAAAAGTGAAGTGAGATCCCTTTTAAAGAACGAACAAGCGTATCGGGTGATCTTTCTGAAGCAAACCAAAAAGCCAGCCCGCAGTGTGGCGAATTATCAAGCGGGCGGGGAAACGAGTTTCTGGACCAATGAAACCCGGTTCGACTCCTACGCCTGGAAATGTTATTTCCCGGGGGCGCGGGAAATTTGCGT
Source organism: Nitrospinaceae bacterium (assembly GCA_029261595.1). Classification (GTDB taxonomy): domain Bacteria; phylum Nitrospinota; class Nitrospinia; order Nitrospinales; family VA-1; genus JADFGI01. The sequence goes on along the minus strand of JAJDAZ010000066.1, from coordinate 56,745 downwards.
GGAGCAAAGTGTTTCCACCACAGGGTCCTCCGTGCGGATGGTGCGTGATGCTTAGCGGGTGGGTTGCCGGCGATTGGATGAATTAAGCGGTTAAGTTTTCAGGATAACAGGAGTTACAGGATGTCCGACCAAGAAGAGATTGAAACCGGGGACAAGGATAAAGAAACCACAGAAGTGGATTCTGAAATCCTCGATGATGACGGTTATGAGGGCGAGGAGTGGCTGGGCGAAGAGGATTTTGAGGAGGAAGATGAAGCGGTTCTGGAGGAGGTAGTCCCCTCCTATGTTGATAACGGCGATGGAACCGTCAGCGACACCCGCAACAGTCTGATGTGGAAAAAGGCCGACTCCTACGATGAGTTTAAATACGGGATCACCTGGTTTGAAGCGCATGATTATTGCGAAGACATGAATGAAAAAAAATTTGCTGGATTTGATGATTGGCGCTTGCCCAGTTTTGAAGACGCAAAATCGCTTTTTTCCTTCACTCACACAAATTATGATAAAGCCGGGGCCGAGATTCATATCGACCCATTTTTTGATTCCGGCCAGGGCCACAACACCTGGACGTTTGAGGAGAAGCCCGATTATCATCAGTACGCCATGAAATTCAATTATATTACCGGCAATGAAATCTGGGAGCACAAGGACAGTGAGTATTCCCATGCCCGTCTGGTGCGCGATGATATTAAAGATGACTGGGAACCTGAATGGCGCAAGGACACAAAAAAGTTTGACCGGTGATAATTGTTAATCCTCATGCCGGGCGTTGATTTGCTCGGGGTCATAAAAAGGAAGTTATGAGTCATTACATGATATTTGGAAAAAATGATTGTCCGCATACGAAGAAGGCCCGGGAAGATTTTCTCAAGCAGAATAAATCTTTTGTATACGTCAACGTGGATGACGATCCGCAGGGCCTCGAAAAACTGCTGGAATACACGGACGGTAAATACATGGTCCCCGTGATTGTCGATGTGGATGAAGGCAACGCAGAAATCGGTTATACCGGGGATTAATTTGTTAAAACTATATTTTTCGACTGCGAGAAAACTTCGGTATTTTTTTCAGCATGCTGGCGGTTGTTCTCCTTGTAAAGGAGATAATGATTGAACTTTTTAAATGAGGGTAGATGATGGGTGAACAGGTTCCGGTCCGTCAAGAGGAAGACACCAAGCCCAAGCGCTTTGTTGAAAAAGGGCCGCATGTCATTTATGACACAAAAACCAAAATGTTCTGGATGAAAAAAGATTCCTGGCAGGATAAGGGAAAATTTTTCAACTGGCATGAATCGCGTGATTATTCAGACAACAAGAATATGCGCAAAATTGGCGGTTATTCCGATTGGCGGCTCCCCTCGATTGATGAAGCGGCTTCCCTGTTTAATGAAGAATTCCAAAACATAGCCAAGGGGGGAAGCACGATTCATATCGACCCTGTTTTCCCTGAAGGAGGGTTTAAGAATGTCTGGCTCATGGGCGACACATCGACCCGCCGCCCGCGTTTTGACTATGTCGAGGGCAAGGTCACCGGAGCGGATGAGTATGCCTTTGGGGCGACAAGACTGTGCCGCAAAGAATCCGCCAAACGGGACCATACCCGGCCTCCGGTACGCAATTAAAATTTTTTCTGAGAATAGTTAATGGATAAAACCGAAGATAAATGCGCTCTGATTGATAATGGAGATGGGACCATCTCGGACGTAAAAAATGGTCTCATGTGGATGAAAAATGACACCTGGATTGAGCTCGGACGGTTGATCACCTGGCACGAGGGACTGGAGTATTCCAAAAAGATGAATAAGGAACGGTTTGCCGGTTACCGTACCTGGTGCTTCCCGAACGCTTCGGATGCTAAAACTTTGTTTGACCTGCAAGCCTCGAACATCGATGTGCAGGGCAGCGAGATCCATATCGACCCCATATTTCCTTCAGGGTGTGGTTTTTCTACCTGGACCAGTGAAACCCGAGGCGCCAAAGCGGCCATGGGTTTCGACTTTCGCTCCGATTACGAATTCTGGCTGGCCAAGGAAAACGAGGGGTTTCCAAGCGGTCTCAGGCTGGTGAGAAAAATCGGTCAGGAATCTGAAGAAACCGATGTCCAAAGGTTTATAGATAACGGGGACGAAACCATCACGGATGTGGTGGAAGGCTTGATGTGGGCCAAAAACGATTCTTATCTGGATTTGGACAAATGGGTTTCCTGGGAAGAAGCCAAAATGTATTTGGATAAAATAAATAAGGAGCGTTTTGCCAAACACACGGATTGGCGGATGCCTTCCAGGAAAGAAGTGCAGATGTTGCATGATCCCGGCAATCCCGTGACCGACAAATATGGCGATACCGTCTTTCTTGTCGAGGGCTTTCCTCCAGGGTGCGGCCTGACCTCATGGACCAAAACCTTGAACAAAACAGATCGAACCGTGGCCATGCGTTTCCATTTTTATAATGGCGACTATAAGTGGCACAAACAGGGTCTCAGAAGCCACGGAGTGCGCCCGGTCCGCGATATAAAATCCTAGCCCCCTGAGTCGAAAATTAGAGGTTGTTATTTATGTGTCCAAACGATCAGGAAGTTGACCCGCAGGAAGAATCGGCCCGGTTCGAAGAGGCGGAAAATGGAACGGTCATCGACCGGAAAAGGGCCTTGCTCTGGCTCAAACAGGATACCTGGCAATTGACAGGGAAATGGATGAACTGGGTCCAGTCCCGGGATTACTCCGAAGAAATGAATAAGAAAAAGTACGGAGGCTACGACGGGTGGCGTCTTCCTACGGTACTCGAGGCAAAAAGTCTTTTTGATAAAAAACAACAGAATAAAGATCATATGGGGCAGACGATTTCTCATGCGTCCATTTTTGAACCCGGATTTGGATTTTTGTACTGGACCAGCGATGTGAGAAATAAAATTCAGGCGATCCGGTTTGGGTTCCGCAAGGGGTTGCAGATTTTTGACGACATCTACCGGACGTCTCGCGGTTCGACGCGGGTGGTTCGTGATATAGAAAAAACCGACGGTTTGCTTTAGGCAGGATAAATCAGGATAAAACGACATTAAGATTTTTTAAGGAACTCCCTGGTGGAAACACAAACAAGGTTTAAGGATAATGGGGATGGGACGGTCACGGACCATGAAGCCCAGCTGATGTGGAAACAAACGGACTCTTACCAGGACAGCAGTAAATGGATGAACTGGTTCGAAGCTTTGGAATATATCCGGGTATTGAACGACAAGAAATTTGCCGGCCATTCGAACTGGAGGTTGCCCACTCTGGATGAGGCTGAAGGTCTGTATGATGAGGATTTCACCACCAAGGATATGGACCGGCTGGATATCCATATCCATTCCAGCTTTTCCCCTGGTGGGGGATTTTCCACCTGGACCAGTATCCAGAGAGCACACAGCACCGCCGCCGTGTTTTATTACAGGTATGGACACGAAAACCTGGCCAACAAGGAAGGAATAGGCAAAGAATCCGTGCGACCCGTTCGAAACCTGAGTGACAAGGCGGAACAACCGTTGAAAAGCCTGGGAGGATTGTCTTCAGGCAGGTATACCAGTTGACCGGGCCTGTTTAATTAAGGAGGTTTGCCATCGAATCGTATTCGATCATCAATCAGGAAGAAAGTCAGTCCTCTGTCATGACCTATCGGTTTGAGGAGGAGGACTATAAAAACACGTATGTGTTGGAAGACTATTATTGCACCAACCCATTTTGCGATTGCAAGCATGTGACGGTTTCTCTCGCTGACCGCGAGCAGGAAGACAACCGGATTATTTTCCTGCTGAACTTTAACAAGACCAGCAACTCCCTGCCCAACGCGCCAAAATGGACCAAGACGCAAGCGGACATTATCAAGGGGTTTGTTAAAAAACTGCCGGATGAGTTGATGGTGCTGTTCAAACAGCGCTACCTGGAGGCCAAGGCGTTTGGTGAGAAAAATCCCTTGTCCTATCTTATGTTTGAGCCGGGTCGCTACGTGAACTATTTCGAGTTGCTCCCGCGCAACACGGAAATGCTCGATTTCAATTATAACAATGAAAAATTCTTCGCGGAAGACGCTTACGACCTGGACCCCAGAAGTGATAACCTGGACATCAAGCTGGCTTTCTATAAATTGGAGCTGGACAGCAACCAGCAGGCGGCGGCTTTTTCTTATACCTATTATTTTAACGAGTCGCTTCGGGGAAAAGAGGACGGTAGATTGAAGCCGGAGCATAATGATATGCTGATGGCCCTCACGACGACCATTCCCGACCTGAATGACAAACTCAAAAAAAGATATAAGCAGGCAAAAAAAATTGGTGAAGAGTTATTGAAAGTCCCTGCGGAAGCAAAAATTTCCGAAGGGAAAATCAAGCCGAACGATCCTTGCCCCTGCGGGTCGGGCAAGAAATTCAAAAAATGCTGTGCGTTGCAGATGAACTGAGAAGCCATTTCCGCACCAAGGCAAGCGGGGACTCTGTACAGTGTTAAAAGGGAAGTTTATCGGGACGACCGGCGGTCGGACCCCAATCCAGTCGCGGGGTTGTCGGCATCGCCTTTAATTATATTTTTGCAATCGGGGATAGAAATCATGGCGGCGCCAAAAGAGAAAAAAGTTAAAAAGGTTCAGGCAAGGCACATCCTAGTTAAATCAAAAGAGGTTGCTGAAGAAGTAAAAAAGAAAATCGACGGCGGGGAAGACTTTTCAACCCTGGCTGAAGAGTACAGCGAATGCCCTTCCAAAAAGCGGGGCGGGGATTTGGGCTGGTTTGGAAAAGGGGCGATGGTCCGGGCATTTGAAGTCGCTGCCTTCACCGCTGAAGAGGGCGAGGTCGCGGGACCGATCAAAACGGAGTTCGGCTGGCATTTAATTTATGTGTACGAAATTCAAACCGATATCAACCCCGATGTGGGACCGCCCACAGGGGATGAAGATGCGGACGACAAGACGCTCATCATGGTCGCCGAAAACTATGCCCACGAATTCATGATGCTGGGCTACACCAGCAAAAAGGTGTTGAGTCTGTTCACCAGCGCCCATTTTAAATCTGCCAATTCGGTCTATAAATTATTGGGTGAGGAAAAGATCAACGCGATCATTGCCCAGGTTTTTGGTCAACAGCCTGTCAAGAAAGAAGAAGAGAACGCAAAAGAATAGCCCTGAGAATATCAGGACTGGAAAAATGGACCGGACCTTCAAGGGGTGAGAACCCTTTGAAGGTCCATTTTTTTTGCTGATGCTTACTGGTTTTTCAACGTCACGCTGTGCACTGACAGCATATTGGGAGTCTCTCTCAGCTCCCGTAAAGCCTCGGTGGTTGGGGGCGAATCAATGTTGATGATGGCCAGCGCCATGCTTTTTTCTTTCAGTCGGCCCAGATGAAATCCCGCCACATTGATGTTGTGTTTTCCCAGCGCATTTCCCAGGTTGCCGATGACTCCCGGGACATCCTGATTGTTCAGCACCAGCATATTCGGGGATAAAACCGCTTCCAGAAAATATTCGTCAAATTTGACGATGCGCGGGTCGCCTTTGCCAAAAATGCTTCCCATGATATTGCGGGTTCCATTTTTGGTCTCTACCTGCAACTGCAGGGTGCTGGTGTATTCATGGACCGCGTTGCTTTTGGACTCCTGCACCTGGATGCCCCGGTCTTTGGCGATGAAGGGAGCGTTCACCATGTTGATGCCGTCGATGGACCGGCTCAACAAACCCTTCAGGACGGAGGTGGTGATGGGTTCTACATTGAGTTCGGCGATGTCCCCGTTGTATTGGATTTCAGCTTTGAGAATGGGGCCGTCGATCAGTTGCGCCGCCAGAAGCCCCAGGTCCTCGCCCAGAACAAGGTAGGGCTTTATTTCCTTGAGCGTTTCGGCATCGATGGAAGGCATGTTGATGGCGTTTCTGACGTTCCCGTGTTTCAAGTAGTCGATCAGTTGATCGGCAACGGCGATGGCGACATTTTCCTGCGCCTCTTCGGTGGAGGCTCCCAAATGTGGGGTGCAGATGATTTCATCCATTTTAAGAAGGGGGCTGTCCGGGTCCAGCGGTTCTTTTTCATAAACATCCAGAGCCGCCTGCGCGACTTTTTTGGATTTGATGGCCTCGATCAGTGCGTCATGGTCGATCAAAGATCCTCTGGCGCAGTTGACGATTCTAACGCCCGGCTTCATCAGGTCGAATTCTTTTTTACTGAGCAAGTGCTGGTCTGGCAATCCGGGAGTGTGCAGGGAAATATAATCGGACCGTTGCAGAAGTTCTTTCAGCTCCACCACTTCGGCGCCCAGTTTCTCCGCCCGTTCTTTCTGGATATAGGGATCAAACACCAGGATTTTCATTTGAAATCCCTTGGCGCGATCTGCGACGATGGAACCGATGCGTCCCAATCCGATGATTCCAAGAGTTTTTTGAAACAGTTCCACTCCCATGAATTTTTTAGGCGCCCATTCCTTGTTTCTGAGCGACATATTAGCCTGTGGGATATTCCGGGACATGGACATCATCAGCGCCATGGCGTGCTCTCCCGTGGTGATCACATTGCCTTCTGGAGTGTTCATCACGATGACGCCTTTTTTGCCAGCGGCTTCCAGATCGATATTGTCCACGCCGATACCGGCCCTGCCGACGACTTTCAATTTGGTTGCCGCTTCGATAACATCCGCCCGGACTTTTGTGGCGCTTCTGACCAGCAAACCCTCGTACTGGGGAATGACCGCAATCAATTCCTCTTTAGACATGCCCGTTTTGACATCTACCTCAATGCCCTCTTCATTTTTGAGAATTTCGATCCCGGCAGGGGAAAGATTATCTGCAACCAGCACTTTCATCAGTCACTCCAATGGATGGTGAACCTGGTTTGGAAACCAGGAAATTATAGTTTGAAAAGTCCGGAGGCCGGTTATTCGTAGCCTTCCAGTAATATTTTTTGCGCGGCGGCCACGCCCTTGCCGAGTTCTACCTTGGCTCCGAACTTGGTCAACGCCATTTCTATGACTGAAATGGCAATGATGACGTCGAAAGTGTCCACATAGCCTAAATGGGCAATGCGAACTACTTTGCCTTTCCAGTCATCCTGGCCTCCCGCCAGGGTCACGCCAAAATCATCGCGCATGCTTTTGACCAGCTTGCCGCCATCAATTCCCTCGGGAACAAAAAAACCGGTTGCGCTGTCCGCCGGGGAATCAGGCGCGACGCCCTGAAGCCCCATCGCCTTTACGGCGGCGCGTGTGGCCCTTGCCAGGCGGTTGTGGCGTTTGAAAAGGTTGTCCAGGCCTTCTGCTTTGATATTCTTAAGAACTTCTCGAAGTCCGATGACCAGGGAAACAGCCGGTGTGTAAGCCGACGTTTTATTGGCAAGATTTTTTCTTTCTTTCTTGAAATCGAAATAAAAATGCGGGCAGGTGGATTGGTCCGCAAATTTCCAGGCCTTTTCGCTAAGACCCACCATCGCAAGCCCCGGCGGTAGTTGCAGGGCTTTCTGCGAGCCGGTCACCAGGGCGTCGATGCCCCATTCATCCATCGGTAAATTAAAAACGCCAAGGCCGGTGATCGCGTCTACCACCAGCAATAAGTCGTCCCGGTCGCGGGTCAATTTGGAAAGCGCTTCGATGGGCTGAGCGGCGGTGGTCGAGGTTTCCGAGGCCTGTACAAGAACACCTTTAATTTCTTTGTCCTGATTTAAAATGGATTCAATATCTTTTGGGTCGGCGGCATGTCCCCATTCGACGTTATGCCAGACCACTTGCAAGCCGTAGGTTTCTGAAATTTTGCCCCAGCGCTCGCCAAATTTTCCGCCGTTGATAACAAGAACCTTATCTCCCGGGGAAAATAAATTGGTCACACCCCCCTCCATGGCTCCCGTGCCAGTGGATGCAAGAATCAATACATCCTGTTTGGTTTGGAACAGGTACTTCAAACCCTCTGCGGCTTCGGCGAAAATTGCGCTGAACTGCGGAGTGCGGTGATGAACCATGGGTTCCGCCATGCGTAAAGAGACTTCTTCTGAAACGGGGGTCGGTCCGGGGGCGAGCAAATATCTTTTCTTCATTCGATTATCCTGTTTTTAATTTTTTCAATCCAGCCTGCCAGTCCGAGGCCTGGAGCAGATACTGACCAGCGCGTCGCTGGACGAAATATTAACGAACTATATTAACCAACTATGGGTTTATGGCTGACCTTACCCTACTTTACTCCTTTGAGGCATGAAGACAAATGTGCAATACCACACGTGCGGAATTTTTTATCCTGCCATTTCCTTCCCGCGGAGTGTGCCCCATCAGCGGATGTTTTCCTCCGCGCCTTGAGACGCCGTTAAAATGAAAATCCTGATCGGCGCCTCGCCTGTTTAACGCGTCACAGGAGAAGTTGTCGTATGAGATCTCAAGTTGATTCAGGGGGCAGGAATTGCCACGAAAACCTATTCTTATAATGCAATTTGTCAAAAAAATCCAATTTTTTATGGGGCCCCCACCTGAAAATATCCTTAGGGCGAATAAGAACCCTGAAAAACCTGAGAGAACGAAATTCGATTCCTGCCAGGGGGTGCTAATGGGGAGGGGTTACGCAATAAAGGGGTTTTTGACAACTATCGGGGTTTGATGATCCTGAAAGGGAGATTAAGATCCGGGAAAGGGAGTCCTAGCGATCCTGGGTGGACTCTTCGTCAGAGGGCATTGAGTTGGATTCATCCTGGTTGGAATTCATTTTCAACTCCAGGTCTTCCGGAGCCGCTCCGGGGGCCGGGGATGGATCGGCCTGTATGGGCTCTACCTCTAAAGAATCGGTTTCCAGGTCAAGCTGAAGCCCTTCCACTTCAAGGGTTTGGCTCCGGTCTATTTCGGTGTACTTAAGATCCACAGGAACCTCGAAATTTTGTCCGGTTTCCGATTCCTTGTTTTCAAGCTCCAACTCGGTTTCCAGGGAGATTTCACCTAACTCGACCTCTGCAGTTGGTTCAGCACCCTGTTCGGGAAAATCAATCAATTCCAAACTTGCCGCCTGAGCGGTGTCCTCCTGACTTAACGATTCAGGAGCGGTGCCTTCCTCAAGGGTATCCTGCGCTGAAAGGTCTTCCCTGAGTTCAAACTCAATTTCTTTTTGGTCGTCATGAGGTGCCATTTCCGGCGGAGAGGGTACTTCAGAAGTTGCTTCAACAGAGTAATCATCGCTTTCCGTAGCGGCAACTTCGGTATCCGCAGGCTCAAACTCCGTACTCATATCGAACCCCAGACCCAGGACTTCAAAACCTGCGTCCGGTTCGGCATCAAACTTTGAATCAGCGGAAACATCTCTTCCGGGCCCAGAAAGGTCCTCAGTGAGAGTGGCTCCGATGTCCCAATTTTCCAGGTCCGGATCATCTGCCTCGGCCAAGTCCAATTCAAAATCCCCGGCGTTGTCAAGATTGGGTTCATCCGAAAGGCCCGTGGGAGATTCATGCAGATCCTGGTCATTCATTCCTGTGTCGGAAGACTCCTGGTGAAAGTTCACCTCGTTGCCTGTGGAGGCATTGCCGACAACCGCCTCCGCCCCGGCCAGAGCAAAAATGGTAAATTCATTTTCAGCCCTGGGGAGAATTGTGGATTTCTGATTCTTGAAATCATAACCACAGTTCATGCATTTGGCGGAAGATTTAAATCGAATGTAACTGCACCTTGAACATTGCATACAATAAAATTAGTATAAAAACGGCGTAACGTCAAGGAAATTAAATAATTAGAGCTTTAAGGCGCGGCATGGCAAGGGTTTTTGGGGATACAACAAACCCTGCATTATTCAACCGAAATCAGGACCTCTCGCCTTTAAATAGGAAACTCGCGCGGTCAACCGGCAAAAATCATCGATTTTTTTGATTCTCTTGAATTACGCGGCTATTCCCTTGGAATTGCCAGGTAAGAGAAATGGAATTATCACAAAATTTATTGATGAATAAAAAGGGAATATTTCTCTGGAGCAAAAAAAATAGGATCTCGTTAACGATAATATTTGACGGCCTTTTTATATTTAGATAGAATCGTAGCCAATCCAAAGTGCCGCTAATAATCGTTTTTTCAATATTCCCAAATCCTTCGTGGGTTTGGCAGGATAACTGAGAGCCTATGTCTGAAAACGAATTCGACAACACCAGGACTTTCCTGAATTGGGTGCGATTCAAAGTCGGCGACTTTTTCTTTCCTATACTTGAGCCGATTTTCCGAGTGCGGGAAAATTGGGACTCCGAGGTCAATAAGCATTTCCATCAAGCCATTCAGAATCTGGAAGAAAACAGAACCACCGTGGCTCTGCTCAATTTGAACATGGTATTGAGTATTCAGCCCCGTCATTTTCTTGCCCGCGTCTATCGGGGAAAAATTTATTTGAACGATGGCCGTTCCCGTCTGGCTTCCGAAGATTATTTGCAGGCGAACAAGATCAGCCCCTACCGGTTCCTCCACTATCATCTGAGCCGGGAATATTTTTCCTCTGTGAAAAAGGAATTTGGGGAAATGGGCGCCTCGATCACCAAAAATTTCGATCAGATTTTCGAGGTGCTGAGTCAATCACAAGGAAACCCGCAAGAGAAAAACGAAGGGGACGATAACCAGGAGGTGGTAGAACCCCTTTCGGATTACGATAACCTTGAGTTTGACATGGACCTTGGTGAGGCTGATAGCCTGGAAGGTTTCGAAAATCCGGTATTCAAGAAAATGGGCCCCATCACCAAGAAGGAAATTGCCAGGACCGACTGGGACAAACTGATTAAGGAATTGACTTCCTGAACTCTCGTTGCGAGCGTTTCACTCACTTCATTATCTATCCCCATTGACGTAAGAAACCAGTTGCCCCCCCCCCCCCATGATTCCTCTGGCCGGGCATTAAAACCACTTTGAGTTCATGCTTTCAATAGCTGAATATTGTAAATATCCTAAACTGCTCGCCTGTCGAACTTCTAATAAATGGTTGATTTTAAAAGCATTTTCAATGATAATGGCTGTAGATTATGGGTTGTTCCGATAGTATATTGGTAATCGGAATTTATTTATATGAGTCGATAAAATTATATTGGGGAACAAGTGCCAATTTATAAGACCCAGGATTTAAAACCCGGGATGACGCTGATGAATGAAGTTCAAAATTATTCCGGAAGAAAATTGCTTCCTGAGGGAACCTTTCTCACGGATAAGGATATCGTAAACCTTAAAGCCTGGGGGGTTACCGAGGCCGATGTCCATGTACAGGAAGATGGACCGGATTCCACCCCTGGAGTTTTAAAAACAGATCCCAAAAAACTGGCTCAGGCCAAAAAAGAAGTTGAGGCCTTGTTTGGCTTTTCTAATACGGATCATCCTGCCGTGATGGAATTAATGCGTTTATCCGTCCTCAACCGATTGAAAAAAATGCCGGGAATGGGCCATATCCATGTCAAATAGCCCACAGGACTTCATCAAGGGGTCTGTTCGTTTGTCGTCCCTTCCTGAGATTTATTTCAAAATCAATGATGTCATCAATGACCCTGAGAGTTCGTTTGGCGATGTAGCAGAAATCATCTGCAATGATGTTTCCCTCTCCGTTCGACTGTTAAAAATTGTCAATAGTTCCTTTTATAATTTCCCCTCAGAAATTGAGACGATTTCTCATGCGATTTCTATCGTGGGAACCAAACAATTACGTGACTTGGCGCTGGCCACGATGGTTTTGACCGCCTTTAAAGGCTTTCCCGAGGACTTTGTCGATATGAATTCCTTCTGGAGGCACAGCGTCGCCTGTGGTGTTTCCTCCTGGGTCATTGCCATCAATTGCCGGGAAAACAATCCTGAGCGTCATTACCTGACTGGGATGTTGCACGATGTGGGCCGGTTGATTATTTTGGAGAATCATCCTGAAGTGGCGCGGGAGATCATGGAACGGGGTCAGTCCGAAAATAGAATTGTTTTTGAAGTGGAACGCGAAGTTCTGGGGTTTGATCATGGAGCGGTGGGAGCCGCGCTATTGACGTCCTGGAAACTCCCGCCTACCTTATCTGAAGTAATCAAAAATCATCATGCCCCCCTGGAAGGGACCGAATATGCGATTGAAACGGCCATCCTGAACCTGGCCGATGTTTTGGCCAAGAGTATGGAACTGGGCTCCAGTGGAGATCCACTGATCCCTACTTTGCAAGACGAGGTCTGGGAAAATATTGGGATGGACGTAAATTCCCTGACGTTCTTGTGGCAGCAGATCGAAAATCAATATTCTGAAACGATGGAAATCTTTTTTCCGGATTGAGGATTGTGGATAAGGACGCCATGGACAAAGCTTCTCAGGAAAAATTAAAATCCCGAATGGAATACCTTGAGAAAATGAACAGCTGGTATTTCATTGCGCTGCAAAGGTTGGCTTCTTTAGGGGACCTCCATAAAGAAATCAATATGAACCGGGACCCAAAGTTCCTTTTTGAAACCGCCCGGAATTTTTTAAAGCAGCTCCTGGATTTCCAAACGCTGGCTTTTTACCTGGCGGATGAATCGGACAACCAGTTTCTGCTGGAGGATTGTTTCCCCGAGACGGACACGGACCTCATCGAACAGGAAACACTTTGCCAGATCGAAAAGGGAAATTTTGCCTGGGCGCTCAGGCAGAACCGTCCCTCGATTGTGCAGGGTCTGAGTTCAGACAGCGAAGTTATCTTGCATGCCGTGTCCACCAAAACCCGGGTGGCGGGGATGTTTGTGGGACGATTCAAAGGCAACGTTCACAAGGTTCCAATAGAACAACTCAATTTAATTTCCATCATTCTTTCCAATACCGCCTACGCCATTGAAAATGGCTCCCTCTATCGATTCGTGCGGGATCAAAATAAAAACCTGGAGCATACCGTCCAAAAGCGGACCCGGAAACTTCAGAATCAAAAGGGGGAATTGAAAAAGGAGATTGAAGAGCGGGCAAAAATTGAGGAAGAACTTAAACGAAGTAATCAGGATTTGCAGGATTTTGCCTCTATCGCCTCGCACGATTTGCAGGAACCCCTCCGAAAGGTGATCATGTTCGGGGACCGGTTGAATGCTCAATTTTCCAAGGAAATGAATGAAAAGGCCCTGGGTTATCTTGAGCGTATGAGCGACGCGGCGGCCCGAATGCAAAAACTGATCGACGAACTGCTTCTATTTTCAAGAGTCAGTAGTAAGGCAAAACCTTTTACGTCGACGGATCTGGATAAAATTGTTCGTGAGGTTTTATCGGATCTGGAAAGCCGGCTCAACCGGTCCCAGGCGACAGTCGTCATTGATAATCTCCCCAGGGTGGAGGCGGACGGGATGCAGATGAGGCAATTGTTTCAAAATCTCATCAGCAACGCTTTAAAGTTTCATAAAAAAGACGCACCTCCCGAAGTTTTGATCCGGGGTCAAATAAAGGATGCCCGCGCCTGTGAGGTTTTAGTTCAGGATAACGGGATCGGATTCGAAGAACAATATGCCCATCGTATCTTTAAACCTTTTGAACGACTGCACGGCAGAAGCGAGTACGAAGGTACGGGCATGGGGCTGGCAATATGCCGAAAGATCGTCAAACGCCACGAAGGGATTATCTCCGTTACCAGCCAGCCCAACGAAGGTTGCAAGTTCACCGTCACCCTGCCTCTAAAGCAAATCAAAAAATAAACCCGCCTTTTTTACAACAATTCCGGACATTTCTGTCCGAGGCGTCTGGCCTCGATGGACCTTCCCCATTGCGACTCCAATTTTGAATAACGTTCTCTGAGATTAGGAAAGCGTGTTTGAATTTGCTAGAATCAGGCGAAGTTTGAGCGATCCGCCTGAGTTCGAAAACCCCCTTCTAAGGAATCAAAAGATTGATCAATCGCCAGGACATAGAACAGATGGAGAAGAAAATGCTGGTTCCATACGCCATCAAAAGCGGCGAGAGTGCGGGGCGGCAACATCCGGAAGAAGAGCATCCCTACCGGACGCGTTTTCAGCGTGATCGCGACCGGGTGATTCATTCGTCCGCCTTTCGCCGTCTGGAATATAAAACCCAGGTTTTTGTGTATCACGAAGGAGATTATTACCGTACCCGGTTGACGCATTCCCTGGAAGTGGCGCAAATCACCCGTTCCATTTGCAAGTCCATGCAGTTGAACGAGGATCTTGCGGAAGCCATCGCGCTTTCCCACGATCTGGGGCATCCGCCTTTTGGCCATACCGGGCAAAATGTGCTTAATAAATTGATGAAAGATCACGGGGGGTTTGAGCACAACAAGCAGAGCCTTCGAATTGTGAAAATTCTGGAAAAACGATATCCAGAATTTCAAGGGCTCAATTTGAGCTGGGAGGTTTTGGAAGGGATCAGCAAGCACAAGAAAGATGAGGAAAATCCCATTTCCGGGAGAGAAGGGTTTCGCTACCCTTCCCTGGAGGCGCAGGTGGCGGATTTCGCCGATGGGATTGCCTACAACGCCCATGACCTGGATGACGGCATCACATCCAACCTGCTGGAGATCGACAAGCTTAGGGGGGTGGCGTTGTGGCGGGAAAATGAAAAACGGCTCGATGAAAAATACACGAATCTGGATTTCAAACTAAAAAAATATCAGATCGTCCGCAGAATCATCAATGACCTGATCACGGATTTCAGAGAGCACACTCTTGAAACCCTGAAAAAATTAAAAATCAAAACTCCTGACGATATTCGTTCGGCCCATGAACGGGTGGCGGGTTTTGCCCCCGAAATGGATGCGAAAAATAAAGAACTGAAAAGTTTTTTATACAAAAATTTGTACACCCATCGAAGGGTCATGCGGATGGAGTTCAAGGCCGAGTTGTATCTGACGGAGATTTTCAATGCCTATAAGAAAATGCCCGCGCTGTTGCCCGAATCTTCCGCCAATCACAAGTCGGGGGATTCTCTTGAGAAAAAAATCTGCGACTACGTTTCGGGTATGACCGACCGCTACGCCATCGGCGAATACAAAAATCTTTTCACGCCCGACGAAAAGGTGTAGCCATTATTTGAAATCTCCTGACAGGCCCTCAATGACACGGGAGAATCGATCGAACCATCTGTTTTAAACGAATAATCCACCACCCCGATCGAGGAGGACCCTAATGAAATCACTATTCATCCCCCTTTTTCTACTATTAGCGTCTCATGCATGGGCCGAGCCGGTAAACTATGGGACCGACTACCAAACCGCATGGTGCGCCCAAAAAGAAGGCATTGATAAATACCGGCTCCCCGATTCGTATAAAGTGGATTGTTTGACGGACTCTTACGCGATTGAATTTGATCTTGCCGAGAAATGGGCGCAGGCATTGGGGAAAGCGCGTTACTCTGCCAACATGACGGGCCGCGAACCGGGAGTGGGACTGATCATGAAAGACAAGCAAAAGGGCTATAAATACCTGCTACGATTACTCAAAGCCGTGGAAGACGATCACAAACATTGGCGGGTCTGGATTGTGGAGCCCGGTGATTTGTTTTAACCCGGTCGGCGTTTATTTATTCAAGCCCGTTCGGGTCCTAAAGGTTTGAACATGACGATCAATACGGGCAACACGATCAAGTCTCCCAGCAGGGCGAGGATCATCGCGAGGCCGGTCAGCAAGCCAAAATAGATGGTGGGGATGAAGTTCGACAGGGTCAGAAGGGAAAAGCCTACCGTTATCGTGATGGATGTGTAATACATTGCCCGTCCGATGCTGCCGTGACAGCGGAGAACGCCTTCTCTGTATTTTGGGTCCGAAGCAAACTCGCTTTGAAACCTGTGGATGTAGTGAATGGTGTCGTCGACCGCGATGCCGATGGTGATGGCGGCGATGGTGATGGTCATCATGTCCAGCGGAATGTTCAACCACCCCATCAAGCCAAGGATCCCCAAAGCTGAAATAATGTTTGGGACCATCGCCAGAAGGGCCAGGTACAAGCGGCGGAACAAAATAATGAACATAAAAAGGATGGCCAAAAACACCATACCCAGGGTGAGTATCTGTGATTTGTACAGGCTTTGAAGCATGTTGTTGTACAGCACGGTCATGCCGGTGAAACGAATTCTGTCTTCGGAAATGTTCATCTCATCCACCAAAAACCGTTTTATCTTTTCGATCAGTTCGGTGCGGCTGAGTTCGGGGTCGGTTTCTTCAATGCGCATGCTGATACGGATCTGGTTGGCATCTTGCGAGAGATAAGGATCGAGGAAGTTTTTTTTAGGCTCCTCTGGGAAAAGCTTGCGGTATAAGGTCAGGTCGTAATCATCTGGAACTTTGTCGCCGCTCAGGGACCGGACCACCTTCAGGGTCGTAGCGATGGAAAGCACTTTCCCGATATGGGGAAGGGCTTCCAGGTGATCGTGCATTTTCTCGACCTCCAGCAGTTTATCTGGATGAAACCAGTAGTTTTCTTCTTGCTCTTCTTCAACATCCTTGAAAGGGTCATCGAAAATATCTTCCTCACCCTTTTGCTGTTCCAGTTCCTTCAGGTATTCGAAAAAATCCTGATCCGCGTCAATGATGATGTCCAGGGGTGTGGTGCCTCCAAGCTTTTGGTCGATGACGCTCATCCCCTGATAAATTTCGGTGCTGGTTTTGAAATAGTCGATGAACCGATTGTCCACCCGCAGTTGGAAGATTCCCAGAATGCAGAGCAGCAAGAGGGCGGTGGTCACTCCGAGAATTTTATTTTTATGGCCGAGGGCAAACACCGCAATGGCATTGGTCAGGCGTTTAGTGGTGTCCTGGCTCGATACCGATCCTTTTGGGTGCAACATATGCAAAAACGAAGGAAAAATGATAAACGCCAGGACAAACCCCAGTGAAATACCAATGGTCATGATCCAGCCGAAATCTATCACGGGCCGGATGCCGCTGATCACCAGGGAAGTAAAAGCGACTACCGTAGTGATCGAGGTATAAAAACAGGGCTGGAACATGAGCTGGACGGTCTTACGGATCAGGTCGGCCTGTCCAATTCCCGGGTTTTCGGAATGTAACTCTCCATAACGCACAATCAGGTGAACCGTCAAGGAGATGGTGATGATGATCAATATGGAAATAAAGTTCGAGGAAATGACGGTCACCCGCCAGTCCAGAAAACCCAGGACGCCTACCACCACCCAAACGGCAACGGCACAGCAAAGTAAGGGCAGAGCCACCCAGCGTTTTCTTCTAAAAAAGAGCCACATAATGAGGATCATCAATAATATGACTCCGATACCGAATGTGGAAATATCGCTGGCAATAAAATCCATCATGTCCGAGGTGATCATGCTCACGCCGCCCAGGAAAATCTTCGCCCGGTCGCGGTATTTGTCCAGGATGTCCCTTACCTGTATAATTTCCTTCCTTTGAATATCTTGTACCTCCGCAAGATATTGTTTAAATTCCCGCGAAACATGTTGCAGGGTATTTTCTTCTTCAGGGGACAAATGCCCTGGGTTGCGCTTTTTTTCCCGTAAATCGTTTCGTTTTTCCAGGAGGGAGAAATATTTTTCATCCCGCACGAATTTGACGAGAATAGACGTGGTTTTGCCGTCTTCACTGGCAAGGAGTTTTCGGTAGATCGGGCTATCCGTAAACTCCTTCCGTGCCAACTCTTTATCGACACCGGGGTTTTTCAATGTCTTGGCATCACCCAGCTCGGATATTTTGATTTTCGGGCTGTAGAGCAGAGGCACATTTAAAATACTGACGACCGAATCGACTCTTTCCAGTTTCGAGAAGTCTTCTTTTAATCCTCTAATACCTTCGAGGGAACGTTCAGACAATAAATCGTCGAAGGGGGTATAGGTAATGACAAGTAAGTCTTCGCTCCCGTAGACTTTGTTGATGGCGCGGTAGTAGCGTAAATCGTCATCGTTTTCCAGCACGAGAGAATCCGCAGATGCATCCAGTTTAAAATCCAGAGCATGCCGCCCAAAAACAACCATCATCAGAGCAACCAATACAAGCCAGGTGCGGGGATTGCTCAGTATCACCTTGTCATAAATACGGAGTAAGAGTGAACTCATGAAGTTAAGAGGGAGGAGTGGTTTTTATAGGGTGGTGGTTGTTTTCTAATAAAAATTAAAAAGCATATTTTTCCAGTAGGGGAATTTAGCACAAAATCAACCATTGCTCCACAAGTAATGTTGATCTTTAAGGGCGGGCAAATTAAATCTTGAGATGCCGAGTTTTCTGTTTGCCTGGACTGGCAGTCGGCAAGCAAGGCATTTATTATTTGTTGTTATAAATTCTGATTGGACCTTACACTGGGAAGGTTTTGGAATGGAGCGGCAATCGAATCTGTGGACTTGCAAGAAATAATAGGCTTCAGTCTGCATAATCGCAGTATTAATCAGAGCGGGATATGGGATTTTCATTTCGATGTGGGTTATGGATGCAAGTGGCGGGAATTCTTTTGGCGATATTATTTCCTTCTATCGTCCATTCCGAGGAACCGCACGATCCGGAAGCCTACCGAAGCGAATGTTCTAATGGAAGGACCATCTATTGCATAGCCATTGGCATGGAGGAACAAAAAGCAGGAAATTTGGAAACCGCTCTTAAGCATTATAAGTCCGCTTGCGAGAGCCATTCTTCCCGGGGGCATCTTAGGGCCTGCACGCCCTTTCTCTCTTTGGCCCGGCAAATGAAACGGCTGGATTCGGCCAGCGCCGGGTTTGAAGAATCATGCAAAGGGGGGAATGACACCGTCTGTTTCTACCTGGCCAAGGAGTACTTTAAGATCACCGAGTTCCATCGGGGATTTGTTCATCTGGAACGGCTGTGCCGGGACGATTTCCATCCTCCGGACAAGGACGATTACGGCCCTTGTTACCACCTGGGCATTAATCTTAAAAAGATTGGCGATCTGAAACGCGCCGAGAAAATATTTAATTTCGATTGCGACCGCGATCCCATCGGCGCCAAACCCAGTTGCTATCAGGTGGCCGAAGTTCAGTTGTTGATTCAGAATGGCAAAGCCAGCGGAGAGAAAAAAATTAAAGAATTGCAATGGATCGAAGCGGCGGCTTTCGGGGTGGTCATGATTCCCTTTCTGAGTCTGTTTTTGTTATGGAGCGGGAAGAAAATTTCCCTGGTTTTTTTGCGGGTTCCGGCTCCGGCGCTCACCTTTATTTGCTGGATCTTGTGGGAACCGCACGCCAGACAGGAATTGAACCTGCGTGCCGATCTTTTCTTTATTACTCCCGCCATTTTCCTGACCCTTCTCACCGCATGGTCCGCCCATCGCCGGCTTAAGGCTATCCATTGAAAGGATTTCCTAACTGGGGGAAATACAAGGGAGAGCCCCGGTTTAAAGGGGAGAGGCCTTTCTAGAAAAAGAGGTCTGAAACTCTATTTTAATAGATGTTAATAACTTTTTTACTGTAATTTATTGGAATTTCCATTAACTTAGAGGCAAGGAGAAAACGTAATTTAACAAGAACAATGCACCCAATGACGGCCTGTGTCGTACCCCGATGCAGTTTCGTTTTTCCACCCTTCATCATTAACGAGGCCCATGAATAAACCCGATTTAATCAAAATTGAAAATTTGAGCAAAGGCACTGGCGTTGAATCTTTGAAGCGCACTTTTAATTCGCATCGAAAATACACGCTGGCCAAAACTCAAACCGGTGCGACCCGGCTGGATCTTTTTAAAAGTCTGGCCCTGGTCGTTCGTGACCATCTGGTGGAGAAGTGGATTCAGACTAAAAAATCCCAATACGATAATGACGTCAAGCGGGTAAACTACCTTTCGATGGAATACCTTGTGGGCCGGGTTCTGACCCAGAACATGGTCAACCTGGATTTGAAAGACACCCTCAGCCAGGCCGTGCGCGAGCTGGGCTACGACCTCGAAGAACTGGAGGAAACAGAAATAGATGCTGGATTGGGCAATGGCGGACTGGGTCGGCTGGCTTCCTGTTTTCTGGAGTCGATGGCGACTCTGGACCTGCCTGCCAACGGCTACGGCATGCGCTACGAGTTCGGAATTTTTCATCAGCACTTTAAAGACGGTTACCAGGTGGAGGAGGCGGACAACTGGTTGAAACACGGCAACCCCTGGGAAATCCCCCGTCCGGAACATCTTCATCCCATCAAATTCTATGGCCATGTCAAACACCACGCGCATCCCGACGGGCGGGAAACTTACGATTGGGTGGACACGCACGACAATGTCATGGCCATGGCCTACGACATCCTCATTCCAGGCTACAAATGCGAGACGGTGAACAGTCTCAGGCTTTGGGGAGCGCGTTCCACGGAAGAATTTGATTTCCAGCATTTCAACGAAGGCGATTACATTCAGGCCGTCAGTGAAAAGCAGAAAAATGAAACCATCTCCAAAGTGCTTTATCCGAACGATAAATCCATCCAGGGCCGGGAACTGAGATTAAAGCAGGAATATTTTTTCGTCTCCGCCTCCCTGCAGGACATCATCGCGCGTTATAAATATGCGCACACCAGTTTTGACCAGTTCGGCGATAAAGTCGCCATTCAATTGAACGACACCCATCCTTCCCTGGCGATTCCCGAAATGATGCGGATTTTCGTCGATATCGAAGGCATGTCCTGGGAACGGGCCTGGGATATCACGGTGAAGACGATGGGCTACACCAATCATACGGTTCTGCCCGAGGCGTTGGAAAAATGGTCGGTGGACCTTTTGGGCCATGTCCTGCCCCGACATCTCAAGGTTATTTTTGAAATCAACCACCGGTTCTTAAAGCAGGTGGCCGAGCGGTTTCCCAATGACCCCGAACGCCTGGGCCGCATGTCGCTCATCGAAGAGGGGCCGGTGAAATTCGTGCGCATGCACAACCTGGCGCTGGTTGGCAGTCACGCGGTGAACGGCGTGGCGGCCTTGCACACGGAGATCCTGAAACAAAGTCTGTTCAAGGATTTCCATGAAATGTTTCCGGAACGGATTCAAAACAAAACCAACGGCATCACCCAGCGCATCTGGCTGAAAGAGTGCAATCCCAGTCTCTCGGAACTGATCACCGAAACCATCGGCGAGGGCTGGGTCAAGGACCTTTCTCAAATGGACCGACTGCTCCCCATGCGCGATGATCCTGATTTTTGCCAACGCTGGGCTGAAATCAAACAAAACAATAAAAACGCACTGGCCGATTATATCCATCGGTCGATGGGCGTCCGGGTCAATCCTCAGTCGCTGTTTGACGTTCATATCAAGCGTATCCATGAATATAAAAGACAATTGTTGAACGTCCTGCACACCATCGTGCTTTACACGCGCATCAAGAAAAACCCGCAGGCGGACCATTACCTGCCGCGCACGGTGATTTTTTCTGGTAAAGCCGCACCCGGTTATGCGATGGCAAAAAATATTATCAAATTGATCAACAGCGTCGCCAAAACCATCAACTCCGATGAACAGGTCGGCGACCGGCTCCGTGTGGTTTTTCTGCCTAATTATTCGGTTTCCCTGGCAGAGAAAATCATTCCCGCGGCCAATCTTTCCCAGCAGACTTCCACCGCCGGGATGGAGGCCTCAGGAACCGGAAATATGAAACTGGCGTTGAACGGGGCCCTCACCCTGGGCACCCTCGACGGGGCGAATATCGAGATCCTGGAAGAAGTGGGAGAGGAAAATATATATATTTTCGGGCTAACCGCTGAAGAGGTGGAACACAACGTGCAAAACAATTACCGGCCCAAAGACATCTATCTTGCGAACCGGGAATTGAAAAACGCGATCGATTTGATTCAGGAAGGTTTTTTCTGCCCCGAAAGCCCGGACCTGTTTCATCCCATTATCGATTCCATTCTCAATCATGGCGACCGGTTCATGGTGCTTGCGGATTTCGCGTCGTATTGCGATCTACAAAAAAAGGTGGAAGAGGAGTTCAGAAACACCGATCTGTGGACACGAAAATCCATCACCAACTCAGCCCGGGTGGGAAAATTTTCCAGCGACCGCACCATCCAGGAGTATGCAGAGGATATCTGGAATGTCCGGCCGCATCGGAGCCACGCCGAAAACGGCGCGGGTTGAAGTTTGGGGAAGATTTAACGAAAGCTGGTTGATTCGACCGGAGGCCATGTGAGCTTCCGGTTTTTTTTGCGGTTTATTGGAGTGAGCGATGCAGGAATGCCCTTGCGGGTCGGTATTTCCCTATACCGACTGTTGCGGATTGTTGATAAGGGGGACGACGGTGGCCGATACGGCGGAAGATCTCATGCGGTCGCGCTATACCGCCCATGTGGTTAAGGAATGGGACTACCTCGTTCAAACCAGGCATCCCAATGAAAGAAAGGATTTAAAGGATCTGGCCATTGCCAACGAAGGCATTGAATGGAAAAATCTGGAGGTTTATCAATCTCAAAAAGGCGGTCAGAAGGATGAAGCAGGGGAGGTCACTTATGCCGCGACCTATGAAAAAGACGGTAAAACAGAAACCCTGCAGGAAACCGCCGTATTTTTAAAAGAGGACGGACGATGGTATTATTGCGGGGAACGGTCCAAACCAAAAATTGCGCCTCCGAAAACCAGCCGTTCGACCAAGCCTTTTGTCCGCACCGAGGCCAAGGTGGGGCGCAATGATCCCTGCCCTTGCGGGAGCGGGAAAAAGTTTAAAAAATGCTGTGGGAAATGAAGAGTCCCCGGCGGATGATTTTTCAGGGTGGGTGTGATGAATAAAGATATAGGAAAAAACAAAAGCGAAGCCAACGACGCCGATGAAAAAAAGAAGCCCCTTTCACCGGATCAAAAAGAAGAAAAAGACACGACTCTCGCCAAACGGTCCGGGCAACGCCCCGCCTTGCCCTTTAACCGCCCGCTACGCGGGAGGAAACTTTAAGGCTGACGGCTCCCTACCACACTATGTAGGGAGTCCCGTTACACGGGAGGAAACGCAAGGTTGACGCTTGTGATATCCTTTTCGCTGCCTTCATGCCCCGAAGGGGTAGGAGGGGTAATGCAGGACTTAGCCAGCCATAAACTCATGGAACGTTAATATTGGGTCCAGCCCCCAGGCGGATAAAATCATGAAGGCAAAAATAAAATCCGCTTATCTGGCGCCGGAAGGTTATCAGGATCAACTGGTAAAAGAACTGGAGGGTGTCACGGCCTGCCACGGACGTTTGATACTGACCGATCAACAGCAGATAAAACCGCCGTTCTGGACGCAGAACAGCTGGCAGAACCCCATATTGATTCCGATTCAGTCGATTTCGGATGCGGCGAAAAAGTTGAAAGCCCTGCAAAGAAACTGGAGCCTGTATTCCTTTCAACTGCATCGGCGGGCTCAACTGATTCAGGAACAACTTCCCCATGTTTCCGCAAAACCCCTGAGCTTTCCGGCGTCATTGCCCGGCTCCCCGATGGGTTCGTGGACCCTTCTGGACCGAGACACCCTGCTGGTCGCCAGTGACTGTTCGAGTTTGTTTCCCAATGGAGAAATCCAGTTTGCAGAGGATAAAAAAAATCCGCCCAACCGGGCGTATCTCAAACTTTGGGAAGCATTGACCGTGGCCCGGGATTATCCCCGCGCCGGGCAGTTTTGCATTGACGTGGGGGCGAGTCCGGGGGGGTGGACCTGGGTTCTGGCAAAACTGGGCGCCGAGGTTTGCGCCATTGACCGCTCGCCCCTGGACGACCGGGTGACGCAAATGCCGGGGGTCCATTTTCAAAAACGGGATGCGTTCTCCCTGAGTCCGGATGAGTTCAAGGAGTCTCGTGAAAAAACCGACTGGCTGTTCAGCGATCTTGTGTGTTATCCGGAAAAACTTTACGACTGGGTGAGGATGTGGGTGGAATCAGGGGCGTGTGATAATTTCATTTGCACCCTCAAGTTCCAGGGGGATGGAGATTATCGGATGGCGCAAAAATTTGCGGATATTTCCCACAGCCGGGTGATTCATCTTTTTCACAACAAGCATGAGTTGACCTGGGTCAGGTTGAAATCCTGGGAACCCTCACCCGTTCAAAGTTAAATCCGTTTTGGGAACGGAGATGCACGTCAGACACGATCTGCCATCCGGTTTTTTTGCAGACTCCACCAGATAGTTGACCAACCCCCTTTCAATGGAGGTGGCACAGCTTCCGCATTTTCCCACCCGGCAACCGAAATCGAGCATGATTCCATTTTCCTCTGCGAAAGCGAGGAGGGAACCTGCAGAGGGGTTCCACGGCAGGGTCATTTGTGACTGGGCAAATGTGACCTTGATGGAAGACTCGGTTTCTGTCGATTCGGTCCCAGTTAATTTATTGATGGCGGCTGAGTTGAATGCTTCATATTGAATATTCTTTTCGGGGACTCCCCACGCATTCAAACCCTGGTTGAAGTCTTCCAGCATTTTGGGAGGGCCGCAAAAATAGTATTTATAATTTTTGGAAGGGAGCACCTGTTGCAGAAGTTCCATCGTGACGCGGCCCTTGTGCTGATAGTCCTTGCCCAAAATGTCGCTTGCTCTGGGGGAGCTGTAGCAGACGTGAAGTGAAACATTTTTGTGCGCGCTGGTGATCGTCTCAATGTGTTCTTTCATCAAATGGTCCACCCGGTTGTGGCATCCTAGAAATAACCAGGTTTCCCGGTTCGACAGTTTATTTGAGGAATCCTTTTCCGTGATCGAATTCAACATGCTCAACAGAGGGGTGATGCCCACGCCACAACCGATTAGAACCACAGGGGAATCATTGGACGGGTCGAGATGGAACTGGCCGCTCGGGGCTTTTACGTCGATCACCTCCCGCTCATTCAGGATGTCATGAAAATAGCTGGAACTCAGTCCGGGTGGAGCGTCCGGGGCGCTGGGGGGGGGCGATTGCCGCTTGACGGTGACCCTGTAATAGTCCGGGTGATTGGGGCTGTCGGACAGCGAGTAACAACGAATCACGGGCTTTTTCTGCCCCGGAATATTGAGTTTGAACGTTAAGAATTGACCGGGAAGAAACGAGGGGAGGGGCCTTCCATCCATGGGAACCAGATAGAAGGACACGATGTCTTTAGCTTCCTTCACTTTAAAAATAACCTGGAAGCGGCGAAACCCCTTCCACATCGTCTCGGTCTCCCGGACATCGCGCTTGGTTTGATCCATGGCCTGATGAACCTGGGCGCGGGTCAATTCCAGTTCCAACTCATATCCCCGTCGGGTGATTGCAAACAGCCTTTTATTATTGTCTGTCAACTGGATCACATAGCGGATCAATACGACGAGAAAGACCAGCGCTGTCAGCCCAATGGCGGTGTCAAACAAATGTGTTTCTCCTGACCGGTTTCAATTGATTGCTGGCGGCTCCTGGGTGGTCAATTGCTGCAAAAGCGTTTCGGCGACATCGTCCGCGAGTAGCATCTTTCCTCGAAAGCCAGGTTCGAGATGATATAAATGACATAATTGGCAGTCCTGCCTGACTTTTCCCTGGGTATGGCATTCCATGCAGGTTTGCCGGGTCATTGCATGAAAATTGCTGGTAAAGGCAAGGGGGGCCGGTTTGTCCTTGGAGCCGGGCTTGTCCAGGGCCGGCTTGTTTTTCGCATCCTTATTCAAGACATGACAGGTTTCGCAGGTGCTTCCTTTTCCCTGAACGTCCAGGTGGCTCGTATGGGAGTATCTTGAATAGGACAGGCTTTTGGATTCTTTATATCCCCAATGGATGTAGGGAACTTTATTCCCACCCTCCAATACAGTTTCATTGACCACATGACACTTGGCACACCCACCCACCCCTTTTTTGATGGAAAGCATTTGATCGCGCATGGCGATAGCTCGCTTCCTTTTCATTTCATCGGGTTCACCGGAAGGGACGACGGAAAGAGCAAATTTGATCCAACTCAATGCCACCGGGTCTTCATGATCCACCGGAGTATAACGTACCTCTAAAAGATCCGCATGCCAACCGCCAAAACTGGCTTTTGCAGGAGGATCGTATTCGAGGTTCAATCCCCAGGCGCAGGCGGCCCGTTTGATGACTTCGGGGTTCAAACCCGCCAGCATTTTATCTGCAATCGGGGTTGGGGAATGGCTATTGATCAACTTGGCTATGGGCATGACGCTGTCCTGAGCCATGGAAAGAATGAGGTCCTGCAATTTTTGGCTGTAGCCCTCGGGATCGTCTTCCTGAATGTTTAAGAGGTAGGCCGTAGTCAGAGAGGGCGTGTCTGTTGAGATGCTTAAAAACTCCTCATCCTCCTTGCTCACCCCCTTGTCTTTACTTTGAATTCCGCAGGCCTTCAAGATGGTCTTCCGGTCAATGCGGTTTTTATCCAGTTCCGGCAAGCGGATGAGAACCAGATCTTTGGAGATAATTTGAGGCTTATGGCACTCGGCGCAGATCACTTCGAATTTTCCGGAACCCATGGTTTCTTCCTTGGTCAACTGGTGGCATCCCGTACAGCTTTTCGGAGCCTTTTTGGAGTGTTTGGGCTCTAAAAAATGTTTTTCCAGGTGGGTGACATGGTTGAAATTGATACTGTCCTTTTTTATATGAGGGTAATCAGATGAAAACTGCGGATGGCCGCTGGAAAAACTCTTGAACTGCGTCTTATGGCAAAAGTTGCATTGACCGCTGGTGAACGTTCGAGTGCTGAATCCCTCTCCCTTATGTTCCCGGTGACACATCAGGCAATGCGTGTCCTGCAATTGAGGATGTTTTTTGATATCGCCATTATGGGCTAATGATACCGGGCCCTTGAAGACGTGGCAGTCTCCGCATTTCCAGGAGATATCCGCCGGAGTCACAGCGGCCTTGAGCCAGTTGGACGCGTTGCCCTGATGCGATTCATGGCAGATCTGACACCCGTCTTTTTCCGCGAGTTTGATATGGGAACTGGAAACGGGACCGGGATCGAAACTGAAATAGTTTGGCTGAAGCTGGTCCGCCATCCACGATATCCAGATCAGAGCGAAGATCAAGCCGACGGTAAGAATCGCCAGTCGCCTCCGGTAGGTCTTCAGGTTGTGCCTGGGGACACACGGGGGATGTTGCTTGCAGCATTTTCCGTCCGGCGTCGGGCCCTCCTCACAGGGGCCGCCGGCGATCAGCGGACGGTTGCATGTCCACCGGTCACCTTCTAGATAGGGCGAGCATTCCGTTGTGCCGCCGCAGGTCCCTTTGAGAGTCGGACCCTGGTGGCAGGGCTTGAGCCAAAGAACGCCGCGTCCGCATCGATATGGAAAATCCGGTCGATCGTATCGATTTCGGTTATGGGAAAATTTATTTTCATCCATTATAGAAAATACACATAGACTACCAGTAAATGCCACACAGCCAGAGTCATGAGGGCTGCGGCAAGCGGCAGGTGAAACAGGATCCACCACTTGAGGACGGCTTGCAGGGCAAAATGAAGGTCAATATTTTTTTTGATATGGGCCAGGGCGAGCAGTTTTTGCAGATAAGTTCTTTCCTGGGGATTGAGAACCGTTTCAATGTTTGAGCATTGCTGGTGAACCCAGGTTTCGCCTTTTTTACCTCCCAAAACATGATCCAGGAAAAACCGGGGCTGTTGGAAATACCAGTCCAGATGATCCAGGAATTGAGTGGCCAAAGTGTCCCGCTTGGTTTCCTGTGTGCAGGTTAGCAGTAAATCTTTTGCCTTGGTATGAACCTCCACGATTTCGAGGGGAATCCGCTCGAAAATATATTCGGCTCCGCTTTGCGTCAGCCGCCTGGGAAACGACCTTTGTATGATAAGGCCGAAGATGCCCGTCAAAATAGTCATATAAAACAAAAAGGTCAGAAACTTTTCATACAACCCCAAAGGCCAGGGAACCCCGGTATGCAACCAGAACATCCCTACCGTTAAAAACCCCACCGGCAAATGCACGTTCAACCAGCTGGAGGAATTTGCCAGAGGAAGTATGGTTAGCTTTTTCCGGATATTAAACAGGGAAAGGGCAAACAGAACGGCGAAAAGAAACCATCCCGTCACAAGGGTTGGAAAGCCGAACTTCAGCTCGGCCTGACTGGTCCACACCATGAGAGAAAGCAAGACCAGAGAGGATGATATCCAGATAGTCCAGATTTTAGCCATTAAATTACCGGTTGATCCACAGCGTCTTCGGGACGCACATGATGGAAATCCACGCGATGTAAAGCGTCCTGCGAACAAGCACGAACACAGGAGGGGCCTCCCACGTGATCGATGCATAAATCACATTTGGTCGCTTTCAGGAGGGGTTGGTGCGTTTCCAGGTCCAGGATAGGGTTGCCCTTGTTGTCATTAATCTCCACCATTTGAATATTTGAGTACGGGCAGGATTCGGCGCAGGTTTCGCATCCGATGCAGGTGTTATCGTTGATGATCACGGTTCCATCGGCCACCACCCGGGTTATGGCGCCTGTAGGACACCCGATCATGCACACCGGGTCCATACAGTGCATGCAGGCATTGGCCACCATCCAGTTACCAAAAGTTTTGCCGTGGCGGATGAAGCGGGGGTTTCCATCGTGCGCGTCGGCGCAGGCGTTGACACAATCATCGCAGCGGACACAGCGGTCGAGATTGATCAACATGGCTTGCGTTCCGTTGATGAATCTTTCCTGGACCGCCCACCCCATCAGCGTTTCATTATCCCTGGATTGATTTAACAAGTTCGTCAGCTGGTGGCCCTGTATGGATGCGGCGCCTTTCTTCCTGGGTTGACCATTCGAAAATGTCTGTTGTGGAAAAACGTATTTTTCCAGGTAGGTGGCGGGAATCCTGAGAATGTCCACATAGCCCAGAGCCGTAATGGAAACCTTGAAAGAAACATTCTTACCCCCCTCCCAGGCTTGCAGCAATTCATCGGCCCCGTAGGCGTGACCGACTCCCAGATAGGTGACCGTTTGGTCGCCTTCCTCCAGGTGCTTGGAAACCCTTGCAAACCCTGCGCGCACGATCAACAGGTCATCAGGATAATCCCCCTGCCGGATGATAACGGGTTCATGCTTGAAAGCATTGTCGTCCTTGCGGCGAATATTTTTACAGGGATCCCCCCAGTCATACGTCCCAAAGGATTGAAACAACGTATTGGCGGCGATTTCCTGGAGAATTTCCTCCTCCAGGGATTCAAACAGTGGAACTTTTTTCAGAAAATTTACCAGCCCGCTCTGGCTGTACCGTTTTTCGATCATACGGCGCCAGTTTTTGTCGTATTTTCTTAACTCCCGCAAACCTTGCCAGCGGATTTCCAGAAGTTCCACATGAGATTCTGCAAATACCGTAGCCGAGCGGGGGATTCGGCGCAGGGCGGCAAGCTCCCCAAACAAAGTTCCCTCTTCCAGCAAAGCGGTATTGCTGGAATTTAACACGGTGGAGAAATCCTGTAGAAATACAGAGTGGGAGTCCGCGCCATTGTCATTTTTTAGAATTTTTGGGTCCGTATGGCGGGGGATGTCACGGACTTCAGGAATCTTTTGATTGATCCATATCCTCGACAAAGATTTCCAGAGACTTTTTTTGGGAGTTTGTTTTTTCCCGGACAGGTAATTCTGGAGCCCAGGCGACAGGACCACACGTAACTTCCCATTGAGAACCAGGAAAGCAGAATTCCCATAGTCCCCTTCACGCACCACAACTTCCCCTGGTTTGAATTGTCTGATCCTGGTGTCGTTTTTGAGAATACTTTCCAGAGTATTATTTTGGGGAAACTTGTTCTTATCGATGGCGGCGATTTCAGGAGCCGACAGCAGTTTCCAGAGGTCATAGTCTGACATGTCAGGGCCAAACGGAGTATTTTCGCGCGTGGGCCGGAGAATTTTGGTGACAGTATCCACGATCAGGTGGTCTCCCTTGGAAACGCAAAAACTGGCAAAAGACGGTGGAACTCAGCCGCGCGCAAAATAAGCAATGTGAGGACCAAAATTTCTTGGGGTTGAAATAAAATTTGCATGGAGTTCATTATCTAATAACTCAAGTGGCCGTGTTTTGGTCGAGAAACCATTAATCTTCAAGGATTAGTACAGGACTGCAGGTTTTCCCGGCCATTGGCAGTTTTATCAATATTAATTTCTGGATTAGTAGATAGCAGGATATGTGCCAAAAAGACCATTAAAATTATATCAGGTTTTCAAGCGGTTTTTCAAAGTCCCCACAAAAATTAGTAAAAATTAAGCGAACATTAGGCAAAAACTTTATTGGAATTGTTATACAAAAGTAGCAAAGCCTTTTTTATTCCACAAGGCGGTGTGAATCACAAATAAACGTGATGAGCCTCCTCGCATTACATTAAAAGTATACCAAAATGAAAGAGGTTTACTGGTAATAAAACCAATCTTTTAAGTAAAAGAGGATGTATTTTGGGGTTTTACCGGATTTTTTCGGTGTGGAAATCACTCAAACCATCGAGAGATTGATTTTTCTGGATTTACGGGCGAAAGAGGGAGGGGATAAAAATGAATATCGTCAGAAGAAAAAACCGGCCAATTACTTTTCAGGTGGACTAATTGATGAAATTGGATAAAGCAAGGTCAAAGACTGGCAATAGGGTTGAAAAAATGGAACTTGCATTGAAATATGCTAAAAATATAAAAACTTATTCACTTGAAAAAATCTGCTCCATCACCCACTGCAGTTCACGGCGGGTGACTGTACAGGTCAGCGTGGAAAAGTTGATCGGGTGAAAGCTGTTGACTTTCTATTAAGCAGGAAACTTTCCGGAGGATTCATTTCCCTGTGATTGTTTGGTCAGTTGTCTTCAAAAAACAGATTCAGCCGGTCTCCCAGTCCAAATCCCAGGGCTAAAAGAATCTTCCGTTTGGTGTCCACCCGGCAATTGCAGCCTTTTTCAATTCTGTCAATCGTTTGCACGGTCACCCCCGCTTTACGGGCAAGTTCCGCCTTGCTCATCATTTTTGATTCCCGCGACTGCTGAACAGAGTTCGTTATTTTTGGATGAATCGTTTTTACTTTGCCAGCCTTGCTTTTTTGAAGTGTGATCATGGTATTTTTCCTGTTAAGGGGCCTGAAGTTGTTCTCATAGAATACTGTTTTGATTGGCTCCATTGAAGCGCGAACCATCAAAAAGCACAATACCCCGATAATAGTATTTCCATGGCAGATGACAATTTGGGTTGGCTATAAAAGGTCCCCTTGGAAAGAAATATTCCTTGATATTTCGTGAGTTGCCTGGTTTTTTTTCAATTGAATCCGGAGCTCGAAAATTTGACTCATTTTTTCAACTTTCTTCATAATTCTGTTTAAATAATTTTACATAAGTATTATTTTTTATAAATTCCACTATAAATCAAACAATTTGCACCTGGAGTATGTAGCTTAGGGATTGTAAGAATCTTTGAAAAATTGGGAGTTTTAAAAAATGCCGGGTGTCGGGAATGTTTGGCATCCATTCTGCTTATAACCAATGAATAACCGGCATTTTTGCATGGCGGATTCTCCAAAAAATCTTCAAAACGAAAAATAGAAATTTACCCGCAGGCCTGGATTTTCGGGGTGCGGGAGGTGCGGCCACTTATACCGGCGACCCGGAAACAGAGGATTGGAAAAACCATGGAAAATTTTCAAGGCGTAAATTCTCTTTCCGAAAAAGATTACCTTGCTGTCCAGGAAATCATCCATAACCTTCACCAATGCCGGACGCGTCAGAATCTTAAAGCCCTTTTCGGCTCCAATATTTTGCCGCTGTTGAACGCCCATTCTGCGCTGTATGCCTGGACGGACCCGGACCTGTTGAGCCCGAGGCTCATCGACGCGATAAATATTCCCAGTGAGGATCTTGCGTCCATCAATCAGTTTATTGAGCAAGACCCCAAGGCGAGGGCCTTGTTAACGCATTCCCAGCCAGTGATTGCCAGGGACATCGACGTTCCCAAAAAGGATTCAGCGAGTAGAGAGGAAGACCCGTTTCGCGAGGAGCTGTGCCGCTTCGATCCGTTTTCCAGGCAAGAGAGACCTGTCCGGGACGGTTACGGTTATTTCAGTACCTGCAAGGCCGGCGTGATCACCCTTGCGCTGCGGGATGTCAACCTGGGCGCCGGAATTCACAGGCGGCTGCCCTCTGACAAACCCTGGACCGTGAGGGACGTCAGGATTCTTGAGCAGATTCGCGCGCATCTTTTGATGGCGATCAAAACCATCGTGTTGACGGATGAATTGGTCAAGCATAAATCCCTGGTGGACCTTCTGGCGGACTCACCCACTGCCATCGCCGTGGTGGATCAAAATATGGTCATTGATTACTGCAACTCTGCATGGAAAGAAGTTATGTCTAAAACTGCGGGGTCAAGACTGGACCCTGAGCTTGTGTCCCTGCTGATCAAGGAAAAATCAAAATGGGAACCGCCTTTCACAACCAATGGGGTCAACGGAAAAGAGGAAGTCCATAATCTGGCGGGGGAGGATTGCCGATTGAGTTTTTCTCCCTTGAGGGGGGGCGGGGAACACGACCCCTGGTTATTACAGTTGAAGCTGATCCGGAATGCCAACCACAGAGTGAACGGGTTGATGCAACAGGCCGGGTTGACTAAAAGGGAGATGGAGGCCTGCAAACTGATCCGTCAGGGAATCGACGCGAATGAAATTGCCAGGCAATTGTTTATCAGTCCGCATACCGTGAAAACGCACCTCAAAAGAATTCATCTGAAGCTTGGGGTTCACACCCGTGCGGAGCTAGTGGCTACCCTGAACCAGTAGAAACGATCACGCAAAAATGATCGGTTTTTGCCAAAAGATCTAAAAAAAATACATCCTTGTATTCACACAACTTGCGTTGAAAAGAGAGTATTAAAAAATGTTTAATCCCATAATGAGCAAAAAGTTAAGCCTCAGCCTGCTGGAAAAGACTTTTGGTGCCGACCATCCCAAGGTGGCCGAGTCCCTCAATAATCTGGTCCAGTCCTACAAGGAGAAGAGCGATTTCGACAGCATGGAGCCCTTGCTTCTGCGTGCGGTGGAGATTGGAGAAAAGACCCATGGTCCGGAACACCCGGAAGTAGCGACCGCTCTCAACGACCTGGCTGAATTGCAAAGAAACAAAGGGCTGTTTGAAGAGGCAGAGCGTCTGCTGGTTAAGTCGCTGAAGATCCGGCAAAAGTCATTGGGCGCGGATCACCCGGACGTCGCCACCACTCTCAATAACATGGCGATCCTTTATGAAGATATGGGAATGTACGCCAAGGCTTACCCCTTGCTCCTGCAATCCTTAAAGATCCGCGAAAAATCCCTGCGTCCCGATCACCCGGATGTGGCGGAGTCCCTCAATAATCTGGCTGAATTGTATTTTTACGATCGCGGCGATTTTGGTAAAGCCGAACCCCTGCTCAAGCGGGCGTTGAAACTCAGGGAAATGGCGCTGGGAGGGGACCATCCGGATGTTGCCTCGACCCTGACCAACCTCGCCGTATTGTACAAGGCGATGAAAAAATTTCCGGAGGCAGAGCCCCTGGTCAAGCAGGCGATGACCATCATCGAGAAAAAACTGGGCAGCGATCACCTTGAAGTTGCCGAAGGCCTGAACTTGCTGGGCGACCTTTATGTGGAAATGGGGAAATACTCCAAAGCGCAACCCCAGTTCCAGCGGGCATTAAAAATCAGGGAAAAATCTTTAGGGCCCAACCATGCCGAGGTGGCTCATACCCTGGAAAGTCTGGCCGAGGTGCACGGAAACATGGGAGAATTTTCCAAGGTCGAGCCCATTTTGGTTCGTTCACTGAAAATCCAGGAATCCGTATTGGGACCGGAACATATTGACGTGGCCAGGATCCTTGTGAGCCTGGGAGATTTTTACCGGAGCGAACAAAAATTTAATGAAGCGGAGCCGCTCTATATGAGGGCGCTTAAAATCCGGGAAAACTCATTGGAAGCGGGGCATCCCGATATTGCATCCACGGTCGATGAATTGGCGGTCCTTTATAACTCCAATGGCAATTACGCCCAGGCGGAAAGGTTGTATTTGAGGGGGCTGGAAATTCGCGAAAAGGCCAACGGTTCTCAACATCCTGATGTGGCGCAATCGTTGAACAATCTGGCCAAGCTGTATGATTCCATGAAGGAGTACTCCAAAGCCGAGCCTTTGTATCGCCGGTCATTGAAAATTTGTGAAAAATCATTGGGATCAAGCGACCCCAACATAGTGAAATCGCTCAATAACCTGGCGGAATTGAACCGGAAAATGGGCGAATTGAAGAAAGCGGAGCCTTTGCTCCAAAGGTCGATTAAAATCAGCGAGGAACAATTAGGCAAGGACCACCAGGACGTTGCCCCGTCCCTTATCAATCTGGGCAAGCTTTACGAGAAGCAAGGCGAGTTTGCCAAGGCCGAACCGGTTTATCTAAGAGCGTTGGAAATTTTGCAAAAACATTCGGGCAAGGATCACCCGGAAGTCGGGGACTGTTTGAACAATCTGGCGGATCTTTATAACGCGATGGGGGATTACTCCAAGGTGGAGCCGATGATGCTGGAAGCTCTGGAGATCAACGAAAAAGCTCACGGACAGGAGCATCCCTCAGTGGCAGGGTGTCTCAAAAAACTGGCTGATTTGTATCGCAATAAAGGGGAATATGCGCAGGCGGAGCCTCTGCTTCTCCGGTCGCTGAAAATGGTGGAGCAGGCTCTGAACCCGGACCACCCGGAAGTGGCGGATATATTGAGCGACCTGGCCTATTTGTACCGCAGTCAGGGCGAGTTGAAAATGGCGGAACCGCTTTACGACCGGACGTTAAAAATCAGGGAAAAATCTTTAGGGCCGGATCACCTCGATGTCGGGCAGACGCTCAGTGACCTGGGAGAAATTTACAAGAACAACCAGGAGCATGAAAAGGCAAAGTCATTTTTCCAGCGGGCGATGGGAATATTTGATAAAACCCTCGGCCCCGATCACCCGGATATGGTTTCGGTCCTCAAAAACCTGGCGGAATTGCTCAATACTCTGGGGGACCGGTCCAATACGGAACCCTTGTATATCCGGCTGTTGCAAATCGCGGAAAAATCGCACGGCCCGGACCATCCGGAGGTGGCCACAGCCCTTAACAACCTGTCCGGATTTTACGCAGAGATGCAAAACTATGCCAAGGCTTATCCCTTGCTGATTCGTGCCCTGAAGATCAAGGAAATGGCCGTGGGTCCCGATCACCTGGAAGTGGCTG
Organism: Nitrospinaceae bacterium; assembly: GCA_029261595.1. Taxonomy (GTDB): domain Bacteria; phylum Nitrospinota; class Nitrospinia; order Nitrospinales; family VA-1; genus JADFGI01. The sequence goes on along the minus strand of JAJDAZ010000066.1, from coordinate 21,781 downwards.
AAATCGTCACGAAGCTTGCGCTCATGTACCGCGGATTGGACGATTACAAGAAAGCCGAGCCTCTCTTGGTCCGGGGCCTGGATATTTATGAGCTCAATCTGGGGCCGGATCATGTGGATCTGGAAGGGCCGCTCAACCATCTGGCCGAGCTGTATTATGAAATGGGAGAGTACGCCAAGTCCGACCCCCTTTATCAGCGCGCGCTGAATATCAAGGATGTTTCCACACACCCTGCGCCATCCGACAACGGTTCTGAACCCCAATCACCCAACAATAAACTGAGGAAAACCGTTCGGCTGGAGTTCTCTGCGACAAAGGATCAGATTTTATCCGTTATGCCAGCCCTTGCAGAATTGGCGGAGAAGTCCGACGAAAATAAAATCACCGTCCTCATAGAAGGAACGTCTAAAAAGGGATTTGAGACCTCCTGGTTGAAAAATTCCATCACCCTTCCACTTGTCGAAGGCGGGGTCGAGCAATTGCGGGAAGATCATTAAAAGCGGGAGGGTTGCCCGGAACCCCTCAAACCGTTTCATTCGCTTTGGTACCCGCTGAAATAAGATTGAGATTATAAGTCTGCCGCCTCTCCTCCTCTCTTCACACGGAGAAGAGGATGAACTTTTTGCCCCTTTCCAGTAAATTCCCGCGCTCCAATTCGACTTTCAGGACCCTCCTTCTAAGTGCCTAATATTAAAAGAAAATTTATCCTTCCCTTTGCCTGCAAAATCCGTGGATTTTGACAGAATCGTGACAATTGCTTGACCGGATATTAACCTTACGTTTCTATACTGGGTTCGCTGTATAAACCGTCTTGATAATCAATCAACGGGAACCATTATGAGAACCGTCGTTTCACTTTTTATTTTTCTTGCTGTTTTTCTTACGGGCACCTCCAGTTGGTCCGCCACTGGAAATATCAAAACCTCTGAAAATCCGCAGAATATTCAAAAGGAAATCAAGAGTTTGGAAGCAAAGTTGCTGGAAAACCCGCTCGATGCGGATCTGCAATTTGTTCTGGGCTCGGATTACTGGATTTCGGGCAATCATGATAAAGCCATAGAACATTTACAGCGGGCTCTGCAACTGGACCCGGAATACGATCCTGCCCTCTGGAATTTGAGCGCTATCTATAACCAAAAGGGCGATGGGGCGGAGGCAATCATTCAAATGAAAAAGGCCGAGGCGATTTTTTTGAAACGCCAGGACGTGAAATCTCTGGCCAAGGCCAGAAAAAAGCTCCGAGGCTTTTTCGCCAAATACCAATACAAGCCGGAGGATTTTGAATTACGGCGCGGGTTTTTCTGGGAAATCTTCAATTAATTTCTAAAAGGATTCAGGCCGGATTGCCTTTATATCAATAAAGTCAAAGGCCAATCCTTTATCTAATCATAAGGAGGAAGGCACATGAAGGGCAATGCAATTTTAATGATTTTGGCAGTGGCTATCGCCATTGGCGGTGGAATTTTTATGAATCAGAGTTTTGCTGATGAAACCTATTCCTTTTCAGGACTTCAGGCCCCAAAAGCCTGTGTTTGTTCCGCTCCTGCCGATTTGAGAACGAAGGCCAACCACTTCAACCGGTTTCAGTCGGGTATCAAGGCGAATCTGGAGCCCACCTTCCTCATGACGCTATATAATTGCCAGTGCGGGCCTTTGACCTGCGCGGTCACCACTCAGGCCGTGTCCTGTATAAAATAGAATCGAACCGATGCGGTTTGGTCGGTTTGGTTCGCAGGTTTAGCCCAGGTCAATGATGACAAAAACTCCATTGACCTGGGTATCTTCGTTTTTCTCCAAACTTAAAAGAAGCCGGTTTAGTTGCCGGCAACGGGTCTGAGGTGCTATTTCGTGCTAACATGATGGCATGATCTTAAGCGAACTATCAGCGAGGTTCCTCAGGGTTGCCTCCAGGTGAAACGCCAGATTCAGGGTTTTCATCAGGATGACGATCAGGATTGGGTGGCCGATCTGGATTGCGGGCACAGGCAACACGTTCGCCACAACCCTCCGTGGATGAACCGTCCCTGGGTGACGACTTCTGAGGGGAGGCAGGAATACATCGGTTCTCCCTTGAACTGCAAGGTCTGCGATGAAAAAGAATCGGATGCCTAGTGGATGACATCCTAATCCAAAGCGAGGGTATTTCAGGTTTCAGGATAATAAATGGAGATCAGGATGGATGATTCTTTGGCTGAAGAAACGACCTATGAGGGGGATGATGAGCGTTTCATTCTTCAGTTCAAGGCGGCTACCGGTTTCATGGTGGTGCTGGAATTTAGCAGATTGACGACGATGGAAGAAAACCAGAACAAAATTGAGTCTGCTGGCCTGAAATGCGAACGTATTCCAAAATTCAGTGTCAACTTTGACCAGGCCGATTTATTTATGGATATGCGGAGCCCCGAATGCATTGCTCAGTTCGACCTCGACGACTGGATATAACACTCACCTGCAAGTTCTTCCCTTAAGGCATCCCGTCTAAAATACATTTTACTGATAGCACCCCTATGTAGCGGGGCAGGGCATCCGATGCATTATCGTCATGCGGAAGCCTATTCCCTCGGAATAACGGGATCATTCCGCTCCTGCCATGAAATATTCTCCGTTATTTTTTCTATAAGAAATTCATTAACTTATTGTAGAGTAATGATTTTTTTTATTAAATAGTTGACAAATTACTATTGAATAATGTTAAATCAGTTGCGTATGAATTTTCTCGTGTCAGATAAAATTTCATAAAAATATCCTTCCGACGAAAAATATTTACTCCTAACCCGATGAATTGGAAGGAGTTAATTTGGTTCTAATTTTTTTAAAAGCAAGAAAATAGTTTCCCCTTAGAATTTGAGACTCTTTCAAATTTGATATTCCCCCAGACAGCTTTTTCCGGAAAATAAAATGAAAATGGATGACTCTGACAAAAACAAAAAATTGCTTTTGCCCCGGTTGTGGAAAAAGTCCCTGCTGGCCCTTGGGTTGGGGTTTGCTTTAATCCCTTTAAATGCGCTGACCGTGGCAGGGCAGGCCTCTTCCCCCACTATAGAAGAACTGGATCAGCAGGCCACCGCGTATTATACGGCGGGAAAATACATTCAGGCGCTTTCTCCCGCCCTTCAGGCGTTTGAGTTCCATCAGTCCGCAAAAACCACGGCCACCCCTGGCCTGGGAGCCTCTCTCAACAAACTGGCGGAGATTTACCGAAGTCTGGGAGATTACGATAGGGCCCAGCCTTTATTCGAAAAATCACTGCAAATTTATGAAGAGAGTCTTGATTCGAATGACCCCCAATTGGCGGCATCCTATAACGGGCTCGCCTTGGTCCATTACCATAAGGGGGAGTTTGGACCGGCGGAAAAGTATTTTTATAAGGCTCTCAAGGTGTTGGATCAATCTTTTGGACCCCGGCATCCCAATCAGGCGGCGGTCATAAATAATCTGGCCCGTTTGCATGAAGCGGCCGGGGCCTTTCCCCAGGCAGAAAGCCTTTATGAGCAATCGCTGGAAATATTGCAAACCAGCCTGGGCTCCGTCCACCCGGACATCGCCGCCTCTTTGAACAATCAGGCCCTGCTTTATCACCGGATGGGAGGCCACGATGAAAAAGTGGAACCCCTGTATAAACGGGCGCTCTCTATATACAGGGAGGTCTCTCAAACAAACTTCCCGGGATTTTCCGATACCCTCTGCAACCTGGGAGACTTCTATCTGGATATAGGAGAATATAAAAAAGCGCACCCTTTGCTCGTCCAATCCCTGAGTCTGCGGAATAAGACCCTCGGCCCCAACCACCCGGACCTGGCTCACTCCCTGGACGGGTTGGCAAAGTATTACATTGCCATAGGACAATACGATCATGCAGAGCCCCTGGTTGGCCGTTCTCTGTCCATCCGGGAAAACGCACTGGGCCAGAATCACCCCGACCTTGCCTATTCCCTCGAAACCATGGCGGCTTTTTACAAGGAACTCGGGGATTATGAAAAAGCGACCTCCTTTCTTCAGCGGGCCCTCGAGATCAGGAAAGGTTCTCTGGGCAATTCCCATCCCGACGTGGGAAAATCCCTGCACAAACTCGCGGAGCTTTACGACGAAGCAGGAGACCATGAACGGGCGGAGACTATGTATTACAGGTCGGTCAAAGTCCTGAAGGAAAGCTCCCACCCCTGATTCCCCCGATTGCCTGAGAAAAAGGTTGAAGGCTTCATAACCCCGATCTCCTTCGCATAAAGGCATTTTTTCTGCCTGTTCTACCAAAGAGCCTATTCCATGCCCCAGGTCTCAGGACCGTTTGCCCTGCCCGCCACTTCCTGCCAAAAGATCACATTCCTTGGGATCGTCTGACTGTCCTTTAAAAAATATTCGGTGAGGGCGCGCACTCTTATGGGGCGATGGATGGGGTGAAAGCCAACAGGAAATAATTAAATATTACCGCTTCCTTAAACTATCAACCCAGTTATTACCTTTTAATATCGTCAAATTTCCCCCCAATTGAAGAATAATTGACAGACAAAATGCAAAATAATCTCTTTAAAAACAATGAGTTAGAAATGGCATGAAGATTGCTCTTTAATATTCAATAAGTTACGGCTGTTAGATTTTTGACTCCCATAAAAACAATGAGTTAGAAAAACCCTGACGGTTGTTTCCATCGATTGCTCATAGAAGTCCGGAGTTTTCTTTCGAGAACGAGCGGGCCTTTGCGAATTCGGAACAAGTCAGGCAGTGCAAACGTAAATTGATAGCGAGGTAAAGAGTCATGATCAAATCTGTCACACAATATGTAGTGGTTTGCGACAACATTTTTTGCGATTCCACCATGCGTGCGGGAGTGGATTTTCATTCCTATGAGCGACGGGAGCAGTTCAAGCAAAAGGTTAGAAACCGAGGCTGGGCCGGCATTATGGCGGATCAGGAGGAAAGCCGGCACGTTTGCCCGAGTTGCCGAGATTTTGATTTGGGAGTTTATAAATAATAAAACCTATAACAAAGGACAATGATCAAATGCAAACTTTATCCAGTGTTAACGAAGTCAGAGAAGCCAGGGAGAATAAAATGATGAGCAAAGCGGAACTCGCGCGAAAAGCAGGTGTGACTGTGCAGACGATCGACCGTATTGAGAAGGGTTACGAATGCCGGCTGGCCACCAAAAGGAAAATCATATTGGCTTTGGGGTACGAACTGGTAGAGCGGACCAAAATTTTCAAGGAGCCGGAAAGCTCGCAGGGCGAAAACGAATCTTCTGAAAGTTCGGAAAATGAATCGACTGAAGAAGCCGACCACGCAACCTCGAACCCGGGCGAGCCGGTGAGAATGCTTAGAAAATCGGATACCGTAAGGTGATGCAAGTCTCCCCTGAATGCCCCTCCTTATTAAAGGAGGGGCAGGGGCGATCGTCGGTTGCGATCCCGCTTTCATGATCTGCATCACGGGAAAAAGCGCAGGTTGAAAATTCAACGCCTGTGGTTTTTAAACGTTTCTTCATACCCCTGAAAGTGAGCGGGGTCCCTCCTGAATCCGGAAGTTGATTATCCACGATTGGATTCTTCCCCGCTAGTTGAGGCCAAAATAGATATGTCAATACGGGCAAGGTTTGCGGCGGGTCATGGGTTGCCTTGAGTAACGTTCCCTTCCGGTATCCTCCCTGGGAAATATCCCCACCACCCGATAAAATTTTCGCTGAAACAATTATATTTTCGTCAAAACCATATTTCGCTCTTTATTTGTTCGAAGAGAAAGCGAATCAATTACCTGGCTCGGGGATAAAAAAAATTTCTGATCGGAACGGTTTTATATTTGCCGTTATGAAAGATAATAACTTGACTCTGCTTTGATCTCGATTTATCTTCTATTAGCTTTTAAGGTCCGGTTTTATAAAAGCATTCGAGAAAGTTTTCCTTTGAACGCCAAGTCGATTCATCCAAAAAATATTTCACCGGTAAATTTGATTCAACTTTGAGATTGTATGGGAGTTGAAGAAAGAACGGAATGAATATTACCGAACTGATTCAGGGAGACAGTCAGCTCGCTACGTTGCCGGAGGTTTTCTATAAGCTCAATGCGGCCATAGAAGATCCCGACTGTACCTTTGACGACATCGGTGAGATTATCAGTATCGATCCCGCATTGACTGTCCGGCTCCTCAAAATTGTCAATAGCGCGTTCTACGGATTTTCCACGCAGGTTGAAACCGTCACCCATGCTCTCACTATCATCGGCACCGACCAGTTGACCCAACTGGTGCTGGCGACCTCCGTCATGAACCAGTTCAAGGGAATTCCGCGCGATTTGATTGATATGGATTCTTTCTGGCGTCACAGCATCACGGCAGGCCTTGCGGCGAGGTCCATTGCGGCTTTGAGTGGTGAATACAATGTGGAACGGTTTTTCGTGGCGGGCCTTTTGCACGATGTCGGTCGCCTGATTTTCTGCATTCGGGCTCCCGATGAGATCGCGGAAGTTTTTAAAAAAGCCGAAGCCTCCGGGAAACCCTTGTATGTCGAAGAACAGGAGGCCTTCGGGTTTGATCACGCGGAACTGGGCGGGCAATTGTTGACGGCCTGGGATCTTCCGGAAAGGCTTATAGAAGCTGTGTCCTGCCACCACGCCCCTGCAAAAGCCATAAAGCATGTTGAAGAAACGGCGGTTGTCAACCTGGCGGATGCTATTGCCTATTCCCTCAATTTGGGGTCCAGCGGCGAAAGGTTCATCCCTCCCATGGAGCCAAAATCCTGGGAATGCATAGGGCTACCGGAAAGCCTGTATCTGCCCATGATCAAAGACAAAATCGATCAGCAGTTTGAAGATGTGGCCAACGTTTTTTTGCAGACTGCCTGACCCTTTCAGGATAGAAATTCCTCAACGTCTTCCTCGTCGAGGATAGCTTCCCGCATCCCCTTTTCGATGATCTGGTCGGCCAGGTCGCCATGACCTCCGGGTTCGTAGTCATCGACGTTTTGCTCGTCAAAATCATCAAAATAGACGGAATGTTCCTCCGTCACCCATTCCCGCACGGCGTCACTGAACCGCATAACTTTTTGTACCGCTTCCAGTTTTTCCATAAAGGCCTATATAGGGGACGGATTTAAATCCAATGCCTCAATTCATGCACACAACGGTCCCTTTTTTACCATTGAAATTGGGCAGGACAATTTGCGCCGGATACCCTGAGATTTCGCCCCGGCTAATGTTCAAGCCATTCCTGAGACTGAGTACCTGCTCCAGCGTCAAAGGTTGTGCCTTCCCAAAAGCGGAAAAATCAACCGATTCAGTGCCGTTTTTTTTCATGATTCTCCATTCAGCCGATGAAACTAAATCGCACGTATGATTTAGATTCAAAAAGCTTCAGGAGGCTTTAAAAAAAATGGACTGATGGTTAATTTTTAATTAACCAAAACAATAAAATGTGGAGGGAGGTTTCTTTCCTTTTTTAGAAATTACAGGTGGTTCTCTTAACTGTGCCGTTTTTTGCGGTGGTTTTGCATAGGTAGGGGCGGGTTCCGGTGATCCACTTTTTCTGGGTGTGGCGAACCGACCAGACATTAACAGCTCTTCCTGTGGCTCTTGTGCCTTTGAGAGCCGCTTCGGTATTGAGCAGATTGAAATTTGACGGGAAACCTTTCCATCCGACAATAACGTTATTTTTAACAATCTTGAGCCATTTCACCTCTGGGACTTTCTCAAGATACTTGACGCTTTTCTTTAATTCTTTTTCAAGCGATTTTGCCTGAGCCGAGGTGGATATATTGAGGGATAAAGCAAAAAACAGGGCGATACATAGAATCCGGGTCATAAAATATTCCTATAAAAATTGAGACAGAAAATGCCTCAGCCAGGTTAAACGTCAAACCGTTACGTTAGTGTATATATAATATATTCAACTAGTTTTGAAAAATTTCAATAGAAATTATCTGTCTGGGGAAAGTTTTATTTGCGGGTGAAAAAGAAGGGTTGAAAAAACGAAAATTAGGCAGACGGTCGGTGACCCCTGGCCTCAGAAAAATCAGTGTCCGTCACATCCGTGTCGGTGAGATTGGCATCGGTCAAGTTTGCCTTGGTAAACTTCGCGTCCGCTAATTTAGCACCCGTGAAGTTGACCTTGGTGGCATCCGCGCCGGAAAAATCCGCATGCTCGAGGTCAGCGCGGCGAAGATCGGCCGATTTGAGGAGGGCTTTGGAAAGGTTGGCTTTAAAAAACCGGGCTCCCGCCATATCCGCTCCTTCCAGATTGGCTCGGGAAAGGTCCGCTTCCAGGACCACCGCCCCGGTCAGGAAGGCTTCTTTCAGGTCTGTTCCTTCCAAAATCGCTTCGGTGAGATCAGCCCGGCTCAAGTCCGCCCCTTGCAGTTTGGCGTCGGTCAAATCAGCCCCTGTGAGGTTAGCTCCACTCAAATCTGCGCCCAGAAGTTCCGCCTCGCGCATTTTGGCCTTTTTGAGGTTGGCTTTGGCGAGCTTGGCACCATTCAACCGGGCGCCGTGGAGCTTGATTCTGCCCAGATCTGCGCCATTTAAAACGACGTTCACCAGGTTCGCCCCTGTGAGATCTGCAATGTTGAGGTTGGCTTCCATGAGGTTGGAGTTTTCAAGGTGCGTTCTCCTAAGAATCGCGCCATTGAGGTTGGCGCGGGTCAGATCCACCTGATGCAATTTGGCCTCTGTGAGATCCGCATTGGTGAGATCCGCTCTGGACAAAATTGCGTCTGTAAAATCGACGCCGACGAGCTTTGCGCCCTTGATCTTTGCCCGGTTTAAATTAGCCCTCACCAGTTTGGCCTCAAAAAATATACCCATGCTGAGGCGGGAATCCGTGAAATCCACCTCGCTCAAGTCGGCGCTGTTGAACTTACTGCGGCTCAAGTCCGATTCGACAATTTTTGCACCCTGAAGTGTTGCCCTGGAAAATTCCGCATATTCAAAGGAGGCTCCGTTTAATTGGCACCCGGTCAGGTCGGCTTCAATAAACTTGGATTTTCGCAGATTGGCCCGGTCCAGATTGGCCTGACTCAAGTTGGCCTTATGAAGCGTGGACCCCTGAAGGTTGGCGTCCTCCAATTGGGCTTCGACGAGGTTCGCTTCGGTCAGGGTGGCATCGGTGAGATCGGAGTCCGTCAGGTTGGCTCCTTTTAAAACCGCATTTTCCAGCATCACACCTGAAAGGTTCGCGTTTGAAAGAGTGGTGCCGGTAAGGTTGGTTTCATTGAGGTTGGTTCCGTAAAAATTAAGGTCGGATAAATCCAGTCCCGACAGGTCGCAATTTTGCAGGGGTAGCTTTTCCGGTTCCTCTTCCTCCTCGTCCTGATCCTCTCCGGCATCGTCTTCAGAAGCAGACGTCTCCTTTGATGAAGGCTCATCTACCTCCTCGTCCTGTTCGGCGGATTCTTCGGAATCATCGACGACTTCCTCGATAACCTCAATCTCTTCCTCAAATACTTCCTCGGCTTCTTCCGCTTCCTGGGCGGCGGCAATATCCGCCAATATCGATTCAACTTCTTCGCGCGTAAAGTCAGCCATTTTTGAGTGTCCCGAAATCCGTTAAGAAAAATCCCCGCCGCAAACGACGGGGTCATTGAAATAGCGCAGGCTCTTCCTTAAGCTTGGGCTAGAAAATAAGTTAAACGAAGCTAGAAAAATACCTTACGAATCAATCGAACGCAATAAAGAAGATATTTTCTTCGGGAAAATCCTGTTGCCGATACGGACTCAACCGGCCAAAGGCAGGAATAGCGGTGGCATAATAACGTGAACACACATGGCCGGGGGATAAGCGTTATAATATTCCAATTAGCCCTCAAGCTTCATCCAAGGCAATCAAAACACATGCAGTTCAGGGAGTTGGGATATTTCTCCTGGACCTTAAAATTTACATGGCATCTCAAAACAAGCCCGTTCTCATTTATGACGGCGATTGCAATTTCTGCCGCCGCTGGATCACCCGATGGAACCATGTGACCGGGGGCCGGGTCGATTACCTGCCTTCTCAGGAAGGGGCGGGCCTGTTTCCCCATATTTCTCCCGAAAAATTTCAAGCTTCCGTACAGCTGATTCAACCGGATGGGGCCGTTTATGAAGGCGCAGAAGCCGTGTTCCTGACTCTGGCCTACAATCCGAACCACGGCTGGCCCTTATGGTTGTATCGCAAAATCCCGGGGATGGCGGTAATGACCGAATTTCTTTATCGATTTGTTGCCCGACACAGAAAAACCTTCAGTCGGCTAACGCAATGGTTGTGAGGAGATCAATTGGAGGGTTCCATTTTTGCTCGCGGACGGATAGCACAGAACAGCGCAGTTTGTGGCACCACGTCAGCCTTATCTGGGGGTTCGCCGCCTTCGGCGAGTATCGGCTATGCAGGTGACCCGGGGTGATTCAGGGAACCTGGGAGATTATACCTTCCGGTATTGCAATTGCCTGAATCGTCATAATAAATATAGCAGGTCACTCGGTTTTTTTCAGAAATCCTACAAAACCCACCAGGGCCATGACCATGCCCATGGCGCCGTACACGTATACACCTCCGGAGGTGGCCTCGAAATGTTTCATAAAAAATCCCTGGTTCAAAATGAAAACCCAATAGAATAAAAACCCGTAGGCCGCTATGAGTCCTGCCTTGTGCTTCCCAAAAATCAGACAGAAGGAAGCCAGCAACGTGAACATCATGATCTGGCCGAGCGGAACGGTAAAATCCATTTTTGATAAAAAGCCAAACGAATTATCGACGGCGCTCACAACCTCTCCGGCTGTGTCCGTCGACATCACCCCTGCTTCTGACTTATCGATTGTGTCCATAACCTCTCCTGGATGGCAACAGAGTCCTGACTGCTGTCGCATTCATAAATTTTTCTCCGGCAGTGCCGATTAGATACACCCTTATTTTACAATAATTTATATCATTTTATCCGGTTATTGTGGGATTGGGGGAAGTAAATTAACCGACGCATCAAAATTTTGCATAAGGCTCCCTTTTTCCGTTTCTTTCTGGTCCTGGAAAAATCCGTGATTTTGAGGCCTTTTTGGGCAGAACGAAAATTTCCCGGTCTATTTTTGAGCAGATATTTTCTCCGCAACCAAACTCCTTCGGACATTCAGATAAAAACAAAGGGCTTAGGGGATGTTTGCGATCTGGCACGGAACTTGTAACCCTCTATCGGTTTTGGCGCATGATCGTTCGCAAAACTTTTAAGAGGAATCGCCGTTGAACAAGATCGAACAAATAAAACTGGAAAAAGACGGTCTGGATATCAAGCAGGACATTCGCCGCTTCGCAGAGCAGGGATGGGAAGAAATAAGCGAAGACGATGTTCAACGCTTAAAGTGGTATGGATTGTTTTTGAGGACTCCCACACCGGGGCATTTCATGCTGAGGGTGCGGATTCCCAACGGCCTGACCTTTTCCTATCAGGTAAAGGTGTTGGCCCAGATCGCGCAAGGGTTCGGCAACGGCGTCATCGACGTCACCACCCGTCAGCAGATTCAGATCCGGCATCTGAAAATCGAAAATATTCCGGAAGTGTTCGAGCTGCTGGAAATGACAGGTTTGACATCTGCTCAAACGGGCCAGGATAATGTGCGCAACATCATGGGGTGCCCGGTGGCTGGCATTCATCCCAAAGAATTGTTGAACGCATCGCCCGAGGTCCAGGCTTTGACGGAGCACATTCTTGGAAACCGCGAATTTTCCAATCTGCCGAGAAAATTCAACGTTGCGATCACCGGCTGTCCCGACAACTGTGTGCACGCGGAAACCCAGGACCTCGCGCTGGTTCCCGCCAGTAAAATTATAAATGGCGAGACCGTCCTGGGTTTCAACGTGCTTGCGGGCGGCAAACTGGGGTCAGGGGGATACCGCATTGCCTCTTCGTTGAATGTATTTATTACGCCTGAACAGGCATTAGAGGTTTGTTCGGCGGTGATCCTGATATTTCGCGATCATGGAAGCCGCGAGAACCGCTCGCAGAACCGCCTGGCCTTTCTGCTAGACGAGTGGGGGGAAGACCGTTTTCGTGAGGAACTTGAAAAAAGGTTGAAGCGATCTCTCCCGCCTGCCGCTAACGAATTAAGGAATACCAAAAGTTCGGAACACATCGGCATTTACCGGCAGAAGCAACCGTCGATGAATTATGTCGGATTAAAAATCCCCGTGGGCCGCATCATGGGCAACAAGCTGGAGCAGTTGGCGGAACTGGCGGAACGCTACGGTAATGGTGAAATCCGCATCTCCCCGGCGCAAACCCTGATCCTGCCCAACGTCTCCGATAAAAACCTGGGCGACCTGTTAGAGGAGCCGCTTCTTAAAGAATTGGATTACCATCCCTCCAGCATCAAGCGGGGCCTGGTGAGTTGCGTGGGGAGCGATTATTGCCATCTGGCCGCCATTGAAACCAAGAACCGGGCGCTTGAAGTTGCATCCAAACTTGAGGAAACCCTGGGTGAAACCGCGCCGATCACCATGCACTGGTCCGGTTGCCCGGCAGGATGCGGCAATCATCTGGTCGCAGACATTGGCCTGCTTGGAAAAAGAGTCAAACTGGAGGGCGAGGTGGTGGACGCGGTGGATGTTTTTGTCGGTGGCCGGGCCGGGCCCGATCCCAAGCTCGCGGTCAAGATCATGGAAAACGTGCCGTGCGATATTTTGCCTGCGGTTTTAGAACAGGTCATTCCCTATCACACGCGCGAAAAGATGCATCGTAAAAAAGGCCAGAGGAAACGAAAAAAGGTTGCCACCGCATCCTTAGAAAAGGCCCGGCAGGAAGCGCTCATTTCTTCCCCAGTTTAACAAAAGCCCCTCCCCGTAGGTTGTCACGGGTTGTTTTAAGGCGCACAGGCAGGGAAGCCTCTGCACCTGTTATTTAAATTTCCCTTTGGTAATCAAAACAGGTCATAGAAGAAGGAGGTTCATTCTATGTTTACAGAAGAGATCCATAAAGTCACCGATATCGCGGAGAAAAAAATCCAGTACATGCTGAAGTCTCCTCTGGGTTACCTGCTGTTATCCGCATTGGCGGGAATTTATCTGGGGTTCGGTATTGTGCTGATTTTTTCCGTCGGCGGTCCCATTGCCGCCGCGGGGGACGGCGCTTATCTCAAACTCATCATGGGCGCCTGTTTTGGCGTGGCTTTGAGTCTGGTGATATTTGCCGGGTCTGAGCTGTTCACCGGCAACAATATGGTATTTGCGGTCGGGCGACTGCGCAAAAAAGTGGGGGTGCGCTCGATCGTTATTTTATTCACCTTATGTTATGTAGGAAACTTTTTGGGGTCGGCGTTTCTCGGCTGGCTGGCAGTGAATGCCGGCAGTCTGACGCCTGACGCCGAGGCATTGATCCTGAAAGCCTCTGCCATGAAAATGAACCTGGGAGCGACGGAAGCGTTTATTCGCGGAATTTTGTGTAACTGGCTGGTGTGCCTTGCGGTCTGGGTTTCCTTGAGGACTGAGAGTGACACGGCAAAGTTGATCATGATTTTCTGGTGCCTGTTCGCTTTCATCGCCAGCGGGTTTGAGCACAGCATCGCCAACCAGAGTTTGCTGAGCATGGCGATGTTCCTTCCGCACGGGCCGGAAATATCGCTTGCCGGATTCATGCACAATCAGTTGTTTGTGACCGCCGGCAATATGGTGGGCGGCGGCGTCATGGTGGGCATGATTTACTGGTTGGCGGCGGCTGATTTTTCAAAGCAGGAAGATGATTCTGGCGTTGTCCTCAATCCGGTCGAGAGCGAAAAATAGTTTCCCTTCAGACCCTTCTTTATCTTCTGAGGTATAATTTTCCTGAGAGAAAGGAAGGGCTTCGTATGACGCAACTGGAAGACGAACTGGGGGATATCCTGCAAAAAGCCAGGGACGGTAAATCCTGGTCGCAAAAAGATCTGGCTCAGTCTGCCGGGATTGCATTGGACGCAATCCGGCGGATGGAAAATTATGAACTGATTCCTGACAATGCCAGTATTCAAAAGTTAGCATCCGCCCTGGATTTACACGGTCCCTCTCTATCTGCAGTCGCCAATGAAGCCTGGGTGCCTGATCCCGTCACTCCCGATCCCGGGCCGTTTGACCTGGTTTGCCTGAACGTGCTCATGGGGTCCTATCCGGTGACGTGTTATCTCCTGACCTGCCGGGAAACCAAAGCGACGGCGATCATCGACACCGGGGCCAATCCAGAGACGATTATCAAGAAAGCCCAGGAATTGAACGTCCGGCCCTCAAAAATTCTGCTCACCCATTCCCACCCCGATCATGCGGGTGGACTGAGCCTGCTGGACCGGGAGTATCAGTGCCCGACCTGGATCGATCCTGAAGATCCACAGCCCTCCGGTAGCCGTGATCTTAGACCCGTTCATGACGGCGACATGATCGAGTTGGGAAACCTGCGCATTCAGGCGGTGGCCACGCCGGGGCACACGACGGGCGGAATGTCGTTTTGGGTCGGTGAATCCATCGTATCCGGGGACGCAATTTTTGCCGGGTCCATGGGGCGCGCCAACGCTTCCTGGCCGGGGCTCTTTCGCTCCATCACCGAACGTTTGCTCACTTTTCCCGATCATTACCGCCTGTTTCCGGGGCATGGGCCGTCCACCACCGTAGGGGAAGAAAAACGGCACAATCCGTTCTTTTTTGCCAAGGGGAGAAATGAATGAATTATTTTCCTTAGGTTTCCTGGCAAATGGCTTGCGAATGAACGCGAAGGGCTTATATTTGCGACATGGATCCTGAAAAAGTCAATTATCACTATTGCGATGATCTCCCAACCACCCCTTTGCCTGCGGGCACTAAAGTTCTGGTGACTGGGGCCAATGGTTATGTGGGCCACCGGCTGATTCCCGAACTGATTTTCCGGGGTTATTTCGTTCGTTCCATGTTTCGCCGCAAGACCATGCCGGCCCTTCTTGAGCACGAGAGGATTGAAGTGGTATACGCCGATTGCCACAGCAAAGAGGAGTTGCGGCCTGCATTGAAAGACGTGGAATATGCCTACTACCTGGTTCACAGCATGCGATCAAAAAATGATGATTTTGCGAAAATGGATAAGCTGGCGGCGCAGAACTTCATTGACGTGGCTGAGGAGTGCAAGGTCAAACGGATTATCTATATCGGTGGACTGGGTGATAAGAATGAAAAACTGTCGGAGCATTTAAAAAGCCGGATGGAAGTCGGAAGTATCTTGTCCAGCGGAACGATTCCGGTGATTCGCCTCCGGGCGGCGTTGATTCTGGGAACGGGAAGCGCTTCTTACGAATTGGTGAAATCCCTGGTGTCGCATAACCGTTGGATTCCGTTTCTTCCTGAATTCGATTCAAAATGCCAGCCGATTGCCGTCCGGGATGTGATCAAATACCTGGTCGGGGTGCTTGAAACGCCAAACCTGTCCACCCGCGTGTACCAGATCGGCGGGCAGGATATTTTTACCTATAGAGAACTGATCAAGCGTTTCGCGAAAATTCTGAATAAAAATGTGCGCTTGTTTGAAGTGACCTGGGTGCCCCTGCCGACCAAATGGCTGTGCCGGATATATGCTTACTGGTTGCATTTGTTCAATTCCGTCCCGGTCAACATCACCTCGATGTTGCTCAACAGTTTGAAGAGCGATGTGGTTTGCTCGGAAAAAGATATTCACGAGATTTTACCCTTTGAACCGATAGATTGTAATACCGCTGTGGAGTGGGCACTTAAAAAGGAGGAGCAGTCGCGGGTATTTTCTCATTGGAGTGACGTGCCCCCGGAACGAATGACAGATCTTCTACCGATTAGCCAGTACGAATCCGCTGATTTTGTGATGGATGAGCATTCCATTGAAATTTCCGCGCGACCGGAGGTGGTTTTCCCCATCATTTGCCGGCTTGGGGGAAAGCATGGATGGGTGCACGGCAATATACTGTGGCAGATTCGTGGCGCCGTGGACCGGTTGCTGGGGGGGCCGGGCCTCAACCGCGGGAGAAGGGATGAAAATCAATTGCGTGAGGGGGATTCCATCGATTTCTGGAGAGTGGAAAAATTGACCAAGAACAAGGAACTTCTATTGCGGGCGGAGATGTTATCTCCCGGTTTGTCCTGGCTTCAGCTTTTATTGAAACCGCAGGGTTCCGACAGGACCAAGCTGATTCTCAAGGCGCATTTTATTCCTCAACCTTTTTGGGGGCAGTTGTACTGGAATGTCATGGCCAAGTTTCACAATTATATTTTTACCGGGATGCTGTCGTCTTTTCAGCAGGAAGCCATGAAAAAAAATGGTGGCCCGCCATCCTCAGAACTTTCTTTCGAGGCCTCCACCATTCAGCCGTGAGAGCCTTTTTTGATGAGGCTCGTTAAGAAGCCGTGGTGTCTTCTTCCTCTTCGTCAAACACCCGCGTGCGGTTGGCGAGGTCAAAGCCAAGGGCCAGGATAATTTTTCGCTTGGTGTCCATCCGGCATTCGTTCCCGTTTTCTATTCGATGAATGGTCTGAACGGTCACGTCGGCTTTTCGGGCCAGTTCCGCCTTGCTCATCATTTTTGCTTCCCGGATTTTTCGAACTCTGTTGGCTGAGGCTGCCATAACGATTATTCCATCCTTTTTTAAAATGGTTCATTTGCAAAATATCCCAAACGAAACTTTCCCCAGAGTGGGGATAGCAGGATTAGGATTCACATTGATTGATATGAATTTACAAAAACTCAGGGAATTTGACAATGATTAATTTCTATTCCAGCGCAAAGGCCGCATAAATACAAAGAAAACAATCTAATTTAATTAAATTTAATGCCTTTTGAATTTATGGGGAATGAGGATATTCTTCCAAAATGCCTGAAAGGAATAATTTTGTTCCTTCAGATTTCCTATGCTATTCTCACTCCGATCTACAAAAAAAATTCCCTCAGCCATTGATTTTCTTTTTTTTAGCCGTTTCGGCGTATTGTCTCAAATGAAAAAATACCTGATTTCAGGCGGTCTGTTTCTGGCGGTTTTTTTGGTGGGATGCCCCCAGCCCAAAGTCCAGAAAAAGATGCCGCCGCTTTTCGTTCTTTCCTTCACCATTGAAACGGGAAAGGAACCTTCTTTTCTGATAGCCGATGACTTTAACCGCGACAAGAAACTGGATTTAGTGGTGGTCAATAGCGGTGACAAATCTTTTTCCTATTTTAAGGGCAATGGCGACGGGACGTTTAAAGATCAGAGAGTTTTCTCCACCGGGCGGGACCCCATCTGCGTCGCCGCCGCTGATTTCAATAAGGACGGATACCTGGACCTGGCGATTCTGGATTACGCCGACCAGAATATTGAGATCTTCCTGAATACCCGGCTGGGCGGTTTTCAAAAAATCAAAGGCAAGATAGACGCCGGTAAGATCCCGATCAATTTAACCACAGGCGATTTCAATGAAGACGGGTTCCCGGACCTGGCGGTCACGTTGCGGTTTCACAAGGTCTCGGTCCTGCTAGGCAAGGGCAACGGCCAGTTTAAGGCGGCAAAAAGTATTCCAATGAAAGGCCAGCCCACGGGCATAGTTATTGGGGATTACAATCACGACCAGCATGTGGATCTCGCCGTCGCCGTCGGCGGGTCGGGCAATAAAGGCGTTCAGATTCTCTGGGGCAAGGGCGATGGCGAGTTCAATCCATCCAAACTGTTCCGAGGTGGCAGTCAACCGTTGACCATCGTCAACATCGACGCCAACAGCGATGGCTATGGCGATCTGGTCACGTCCAGCAACCCCTTGCACGCCATGAACACCGTCATCAATAACAAGGACGAAACTTTCACAGGACTCAAAGATTTCGCCTCCGGCAATTTCCCAAAATTTGTCGCGTCAGCGGATTTTACAGGCGATGGCATTCCCGACATCGCCGTGTCCAACTCCACCGACGACGCGGTCACCGTTTCTCTTGGCAAAGGGGATGGCACGTTCACCTACCCGCCCATCTACCACCATGTCGAAGAACACCCACAGGGAATCGTTGCGGGTGATTTCAACGGCGACGGCCTGATCGACCTTGCCGTTTCCTGCCGCGACCAGAACACCTTAAACGTTCTGATGAAACGCAATATGGTGAACCCCAATCCCAATAAGTCAGATACGCCTAAAACGACTTGATATTTTTTCTGCTGGAACATTGAAGCCGTTATTATAAGAATGGAATGCCAAAAATAAAAAAGGCTTTTGGTGTCCGTTCGCATCTTAATCGATGAGTGGATTGATTTGGCTTCATCGGGAATGAGACAGATGAGCAATAAAATAAGAATCGGCGTCAGCAGTTGCCTGGTGGGTGAAAAAGTCCGGTGGAACGGGGAGCACAAGCAGGATCGATTTGTCGGCGAGGTCCTGGCCGGGTATTTTGATTACGTTCCGGTTTGCCCCGAGGTTGAGGTGGGAATGGGAATTCCCAGAGAGACGGTGGCCCTTTATGGAACACTGGATCAGCCGCGAATGGTCAGCAGGAGAACCAGGACCGACTGGACTAAAGAGATGCGCCGTTATACCAAGGGCCGTATCGACCAACTGACTAAAGACGACCTTTCCGGATATATTTTTAAAAGCAAATCTCCTTCCTGCGGTTTGGGGCGGGTGCCTGTTTATTCTGAAATCGGTAGTGGCAGGGTGAGGCATGGGAACGGTGTGTTCGCCGACGCATTCCTTAAAAAATTTCCCTGGATACCGGTTGAGGATGAAGGCAGGCTGAACGACCCCGGGATTTGTGAAAATTTTATTGTTCGCGTATTCAGCTTCCATCGCCTGCAAACGAGCCTTTTAAATAAGCGCGCAAGCCCTGCAGCATTGGTCCATTTTCACACCCGGCACAAATTTCTGCTTCTTGCCCACAGCAGGAAGCATTACCAGGCGTTGGGACGGGTCGTGGCGGAGACGAAGAGAAACGATTGGAGCAAGGTGATGCATTCCTATGTGTCTACTTTCATGGAAGCTCTGGCCCTTAAATCAACCCCGAAAAAAAACACCGACGTGTTATTGCACATGATGGGGTTTTTAAAAAAATTACTTTCCGCTGAGGAAAAAAAAGATATCCTTGCAACCATCGAAGACTATCGTCGGGAACGAATTCCGCTGGTGGTGCCGCTCACCCTGATTCGACATTATGTCCAAAAATTTAAAATAGAGTATTTGCAGGACCAGGTTTATTTGAGCCCGCATCCAAAGGAACTCATGCTCCGGAATCATGTTTGAATACTCGATGCACTCAACCTGGGTGAAGCGATTTCCCAACGATTCAGCCGGGCGAAAATGGCTATGAAAATTAAAACAGATTCTCATCAAAAACTGGCCCAATGCCGCCAACGGGTTTCTCAACTGGAAACGGTGTTGAACGTGACCTCGCTGGTCAACACCCAGTTGGACCTGGAGCGGCTCTTAAAAAAAATCATGAGTACTGCCAAACAAGTGATGCATGCTGAAATTGCCGCGCTGGCCCTGCTCGATGAGGAACGCGGAGATCTGGTTTTTCAATTGGCGGTCAGTGGCAAGGGCAGTCTCATAGAAAGTCTGGGAGGTCTCCAGCGCATGAAGTTAGGGGCCGGGATCAATGGAACGGTTGCTAAGACCGGCAAAGCCATCCTGGTGAAGGATTATCACGATCACCCCTCCTATATAAGCGAGTACGAAAAGCGCACCGGAATTCCATTTGGTTCTTTCCTCTGCGTGGCCATTAAGGTAAAAGGAAAAATTCTGGGATCGTGCTCCGTCATCCGGCGCAAGGGAACGCCGCCCTTCACCGGGAAGGATCTTTCACTGTTTCAGGTGTTCTGCGACAATGCCGCGCTGGCCATCCTCAACGCAAAAAACCACCAGGTTTTGCTGGAGAATCAAAAACTGGAAACGGATATTGAGTTTTCCCGTTCGGTGCAGGAAAGTTTTTTGCCCGAAAAAGTTCCAACCCATAAAAAATATTTGTTTGCGGGAAAAACGCTTCCCTCCAAAGCGGTGGGCGGAGATTTTTACGATTTTATTTGTTTCGACAAGAACCACATGGGGATTTTGCTGGGCGACGTTTCGGGCAAGGGGTTTCCCGCCGCCCTGCACATGGGGCGCCTGATGAGTGATTTTCGCAATGTGACTTACGCCACGAGTGATCCAGCCAGAGTGTTGTCGGAAATCAACAAAATATTGTTTGAACGGTCGCGCCGCCACACCATGTTCGCCACCGCCTTGTTTGTTTTTCTGGATCTGAAAAATGACGTTGTGTCCGCGTCCAATGCGGGACACCATCCTGTGCTCGTGTGCCGGGGAGGGAACAAGGTGTATCAGGAGGTGCCGGCCAGCGGGCCGCCCCTTGGCATTCTTCCGGACACGGTCTACGAGCAAACTCAATTTATGCTGAAACCGGGGGATTTAGTCTGTCTTTTTTCAGACGGGATACTGGAAGCGAAAAACAGCAAGGGCAAGCTCTTTGGCACGAAGCGGGTCAAGGAAATTCTAAGAAATCAGGACTACAAACCCAAACCTTTAATCACCGAGCTAAAAAAGCAAATCCGGGACTTCGCCAAAAACACCCCGCAATCCGACGATATCACCATGGTCGCTTTCAAGCGGAGATAAATATTAGTTCTGTTTCTTTCGCCTAAAACGACTTAATTATTTTTCCTTATGAAGGAAGAATTGAAAATAGTGCCCTCCGATCCTTTCCAGTGCCATGAAAGGCTAATTTGTGTTAAGCTAAAAAAAACCTAGGTCTGGAGGCTCTATAGGGGGTTTAAAATCCGCCCCACCTTCGGACCCTTACGGCATGAAAAATAATCCACCCTCCGTCCGTAAAAAATCCGAATTGATTATTAGGAATTTTTAAAATATGACTGAATATTTCCCCCCAACTTATGCTAGTGATCGTTTTCATTGCCCTTTCCAAGGTTGTGGCGTTTTTGCGCAACAATTATGGGGCGATCTCGCATATCTTCAGCAAAAGGTTCCTTTTTCTGTTACTTCAAGGCTTATAGGTTCTGACCGAATCCAAGGTTTTAGTGTTTCTAAATGTGCACGATGTCTGCAATTCTCAATTTGGCGAATTTCGGATCAAAAATTGGTTTTCCCTGTTATTCAAGCAACGATCTTACCAAATCCTGATTTACCTGATGATTGTAAAGTGGATTTTGAGGAAGCCCGTTCTATCTCCTTTAATTCACCTCGCGGATCGGCGGCCCTTTTGAGACTAACGATCCAAAAACTCTGCGAGGATCTTTTAAAGACGAAAATAAGAGACTTGGATAAGGCAATCGGCCAATTAGTTGAAAAAGGACTTTCTAAAAAGATTCAGAAGGCCTTAGACACTGTCCGAGTGATAGGAAATAATGCAGTGCATCCTGGAAAGATAGATTTAAGGGATAATCAGGAAATCGTAAACGCCTTATTTGGTCTCGTTAATTTAATAGCTGAAGTTATGATCACCCAGGAAAAGCATGTAAATAAACTCTATGATTCTTTGCCACCGGAGTCCTTGGAAGGTATCGAGAGAAGGGATGAAAACGAGAAAAAAAATGGCTAGGTGACAAGGTTCTGGAGGTGAATCAGAGGATCAAAAACGAGATAGGAAGAAAGCAATTAGTATTGGCAAGTGGGCAATAATAATTGCCATTTTGATCGCTGTCATTAACTTAGGGTTGAATTTTTATTGGCGCTATGGAGGATAAAACTCGGAAGAATAATGGAGATCTAAAGACCGAATCAAAAAATAAGGTGGATAAGTAGAGAAAAGCGTTTACAGGTAAAGACTCGCTGGAGTGAAGAGTCATGGTTTCTCGGTTAAGATAAGTTATCGAATCTTAATCATTAAAGGAGAAACCAATGACTCAGTCTCAATACGTTATCAAAAGAAAG
>JAJDAZ010000065.1 GCA_029261595.1 Nitrospinaceae bacterium | reverse complement strand
ACCTTCCAGGATGGAAAAATACTTTATCAAAAATACGTCTTTGAAAACTCAGAAAAGGAGGAAAAACAAGCTGTGTAAAATCTGTTAAAATATCGCAACCGAGAAACCGATCTGTAAATGCAAATGTCACTTATCGCAAATAAGGACCCTAAAGCCTAGCCATTCCCATGCCCCGCCAGTGCAAAATGAAAACTGTCTATCCCGTCATCGCGAGCCGCTACAAGCGGTGCGGCGATCCAGGGTCTCTGGATTGCTTCGTCGCTAACGCTCCTCGCAATGACGTGCAAAAACCCCCCCCTTTTTACAACGTGGTATTGCAGATGATTTTGTTTTTCGGGGAGAGTGTGACTATTTTTTTTAAATGACCTTCAGGGTAGACGCCGAGGAGTTGTTTGGGATGGAGGAGTTCCGCCACGTCCAGAACGTTCTGGTAGCCGTCCAGGTGGTTGTTGGCTAGCGGGACGAGGATAACGTCATACTCATTGGCTCGGAGTTGATCGGCGAGTTTCGGGGGGAAGGTGTCGGCGGAAAAGAAGCCCTGCCCGTAGGTGTATAAATTGTTGACCTGTGGGGTTCCGTGAAAATCGTCCATCACCGCGTCCTGACCGAGCAGATCGAGGGTGACATTCGGCAAATGATCGAGGGATTGCAGGATCAGGTGGATCATCCATTGCCGGGCGCTTCTTAAGATGAGCACACGGGAGTGTTCAGGAATGATTGCGGATGATTTTCTGGCGGTGTCGAGAAACCGGGAGGCGTTCGCCACACTTTTCCCCCGGTCAAAAGCGTCCAGCGCTTTATTGAACATTTTTTGAATATCTTTGGCCGGGTAGTTCGGATAATCCACCACCACATGACCGTTGCCGTCGAAGTCCTGCCATTCCACGCCCGTTTTCAGATACGAATTCTCCACACAGGTATTATAAAAATCCGTTCCGGGTTGCGGCGTGTTGATGGAAACCTGCACTTCGTCCAGCAATCCCTGCCTGGTCAGCTCATAAATTAGTTCCACTGTCTTTTGGTCTTCCTCCTGGTTGGAGCCAAGCCCGCCCAAGCTGAAGGTGGCGTAGAACACAAACCCAATACCCTTGCCGAATTTTAAAATCGACCGTAGTTTGTCGGGGGCGTGTTTTTTGCCCAGGGTCATTTTTTCGGCAATCACGTCGCTTGCGGTTTCGATGCCGAAGCGGATTTTGTAGTACCCGGCCTTGCGCATTTCAAGCAGAGCCTCTTCATCGAGAGAAACGTATTCGCACAGCGCTTCGTATTTCAGGTGATCCAGGCCGCCAGCGCGAATGGCTTTGGCGAGCGCGATGTTGAAACTCTTTTTGATGTTGTGCACTTCTTCATCGAAAAATACGCCTTCCATTTCCGGGTATTTTTCCTTGAGCTGACGGATTTCTTTGACCACATCGTCCACATTTCTGGGTCGCCAGTTGAGTTCGTCGTAATACAGGGTCGCCGCCGCGCAGAAGTTGCACCGGCGCGGGCATCCGCGTGAGGCGTACATCTGGATCTGCCGGTAACGGCAGTTGGGCTCGTGGTAATCGATTCGGCGGATGTCCTCGTCTTCCGGGTAGGGCAGGGTATCGACATCCAGCAGGCGGCTTCTATCGTTTGGGTACACGCCTGAGATGTGTTTGGGATTCACGCCCTGAATCAATTCGAGGACGGCGTATTCGTACTCGCCTATACAAACATAGTCCACTGTTTTCAGGACTTCTTGAGGTTCTGCCATCGGGTGCTGGCCGGTGAAGATCAATTTTGTGCCGAAGGCTTTTTTTGCCGCTGATGCTAAGCGCAGGTCTTCATCAATGGTCCGGGAGGAGCTTTCCATGACGAGCCAGTCGGGGCGTATTACTTTCAGCTTGGAGAAATAGGTTTTAAAGTCCCAGCCTTTGAGAACACCGTCGAGAAACTTTATCTGATGATCGGTTTCGCGCTTGAGCAGGGAGGAGGTGTAGGCCAACTGCCAGGGATAATATCCGCAGTTGGTAAAATTTTTGATGCCCAGCGACCATCGGGAAGGAACGTGCACCATGTGGTAGCCGTTGGCATCGACTCCCACGGAATTTGCGACGACGATTTTCATGATGGCTTTAAACTTGCGTCAGGACTTCCGCGACTTCGCCTGCGGGCTGGGTCTCGCGGATGATTTTCTTTTTGCGGGTGATGAGGGTTTCCGCTGGTTTTTTCTGTGGCGATAATAATTTTCTAAGGCACCATTCGCCGACCAGCCCCAGGGTGATGAAAAAGAACAATACGCCCGTGGCCAGATAATTGAGGACCACCCAGAAAAGTGTGGTTTTTTCGAGGATCGATTTTTTAAAGATCGATTTGCCGTTCAATTCGACATAAGTGCCGCGCGCGTTGTAGCCGCGAATCGATTTTGCGTTGGACGCCCAGGCGAGGCGGTCGATATTGGAATAGCCCAATCCATGATCGATGTTATAAAGCGAAACCGCGAGATCGAATTTTTTTGCCCGCAAAACCTCAAGGGGTCGTCTGCCATAACTGAGAACGCTCATTCGACTCCCTGCGCCGATGGTCAGCACTTCGTCTATCAACGGGTCTTCTGCGACCACGTTTTCCACCGACTGGGGCGCAAGTACCGTGATTTTAGCGTCGGGAAACTCCTTTTTAAGAGCGGTCAGGGTCTGGTTGAGAATCCGCGTGGCGGAACGAATGACCAGAATGTTTTTCACGTTTTGCGATGGTTTCATAAAGTTTAAAATAACAAGTTGCTGAAAAAGCCGACGATCATATTATTTTCTAAGTCTATCTCGATTTATTTCTTATTCACCCTTCGACAGGCTCAGGGTGACAGAAGTAAAACGTAAAAAACATTCTCTTGTCATGCTGAGCTTGTCGAAGCATGAGAGCAGGTTAACCGATTTTAAATGGTAATCAGTTCTTAAAACTATTTTTAAGCAACCTATTAAATATGCGATCGTCCATGATCGCCGGGGTTGTCGAGATCAAACACCTTGCCCTCGATATTGACCGCGACCAGCTTTTCGATCCCGATCCGGTTGGCGATGGCTTTTACATCGGCGTAACCGTTCCCTGAAATATTGTTGTAGGGAATGACACCCATAGAAAATTTTCGTTTCTGCAAGGTTTTCATCAAACCGGAGGGAAAGGACGTATTTTTAAAATGTCCGTTCTCATACACCAATACTTCGTTAATATTGGGATTCTTCCGCAATTCATCTTTTACGGTTGGCTGGGCGAGAGTGGTGATCCGGTTGCGTGAAAACTGGTTGCTGAGAGAGCCGACCACATCGTTCACCTGCTTCATACGGGAACTGCGAAATACCAGGATATCGTCGGACGACTGAAGGGAAATAGCGGTGAAGTTGTCCTGAGCGGTTTGCGAATAACGCTTGTTGAACCCGACCTCATAGAGCTCCTCCGCCGCGCGGAAATTTTTCATGACCTGTTCCGGCGGATAATCCGGACGGTCCACTACGCAGTGGTTGCCGCCGTCGAAGTGTTTCCAGTCGAGATCCCGCAGGTATCCCTGGGCTTTCATGCGGTTGAAAAACGGCGTTCCCGGCTGGGGCGTGCTGATGGAAAGCTGAAACCGCCAGAGCAGGTCGTTCTCCAGAAAGTCATGGATCATGTCGATGGTTTTCTTGTCGCAATCATCGGTGGAACCTTCGCCGCCGAACGTGAAGGTGCCGTAAAACTTGAGGCCGATGTTGGTCCCGTGCGTCATCAATTGCTTGAGCCTTGCGGGGTTGAATTTTTTCATCAACTGCATGCCCTGGGCCGCAGGTTCGCCGGCGGTTTCGATGCCGAGCCGCACCATGTAATAGCCCGCGCCTTTCATCGCGTCCAGCACTTCTTCGTCCATTGGCCACTGCCCGCACATCACGTCGTATTTCAAGTCGTCCAGGCCGTTTTCACGGATGGCCTGGGTCAAATCGAGGATGTATTTTTTGCTCCCGTTGTGGACTTCTTCATCAAAGAAGATGCCTTCCAACTGGGGATACTTGGCTTTTAAAGTTTGCAGTTCCAGAACGACATTTTCCGGGTTTCTCGGGCGCCAGTTGGGATGTTTGTAGGATATGTTGCCGCACACGCAAAAGGTGCAGGACAACGGGCATCCGCGCGAGGCGTAGGCCTGAATTTCGAGATACTCGCTGGAAGGCTCGCCGGGCATGCCGTAGTCCAGGCGGGACACATCGTCGTCCTCCGGAAACGGCAGGTCGTTGACGTCGAGCGGTGGGCGCAGGCTGGTGTTGGGGTACAGCCCCTGAATTCCATTCCGGTCTTTGCCCTGTAAAATGTCCAGCACCACAAGCTCATATTCGCGCAGAACCACGTAATCCGCGTATTGGCTGACTTCCTCCGGAAACGTCGTGGGGTGCGGGCCGCAGAAGATCAGTTTGGTGCCGAAGCGCTGTTTCACTTCTTTGGCGAAGCGGCTGTCCGCCTCGATGGTGCGCGTGGCGCAGTCCATGACGAGGAAGTCGGGGCCGAACTCGGAAATTTTGTCCACAAAGGCCTGATGATCCAGCTTGTCCAGGCAACCGTCGAAAAACCGGACTTCGTGGTCGGTGTCTCTTTTGAGGATGGACGAGCAATAGGCCAACTGCCACGGATAATAGGTAAATATATTTAAATCTTTCGTGCTATTGGTCCATCGACTGGGCGAGTGGATCATGGCATAACCGTCGGCATCAATGCCAACAGAATTACATACGGCGACTTTCATCGAAATCCTCAAAAAGCGGTGGTTTTCGGGTGTGGCAAATATCGAAAATAATCCCTCTAATTACCCTAGCGGATATTTTATATTAAAACTTTAACGAGGGCGTGGCCGGTCAAAACTTAAAAAGGGATACGGTATAATTGTCTTAACTATTCAATTTTGTTTGATTTTTTCTGATTGGATTGAGGGGCAACCGATCTACCGGAACTCTCTCTCGCAAATTATTTTTATCAGGGGGGAGAGTATTTGTTTCACCTTGACAACCTATCCTCAACTTGTAAGTATAATCGGTTGAAACAAATGGAAAGCGGGGGCTGCAAGTTGCGGCCGGATAATTCTCCGTTTCGCAATGATATCCGGGTTTTTGGTAAATCCAGGATTTCTCAATAGCTTGTTGAAAATAATAAATCAGTCCGGCGAAGCACTGGGTGGGAGTGAAATTGATGGGCGATACCGAAGACGCTGAAGAGGTGGTCGAGGAGAAAAAGTCAGGCTTTTTTTCCCGTTTGAAGTCCGGGCTGGCGAAAACCCGGAATTCTCTGGCCGGGGGCCTGGATAATGTGGTGCATGGCCTGGCCAAGGTGGAGCCCGAACATCTAGATGAACTGGAAGAGGCGTTGATCATGGCGGATGTGGGTGTTCCGACGGCGCAATATATTCTGGAAGCCTTGAAGCAAGAAGTGGCCAAGGGTCGCATCCGTAATAAAGAGGATGTTCTGGAAAACCTGAAGCAATTGATGGTCGATATCCTGAATGAACACCAGGGCAATGCCCAGGAGGCCCCGGAAAAACCCCACGTTGTCCTTGTTATTGGGGTGAACGGTTCCGGCAAGACCACCACCATCGGTAAATTGACGCAAAAATGGAAGAATGAGGGCAAGAATGTCCTTTTGGGTGCGGGCGATACCTTTCGGGCCGCCGCCATTGAGCAGATGTTGATCTGGGCCGATCGGGTGGGCGTTCCCTGTATCCATCAAAAAAGCGGGGCCGACCCCTCGGCTGTCGCGTTTGACGCGGTACAGGCCGCGGTGGCGCGTCAAATGGATGTGGCTCTCATTGATACCGCCGGGAGATTGCAGACCAATACCAATTTGATGGAGGAGTTAAAAAAAGTGAAACGGGTGATCGGCAAACTGCTTCCCGGCGCTCCTCACGAAACCCTTCTGGTGCTGGATGCGACGATCGGGCAAAACAGCGTTTCCCAGGCAAAATTATTCCACGAGGCGATGGAAATCGACGGCCTGGTCATGACCAAACTGGATGGAACCAGTAAAGGCGGGGTTCTGTTGAATATCACCCGCGAATTGAAATTGCCGGTGCGTTATATAGGCATCGGAGAAAAAGCCGATGATTTGCAGGAATTTGACCCCAAAGCCTTTGTAGACGCGCTTTTTGCGTCCTGATTTGTAGTGACTCAATCTTAATTTGACAGACAATGTCAGATCTCGAATGACCGGATTCGACGGCGGTCTCAAGTGGTCGATGCAACCCATGCGTTAAAACGTTTAGCTGGTGTCTCAAATTTTAATGTTTTACGTGGCCGCTCATTTAACTGTCGGGCCACGGCATTCAACTTAGTTTGAGAGTGTAATGATAAATC
>JAJDAZ010000064.1 GCA_029261595.1 Nitrospinaceae bacterium | reverse complement strand
GTGGGCGTTGATGAAGAGACGATCAAGAGATATGTGGAATATCAAGGACGCCAGGATGAAGGTCAGCTCCGTGAGAAGCTGTAATGCCGCCAAGCGGCGGCGAAACCAAAGAACCCCGGCTTTAGCCGGGGGTATCTATATTGATCTATTTTTTCTAATTTATTGTAATAAGCTTGTCCCAGAGAATCAGCAATTCTTTTATATTGTTCAGGACAGTTAACTTCACGAGCGTTAGTTTCATTTTCTCCAAATTCAGTAACTCGTTTTCCATCTTCCCCCCAACTTTCCTGGAAATCCATTTTCCCGGAAGCAGGAGCCCGGCCCTTCTCCTTGAGATGCTTCATTCGCATGTGTTCATTTTTCCCGTCTGTTTCAAACGCTCTAGTGAATTCGATCTTTTGCTCGGTGCTTTTCATGAAAATTAGGCCATCGTACGGGGTTGCGTTATTACTAAGCTTAATGATTATCGGGTTTGTTTCTTTTTTATGATTTTCACCTATCTTAACAAGTGGCCTGAATTCGTAGAAAAATTTGCTGTGTTCTGTTTGTCCATATTGAAGGTCTCTATTGTCTAAAACTTGTTTTTCAATATTTTGAGCTTTTTCTAAACTTAGTTGTTTATTTATGACTTCATTTTTCAATAGGTCAATTGACTTCATGTTAAATCATCTCTAATGGGCTTAAAGCCTTAATGGTTTTCTTTGCGTCCTCTGCGTCTTTGCGGTGAATCCTTAGCTTTTCTTCCTCCACCTCAACCTGGGATGCCTTGCGGCGTGGGCTTCGTCGGGGCGGGACACTTTGGGCATTTTGGGCGAGTCGTGCACGGCGTCGGGGTCGTCTTTCGCCTGTTCGGCGATGTCCTTCATGGCCTGGATGAACTGGTCCAGCGTTTCTTTCGATTCGGTTTCCGTGGGTTCCACCATCAACGCGGCTTTTACGATCAGCGGGAAATAAACCGTCGGCGGATGAAAGCCATGATCGATGAGGGCCTTGGCGATGTCCATGGTGGTGACTTTTGATCCGGCCTGATTTTTATCGTTGAACACACATTCGTGCAGGCTCGGTCCGGGGTAGGGGAGATGATAAACATCTTTCAATTGCGATTTGATGTAGTTGGCGTTTAAGACCGCCGACTCGGCGGCTTCCTTGATACCCTCCGGTCCCAGTGTGCGGATGTAAGCATAGGCGCGGAGCAGTATGCCGAAATTGCCGTAAAATATTTTTAGTTTTCCGATGCTCTGGGGCCGGTCCGTGTTCATGTGATATTGAGAACCTTTTTTCTCGATCACCGGAGTCGGGAGAAACGGTTCCAGTTTCTCCTGCACACCGACCGGTCCCGCGCCGGGTCCGCCGCCGCCATGCGGGGTGGAAAATGTTTTGTGCAGGTTGAAGTGCAGAACGTCGATGCCCATTTCGCCCATTTTGACGATGCCCATAACGGCGTTTAAGTTGGCGCCATCACAATACACCAGCCCGCCTTTTTTGTGCACGATGTCGGTGATCCTGAGGATGTCCTTCTCGAACATGCCGAGCGTGTTGGGGTTGGTCAGCATGATCGCCGCCGTGTCTTCGTCCATCAACTGTTCCAGTCGTTCGATGTCGATCAACCCGTCCTGGTTCGAGGGAATCTGAATCGCCGTGTAACCGCAAAGCGCAGAGCTTGCGGGGTTGGTCCCGTGAGCCGAATCCGGGAGCAGGACTTTTTTGCGCGGGTTGCCCTGGGCGGCGAGATAATCATGAATCATCAGCATTCCCGCGAACTCGCCCTGCGCTCCGGCGGCGGGTTGCAGGCTCACATGTGGCATGCCGCTGATTTCTTTCAGGCACTCCTGCAGGTCGAACAGAACTTGCAGACTGCCCTGGGATAATGCTTCCGGCGTGTACGGGTGGTGCTGGCTGAATCCCGGAAGCCGGGCCATGTTTTCATTTATTTTCGGGTTGTACTTCATGGTGCAGGAACCCAGCGGATAAAAATTGGTGTCGATGCTGAAATTCCATTGCGACAGACGAGTGAAGTGCCGCACCACGTCGAGTTCGCTCAATTCCGGCAAGTCTTCGATCGGGCCGCGGATCTCGTCCGGTGGGAGTAAAGTTTCAATTTCCACTTCCGGCACGTCGCATTCGGGAAGAGAATAGGCCTTCCTGCCGGGTGACCCGAGATCAAAAACCACTGGCTCGTTAAAAATAAGCCCGCTCGTGGCGACCTTGGACGATTCCTTGTTTTCTGTTATACGGGAATTTTCGTTCATGAAATATTTTTCCTCGATTGGGTATTTTAACGTTTCAATAGTTTGTCGATGGATTCAATAGCAGTTTCCGGTGACAAAGAATCCGAGTTCCTCTCTTCCAGAATAATGCTGGTGGTATTATACGGCCCCCAGCGCGCGATTTCCCCATGTTTAAAAATCGCCAGAACAGGCGTTTGAACGGCGCTTGCCAGGTGCATGATTCCGGTGTGGTTGCAGAACAGAAGATCACTTTTTTTAATCAGCAGGGCCAGTTCCCTGATCGACAGGGAAGGCAGGCGTACAGGGGGCCGCTCCATACCGTGGATGAATTGATCGTTCATGCTTTCCTCACCCGGTCCGCTGACGAGAAAGACTTCCGCCGCTTCCGTTTTTAACAGATGTTCAATCACCGCTTGAAATTTATCCAGCCGCCATCCCCATTCCGGGACCCGGGTTCCCGGTTTGATGAGCACCAGCGGACGGTCGGGATGCCGGTTTTTTGCGTCTAGCAGGGCATTGATTTTTTCAAATTCCTTTTTATTGAAAACCAATTCAGGATTCTGCGCGATCTTTCGCAAACTGGCCGCTTTTAACAGCTCCAAATTATTTTCGATTTCGTGCCTGGGTTCCTTTTCGATGGCCACCTGAATTTCGTGCATCCAGGCATTCTGGCGATGCTTGTACCCGACCCGGCAGGCGGCCCCGGATACCAGAGTGAAAAACGAAGCCGTGGCGCTGAAGGATTTATTCAAGGTGAACGCCAGATCAAATTTTGTCCGTTGCAGACGGCGTAAAGTTTCTAAAGGACGTTGCCGATTCCAGAGCAAAACCTCATCGATATGAGGGTTGTTTGCCAGGAGTCCTGCGTTGGATTTATCGATCAGCGCGGTCACCCTGACGCCGGGAAGGGATAACTTCAGGGACTCGTATACGGGCAATGAAAGGACCACATCCCCCAGCCGGTCGGGGCGCACGATCAAAACGGATTTCACGCTCTCTAAATCAAGTGGTGGCTCAAAAGGCCGTCTGCTTGCATAGAAAAACCTCAACACGCCCCACAGGACATCTTTGGCACATTTTTCTATTTCTCTTGAAAGTTCGCCCATGAAATTTATCCGGTGTAACTACGATAGCTTTGCATAAGAAGGTATTTGAAAAAGGAAATTGTCTATTGTGAGGATAGCATTGGTTTTTGCGGAAAAGAGTTCTCAAATAAATCCCCATAACCCCCTTTAAAAAGGGGGGACCGGGTGCTCCCTCTTCCCCTAAGGGGGTAGGGGGGGATTTGTGCATTCCCAGCGTCAACGAGGATGACCGCCCTCAGTCCATATGAATCGCCTCGTCAACCAGCATGATGGGAATGTCCTCTTTGATGGGGTATTTCAATTTGCAGGCGTCGCAAACGATTCCATCTTCTTCAGGAGTGATCACAAGGTCGCCCTTGCACTTCGGACACACCAGAATTTCGAGTAACTCTTTATCAATTGCCATAGTTCACCTCATTTTAAAAGCTGATAGTTCACTGGAAAGTGGTCATGTTGCCAAATTTTGAGACACTGTTTTTCACCGCCTGAAACACCTCATCCACCTCAATCTGTTCCATGCAATCGTGCGTCTCGATGCCGCAGGATTTTTTCCAGCAGAAACTGCAAGGCTGTTCCTTGCAGACCACCTGATGGTTGGACCCGTAAGGCCCGTTTCTGGCAGGGTCGGTGGGACCAAAGATAGAGACGGTGGGGATGCCCATCGCGGCGCAAAGGTGGAGCGGGCCGGAGTCGCAACTTATCATCAAGACGGCGGGCCGAAATAGAGCAATGGACTCCTGGATAGAAGTCTTTGGAGCGATCCAGGATTTTTCCGTCATCAGGTCCGCGATTTTTTCGGCCATTGGTTTTTCATCGGGGCCCCAGGCCAATAATATATTAAGTCCCTGTTCCCTGGCAATGCGGTCCGCCAGATTGGCGAACCGATCCATCTTCCACAACTTGGTGGGAAAGCCGGCTCCGGGGTTGATGGCCACGATCGGTTTTGCTGACAGGGCGGGGTTTTCCCTGAAAAAACCATCCACTTTAACCTGGATTTCTTCGGGAACCTCCAGACGATGCGGTTGAGGCACCGGCTCGTCGCCTCCCGCCAGGCGGATCAGGTTGAGGTTGATATCCACTATGTTTGTGCCCTTGCCGACAAAAGACGCTTTTTTGTTGGTGAACAGAGCGTTCAATGGTTCCCGGCAGTTTTTTCGGTTGAGACCGAGGCGTAGAGCGGCTCCCGAAAGAAAGGCGATCAATCCTGTTTTTATCAGCCCCTGCAGGTCGAACGCGACATCGAACCTGTGCTTGCGCAACCGGGCGATGGCATCCCTGATTTCGCTTAAAGTTTTCAAAGTCCAGTTTTTGCGCCAATAGCGGGTTCGGATGGTTATGACTTCATCGATATCGGGATTGTTGTACAGCAGGCCCTTATAAGGCTCTTCCACCAGCCAGGCGATGAAGGCGGACGGATGATTGGCGCGTAGCAGGGCCAGAGCGGGAAGGGCATGGAGCACGTCGCCCAGCGAACTCACCTTGATGAGTAAAAACTTTTTTTGCGCCTCGTCCATTTATAAGTTCGATTTCAAGCCTTCAATAACTTGTGGATCTTTTTGTAAAACAGGTATCCCAGCATGCCCATCACAATACCACACAGCGCCCCTCCCACGACATCGGAGGGGTAGTGGACCCCAAGGTACACTCTGGAATAGCCGACCAGGAGGGCGCAGGTGTAGGCGATGAACGCAAATTTCCGGAAACACAGACCCGTCACGGTGGCCGCAGTGAACAAATTACTGGCGTGATTGGATGGAAACGAGAAACTGTTGGAACAGTTGGTGATGTGTTGAAAATCGGGAAGGGTGTGGCAGGGCCGGTCCCGGGCCACGAATTCTTTTATAAAATTGTGACTGATGAAATCGTTCAAACCCACAAAGGCCGCAGTGGCAATGATGAAGGCCAGCCCGCGCTTTTTAAAAAAACAGAGGACCAGGACCAACAGAATCGCCCCTGGGACAATAAAATTTTGTTTGATCGTGATGAATGACATAAACTTCTCTACTATGGGATATCGAAAATGCGAATTGACCCATGTGAATATTGCGACGTCCCAATCGTAAAGAATAATGTGTCTCCATTGAAGTTGTGGTTAAAACAAGTTTGAATTTTATGGGGTTTTTAAGAGCGAGTCAATTCCATTGTCGCCTCCATTCATTATAAAAACCACGCAATCGCCGGGCCGCTCCCTTTTAAAAGATTTATATGACAAAAAGACAAACAAAAGCTATCATCCTTTTCGCTCGTGACCCGGTGGCAGGCAAAGTAAAAACCCGATTGACTCCCTTCCTGAGAGAGGAATTGATTCTTGAACTGTACACGCGTTTTTTAAACGACAGTATAGAGAAAATTTGCAAGGTCAGCGATGCCGACCGATTCGTTGGGATCACTCCTTCCGATTCATCGGGTTATTTTTCCTGCATGAGCGCTCACAGAGAGTCCTCCCCGCAGGTGTTTTTACAGGAGGGGGCGGATTTGGGCGAGAAGATGCTCAATGCCTTTCAGGCGCGGTTTGATGAAGGGTATGAACAGGTTGCCATCATTGGTTCGGACAGCCCCTCTTTGCCAGTCGCCTATATCGAGGAGGCATTGGATTCTGAAAAGGATTTGGCGATCGGTCCAAGCACGGACGGCGGCTATTATTTGATTGCCATGCGTGAGAAGACCATGGATGTGTTTTCTGGAAGGGTTGACTGGGGATCGGAGAAGGTTTTGCGGCAAACCCTGGAACGTGTCAAGAAAACCGGAAGCTCTCTCAAACTGCTTCCTCCCTGGTACGACGTGGATAGGGAAGAGGATTTGAAATTTCTGAAGACTCACCTGGAATTGATCGCCGAAGCGGGTCTGGAAGACATCGGGACCACCGGGGAGTTTTTAAAAGGGTTGGACATTTAATTTCATGAAAATTTACAAATACACAGACAGTGATTTCGATGCCATCGTCGACGCCCTGGTCAACCGGGCGAACGTGGATTTTATGAATCATGACGAGACGGTTCGGGACATCCTGCAGGATGTCCGTGAGAAAGGCGATTCCGCCCTGCTGGAATATACCCATCGTTTCGACCGGCACAAGATTCCCCTGGAGCAATTTCGGGTGACGCCGGAAGAAATTGAGCAGGCCTACTCCAGGGTCAAACCGGAAGAGGTCGATGCCCTCAAGCTTGCGGCAGAGAACATCCGCGAGTTTCATCAGCGCCAGAAGCAGGAATCATGGGAGTATAGGAGGGACGAAGTTTTACTGGGGCAAATGATTCGGCCTCTCGAAATTGTCGGGATTTATGTTCCCGGTGGAAAAGCATCTTACCCTTCTTCCGTTTTGATGAATGCTATTCCCGCAAAGGTGGCGGGAGTTGAGCGGATTGTTATGTGTAGTCCCTCGCCGGACGGGGAGTTCAGCCCGCACGTTCTGGTGGCGGCGGATCTTGCCGGAGTTTCCGAAATTTTCAAGGTGGGGGGCGCTCAGGCAGTGGCGGCCATGGCCTTTGGAACCGCAACCATTCCCCGTGTGGACAAGATTGTAGGGCCGGGCAACATCTATGTGGCCCTTGCCAAACGCATGGTGTTTGGCGTCGTTGATATCGATATGATCGCGGGTCCCAGCGAAATACTGATTTTGGCCGATGACACCGCCCGGGCGGATTTTGTGGCGGCGGACCTGCTGTCTCAGGCCGAACACGATGAGGAAGCGGTGACGATTCTGGTGACCCCCTCGGAAACCCTGGCCCAGTCGGTTCGGGAAGAGCTGGAAAAGCAGAAAAATCAACGAGATAGAACATCTATCATAGAGGCTTCCCTCAACCGCCAATGCCGCCTGCTTGTGGTGGCTTCTTTAGAGGATGGCATGGATCTGGCCAACCGGGTCGCGTCCGAACATCTTGAATTAGCGGTCGCAAACCCTGAAGACTGGGCGAAAAAGGTAACAAACGCCGGTGCGGTTTTTCTGGGTAATTTCACTCCGGAGGCCATGGGGGATTATCTCGCCGGGCCGAACCATGTTCTACCCACCAGCGGGACGGCGAGGTTTTCTTCGCCACTGGGAGTTTATGATTTTATCAAGCGGACCAGCCTGATCGGATATTCAGAAAAAGCGCTCAAAAAAAATGCCCGGGCGGTGACGGTTTTGGCGGAAATGGAGGATCTGGATGCCCACGCCGAAGCGGTAAAAATAAGGCTTCGATGAGTTGTGGTTTGAGACGCATAAAGTCTGTGTTTTTAATAATTCCGAAGGAATTCGATTTACCTTGACATGGTTTTTTGCCTATGGTAAATAATTCAAAATTCTGGATTTATGTGTCAGCGGAGATTCCATATTTGCGGGGAATTGGTTCCGCTTTCCTTTATTGAAAATATTAGGGTTACCGGCGTGCGGGGTTTTGTGGGCTGGATTGTTGGAAAGCGATAAGGGTCAATTGATTCAGTTTCAAAGCGTTTTTCAGAGGGCAGATTTAGAGTTTAGGTAATTTTGTGTCCTTTATTAGTTTTTTTACGTGGTTAAGAAATTTTTTAAATTTTGAATGCATATAGATTTCCCAAATCTTTTTTTATTGAAGGATTCTATGAATCCTATTAAGGAGGTCAAAGTCATGTTGGGGAAACAAACTAGAAGGTACGGAACATTATCGCTTGCATTGGTAATGGCATTTGCCATTTACCTGATGCCCGCTTTCGTGACCGATGCAATGGCTAAAGAAGCTTACGCCGGCCAGGCATTTGCGGAAGAGGCCTTTGCCAAGGAAGTTCTGGCAGAGGAGGCCGCCGCTGAAGGCGAGGGCGAGCCGGAAATCGAATGGGGCCAGGACGTATTTTATAAGGACTGGGAAGGCAATCCTTTGAAAGGTCCTGTGAGCGGTCATCCTGCTCCGGAATTGGGCGAGTCGGACTACAATAATTATGAGTTTGCGCCCAGTCGGATGATTCTCTGGATGGCAAATCAGCAACATTTGTATTTTGGCAGTTTCGTTCTTGCGGTTCCGATTTTCTGTATGCTCATTGAGTTCATCGGAATTCGGACCAAAGAAGAAGACCCCATTATGTCCGCGAAGTATGACCGGCTGGCGCATGACCTCATGAAGGTCAGTCTGACGGCCTATTCCTGGACCGCCATCCTCGGTGGTATCCTTTTGTTTACCTTCATTACACTCTTTCCGGGATTCTTTAAATACATGGCCGGAATTTTCCGCCCTGTTATGCATGTTTATGCTCTCATGTTCCTGGCGGAAAGTGGTGTTCTCTATGTTTATTACTACGGTTGGGACAAGATGAGCGCCGATCCGTTTCTGAAATGGATCCATTGTAGTTTGTCTGTTCTGCTCAACCTGATCGGTACCGTTCTAATGTACCTGGCCAATTCCTGGGCGACCTTCATGCAGGCTCCCGGTGGTATTGATGAGCAGGGACGGTTTCTCGGGAATATCTGGCACGTGATCCATTCCACATTGTGGAACCCGGTTGGTGTGCACAGGATCCTCGGAAACATCGTTTTTGGTGGCGGTATCGTTGGTGCGTATGCGGCCTATCATTACCTCACTGCCAAAACGGAAGAGGAAAGAGCTCATTATGACTGGGTTTGTTATGTGGCCATGTTCATCTGTATTTTTGGTCTGATTCCTCTGCCTTTCGCAGGTTACTGGCTGATGAAAGAGGTTTATGCTTTCCGCCAGCAGATGGGAATCACCCTGATGGGCGGCATCATGGCATGGTTGTTCATCATTCAGGCGGTTATGATCGGCTTGCTCTTTTTCGGAGCGAATTCGTATCTGCATAACGGAATGTCCCGTGTTAAGGGGGCGCACCGTTATATGAAGTACGCCAAGTACATGATCCTATTGCTGATCGTATGTTTCACCATGTGGATGACGCCGCATACGATCGTTATGACCCCGGCGGAATTGAAAGCGATGGGTGGCGCACAGCATCCCATTGTCGGTCACTTCGGGGTAATGTCGGCTAAAAACACGGCGGTCAATCTGATGATCACGACCACCGTGCTCTGTTTTCTGCTTTATCAGAAAGCGAATAAGAAAATAACCGTGCCGTGGCAAACCATCGGAAACTGCTGGCTCACCGCGATTTTTATCGGCGCGGCGATCAACATTATTTTCCTTGGTGTGTATGGTTATTTCCTTCCTGCTAACGTACGTGTGGGTCTCTCAGTGCCGCAGGTAACGACCACCTTGACAACCTTGTTCGTCGGAACGGCGATCAACATTTCCATGTTCAAGGATTCGGAATCCTATGGGGAAATTCAGTGGGGAACCCAGTCCAAAGTGGGAACCTATGCGATTTTCCTTCTGGCTATTTCGTTCACCTGGTTGATGGGCCTGATGGGTTACATCCGCTCAGCCGTACGGTTGTTCTGGCATGTGACCGAAGTTGTGCGTGACAACTCTGTTGATGCGTATACCTTGACCATCGGCGAGGCGGGAAAAATGCTGACATTCAATACCCTGTTTGTCTGGACACAATTCGTGGTTGTTTTCTGGGTGGCCAGCTTGACAGTCAAGAAAGGTGCCGCGCAAGAGCCGGAAGCAGTGCCGGTTCCAGCGCAACAGCAACAGTAATTACTTAAAAGTGGCTGAAGCTTGCCATTAAATTTTGAGTATTTAATTTTAGGGATTTAAGGAGAGGAGTTAGGAATGCTACCTGAACAGGCAGATATTTTGTGGACGTACATGACCTTGGCGTACACATTGTTCGCGTTCTATGTTTTCGGCAATGTGGTTCAGCATTGCCGGGAAAATGAAAGGGTGAACGGTAAGTTGTGGGGAGGGATATTTGGTGTATTTGCCGTGATCAGTTTCTTCGAAACGGTCCACATGTTTGATCTCGTGCAGGGCGAGCAAATCACCTTTATGTTCCAGTATCAGGTGTTGACGGTACTTGCAATATTGCTGACTTGGGGCATATTTTTCAAGAGTCAGGATATCCAGAACCAGTCGCCTCCGATCATTCGGGCATTTTTCTTCTGGAGTACGGTATCCATTTGTCTTGCCGGGTACACCAACTGGTTGCCGCAACAGAGAAGTGATCCGCCCCCGAAAGCGGCGGCGGTTTCCGAAGATCTGACCATGGAGGAATTCGTTGAAATGGGCCGAGTTATCGTTTTTGGCGCCAAGCAGGTAGCGGGTCAGAAATCCATTGGTAAAGGCCAGTGTCCTCTCTGTCACACTTTTGATCCTGGCGACCATATCGGTCGTTGCCCGAATCTGTTCGGTGTTCAGGAGCGGAGTGAGAAAAAGAAGGATGAAGAAAGATACCAAACGCATCCGATGAAAATCGGCGATCCAGAGCCGGCGACTGGAATCGTAAAGGGAACGCCGGATCAGGTTCCTGAAGAGTACCGAAGAGCCGGTAGTCCTGACTTTATTGGTGAGGATTATTTGCGCGAATCGTTGATGTGTCCCACTTGTTACGTTGTTAAGGGTTACGGAAATGATGGCGATACTAAAAGTCCGATGCCCGTTATCAGCAAACCGCCGATCAGTTTGTCTCCGGTTGAGTTGAACGCGGTCATTGCCTGGTTGCAGTCCAAGGACACTCCAGGTGAGTTTGCCAATGTGACGGTTCCTCTGCCCACTGCTGGTTCTACTGCTGAAGAAGCTCCTGCCGAGGACGAGGAAAGGCCGGTGTTTGTGACCGGAAATGAGCCTATTCAGGATATGATCAATACCCTGGGTTGTCCGCTTTGTCATACCATTCCTGGTGTTGAGGGCGCGATGGGTGCTCTTGGGCCGGTACTTCATGAAAAGACCAACGCTCCTGCGCGGATGAAAGATCCTAACTACAAGGGAAGCGCTAAAAACACTAAAGAGTACGTCAAGGAGTCTATTTTGAATCCTAGTGCCTTTGTGGTCTTTAATGAGGAAGCGGGCGAAGCGTACCCTGATGGTTTGATGCCGACAACGTTTTCAGAAATGCTATCGGTGCAGGCCTTGGATAAGCTCGTTGATTTTATCAGTCAGACTGAAGCCCCTCCAGAGGGTTAATACCCTTTGAGGGTTTACGATAACTAGGAGTTAAAGATGAACAAAACTTTTATAAGCTTCGTTGTTTTTGTCGTCACCATGCTGGTGTTCCATAATGTGGTGTTCCCGATAATGAACATCAAGGAATTCAGCTGGGTGATGAACCCATACGTGTATTACCTGTTGATACCGATTACTTTAATCTTTATCAACATCACGCTACGCTTGAAACCGCCGGTTTCCTTGATAGCGTTGATGGTATGGGTACTAGGATTTTATTTTTACAAATATGTCCTGTATCCGCCCATCCCGTGGACCCTCTTCATCACTTATATGGTGATGTGGTCGATCGGAACCTTCTTGTATGTCAGTCAGGACGCAAACACGTTCCGGGAATTCAGATCGCCGATTGTTAAGACCATCATCGGCGAATATAAAATTGCCCGGATTGTGTTGTTCGCTCTGTTACCCGTGCTGGTGGGTTGGATGACCTACCAGAGCATTTACCCGACATTCCAGGAACCTGTTGAGCTCAGGACGGTTCACCCCGCACCTCCGGCGACCACCAAGGTGCACGGAAAAACCTGGGTTCTGGAAACTTCCCGAAATCCGTATAGGGTTGACGAGCAGGACAATTATAAAAACAGTTTTCCGTTTTTGGATGCTGATAAGAATGAGTATATGAAAAACGTGACTGAGGGTGGATCGTTATTTTTTCAGAATTGCCACTATTGTCACGGGGATCAATTGAATGGGATTGGAATGTTCTCACATGTGTTCAACCCGACTCCCGCGAACTTTATCGATCCCGGAACCATTGCCATGCTGAGAGAATCTTTCATCTTCTGGCGTGTGGCCAAGGGTGGTCCAGGGCTTCCGAATGAATCGACCCCCTGGTCCTCCGCGATGCCTCCGTGGGAGGAGCATTTGAGCACGGAAGAGATGTGGAAGATCATCCTTTTCGAATATTGGTACACAGGATGGCATCCTAGAACGTTTGATACTGAAGAGTCCTATGTGGGCCAGTGGGAAAAAGAAGGCAAACCGGGCGGAGCGCATTAAGCTTCACTCAAAGGACTTTATAACTAACTGATAAACACAAACAACCTTCAACCAGAGGGAATCGAGTGTTATGAATAAGATTGTAGGATTAAAAATTAGCCGGATATTGTTTGCCGGGTTGATACTGATGGCTTGTAGTTTGCCTGGAACCGTTTTTGCCCAGCAGGCGCCGGACGGCGTCAAGAAAGATTTGCTGGAGAAAGGCAAGCTGGTTTATTACAAGCGCTGTGTCTGGTGTCATGGTGTTGAAGGCGGCGGCGATGGTCCTTCAGCGGACCGGTTGTTCACCCGGCCCAGGAACTTTATCCAGGGAACCTTCAAGATTCGCTTTACAGATTCAGGGGAGCTTCCTTTGGATGCGGATCTGATCAAGACGGTAACAAACGGCTTGCCCGGATCGGCGATGCCGGCCTGGGGTGGTTTCCTGCCCCCGGCTGAAATTGAAGCTGTTGTTCAATTTATAAAAACCCTGGTTCAGGATCGAGATTTTAATGATGCCGAGGATGAAGAGGTCTTCGTGCAGGAGTTTGGGTCCAACCCCTGGGGAACAAAAGAACCTTATCATCTTGGTGTTCCGCAGGAAGATATCGATGCGGGTAAAGCAATTTTCATCAAGAATAAGTGTTTTGAGTGTCACGGCGGAGAAGGCCGAGGCGATGGTAACCCGACCATGAAAGATGACTGGGGATTCCCGATCGTTGCGGCGGATTGGCAACAGTGCTGGAATTTCCGTGGAAGTCGGCGCAACCATTTTGATCCGTTCAATATCGTTCGCACGGTTTCCACTGGGTTGAACGGTACACCGATGCCGAACTTCAAGGATCAGATCACGGTTGAAGATCGTTGGAAGCTGGCAGCTTTCGTCAATTCGCTTTGTCCCCGGAAGAAAATGGATAGATTGACCAATAAACCGGTCCCTGATTTTCTGATCAGTTCTCTCTATACGGAAGGCGATATTGCTG
This sequence comes from Nitrospinaceae bacterium, assembly GCA_029261595.1. Taxonomy (GTDB): domain Bacteria; phylum Nitrospinota; class Nitrospinia; order Nitrospinales; family VA-1; genus JADFGI01. The sequence continues at coordinate 81,549 of JAJDAZ010000064.1, read as the reverse complement.
AGAAGATTGACGACCCCATGTGGGCCGCTTCCGATCACGATCCAAAAATCGTCGAGCGTGGCGAAGCTACTCTGACCAATCCAAGAAAGAATTACATTGCCATGGCGGGTCAGATCACTCGCGGAAAGCGAAATTTTGACCCTAAAGCAGACAACCTTTGGGTCGCTTCCCGATGGAACGCTGAGAAAAATGTGATTTACTACCTGGTCGAGTACCACATCCGCTTCTTGTCCTCAGATCCTGAATTTCCTGATGCGGTGGCCTTACAATGGCCGGCTAAGCTTCAGGATCTGTTCGGTGCTGAGAAACCCTATTTTATTATGGGTGATTCCAAAAAGCCGGTTGATATCTGGAAAGCCTCTTTTCTGGCACAGGACTACAATGCGACCAACGCCCCTAAGGACGATGGCTATAAGCTTGCGGTCACTTTGACGGAATCGGTCGGTCATGGTTTTGACGCGGTCGCAGCGAAAGAATCTGAGCCAAAAGTTCAGGTTGTTGACTCCATTTTCAAACAAGGAAAAGTCAGCATTCTCTTTAAAAGAGAGTTGACCACTGAAGGGGAGTTTGATGTTCAGATTCCATCTGAGCAATTCATTCCAGTATCCTTCTTGCAATGGGCGGGTCGAGACAAGGAGAAGGATGAGCACATGGCGATTTCAACATGGTATTACACCATCTTGGAACCCCCTCTGCCGGATTCTTTGTACTATATGCCTCCCATCATGGCTGTTGTTTTCATCGGCCTGCAGGGCTGGTTGGTATGGATGACCAAAAGGACCCGGAAAATGTTCGAAGAAGGTAAAGCCATCAGGGATTTCCTGCCTGATAAAGGGTAAGTTCATCAGGGATTACCTTTAGAACATTGTTTCAATGCATCACTAGAAAGCCCGCCGCAAGGCGGGCTTTTTTTTTGGTTTTTTTAGAACAATCAAAGAATCCTCTTTGATGGATTACTGGTTTGAGCCGGGAAAAATAGCAGGCAGGGTTGATTGCTACGAGGCAGGGCAGGGATTAGAGTCCATGCCCTTATCCATTAAAGGGAAGTTATGGTTCTGATAAGGATAATTAAGTCTGGTTGAAGCGGGTTGGCGGGGAAGAAAAAATGACCTTACTCTTCATCCGTTTGTTCAAGGTCCATATTTCCTTCAATAATTTCGCGTAATGCCAGAGTAAAGAAGGTTTTTGGAGAAGAATATTCTTCAGGATCGACTTCAATAGCTGGCTGAGCGCCTTTTTCAAGTTGGTGAATCCTTTGCGAGATCAGGATGCACAATAGAAAACGGCTTTTGACGACATCCAAGGCCTGTCGCGTCAATTCCAAATTGTCCTGGTAGTCTATAGTTATCACAAAACTCTCCAAAATTTAAGTTGTGGTTCTATCTAAACGAATCATTCTAAGGGTTTGTTCAGGCAGAGTCAAATCTTAAGGGGAACTGAAGCCATCCATCAGCCAGCGAGCAAAGAACGACACACTTCCAATACTTTTAAGACCTGATCCTCGGAGATTTCCCTATGCAGGACGGCGCGAAAGACACCGGGTTCGATCATCAAAATTTTTATTTCCCTGGCCTCAAGATGTTCCAAAAATGCCTGGTCACCCATCTTTGGATGATGCAATTGAAAAAAAATGATGTTCGTCTTGACGTTTTGCAGATTTAATTCGACGCCGGAAATACCTGCCAGGCCCCTGGCCAGTTCCTGAGCGAGTTGATGATCTGTCTTTAATCGTTCGATCTGATTCTCCAAAGCCACCAATCCTGCCGCCGCCAGATGCCCCGCCTGGCGCATGCCTCCGCCCACCATTTTCCTGAGCTTTCTTGTTTTCTGGGTGAACTCTTTGGTTCCGCAAACCAGGGACCCAACAGGAGCCGATAACCCCTTCGACAGGCAGAACATGACAGAATCCACATGCTGAACCAGGAGCGAGACGTCAATATTTAGCGCCACCGCAGCATTAAAAAGCCGCGCTCCGTCCAGATGGATCTTCAAAGAGTGGGCCTCGGCCAAATCCGCCACCTCTTTTATGTATGCAGGAGTCAACGGAAAGCCTTGACAATAGTTGTGGGTATTTTCAAGGCAGATCAGTCGAGTGGGAGGATAGTGAAGATCCGAGTGCCTGACGGCATTTTCTATGCGATCAAGGGGCAAGGTGCCATCCTCATTATTGGGGATGATATGAGGGTGGATGCCCCCCAAAGCGGACATGCCCCCAACTTCATTCAAAAAGATATGACTGCGGTCCCCAAGGATCACTTCATCCCCTCTGGCGCAATGGGCCAGAACAGAAATCAGATTCCCCATCGTCCCGCTGGGAACGAAGAGGGCCGCTTCCTTGCCGGTTTTTTCAGCCGCCCGTGCCTCCAGATCGTTGAGGGTGGGGTCCTCTCCGAAAACATCGTCCCCCACCATCGCGCCAGCCATGGCATCGCGCATGGCCTGGGTCGGTTGGGTCACCGTATCGCTTCTGAGGTCAATCGGTAGCATTTTTTTTTCCGCGAGAAAGTTTATCCCCTTGGCGTTGTCGCTTTTCGAGATGGTTTTTTTTAAGCCGGTAGTAAACAGCCGAGATCATAAATACGGGAGAAATCATCCCAAACAACAGGATTTTTTGTGCTTCACCCGGAGCAAACTTAAAATAGAGCAGACTTTGATACTCCTGTTGCGCTGAAACCACCAGAATCACCGTGACGATCAACACATAACCGATCCTTTTCGATCCTTTAGGTCCCGGAAACACCATTGAATAGGCAATAAAATTCAGGCCCAGAAAAAGAACCCCGTTCAAAAACATCAGGTAGACGATCGTGTTCTGGTCCGGAGTGAGCATTTGGTTAAGGGATCATGGTTTTAAATGCAATTAGTTTACCGGGTTTTGCGGGCAGTTTAAACGGGAATCAGGATTTTGGCGGGCCTTTACCTGCATAAAAAAGGCCAGGCGATGTTTCAGCCTGGCCTTTCTTCATTGGGGTTCAGAGCACAGGCTGGGAAGCCTGTGCATCCACGTTCATAGGGAGTTTTTAAAGCCGCTTCTAAAAATAAAACAAGCCGTTGAGGGCAATCGTGTCTTGAGTTTTCTGAGTATCCCCCGCGCCTCGGTCAAAAAACGCTTTCCGGTTGGACTCGTCATGACGATATTCCATTCTGACGACCATGTTTTGATTGATGCGAACCTCCGGAGTCACGGTGACTTCCCAGAGTTCCTGGCCCTGGCCAGTAGCTAGCGTCGTGGCGGAGCTGGCTCGGGTTCCGTCCTCGTCATTAAAGAACTCACCCCTCAGATTGATCGAGAACCATTTATTGTAATCGTGTCGGATGATACCGGCGATCCCCCACCATTCGGCATCGCTTCCGGAAGCCGCGCCATTGGCCTGTTGCCCATAATCAAAATTCAGTTGCGCCAGAGTGTTGCTGGTCAGGGCGACATCCAGCACCACATCAAAAACACTGGTGGTGTTGTTGGAGTTGGTCGAGAGTCCTGATGCGAAAAACCCCTGGCCACCAATGGCCTCCTGCCCGCTGGCCCAGTTCAGTAACAGGGAAATATTATCGGTAGGAGTGATGGCAACTTGGGCACCAATTGTTTTACCGTCGTTGTTGTCCACCGTGTTGTCCCAGCCGTTGGCCACCATGCCCATGACACTGACCATATCGTTAATTGTGTATCCAGCTCGCAGACCGGTGTGCGTGAAAGGAATGGCCAGTCCAAATAAAAACGAGCGCGAAAAATTGTAATTCCAGCCATCGTATCCTTCGATCACTTCAGCCCCGATATGGGTGATGAATTTCCCGAAATCAATTTGCAGGCCCGTTCCTATGGGCGCATTGTAAGACACATAACCCTGCTGGACATCGAACTGGTGGGATTGCCCGTCCGCCACGGGACCCGTCACAGTATCCGCAGTGGATTGCGTCACCTCGGGAAGACTGAACCCGTAGGTGAGGTCCGTCCTGAACCCGACATCGCCCGGTTTTGGAGTTTCCCTCAGGATCACCAGTTCGCCAACATCGAATTTGAAACTGTTATGATCTTTGTCAAAAATCCGATTGACGTTAGTCGCGTCATTGGGAGAACGGTTGGAAGGCTGGTTAAAGTTGAAAGTGTAGGAGGACGAGGCAAAAGCATGGATTTCTACACCATCCAGCACCTTGAGAGCCACCTCCGCGGCATGAGCGGTTTGTGTCAATATTGCCAGGGCAAATATTAGCAATATGGATTTTTGGATTATTCTTTTCATTTCCTCCTCCTGTAATCATGTCAAAAATAGTTTAATCGAATCAAAGCGATGGGTTGAATATCCGGCGTTTGCAAACAATATTTTTATTGGGATAAAATGTCAATGGAAAAAATTGGCAATCCGATTATTAATAAAGGCTTTTTCCAAGTCAGTTTTAATTTTCAATGGCTTGCAAAATAGCTTGAAAAAGTCAAACCAGGTTATAACCGGTCTCGCCGTGTTGAGTGGTGTCGAGCCCCATTTCCTCATCTTCATCCTCAATCCTGAATCCGATCGTTTTGTCGATGACGGTCACGATCCCATAAGTAAGAACGAACGAGTAAATTGCCGCCGCCGCAATTCCCACCAATTGAATCCACACCTGCGTGAGGTTTCCGGCAAGAAGCCCGGTTCCGCCGACCGTGACGAACAATCCCGTGGCGAGAGCGCCCCAGGCGCCGCCGATTCCATGAATCCCGAACGCGTCCAGAGAATCGTCGTAGCCCAGCCTGATTTTAGCGACCACGGCGGCATAACAAAGGACTCCGGCCATAAAGCCGATGACCATGGCCCAAAGTGGCTCCACGAACCCTGCCGCAGGAGTGATGGCGACCAGCCCGGCGACAATCCCCGAGGCCGCGCCTAAAGCGCTGGCTTTGCCCATTTTGTAAAACTCCATGACAACCCAGCCCAGCAAACCCGCTCCAGTGGCAACCTGTGTGTTGGTGAACGCCAGAACCGCAATCTCATTGGCCGCGAGGGCGCTCCCGGCGTTGAAGCCGAACCATCCGAACCAGAGGAGCCCGGCACCCAGAAGAGTGAGCGGGAGACTGTGTGGGATCATCAGGCTACCGGGAAACCCGCGCCTTTTTTTGAGAACCAACGCCGCGGAAAGACCTGCCACGCCAGATGAGATATGAACCACGGTTCCGCCCGCAAAATCCAAAGCCCCAAGGTCGCTCAACCAGCCCCCGCCCCACACCCAATGGCAAATAGGATCGTAAACCAGGGTTGACCAGACAAATATGAAGACGATATAGGCTTTGAATTTGACGCGTTCGGCCATTCCTCCGCTGATCAAAGCGACAGTGATGATCGCGAACATCAATTGAAACATACAGAACAAATACTCAGGGATGGTTCCGTTGAGGTCGGTATAGCTGATCCCCATTAAAAAAGCCTTGTCCAGATTGCCGACAAAATTCCCGATGTCTTCGCCGAAGGACAAGCTGTATCCAATGAAGACCCATTGAATGGTAATGACCCCGAGAGGGACAAAGCTGTGCATCAAAGTTCCCAGGACATTTTTCCGGCGGACCATGCCTCCATAAAACAAGGCCAGTCCCGGAAGCATGAGCATCACGAGGGCTGAAGAGACCATGATCCACGCCGTGTCCGCATAATTGATCTTCGCCGCTTCCTCGGCCCCAGCCAGGGAAACCGGGGAATATGCCGCGAGAAGAAACAAAAAGCCGGCGATCCTCATCCCTTGGTGTTTGGTATTCATGAAACTCTGCCTCCCTATTTATCAGGTGTGATTGAAATGATTTTACTTTTAAACAGGTTCATCTTGACCGCGAACATTTTTTAGAGAGAGGATAAATAGGGCCTGGACATACCGTCCATGGACGCCCCAATTCATCCATCCTTGAATATGTGGTTTTCAATTCTTATACCAAGAAGGAGGGGACTCATATTTTGGCCGAATTTTTTATGCAACTCCTTTGTTTTAAAAAGGATAAATTTTGAGGTGGGTTTCATTCGAAAAACAGGACCCGGCATTTAAAAAAAAATCTGCCGGGAAACAAGGCAGAGCTCACGATCAAATGCACAAAAATGGAACAATCAGACAGATTCCTGGACAGAGCCGATTAAAAATTATGAAATAGCATTTTATCGGTTCACTGAATATGTTAGAATTCCTTGTCAAAATAATGACTGCCAGACCCGGCAGGTTCCACAGAAATGGAATATCCTTCCTCAAGGTATAAAATTAACTATTGAAAATTCAGAACGTTACTTTGCGCATTCCAAATTTTTATAAAATTGGTACATTCTTTGCTTTACTAGATTCGAGAGGTCTATAAATGGCTGAAGAGCAGGAAGAACTTCTGGACGAAGTTGACATAGACGATCCCGCTCCGAAGAAAAAATCCCCTCTCAAGATGATCATCATCCTGATAGTGGTTTTTGCCCTGCTTGGAGGAGGCGGTTATTTCGCCTATATGAAATATCTTCAGCCGGGTGCATCCCCTGCGGCGGAAGGGGAGGCGGAAACGGTTGAGGAGACCCCGCCGGACCTGGGGATCATGTTTTCGCTGGACCCGTTCGTGGTGAATCTGGCGGGCAGTCAGGGGAAACGGTTTCTAAAGGTGACCGTGTCTCTTGAGTTGAGCGCTCCGGAAATACATGCGGAGGTTAAGGAAAATATTCAAAAGATCATGGACTCGATTCTGGTTCTTTTGAGCAGTAAAAACTTTGAAGACGTTTACTCCGTTCAGGGGAAATTCAAACTGAAAGATGAAATCACCACCCGGGTCAACCGGTTTCTGGTGCTTGGGCATATCAAGGAAGCTTATTTCACCGAATTTATCATTCAGTGATGGAGCGGGCGAATTGTCGGATGAGCAAGATGCGGTAAACAAATTTCCACCTCGCCAGGTGGGCGCGGCCTATTTTAATGGACTCGAAGACTGATGAGTGAAGTTTTATCACAAGGGGAAGTCGATGCCTTGTTAAGGGGCGTAGGCGATGGCGAAGTAGAAACCGAGACCGATGAGCCGGAGGAAGACGAGGGCGTTGTACCCTACGATCTTACCAGCCAGGAAAAAATTATCCGTGGCCGGCTTCCCACCCTGGATATCATCAACTCGATGTTTTCCCGTTTGTTCCGCACCACATTTTCATCCCTGATGAGAAAATCTGCGGATGTGAGCGTTGTTTCCACAGACTCCATAAAATTTGGAGAATTTCTGCGCTCCCTTCCCGTTCCTTCGAGTCTTCACATTTTTCGAATGGAACCCTTCAGGGGACATGGGTTGATGGTGATCGAAAGCAAACTGGTTTTCTCGGTTGTGGATAATTTTTTTGGCGGAACCGGAAGTACGGCGGCGAAAATCACCGGGCGGGATTTCAGCACCATTGAAATCCGCATGATCAAAAATGTGGTTCTCGCGGCGCTCGAAGATCTTGAAAAAGCCTGGAAGCCCGTGCATCCGGTGACCAACACCTATGTTCGCTCCGAGGTCAACCCACAATTTGCCGCCATCGTTCCCCCGTCGGACGTGGTTCTGGTATTGCAGTTTGATATTGAAATGGAGACCATCTCCGGAGCCTTGACGATCTGTCTTCCCTTTGCATCCATCGAACCGGTCCTGCCAAAACTGAAAGCCCAGTTTCAAAGTGAAGAAATGGAAGTGGACCAGGTCTGGGTCAAACGGTTGCGCACGGAATTGCTCCTGACGGAAGTGGAAACGGTTGCAGAATTAGGGACCACGGAGATCACTCCTTCAGAACTGCTCAAATTCAAGGTCGGGGACACAGTGATGTTGAGAGGGGATGCCAGCGATCCCCTGGTATTAAAAATAGAAGGCATTCCAAAATTGATGGGGTTTCCGGGCTCCTCCAAAGGAAATAAAGCAGTACAGATCTCGGAAATCATAGATAGGGAGAAATAGACTGATGGCAGAAGACTCAGGCAAGGAAAGTGAAAATTCAGCAACAGATCTGGAAGGTTCTGAAGAGGCTGTCAATGCCGGAGAGGAAACCGAAGGTCAGGAAGAGCAGGAGGATACGGTTAACAAAAGCCTGGATTTGATCCTTGATATTCCCCTGACGGTCACCGTGGAACTGGGGCGTAACAAAATGTTGATCAATGATCTGCTACAACTGGGGCAGGGGTCCGTGGTGGAATTGACCAAAATGGTGGGGGAACCTCTCGAAGTTCTGGTCAATCAAAAACTGGTGGCCCGGGGCGAAGTTGTGGTGGTCAATGAAAAATTCGGTGTTCGATTGACAGACATTATATCTCCCATGGAAAGAGTGCAGTCCCTCTCTTAAACCAGCGTGACGCTGGACCCAATATTGACGTACGATGGATTTATAGCTGATAATATCCTGCTTTACCCCTACGGGGCATGAAGGCAAAGGTCGAATATCACATACCCCTACGGGGCATGAAGGCAGGGGTGAAATATCACAAGTGCCAATTTCTCATCCTAACAATTTTCTCAGGGCCTCGCGTAGCATCAGGCCCAAGCTTCCTCCCGCGTAGCGGGCGCACGTCATAATCCCGTCCTTTTAAGAGAATAAAATAGCTTCCTGAAAAACCCACCACCCGGTCAATAAATATATCCGGTTCCTCGCCTTGTAAAACTATCTGATTTTTATGTACTAATTGGGATTCGACAATCACGCGAATCGCATCGCTCGAATTCTCTGCCAGTTCGGTATAAGCCTTGCAAATTGAATATTTAAGGAGTTTTTTGAGTTTTTTTTGACACCCCAGAAGCATTTAACCGGCAGACCTTGGATCATGCACAAACAAACCCATTGGATGAAGTGGATTCTAATCCTGCTGATTTTGGTCGGTTCGATCAAAGGGTTATCGGCGGAGGCTTTCGCAAAAAATGTTTTGCAGAATGTTTCTTCAGATTTAAGCGAGAGGGGATTGACCGTCCGCTTTGAATTTGACAGCCCGGTGGTGAACCCCGCCGAACCGCTCTTCAGCAATACATCCGTTCGAATCGACATTCCCCAGGCTTCTGTCAGGCCGAAGAAACGTTTTTTCTATACCGGGGATTCCCGGATTCCGCAAATTTTTGCTTCCCAGTTAAATGCGACCACCCTTCGGGTGCAATTTGTGCTCGGCGAAAAACTTCCTTTTCTCAAGGAGAATTTTCAGGTAGAGGACCAGGGGCGATCTTTGGTGGTCCATATATTTAAAAAAGGAGAGGATTTGTTGAGCGAGTTTCTGGCCAGGGCCGCAAGCCGGATCGACTCCAATGAAAAGCTAAGTGAAGAGCTGGTGAATGGACAAACCCCGGTTCCTGAGGAAGAAATTTCAGTATCAAATATTGCGAAGCCTTGGGCAACGGAAAGTGGCGGAAATTTTTTATTGAAACAAATTGCGAACAAATCTCCTGAAGCGAGGATTCCGACGGCGCCTGCCGCGCGGATGGATGAGAGCAATGGGTTCAATGCAAACAAACCTCTGGACCCGGTGGCCATTACGGTTAGGACTTTCGCCATGTTTGCGCTGGTGTTGGCCCTCATTTTTTTGATATTTTTTGTTTTCAAAAAATACGTTTTGAAAAATACCCTGTTTGGCGGCAATGAGAAATTCGTGCGTGTGCTGGGCTCCGGATTTCTGGGACCCAAGAAAAGCATTGTGATGGTGGAAGTGGCGGGCGAAGTGCTGGTTCTGGGAATTTCCAATGACAATATTTCCCTCCTAACGCAAATTCAGGATAAAGACAAAATTGAAGAGATCAAAGCCTCCCGGAAAGACATGAGTGTGGGAGGTTTCTGGAATTCCGGTAAAAACAATGACCGCGCCCAGGATAATGCCGAACCGAAAACCCGGCTCGAAGGGGCATTCGCCAATTACCTCAAGCAGTTTTCCAAAACTTCCACTGAAAAAGAAAAGTCGGTGGAGGAAGTGGCCGGGTTGATCCGCAAAAGCACCAGAAAACTTAAAACGTCATGAATCAAAGAATCCGGTGGATCTTAATTCTTCTGGCGGTTTTTCTGGGTCTCACCCTGGTGTGGCCGTTCGCCAACGGGTGGGCCATCCCGTTTCCAACCATTCAGTTCGGGGTCGACGATACCGACGAGCCCGCCAAAATATCCAGCGCTCTGCAGATTCTTATCCTGCTCACCGTTTTAGCCCTTGCGCCCTCGATTCTAATCATGACCACGGCGTTTTCCAGGATCATCATCGTGCTTTCCTTTCTACGTCAGGCGATGGGCACCCAGCAAACGCCGCCAACTCAGGTGCTGGTGGGGCTCGGTCTGTTTTTGACACTGTTCGTGATGAGCCCCATATGGTCCGAGATCAACGAACGGGCGTTGCAACCCTATCTGGCGGAAGAATTATCTCAGATGGATGCCTTGAAACAGGCGGAAATCCCCTTGAAACAGTTCATGGTCAAACAAACCAGGGAAAAAGATTTATCTCTTTTCGTCAACCTGGTCAGTGGAGCCAGGCCGGAAAGTGCGGAGGAGGTCTCCATGCGGACTCTGATCCCTGCGTTCATCATCAGTGAATTGAAAACCGCGTTTCAGATAGGATTTCTGATTTACATCCCGTTTCTGATTCTGGACATGGTGGTTGCCAGTATTTTGTTGTCGATGGGCATGATGATGCTTCCGCCCGTGCTGATATCCCTGCCGTTCAAACTCATGCTGTTTGTCATGGTGGACGGATGGTACCTGACGGTGGGTTCCTTAATGAAAAGTTTCAGTTAGAAAGGCCACCATGACCCAGTCATTTATCATCGATTTTGCCATGGAAAGCATGAAGACCACCTTGATGTTGTCGGCTCCCATGCTGGGTTTTGGTCTGGTGACGGGCCTTCTGGTTTCCATATTCCAGGCGGTCACTTCGATTCAGGAATTGACCTTGACCTTCATTCCAAAGATCCTGGCGGTTTTTTTGGCGATGATCCTTTTTTTCCCCTGGCTGTTGCAGACGATGCTTAGTTTCACCTCAAATATTTTGATCAATTTTCCTGAATACATCCAGTAATGGATATTCTGAATTTCAATTATTCACAAATCGAATCCCTGCTGTTTATATTTTCAAGAGTGACGGCGATCATTTTGTTTGCACCCATTTTGGGCAGCGCCCAGATTCAAGCCAAGCTAAAAGTCGGGTTGGCTCTGGTATTCAGCATTCTGGTTTTTCCGATGGTCCCGATAGAAACCTTGCCCGCGCCCAGGGGATTATTCGAACTGGCGATTCATATCTCCACCGATGCGGCCATTGGCCTGGCGATCGCTTTTGCGGTTCGTCTCATATTCACTGCGGTACAGGTTGCGGGGACCATCGTGGATTTTCAAATGGGATTTGGAGTGGTCAACGTGATCGATCCTCAGACCCAGGCTCAGGTATCCATCACCGCTCAATTTCAGAATATTCTTGCGGTGCTGATTTTTCTGGCTGCCGATGCCCATCATTTTATCATCGGCGCCATCGTGCAAAGCTTTGAATTGATCAATCTGGCGGAAGTTGATTTTTCCAATGTGACGCCGGAACTTATTCTCAGGTATTTTTCGTCGATGTTTTTAATCGCGGTCAAAATCGCCGCGCCCATCATGGCGATCTTATTTTTCCTGAGCGTGGGGCTGGGGCTGGTAGCAAGAACCGTTCCGCAGATGAACGTTTTTATTGTTGGTTTTCCCCTGCAAATCGGCGTTGGATTACTGATGGTCGCTCTGGCCATGCCGTTTTTCAGCCTTATTTTGCAAAATCAGATTTCAGAATTACCCTCCAGGCTGGCTGGCTTGATGGGTTCTTTTTAGCGTCCCTCTCTTTGAAAGAGAAATATGGCAGAAGAAAGTAAAGATCAAAAAACTGAAGAGGCCTCGGCCAAACGGATCACCGACGCGGAAGAGAAAGGCAACTTTGCCCTCAGCAAGGAGATGACCTCGTCGGTCATTCTTATGGCGGCCATCCTTTCTTTTTTTCTTGTGGGGCAACACGGGCCCCTGCAAATGATGTCCCTTTGGCGGGCCATCCTGAGTGAGATGCACACGTTGAATTTGTCCACGGAGGAACTGTTCCGGGTTCTGGTTCTGGTCATGAAAAACACGTTCCTTATCTTGAGTCCCATTCTTCTCTCGATCATGTTTGCCGGAGTCATCTCAAACCTCATTCAGACGCGGGGGTTGAAAGTTTCCACGCATCCTCTGATCCCCAAATTCAATAAACTGAATCCGCTCAAGGGAATCGGGAGGATATTTTCCAAAAACTCCTTGAATGAACTTTGGAAATCAATTTTCAAAATTGTAATCGTTTCGGTTATTTCCTATCAGACCATCAAGGGCCATTGGAATGAGATCCCCCCTTTAATGGATTTTGACGTGGGCCAGATACTTGTGTTCATGGGGAAGGTGTCCCTGGAAATCATGTTCAAGGTATTGGTGGTCATGATTTTTCTGGCCGCCATTGATTATGCGTTTCAAAGATTCACCTATATGGAAAACCTGCGCATGACCAAGCATGAGGTTAAAGAAGAGCGCAAGGAAACCGACGGCAACCCTCAGGTCAAACAAAGAATCCGCCAGGTTCAAATGGAAATGGCTCGCAGGCGCATGATGAGTGCCGTGCCCGAAGCGGATGTTGTGGTGACCAACCCGACCCACATTGCCGTGGCCATCAAATATGATGTCGACAAATATGCGGCCCCGATTCTGGTGGCCAAGGGGGCCGGAGCCATTGCGGAAAAAATACGTTCATTGGCGGAAGAATATGATATTCCCCTTGTGGAGGACAAACCTCTGGCGCGTGTCCTGCACAAGACCGTGGAAGTGGGGCAATTGATTCCCGCCAGTCTTTATAAAGCCGTGGCGGAAATTCTGGCTTACGTTTATCGCCTGAAGGGCAAAAGTCCCCTTTAGTCCGGGGGGATTTTAGATTGCATATTAATTCTTGAAAACTTGATCCTGTAAATCATGGCACAAACAAGTATCTTTAAAGCGGTGTTTGACAGACCTCAGGAATTATCCGTCGCCATCGGAGTGATGATTATCATGGCCGTTATGGTCATGCCGATTCCTCCCTTCGCTCTGGATATTTTGCTTTCGTTCAGCCTGACGTTTGCGATCATAATTTTACTGGTTTCTATTTTCATGCTGGCCCCGCTGGAGTTCTCCATTTTTCCTTCGCTCCTCCTGGTCGTGACTCTTTTACGTTTGTCGCTCAACGTCGCCTCCACCCGCATCATTTTATTGCATGGCAGTGAGGGCCCTGACGCGGCGGGACAAGTGATCCAGTCGTTTGGTTCATTTGTGGTGGGCGGAAACTATATAGTGGGGACGGTTATTTTTATCATTCTGGTTTTGATCAATTTCATCGTCATCACCAAGGGTACGGTGAGGACTTCAGAAGTGGCCGCCCGCTTTACCCTGGACGCGATTCCAGGAAAACAGATGAGCATCGACGCCGACTTGAATGCCGGGATCATTACCGATCAGGATGCCCGGACGCGTCGGCAGAATCTGGAAAGAGAGGCTGATTTCTATGGGTCGATGGATGGCGCCATCCGGTTTGTGCGCGGGGACGCCATTGCCGGAATATTAATCACCCTCATTAATATTATCGGCGGATTCAGCATTGGCGTGTTTCAACAGGACATGGAAGTGGGGGAAGCGGCTCAGATTTATACCCTGCTGACGATTGGCGACGGACTGGTTTCTCAATTGCCCGCTCTGGTGATTTCCACCGCCGCCGGTCTTGTGGTCACGCGGGCCGTTTCCGATAAAAACATGCCGATGGAGCTCGTGGGTCAGCTTCTCAATCAACCCTACGCATTCGTGATCGCTTCGGTCGCCTTGTTTTTCTTCGGATTGATTCCCGGACTGCCGCATTTCCCATTTTTTCTATTGAGCGTCCTCACCGGGGGCATTGCTTTTTACCGCCTCCGGGATATACAGACAGAGGAAACGAAAAACCTTAAAAAACTGGATGATGAATCCAGGGCTCCGGTGCCTGAACGAGTGGAGTCCATCCTGCCTTTGGATGTCATGGAATTGGAAGTGGGGTATGAATTGATTCCTCTGGTCGATGCGGATCGCAACGGCGAGCTTTTGGATCGCATCAAATCCATTCGCAGGCAATTTGCCCTGGAGATGGGGTTCATCGTTCCGCCGCTTCATATTCGAGACAACCTGCAATTAAAACCAAGCGACTACTCCATTGTGCTCAAAGGGGTGGAGGTGGCCCACGGAATGGTGATGATGGGTCGTCTTCTGGCCATGAACCCTGGAGATTCCCAAAAGGAAATCGAGGGGATCAAGACAAAGGAACCGACCTTCGGACTGCCTGCGGTCTGGGTCCCGGTGAGCGCCAAGCAGGAAGCGCAAATTGCCGGGTACACCGTGGTAGATCCCGCGACGGTCATCACCACTCATATCAAGGAAACCATCAAGCGGCACGGCCATGAACTTTTGGGGCGGCAGGAAGCGCAGGCATTACTGGACAAGTTCAAGGAGTCCAATCCCAAAGTGATTGAAGAACTCATTCCGAACCTCCTGACCCTGGGTAAGGTGCAACGGGTGCTCCAGAATCTGCTGAAGGAACAAATTTCCATTCGGGATCTTCGCACCATTTTAGAACAACTGGCCGATTTTGCACCGACGACTCAGGACACCGATGTATTGACTGAATTTGTCCGTCAGGCCCTGGCAAGGCCCATCACCAAACAATATCAAGCCTCCGATGGAACATTGTCGGTCATGACTCTGGACCGGGGCATTGAAGACATTATTGAAGGTTCCATACAAAGAACAGAATCTGCGTCTTTTCTGGCCCTGGAGCCGGGTGTGGCCGAAAAACTGCTGGCCCGGTTAAAAACTTCGATGGAGTCCATTGCACCGAAGCTGGAATCGTCTCCGGTGTTGCTGGCATCTCCGGCCATCCGGCTTCACCTGCGTCGGTTCACCGAAAGATTTCTTCCGGACCTGGTGATTTTATCGCACAGTGAGGTGACGCCTTCCGTACAAATCAAGACCCTGGAAGTGGTGAGTATCCATGCGAATTAAAAAAATCCTGGCAAAAAATTATTCCGAAGCCCTGACCCAGGTGAAGAAGGAGCTGGGAGAAGACGCTTTAATCATCAGCACTCGTTCCCTGGAATCAGATGGCCCATCCAGAGGAGACGGGCATGCCGGGATGGTGGAAATCACTGCCGCTTTTGAACCTTCCGGAGAAAATGACAAACCTGTGGGGGAAGGCCGGTCCAGAAGGGCGGAACCCTCTTTAATCAGTGAAGATGACCTGGACCTGAAAGCACTTATTTTTTCCTTGCTGACCCGGACCGAACGCGCACAATCCCTGGGGTTGAAACCGCATCAGTTTGAAACTTATTCCCGATTGGTGGAAGGCGGTTTGAGTGAACGCCTGGCCTGTAAAATCATTGAGAAAGCCAGTAGTGAAAAACCTGCGGGAAAGCCGGGTTCACAATCGGAATCTCAGATAATCAAAAGCCTGATGAAACGGGTACTGCTCTGCAAGGGTGAAATTCAGCTGGATCAGAAAAGAACAAAAATAGTCCTCTTCGTCGGCCCCACCGGCGCTGGGAAAACCACGACGATAGCGAAGTTAGCCGCAGACTTTGCCCTTAGGCAAAACAAAAAAGTAGCCATGGTGACTTTGGACACCTATCGCACGGGAGCGGTCGATCAATTGCAGATTTTTGGAGACATCATGCAGGTTCCGGTGGCATCGGCAGAGAGCCGTAATGAACTCAAGGCCATTGTTCAGAAACATGCGGATAAGGATCTTCTTTTGATCGATACAGCTGGAAAAAGCCCCAAAGAACGAACTTACCCCGACCAATTGAAGGTCATGCTCAATGATCTGGGTCAGTTCGAGACTCAATTGGTGCTCAGTGTCACGGCCCAGGAAAAAATATTTCAAGAGTCTGTCAAACAATATTCTCCGCTTGGAATAGACCGGGTGTTGTTCACCAAAATGGATGAAGGCATGAGTTTTGGTCCGCTGTTTAATTTTTCACTGCGGACGCGAATTCCATTGTCATATTTTACGATGGGGCAAAAAGTTCCCGAAGATATTGAAGTGGCAAACCGGGAAAAAGTAATTAAATTGATTTTTAATTAAATTCAAGCTAAATTGAGGAAGAAAAATTGGATATTGGAGATCAGGCATCCACATTAAAAAGGATAGTGCATAATAAAATGAAAAATTCAGCGCTCCGGGTTCTGGCCGTGAGTAGCGGTAAAGGAGGAGTTGGAAAAACCAATATTGTTGCCAACCTGGCATTCGCTCTTTCCAAAAGAGGCAAAAGGGTATTGGTCATCGACGCTGACCTGGGTCTGAACAATATCGACATTCTTCTTGGCTTGACTCCAAAATATCACATTGGCCATGTCCTGGCCGGCGAGAAAAATGTTGAAGACATTCTCGTCAAAGGTCCCGCAGGGGTGACGGTGCTTCCCGCTGGAGATGGCCTGCAGGAGCTGACCCAACTGGAAAGCGAAAATAAAATGCTCCTCATGGAGGAGTTGGATAAGGTCAGTCAGGGGTACGACTTCCTTATTTTTGATACGGGTGCCGGAATTTCCGCAAATGTCACGTATTTTTGCAGTGCCGCACACGAAATCGTTCTTGTTGCCACCACGGAACCCACCTCCTTGACAGATGTTTATGCTTTGATTAAAATTCTGCACCAGAAACACGCGCAAAACCATTTTCGGCTTCTCATCAATGCAGTGGATTCTGAAAGAGAAGCGCAAGGTGTGTTTCGCAACTTGTCTGCGGTCACCGACCGGTTTTTGCCGACCCTATCCATCGAGTACCTGGGTTTTATTTTATCCGACACCAATGTCCCCAAGGCCGTTCGCCAGCAAAGAGCCGTGATGGATTTATTTCCCTATTCAAAATTCAGCCAATGCGTTGAAACCGTGGCGGAAAAAATTCATTATGAAAAAGGGCTGGAAACGGGGGAGGGCGACGGTGCTTTCTTCTGGAAAAGCACACTCTTGATCCAATGACAAAGATCCAGATAAAAAAAATGGCCGTGTCGTTCGCTCTATTGTCATTTGCCATTCTGGTGTTTGGGAGCGTTTTAACCGGTTCCCGGATGACGACGGCGTTAATTCGCGGCGCAGAAGCGGCACTTGTTTTTGGCCTTTTGGCCTGGAGCTTCGGATCGATTGTGATGGACAAGGAAAAAGATTCGGTAGGGCCGGTGGAAGAGGGGGAAGCGTCAAAAGGCATTCAATTGGACGAAACGGTTTGATGAACTTTAGGAAAGATCATTTGAATGGCGGATAAATCGCAGGTGATTTCCAAATATCAGGGGTCGAGAAAACCGCAGGTGGTGCAGGAGATCGAAATCTCTGCTGAAAACCGGGATGCGGTGATCCTGGAATATGCTCCGATGATCAAATACGTCGCCAACCGCATCGCCATGCGCCTGCCTCCCCATATTGAAGTGGATGACCTGATCAGTGTGGGTGTTTTAGGGTTGATCGATGCGATCAAAAAATATGATCCGGGTCGCGGAGCCAAGTTTAAAACCTATGCAGAGTTCCGCGTTCGAGGGGCGATCCTCGATGAACTTCGCTCGATGGACTGGGTTCCCCGGTCGGTTCGGCAAAAAGCGTCTTCTCTGGATTCCGTGGTGCAAAAACTGCAAAGTCATCTTGGCCGGCCTCCCGAAGACGACGAGATCGCCGAGGAAATGGGTTTGAACATGGATGACTATTTTGACATCCTGAATGAGACCCGGAGCATGCCGATATTGAGTCTGGAAGATTTAGGAATTGCCAAGGAAACCGGGGAACAGCAGAGCCTGCTGGAATGTCTGGCCGGGAAAAGCGACGCCGACCCGCAAACGCAATTCCGGCTCAATGAGCTTAAAGGAATCATTGCCAAGGCCATCGACCAGCTTCCTGAAAAGGAAAAGCTGATGATCTCCCTGTATTATTATGAAGAGCTGACCATGAGAGAAATTGGCGAGGTTCTGGGCATCACCGAATCCAGGGTTTCGCAGATACACTCCAAAGCCGTATTCCGTCTGCGTAGTAAGCTTAAGTCCCTCATCGCCGAAGAAATGTAGCCCCGCTACACGGGAAAGAAAAGCCTGCTATGCAGGAAGGCTACTTTCGCTACTCTTGTGATACCCTTCCCTTGTCTTCATACCTTGTTGGGTTTTCAATACACTTTTTCCCCTTGTTCCTCCGGGGGGCGGGTTTTCCACCGGCGGTGCACCCACATCCAGTTTTCCGGACGTTCCCTCACCACCGACTCGATGGCTTTTTGGCACTCAGCCGTCCAATCCAAAATATCCTTTTCCTTGTCAACGGTTTTCGTGAGTTTCAATTCCGGTTTTATTTCTATGGAGTAGGTGCCGTTTTTTTCAGGATGAACAAAAACAGGCAAAATGGGCGTGTCCAACTTACGGCTCAACAAGGCGACGGAACGGGGGGCCGCAGCTTTCTTTCCAAAGAATTCGACGAAAACCCCGCCCACAGCCGTGTTTTGATCCATCATCACCGCAACACAGGAATTGTTTTTCAAAGCGCGGACGATTTTCAAGGGAGAATCGTCCCGGTAAAACGTTCCATTGCCGGAGCAGGTGCGAAACGCCTGGGTGGCTTTTTCCAGATAGGGATTGTCCAGCCGCCTCGCGATGGAATAAAGATGCATGGCTCCCAAATAGCCGTTGTAGATCGCCATGGCTTCCCAGTTGCCATAGTGGGCCATTAAAATGAATGCGCCTCTGTTGCGTGTAAGGCATTCCGTCAGGATATTCAGGTTTTTGGGGTCCTCGGGAAACAGCTGGTGAATGCGTTTTTCAGTGTCATGATGAAGCCACAAAATCTGTAAGGCGGAAACCGTCATCCGAATGAACGATTTTTGGGTGATGAGTTTTTTCTCCTGCGGCGTTTTTGTATCCCCAAACGCGATATCGAGATTGGTGCGGGCGATCCGGATGCGTTTTCCTGAAAAGGTGTGGATCAGTTTTCCGAGAGCGCTCCCCAAACGATACACGCCGCCTGCGGAAAGCGGCCTCACCATGAGGGAAAGCAACCCGACACCGCTGAATTCAAGAATATGGCGGAGCTTTTTTATAAAGGTTGCGTTCCTTTTCATGTTGAATGTGATTTTGAAATTTTCGCTGGAATCGCTTTCATGCCTCCGCAATGGCCTGGCCAACAGCGTACTTTTTTTCGTGGGAAATTGAAATGTGGATGGTTTTGAGTTTCAGCCTGGAAAATATATCCTTTGCCTGACCGTGCACCATGAGGACCGGTTTCCCTGTTTTTTCCTGGGTCACCTCGATGTCCTTGAAACCGATTCCCTGGTCCATACCGGTTCCCAGACATTTCATCACGGCTTCTTTTACCGCGAACCGGGCGGAAAAATGGATTCCCGGTTCTGCCTTGGACCGGCAATAAAGGATCTCGTCCACGGTGAATATTTTTTCCTCGAATCGAGACGCATGTTTTTCAAGCAATCGATTGATCCGGGCCACTTCAACGATGTCCACACCTGTTCCTACGATCATAAAAATAACCGAGGTCTGATTTCAGGATGATGTTGATAAATTGGGAACGTATTTTTCAGGGAACAGCAATGCATGGAGTATCCAGAACGGCGTCGATTGTTTCCCGGCTGATCGCTCCCTCGCGGATTAACAGAGGCGGTGACAGGGTCACATCCAGAATCGTGGATTCTTTGCCGCCGGGTGTTGGGCCCCCGTCAACGATCAAATCAACCTGGGACCCGAGGGCTTTTTCCACCTCATCGGCGGTGGTGATATTTTCGGTCCCACTGATATTGGCGCTGGTGGCGGTGATGGGGAAACCAACCCCTGATAAAATTTTACAAACCATTTCATTGGCCGGTTGCCGAACCCCGATTTTCCCGGAATTAGCCGTCAATTGTGGTGGTAAATCAGGACGCGCGGAAAATAAAATCGTCAACGGACCCGGCCACAGTTTATCTATCAGAATTTCCGCTGTCGGGATTATTTCCTTGGTCATGGTGTTTGCCTGATAGGCGGATGCCACCAAGGTCAGTAAGGGTTTGTCTTTCGCCCTTTGTTTGATCTTGTATATCCTGGACAAGGCGGCTCTGTTGAAAGCCGTGGCTCCCAGACCGTAAAAAGTATCGGTCGGAAAAGCCATCACTCCGCCAAGGTTGAGGATCCGTTTGATCTTCACGATCTGGGATCTGAAAACCGTTTCGTCGTTTAGATCAATCTTTATTATTTCGGGCATGAGTGGATTGGATTTTACGGCTTTTGATTTCTACTTCTTTGGCCTGATATTTTTTATATTGAACCAGTTTGGAATGTAGTTTCTTGTCCTCGAGGGCAAGAATCTGCACCGCCAGCAGTCCTGCATTTCTGGCTCCCGATTTGCCAATTCCCATTGTAGCCACGGGAACGCCCCCCGGCATTTGCGAGGTCGATAGCAGAGCGTCCAGACCTTTGTGCGGACTGGAATCGATGGGAACGCCGATGATCGGGAGAATACTCTCCGCCGCCAGCGATCCCGCCAGGTGGGCCGCGGCGCCTGCTCCCGCGATCAGGATTTTCACCCCTGACTTTTCGGCTTTTTTGACGTAATTTCTCGTTCGCGCGGGGGAACGATGGGCTGAGGTCACAATGACTTCATGCGCTACATCGAATTGTTTTAAAATTTCGCTGGTCTCTTCCATAATGGGGAAATCTGAATCACTGCCCATGACGATGCCGACAAGTGGTTTGCTCAAACCGGAAATCTCCTTTTAAATTAATCACAACCCAGAGGTGAATATGGGGTTGATTATATAGCAAGTTTTATCAGGTGGATCAAGAAAGGACTGGAAAAGATTTTCAGCCCGAAGGCTCGCGTTGGCCGTGCTTTATTTCGGGGATGAGCATCAGGCTGGCGATCACCATCATAGCCGCTGACACCAGGCCGACATTCAGCAGGCCGATCTGGCTGGCGGCCCAGTAGCCGATGATCGGACCGATGGTTCCGCGTATCCCGGTCAGGCTGACGTGGACGGACATATAGGCGGCGGTTTTTCCCGGCGGCGCGTATTTCGTCACCCACAAATTCCAGGCGATGCTCCCTCCGGCGAACGCAATGCCGATCAGGGCGGAACCGGTGCCGATGATCCACGGATTTTTGGACAGGAAAAAAGCGCTCACCCCAAGCGCAAATAACAGGTTCAGCACGATTCTAAGCGTGACAAAATTCATCCGGTCAAACAGCCGGGCCCAGAAGGGGATAAACAGCATTCTCAGGGTATCGGGAATGATGGTGATGATGAGGGCGACGAAAATGGCCGAGCCTTCGATTCCGTATTCTGCGGAAGTAACATAATCGACCCTCAGCGGGATGGTCCAGAGATTGGCGAACCCCATGATGAACCAGGTCAGGAGCACATATCCGAAGGAGCGATCCTGAAAAATGTATTTGAAGTTTCCGAACGGGTTTCGATGCGAATTTTCCTCCATGATTTTAGAGGGCATCAAATAGATCGAAACTGCCTTGGCAAACCCACAAAAAGCCAGCAGTGTGAGTAGCCAGGTAAAGTTTTCAATATTAATTTCTAATAAAAGGGACCCGGCATAGCCAAACGCCGCCGATATTCCGACCGTTAAAATGAGAGCTCTGGAAAAATAATGGCCGCGTAAATGAGCGGGGTAATTGTCGCCGTAAATATCCGTCAAAAATGGGAGCAGGGCGCTTCGCCCTATGTAGGCGATGACCACGAACAGCGCGAACCATTCGGCGGAAGTCGTCCAGGCCGCCATCAAAAGAAAGGTTCCGGTCAATACTGAAGGGATGGCCCCCCAGGAGGCCTTTCTAAGGCCGGTTCCCCCGGCATAATGCACCAGAATGAGGGAAAGGAACATTCCCATGAAAGGAGCCGCGGCTATCAGGGACTTCAGCGTTTCATCGGCATTAAAGTAGCGTATGGCAATGAACAGACAAAAGGTCTGTGAACCCGTGGACAGCATTCCCTCGAAACTGCCCCGCGCCAAGTCGCAGGTGTAAGTCCGGCGGGTGATATCTGGTTTGGAAAGGTTGGAATAATCTTTCACTCGTGTTGCTTATTATGGATGAAACGTTTTAAAAGAGGATGAGGCTCTTTGGATATCAATTCAACTGGGCCCGGCAACGGGCGATGTATTCTCGATTGATATCGGCGTAGGGCTGGATCTCCAAAGCCTTTTGAAAGCTTGTCAGGGCTTCGTCGTACCGGGCCAGTTGGAAAAGGCACATGCCCATGCCGTTCAAAGCCCCGAAATGATGCGGATTCAATTTAAGAGCCCTCTGGCATTCGAAAACCGATTCGGTATATTCACCCATCATGAACAAAAGAGTTGCCAGTTTGTTATAGGCTTCGGCAAAATCAGGATAATTTTTAATCAAGCTTTTGAATACCTTTTTCGCCTCGTCCAGAATATTTTCGCCCATCAATAGGGTTCCCCGATCGAGCTGATCCTCTGCCAGTTTGCCTCCTTCCTCGTACCAGGTTTGCCAGAGTTGATGGGTGGCATGATTGCGGGTGTCCGGGTCCGAACTTTTAAGGTCGTTCAATAATTGTTTAATAGGGTCCATTTTTCCAAACAGATGCGGTTTGCTTCATTGAGAAACAAATCCTGCGTTATATTGGTTCCAGCCCTGGGCCTGTGGATTTGGTTTGGGTTTCGATATTTATGGGACTATAGTAATTCAATTGCCGGGTTTTGGCTAATTTTGCTTGATAAAAGATTGTTTTTTATAAGGAGGGAACTTGTTTCCTAAGGAGTCGGGAGTTCGGCAGGCGGAGATCGTCGCCATCGGCAACGAAGTGGTCAGCGGATTGATTCAGGACAGTAACTCCAGCTTTTTAAGCCTGCGTTTGCAGTCTGTGGGAGTCAACGTCACCCGAATGACAGCGGTCGGGGATGATGAAACGTCGATCCGAGCCGTTGTCCAGGGGGCGTTGGGCCGGGTAGATATTGTCGTTGTCACAGGGGGGCTGGGTGCGACGCACGATGACATAACCAAAACCGTTCTTGCAGATATGTTTGACTCCGGGTTCAAAAAGGACGAACAGGTGGCGAAATTTCTGCAAAGTTTTTTCGAAGCCAAAGGCCGGGAAGTTCCGGCTTCTGTAAAAACCCAATGGGAGGTTCCGATAGCCGCGAAGGTTTTGCATAACGAGAAAGGCACTGCGCCGGGGCTGTTGTTTGAAAGGGATGGTAAAAAACTTTACGCCCTGCCGGGGGTTCCGCTGGAGATGGAATACCTGTTCGATAAATACCTCCAACCGGAACTGGCCTCCTCGAGCGAGTTTGGCATCTGGCACCGGGTTCTTCACACCACGGGAATTTCTGAAGCCGATCTTTGGACGCGCATAGGCCCGGTTGCCCCGCTGGAAGAGTTTGTGACCGTGGCCTCGCTACCATCGCATCTGGGTGTGCGTATTCGATTGTCGGCCATGGACAAAAAAACTGAGGATGCTGGAGCGCGTTTGCAGGCGGCGGAAAACCGGGTCCGGTCCAAAATTGACGACTGTATCTTTGGCACCGATGATGAAACACTGGAAGGGAAGATAGGAGAGCTTCTTCTGCAAAATAAACAGACTCTTGCGGTTGCCGAATCGTGCACAGGGGGATTGATCGGGCATCGGTTGACCGGGATTTCAGGTAGCTCGGAATACTTTTTAGAGGGCGCCGTAACATACAGCAATCAGGCCAAGCACAGGCGTCTGGGTGTGGAGGAAGAACTATTGGATCAATACGGTGCGGTGAGCCGTGAAGTCGCGCTGGCGATGGCCGAGGGTATTCGCAAAACCGCAGGGGCCGACTTTGGCCTGGCCGTCACCGGAATCGCGGGACCCACTGGCGGGAGCGCGCAGAAACCGGTGGGGCTGACTTTTATTGCCGTGAGTGATGCGAACCAATCAGAATGCCAGGAATTCGTGTTTCATCAGGACCGGGGCAGGAACAAGGAACGCGCCGCGCAGGCCGCACTCAATCTTTTGCGCTTGCGCTTCGTTAACGAGTGCAGATAATGTTGAGAATCTTCATAGGGTTTACTCTGGGTAAACCAAAGACGTCATCGCGAACCGCAAAGCGGTGCGGCGATCCAGGATCTCTGGATTGCTTCGTCGCTAACGCTTCTCGCAATGACGTGTTTTACAAAGCTCTCTTCGCAAACAGTTAGGCAATTGGAGAAGAATTTATGAGTGAAATATCGTGTCGGGAATGTGGAAAGAGCCTTTCCGGAAGTTTAACCAATTGCCCCCATTGCGGGACGCCGATCAATCCCAATATCCCCAAATACCCCACCTTCGGCGGCTCCGGCTGGCCTATCATCGTGATTTGGGTGCTGTTCGTTGTCTTTATGGGCATGCTCCTCATCTCCATGTTTACTTTTCAGGATTGAAAAATTTGAAATGAAAAATGAAGAGATCGAGAGAATTGACTTTTCAGGGTGGCCAATTCCTGATGAGTATTTGATTGAAATTGGCCGCGTTTCAGCCTTGTGGGCTATTCTTGAGTCCTTCATGACTATGTGTATTGGGAAGCTTGCTGGTTTCAATGAAATAAACGACCCTAAGCCATTTATTTTAGTTACACACGCATCATTTCCTCAACGATTAAATATGCTCAGCGCACTGTGTGAGCAACTTGTTCAAGAATACCATCACCTTAAAAAATATAAAGAAACTATTGCGGCTTTAAAAAGTGCTCAAAAGGCCAGAAATAAATTCCTGCATAACGGCGTAGTATTCAATTCTGAAACAAAATCTTTCGAAATGCCTGTTGGTACCGCTAGAGGCACTCTTAAAGTAGGTGTAGAAAAGATTACACTCGCTGATATTAGGCAGACATCAATAGCTATTAATGAGGCTCATACTGATCTCTTGAATCTTGTTTTCCAATGTGAATATGAACCGGCTTGGAAGAGGCGGGCGGCTAATAAGGGTCCGCACGAAAAATAGTTTTTAGAATAAAAGTTAAAACATAAAACTTGAGTTTTCCACCCAGGATTGAGAATTCCTCGATCATAACTGCATTAAGTCAACGCGACATTCATCGCAGTCACGCATTCATCTGGAAAGTAGAATTCAATCCTGTCAGGGTAGGGCGAATGCTGGCCCGGAGGGTGCCCTCTTTGCCTTCTGGTGTGGGTTCGTTGCATAAAGCGCCGCAGTCAGCGATGCCACAGCTCAATGGGGATTCGCCAAATATTTTCAGGTATAATTCTTCGGTTTCGTTAAAGGCTTCTTCCAGGTTCATTCGGTCTTCTTCTCCCCGCATACCAAAATAGGGGAAGTGGTGAAAATAACCACCGAACAAAGACTCGCAATCTGCCATGTATTTTTTCGTGTCGAGAATGTGAGTGTGCCAAAATGTGTCGATGTCCTTCGTGGGAACAATGGTTTTTTCAGGAAACAAATGGACCAAAAACAGGAATCTGCGATACCAGTTTTCCAAGCTCTCTATTTTTTCATGAGACCAGCCGGGACCTTCCTCCCGCATAGCCAGCGAAAACTTGATGGGCTCTAAATCAAGAGGTCTATTAAAGCTTTCAAAAGAAATCGTGTTTTCCATGTTAATTCTCTTTCCAAAAGGTTAATACCATTAGTCTTCTATCTTCAATCGAATGTGGACCAAAATAGGATTTTAGCTGGAGACACATTCGATTTATAGTCCTTTGATGAGTATTTTTCAAGTTATACGAATCGGGCGCAAAAGCCCTCACCCTCCACATATTGACCTTCCAGGATTGAGATTTCAATTTAAAAAACCCATTTGTCCATAAGTTTCATCTCAAAAGGGACCACATTATTAAAATCTCAATAAAAAATTAAATGTAAGTCATCCATCCTTTATTTTCCTCTGGAGGCAAAATATGCGCGGAGATAAGATCAATTCAATCAATACTATTGGGCGAAAGAGTCAGCCACTGATTACGTTTGCGGTTTCTATTTTCACGGTTCTATTCCTTTCGGGGGCTTTCCAGGTCCAGGAGAGCATCGCGGGTGAGGTGTGGGTCGCGAATATGAAAGGGGCGAACGTCCAGATCATCGATACGGGTTCCAATCAGGTGGTGAAGACCATCGCCACCGGCGCCGGGGCTCATAATGTCACTTTCAGCCCGGATTCCAAGCTGGCCTTCATCGCCAATCTGGGGACCGGTAGCATCACCATCATCGATGCCGTGTCGAAAGAGATACTGGCTGATGTTAAGACCGATACTAAGGCCCACGATGTGGCGGTGTCTCCCGATGGAAAAACCGCCGTCGTCTGCAATGTGGGCGCGGGAAACATCACTTTCATCGATGTGGCGACGAAAACGGCCATTCACACCATGCCGACAGGCAAAAAAGCCATCACGGCGGTATTTTCTCCCGGAGGACGTAAGGTGTACGTGGTCAACGCCGGGGACGCGACTATTTCGATAGTGGATGTGAAGACCCACGAGATTTCCCAGACCGTGGCGGGGGCTAAAGGCGCTATGGCCATCAAACCCACCGATGACTGGGGCCTGTTGTGGCTCACCGCTCCTGCGGATAATAAATTGCTATTGCTGAATCCTCAGACCGGTGCGGTGGAAGCTTCCATCGAAGTGCCGGGAGAACCCCATGGACTGGTGCACAGCCCGGACGGAAAGACCGTTTATGTTGGTCAGCGGGGACTGGGACAGATAGCGATGATCGACACCGCCAGTCGGAAAATCGTCAAAACCGCGGCCATGGGCAAGCGTCCGGATATGATAGCTATCAGTTCGGACGGGAAAACGGTTTACGTGGCGATCCGCGATGAAAACAAACTGGCCGTGGTTTCCGCCGCCGATTTGAGCGTCACGACCAAGGTCGATGCAGACGGTGAAACCCACGGCGTGGCCTATCGGGATTGAGAAGTGTATCTTAATCTTTTGTTGGAGCACAGGCCGCAAGGCCTGTGCCAGCACTTTGCTTTTTAACGCAAAGTGTCCACCTTTGGGCTGGGGGAACGGGACTGCAGGTTAATCACTGACAGAATTAATGTTGCTAAGGCCAAATCATGCTAGGGGTAGATATTTTATTGCGAGGAAGGCCGATGTGCCCAGCCATAAATTGCGTTGGTGCCATTGCCATTTTTTGAATTGCTCCCAATCGTCCTTGCCGTGCTCGTACAGAAACCAGTTTTCAAGCATTAGCCACACTACCGGCGCAATGAGCCAGCCAGCCAGAATGACTTCCCTTGGGCAACCGGTGTGATGCGACCGGATAGTGTATAAAAACCCGATCACCCAAATTGCTGGGGTCAAAACCCTGCGAATTTTTTGCCTGTTCCATTTATCGTTTTTCATTTGTTAACGTATGAAATTACTTTCGCTTTAATATACGGCAAAATACTTTTTCATCAAGTTGCATGTTTCCAAGTAAATGTCCGCTTGGAGCCGACAACAGGCATTATATTTTCAATATTTAGCGGCAATACGGATTAGCTTAAGAAGGCATGCTTAAAATTATCTCGTCGTTTTTTATTTTTACCGGATAAGTATCAACAGTGCACCCATCATCACACCTGTCGACAGTAATACATTCCCCATTGGTGACATCAAATTGCCAATCGTGGGCGGGGCAGGTCACCAGTTTTCCTTCCAATTTGCCGGTTCCCAAAGATGCTCCCACGTGCGGGCAGGCATCGTCAAAAGCAAAAAGTTCACCATCAATGTTAAACATGGCTACTTGCTGCCCATTGATGGTAAATACTTTGCCTTGCCCATCCATGACATGGTTCCATTTCCCTAAATTATGCTCGGTCATAAATCCCCTTCCTCTTTAGTGAATGACAACCATGCATAGTGGCACGTTTGAGAGAGGAGAAGTTAAAGAAAGCGGTGGTGGCGTCAGATAGTCTGCCTTTTGAATATTTGGTGTTTTCAGGTCCGCATCCCGCGAAACGGCAGGATGAGGATCATCCCCGCCAGAAACCCTCCAATATGTGCGAACCATGCCACACCCGGAGCTCCGCCGGAAACGGCCATTCCGTTCATGACCTGAAGGCCGATCCAAAGCCCCAGAAGCACCAGTGCTGGAATGCGGATGACGGTCACGAAGACGACAATGAAAATGAGCGTCTTCACCCGGGCGAAGGGAAAGAGCACGAGATAGGCCCCCAGAACACCGGACACCGCGCCGCTGGCTCCGACCATCGGAATGACCGAATCGGTATTGGTGGCGATGTGGCCGAGGGCGGCGATGGTTCCGCACACCAGATAGAACAGGATGAACCGGAATTTCCCCAGCACGTCTTCGATATTGTTGCCGAAAATCCAGAGATAGAGCATATTCCCGGCCAGATGCCAGAAACCGGCATGCAGGAACATGGAGGAATAAATCAGGGGATATTCGGTGACCGGGGAATGGACCAGGTTGTAGGGAACCAGACCGTATTGGTTTAGCACCATTTCCGGCGGGATGGTCGAGTCGAAAAAGGTCGTGAAATAGGCCCAGATATTCAACCCGATCGCCAGGAGGGTC
The DNA here is from genome assembly GCA_029261595.1 of Nitrospinaceae bacterium. Taxonomy (GTDB): domain Bacteria; phylum Nitrospinota; class Nitrospinia; order Nitrospinales; family VA-1; genus JADFGI01. Next base: position 53,112 of record JAJDAZ010000064.1, on the reverse strand, counting down.
ATGAGGGGGAAATTTCGGGTCGGGTTTTCGTCGCTCAGGGGAATCATGGGTTATTTCGGACTATTGATGGGGGCGGATGGTTTCCTTGTGATAATATCTTAGGATACCAATTGATTATAAAGAACCTGCCCTATGAGTGAAACAAATGATTTACCCGTTCCAAAACCCTCCGGCGACGAGTCCCCGGTTGTTCAAACCAAGCTGGAGGAATCTCAGGAATGGGTGATCGACACGTATCGGAAACAACAGCTCAAAATCGTGACGGTCTGGCTGGACGAAAATCTGGGTGAGCAACGGAGCGGCAAAAGCCATATTCAGCCGGTTTTGCTGGACACCAACCCGATCCCGCATCGCCAGAGCCTGCAGGAGCAGGTGTTTCCCTCTTACCGGGCCATTCACGAGGACCTGCTGGAAGTCAACGGCCTTAAAATCATGCTCCAGGCGGAACTGGGCATGGGGAAAACCGGCTACCTTAAAAACTATCAGGAAAAGCTGTTGCTGGGAACAGCCCATCCGGTGTATCCCCTGCCGCTGTATTTTCATCTGGGAAACCTGCCAGAAGGCACGGGGCTCACGCAATTTTACGAAACGGTTTATCAGGATATCCTCAAGGTGGTTTTGCTGGAGCAGGAGGAATTCCCGGAACTGGATCTGGATGAAACCCTTCTCTATAAGACGGTCCAATTGATCAACCAGACCAGTAAAATCGTTTTTCTTCTGGACGGGTTGGATCAACTGGACCCGGAGGACCGCTTCCATATCTATCTAGACACCTTTGTGGACGACAATTTCTTCCGCAGTAATGTGGTGATTTTGGCGACGCGACCCTTCAATCTCGGACCCCTGGCGACGGACTCGGTTGTGAGAAAGGGCCAGGATTCCGCGTTCCAGTGCAAGATGCAGGATATCGACGAGAAAGACCGCCGGGATTTTCTGGGGGATTCAGGAAACCTCAAATGGTTGAAAGAGGTTTTTATAAATTTCCCGGAGGTGGGGCAGATTCCGATCTTGTTGAAAATGATCCCCACCCTTGCTGAACACGAACTTCTTGAAGGGCTGTCTAATCGCGGGGGTCTATATTCTGCTTATTTCGATCATATGCTTGGCAATATTCTTCCGGAGGACGGGAAGGAAAACGATATTCCGGCATGGTTGACGAAAGTCTCTTTCCAATTGCTGGAAAAGGATCGGGCGCAACGGTTGGAGGATGTCGAGCTGGGATTTTCCAGGGAAATATTGCAGGAACTGGCAAAAAGCGACGAATCGGTCGAGATTCCCGCCGAGCTGGATTTTGTTTTGCAACAGACTCCCACCCGGTTCGAATACCGGCATCCCTCGTTTCAGGAATATTTCGCCGCCAGGCATCTGGCCCTGCAACCGGACTGGCAGGCACATGTTCGCTCCCATTGCCGGGAAGAAATCTGGGAGGAGGTCATTAAATTTCTGGCCGCGATGGTTCCGGGAAATGAGCTGTTCGATATTCTTCTTGAAGAGGGTGCGGTTTTTCTGGCGGGGCACTGCCTGAGCGAAACCCGGGACCTTGCACGGGATAAAATCATTCTCACCGGTCATTTGCTGAAATACCAATGCAAGGAAGCTTACCCGCAATTTGTCGGGTTTAGGGCCATCCAGACAGGTGAGGTGATCAAGACCGTTGACCAGAATTTTCTTGATCAACGCATTGGCGATTTGCTTCAGCGTGAGAAGCGAGACAGCCGTATTCTGTTCGCCACCCTGGAACTGCTTTTGGCCTTAAAGGGGCTGGATGTTCACTCCCTGGTGGATGTTCAGGATTTCGAACCCTTGCAGGAGATCGACGAGCTTAGAGGTTTTCTGTCAGAATCCAAAAATCCTGAACAGGTGAAGTTGTCCCTGATAAAAAAATGGGGCGAAATGGTGACCATTCCTGCAGGCAAATTCATTTATCAGGAAGAAAAAGATGAAGAGGACCAGATCAACCTCATGGAATATTCCATCATGAAGTTTCCGGTGACCAACGCCTTATATCAAGAGTTCGACCCCAATCACCGCTTTCGCTATCCTTTGTATTCAAATTCCCCGGATCAACCGGTGATCGGCATCAACCATTATGAGGCGCTGGCCTTTTCCATTTGGTCGGGCAAGCGGTTGCCCACTGAGAAGGAGTGGGAAAAAGCCGCGCGTGGCACGGATGGGCGGGACTACCCCTGGGGAGAAGCGATGGGGTATCAGGCCGGCTACAACAACACCGCCGATTATGTTTTTGGCAAGACCAATGTGGTGGAAGAATTTGAGCAGGGGATTTCCGCCTATGGCTGTTTTGATATGTCCGGCAATGTCTGGGAATGGTGCGTGCAACTCTTCGCCTCCAAACACACCACCCAGCGAATCGTCCGGGGCGGGTCCTGGCTCAATTATCTGATCCATTCCAAGTGCAAATTCCGCAATTCCTTCGACCCGTCAGAAAGGCATCCCACCGTCGGCCTGCGTTGTGTCTCCGGTCCCAGGCTCACCGAAATTGAAGAAGATGAGGAAGATTGAAGCCGGTAGTCCAACAGGTTTCGGGGTGATGGACCCGAAACAGCCTCATCAAGCCTATTATTTATCCCTCCCATAGCCATTGAAAAACCGCCCCTTTTTGAGCATCCCCAGTCCGAAAATAAAGTTTTCCTTGACTCCTTAAATCGTAGTATTTATCATAAAATCAATCAGTTAAGAGATTATTGGTGCGCCAAAAAAGCGATTTTTCCCAGGAAAATGGGGAGAATACTTTTCTCTTCCACCGCCCGTTTTACCAGGTTTACATCGGGTGCCAACTTTATTTGGCCCGTTGTAGAGACTTCTAATTCGTTTTGGAGATTCTACTTTTGAGTATCGAGGGACTCGAAAAAAATATTCTTTGTATTGATGATGATCCCGACCTGTCCAGAGTGATTGCGGAAATCATCAATCAATCCTTTGAATCAGGCAGCGTTCAGGTATTTCATTCGGACACCAGCGAGCAGGGTCTTCAAAGAATGCAGGAGGTGTCGGCGAATATCGTTCTTTGCGGCGCCAAATTGCCTGGGGAAATGGATGGGTTTGAAGTTTGCCGGCAAATCCGAAAAAAACATCCCCAATGCGCCGTCATTATTTTGTCCGACCACGATTCAGAAACGGATGATGCCAGTAGGGCCCATGAAGCTGGTGCGCAAGCCTATCTTTCCAAACCCGTCAAAAAAGGCGAATTTCTATTTGCCGTGAATTCCGTTTTGCGGGTGGCGCAACTGGACACCGCCATTCATGAAAAAAACCAGCAACTGGAGGAAGCGCTGGACCAACTGAAAACGTTTCATAAAAAAGTCGCCGACCTGAACCATGAGCTTAATGCCGACAAGAGACGCCTTGGAACCAGTCTTGAGGAAATGAAGGAACTGAACGGCCAGTTGGAAGAAAAAAACTCTCAAATTTCTTCCATGGTCGATGAGCTCAGCCGACGCTTTGAATCGACCGAGGACCTTCTCGTCAATATCATCGAATTGCGCCAGCCCGAACATCGTGGCCATGTGGACCGGGTGGCGAAAATTTCCATGTTCATTGCCGAGAAGATGAACCTCACCGACTATCAGATGCGCAATATCAAAACCGCCGCCCGATTGCATGAACTGGGAATCGCCGCTCTGCCGACGCGGGAGAAAAGGATTGAAGCTCTGGATGAGGGGAAAAATAGATCGCACACCAATCATACTTTGGTGGGTGAGATGCTTCTCAAAGGTTTTCCAGGGTTCGAGTTGATCGCCAATATCCTTCGGCATTTGCATGAAAACGTCGATGGGTCGGGATTTCCCGACAAATTATACGGCGACCGGATTCCCGTCGGATCGAGAATAGTGTCTGCTGCCAGTTATTTTGACCATTACAGGATTTCCAATGCCGACGACAGTCCCATGGACGCCCTGGCTACCATGAACCCGCTTTGCGGGAAATTCTTCGATGAGCAGGTCATGGACTTTCTGGGAAAGTATGGGCAAACCCAAATGGCTCCTGAGACAGACAATACCCTGGACTGCTCGGTGTTTGCCCTGGTGGAAGGGATGGAGCTGGCGGCAAACATTTATTCGGAGTCTGGAATCAATTTATTGATGAAGGGGACGTTTCTGAACGCAGATATTTTGAACAAAATATTAAAGTTTCATGCCGTCGATCCTATTGTCGGCGCCGTAAAAATCAAACAACCCACTTAATTTATGGATATTGCAACCTTAGCGGGAATCATATCAGGTATCGGACTGGTTCTGGCATCTATTCTGATGAACAGCGGATTGTCCCTGTTCTGGTCCGCTCCTTCAGCCATGATTGTTATCGGCGGGACCATGGCGGCCATTTTTATTGCTTTTCCCATGAATGAAGTGGTGAAAGTGATGGGACTGTTCCTCAGGGTATTCATGGTCAAAAAATCAGATCATTATCAGCTCATTGAATCCATGGTCGATGTTTGTAATGTGGCCAGGAAGGGTGGAGTTTTGGCCATTGAGTCCAAGCTCAAGGAAATCGACAACGAGTTTCTGAAAAAAGGTTTGGAAATGACCGTGGATGGAAAAGATGAGGCCACGGTCAACGCTTTGCTCAAACGGGAAATCAAGCAAATTCAAAAATCTCATAAAGACGGTTGGGAGATTTTTAATCAAATGGGAGCCTTTGCCCCGGCTTTTGGCATGGTGGGAACCTTGATCGGTTTGATTCAGATGCTCGCCGACCTGTCCGACGTGGATTCCGTAGGTCCCAAAATGGCCATTGCTCTGATCACCACTTTTTATGGGGCCGTCATGGCCAACCTGTTTTTTATTCCTATGACGGTTAAATTGAAGCGTCGTAGCGCTTCTGAAGGTTTGGAAATGAGTCTGGTTCTGGAAGGGATTTCCTATATCCGTAAAGGGGTGAATCCACGGTTTATGAAAGATGTGCTGGAAAATTACCTCGATTCTTATCATGGGAAAAAATCCGCTAAAGATGATGGCAAAGGCGATAAAAAACCCGCGAAAAAATAACTGACTATGGCAGAAGAAGAAAAGAAAAAAGAGCCCGATCCTGCTGAAGAGGAAGAAGAGGAAGAGGAGGACGAAGGAGCGGGAATACCGGCATGGGTCATGACTTTTGCCGATCTTGTCACCCTGCTCATGGTTTTCTTCATCCTTCTCTTTGCCATGGGGTCCATTGAGGATGAAAAATGGCGATTGGTTAAGGAATCTCTAAAAAGCGCGCTGGGCTCGGAGACTATTCCCGAAGCGGGAACCCGGCAGGGACTGGATGTCATCTCTGCGAAATTGAGCGAGGAGAGCGTCAAGGCGGTCGATGAAGTGGGTGCGATGGTGGCCAAGGAAATCGAGGAAATCGCGTCCGAAGTGGAAGAGTTTGTTTACAAAAATAAACTGGCCGGCCAGGTTCAGGTTTCTTCAGACGAACGGGGAGCGGTGATCACGGTATCAGATATTGTGTTGTTCTCTCCGGGAACCGCCAGAATGAATTGGAAGGGCAATGAGGTGATCAAGCAGGTGTTTGATCTGCTCAACCAGTTCAATTACAAAGTGAAAATTGAAGGCCACACCGATGATTCTCCCATTAAAACCGAAAGATTTCCATCCAATTGGGAGCTTTCCGCTTCCAGAGCCGCTGAAGTGGCCAGAATGTTCGTCGAATCAGGGTTTCCCGCTGAAAATCTTTCCATAGAAGGACTGGCTCAGTTTCGTCCCAAAGTACCGAATACCAGTCCCACGAACCGCGCCACCAATCGCCGGATTGAAATTGTTTACCAGCGGGGAAGCATCCGAAAACAAATGGTGGATATTATTCGCAGAGGCGGATAACCCCACGGGGAGGAAAAGTTCAGGGCTTCGTTCACTAAGCTTGTGATATCCTTTCCGTTGCTTTCATGCCCCGGAGGGGTACACGAGCCCCGAAAAGCTATAAACCCATCGTACGGTAATATGGATCCAGCGTCACGCTGGCTTTTCTCATTTGCTATAATCTTTCCACACGATTTCTTTTTTCGATTTAATAGAAGACGATGGAGAGCCTGAAAATGTTTTCACGGCGAATACCTTGACTGAACAGACTCCAGAATATTATATGCGTCAGGCTTTGCAACTGGCCCGCAAAGGGCAGGGGAGAACGTCGCCCAATCCTATGGTCGGGGCGGTGCTGGTTAAAAATGGCCGCGTGGTGGGCGAGGGGTACCATCGCAAAGCGGGGTTGCCCCATGGAGAAATAGTGGCTCTCAGGAAAGCTGGAAAAAAAGCGAGGGGCGCGGATCTTTATGTCAATCTTGAGCCCTGCGCTCACTTTGGAAAAACTCCGCCCTGTGCCGAGGCGATACTTTCCGCAGGCGTCAAAAAAGTCGTCGTGGGAATGCGCGACCCAAACCCGCTGGTGAGTGGAAAAGGTTTCCGCCAATTGAGAAAAAATGGTGTCCAGGTGGTGTCCGGAACCCTGAGGAAAGAATGTGAACGGCTGAATGAAGTGTTTGTGAAATTCATTCGCACCGGCAACCCCTTTGTGGTACTAAAGACCGCAGTTTCCCTGGATGGAAAAATCGCGACCCGTTCGGGGGAGTCCAAATGGATTACAGGCGTTAAGGCGAGAGAAAAAGTTCATCAGATTCGCAATGAAGTGGATGCGATCGTGGCCGGCGCGGGAACCATTTTGAAAGACGATCCTTTTTTAACAACACGGCTCGGTAAAAAGTCCGCCGCTGTCAAACACCCGGTTCGTGTTATTCTGGACAATCAATTTCTGGCCCCCTTGAAATCCAATGTTTTTAGAAACGCAGACACTCAGCCTGTTCTCTATGCCACCAGCAGGAAACTCCCGGATACGCGAAGAAAAGAGCTGACTCGCAGGGGAGTGGATATTCTCATCCTCAAAGAAAAAAAAGGCGGCGTGGATTTAAAGCAATTGATGCAAGCTTTGGGAGAGCGGTCCATCACCTCGGTGCTGATTGAGGGCGGAGGCGAAGTGAACGCCAGCGCGCTTGAAACGGGGATTGTGGACAAGGTTCTGGTTTTTATCGCTCCCATTTTAATTGGCGGGAAAGACGCTCCCGGCCCTTTGGGCGGGACAGGTGTCCGGCACCTCAGGGATGCATTTAAATTAAAAAGGTTGACTGTGAATCCGGTCGGCAACGATTTACTGCTGGAAGGATATATTTAGAGGGCCGGTAAAAGTTTGAATCACCTATAAAGGAAATTGTAAAAATGTTCAGCGGAATCATTCAGAGTCTGGGGACGGTGGAGAAAATCGTTCGTGCGGATGAAAAAGCCGAGATGGTGATTCGGACGGAATCTGGTTTTAATGATTTTGAATTGGGAGAAAGCATTGCCGTCAATGGCGTCTGCCTGACTGCTCGGGATTTTGGAGACCATTATTTTGTCGTGGATGTCAGTACGGAAACCTTGAGCCGGACGGGTTTCCAGGAAATCAAGGAGCGGGCCAAAGTCAACCTGGAACGATCGCTCACTCCTGCACAGAAAATCAGCGGTCATTTTGTATCGGGTCATGTGGACCAAATGGGCAAAGTGGTGAATATTGAGCACAAGAGCGGAGAAATTCTGTTTCGATTCGAGCATCCTCCGGAACTCGATCCCTATATCATCGAAAAGGGATCGATTGCCATCGATGGGATCAGCCTCACCGTGTTTTCCTGCTCGGATCATCAGTTTTCTGTTTCCATTATCCCGTTCACCCATACCCATACCAATATGAACACCCGGAAAATCGGTGACTTGGTAAACATCGAATGTGATATGATTGGAAAATACGTTTATAAAGCTTGTGAGACTCTGTTGGGTTCCTCTGGAACAAAACAAAAAGTCTCGCTGGACCTGCTCCGGCAAAAGGGTTTTTTATGAGGAATAGTTATGAGTGATGTGTTCAGTACCATAGATTCTGCCATCTGCGACTTAAAAGAAGGCAAAATGATCATCATCGTCGACGATGAGGACCGGGAAAACGAAGGCGATTTAATGATTGCCGCCGAGAAGGTCACGCCGGAGTCCATCAACTTCATGGCTAAATTTGGGCGCGGTTTGGTCTGCCTGGCTCTTACGGAAAAAAGAACCGAAGAACTGGGGTTGACCATGATGGTTGAGGACAACCAGTCCGCTTTTGAAACGCCATTTACCATTTCGATCGATGCCAGAGAGGGAGTGACCACAGGAATCTCTGCCGCAGACCGGGCAAAAACCATTCAGGTGGCCATTGACCCTGCAACCGAAAAAAGAGATCTGGTCAAGCCGGGTCATATTTTTCCCTTGCGGGCCAAGGACGGAGGCGTTCTGGTGCGCATGGGGCAAACGGAAGCTTCAGTGGATATATCCCGGATGGCAGGATTGGCCCCTTATGGCGTTATCTGTGAAATCATGAATGACGACGGGACCATGTCACGAGTTCCGCAATTGACTCAGTTTGCCAAAGAGCACGGCTTGAAAATGATCACTACCAAGGATCTTGCGGAATACCGGCTACAGCGGGAAACCCTGGTGGAAGAAGTGGTCTCGACCATCCTGCCCACTGAATTTGGCGACTTCAAATCCGTGGTCTTCAGGAACGTTCTGATCGATCAGATACATATCGCGCTAGTCAAAGGAGACATCGAGCCGGATGTGCCAACATTGGTGCGGGTTCATTCCCAGTGCCTGACCGGGGATGTGTTTGGCTCCTTCCGCTGTGACTGCGGCGATCAGTTGAAAAAATCCATGCAGATGATCGGTGAAGAAGGTCAGGGAGTTTTGTTGTATTTGTATCAGGAAGGGCGGGGGATTGGCATTGTCAACAAAATGAAAGCGTATGCCTTGCAGGATGAGGGTAAGGACACGGTGCAGGCCAATGAGGCGCTGGGTTTCAAACCTGATTTGCGGGAATATGGAATCGGAGCGCAGATCCTTCATAAACTCGGATTGAGTAAGATCCGCCTGATGACCAACAATCCGCGAAAAATTGTGGGTCTGGAAGGTTACGGATTGGAAATGGTGGAGCGGGTGCCCATTGAAGTGAGCCCCCGGAAAGACAATATCAAATACCTTGAGACCAAACGGCAAAAAATGGGTCATATGATTAAGAACATTTCTTGAACATCGAATGACGATAAGGAATATGGATGGCAAATAATATTGAGGGTGATTTGAACGCCAAGGGAATGAAAGTCGGCATTGTGGTTAGCAGGTTCAACGATTTCATAACCAGCCGCCTGGTGGAAGGAGCCGTTGATGCGCTGGTCCGTCATGGCGCGGCGGACAAGGACATTGATGTGGTCAAGGTTCCCGGTGCATTTGAAATTCCCATGACCGCGAAAAAAATGTGCTCTGCGGCAAAATATGACGCCATTCTTTGCCTCGGAGCGGTCATCCGGGGAGCGACGCCCCACTTCAATTATGTCGCCGGCGAAGCCGCCAAGGGCGTGGGAACGCTGGCGATGGAAGCGTCCATTCCCGTATTGTTTGGAGTCCTGACCACGGAAAACCTGGAACAGGCAATTGAAAGGGCAGGTGCCAAATCGGGCAACAAGGGGTGGGAAACCGCTCTTGCCGCCATCGAAATGATCAATTTGTATAAAAAATTATAATCGGGTGATTTGAAGAATGGGCAAACGAAGGTTTTCCAGAGAACTGGCATTGAAATTTTTATACCAGCTCGAATTCAACGAGGAAGGTTTCAAGGAGCAAATGGTCACCTTTGAGGACAGGCTTTCCTGCCAGGAAGAAGTCAAGGAGTTCATGGAAGAACTGGTGTCGAAGGTCACTGAAAATATGAAGGAGATCGACCTCACCCTGCAAAAGTACAGCGAGCATTGGACGCTGGACCGGATGACGGTGATCGACCGCAATATATTGCGCCTCGGTGTGTGCGAATTAAAATACAGTCAAACCATCCCCCCCAAAGTGGCCATCAACGAAGCAGTGGAAATCGCCAAAAAATATGGTAGTGAAGAATCCCCGGATTTTATCAATGGAATTCTGGATAAAATTTTTAAAGAAATGAACCGGGGCATTGTTCAACTGCCCATCGGATAATTTTTTGCGCCGCGATGAGACACCTCATTTTCTCAGACCTTCACAGCAACCTCGAATCTTTAAACAGCTTTTCTAAAATCATCGAGACTCTGGACCACGATAAAAAAGTGTTTTTGGGCGATCTTGTGGGTTATGGCGCCGACCCCAATGCCTGTGTGGATTGGGTTCGGGAGAATGCGGACATTATCCTAGGCGGAAATCACGATTATGCCGCCGTGAACAGAACAGACCTCACCTATTTCAATTCGTATGCCTACGAGGCCTGCCTTTGGACCCGCCAAAAATTAACCCAGGAAAATAAAGATTTTCTGGGAACCCTTCCCTGTGAAATCGTGGAAGACGGTATCCACTGGGTCCATTCGTCTCCTTATGAGCCGGAAGAATGGCATTATGTTGTTTCCCGCGCCGACGGAAAAATCAATTTCGACCATTTCGAAACTCACCTATGTTTTCTGGGGCATTCCCATCGGCCGGTCATCCTCGAACAGGAACCGGAGGGGGAGATCACAGACGGTTTCCCCACAACCACCCTGAAGTTGAAGCCCGATTGCCGCTACATCATCAACGTTGGCAGTCTGGGTCAGCCGCGGGACGGCAACCCAAAGCCCGCATTTGTGATTTATGACTCCGGGGCTAGAACCCTGGAATATCAGCGCTTCGAGTATGATTTTGCCGCCACGCAAAAGAAAATCCTCGCCGGCGGTCTTCCTTCCTACCTTGCCGATCGCCTGAGCGTTGGAGCGTAAGTCATTGATTTTCCGCCTCTCTCTATCTTGACCCACTTTTTAAAAAATGTTATAGTTTAAAACTGTAATAAAATGAGATGGTTAAGCAAGATTGTCCGACTGTTTTCATGAAGTTTTTCACGTTTATTCCGCTCCGCACAGCAAGCGAACTCTTTGAATGTCTTTATTAAATTTTAAAAAAACTGCATCGTATTTTTTGATCGGTTGCGTTTTGTTTTTGGGGATTCTTTCCGAAGCACAGGCCAGGGAGTCTCGTGCGAAGTCGGTTGAAGCGCTGTACCAGAAAGCCCAGCGAAGTTATTATCTGCTGAAACGATCCAAGGAAAAACGGGCTTATCGCCACAACTGGGTGGCGAGCGTTAAAAAATTTGTCGCCGTATACGAAAAAAATCCTTCCAGTCCCCAGGCCTACAACGCCTTGTTTACCGCGGCCCGCCTGCACCATCAACTCTACAGTGTGGCGAGAAATTCCCGAGACCAGGAAAAGGCGCTGCATTTTTATTACAAAGTCATTTCCGAATTCAAGCCGGGCCGGTTGACCGACGACGCCCTGTTTCATCAGGGAAAAATAAATTTTGATAGAAAAAATTATTCAGAAGCTCTGGTCTCGTTTGAACAGATCCTCCACGATTTCCCCAGGGGAGATCAGGTCGCAAAAGCCAAAAAGCTAAAGAAGAAAACCGTCCCCCTGGTTTCACCCTTGAAGGCAAGGGAAGCCAAGGCCCGGAATAGGGGGCATGAACCTGTCCTTCTTACAAATATCAATTTCACCCGGCAGTCCGATTCCACACAGGTGGTGATTCATACCGGTGGCAAGGCAAAAATAACCCAGAATCGCCTGAGCAACCCTAACCGGGTGTATTTTAATTTCCTGAATACCCGGCTGGGCAAAAACGTCAAAAGAGAAATTCCGGTTGAGAGCGCAACCCTCAAACGGATGCGCGTCAGTCAGTTCGATAAAACCACCAGTCGTCTGGTGATGGAAATTCCAAAGGAAATCAAAGCGGTCACGACCCAGAAAAACGGCAAAGTGATTGTCGATCTGATTTCCACGAAAAAGCGACGGGTGGTGACCGCTAAAGCGATTCTCCACAAGAAACCTGAAAAAACCGCTGAACCCAAATTAATTGCAAAACCGAAAAGGGCGCAGGCCATCAAACCGGTTCCGGTCGCCATCTCTCCCAAGGCAAAAACAGTGGTCCGGCGGGAGGTTCCCCTCATCGTCATCGACCCCGGTCATGGCGGGAAGGACAACGGCGCTAAAAGTCGGCGCGGGCTATTGGAAAAAGAGGTGAATCTTAAAATTTCCAAGCGCTTGAAAAAAATTCTGGAATCCCGGTACGGGTATCAGGTGATCCTGACTCGCACGGACGACACCTTCATTGCCTTGGAGGAAAGAGGCCAGATTGCGAATGAAAGAGATGCTGATTTGTTTGTCTCGGTCCACGCCAATGCCGCGAAGCGTCTTTCGGCGCATGGTATAGAGACGTATTATCTGGGCAACGCCAATAGCGATCAGGCCCAGGAAACGGCGACTCGTGAAAACGGCGAATTGGTGCACTCGGTGAAAGACGATCAGGTCCAGCAGATTTTAGCCAGTCTCATCAGCACCACCAAAATCAACGATTCTGCAATTTTGGCGGGTCATGTTCAGGAACATCTGCATAGTTCGATGAAAAAGAAATACTCGAATGTGAAGGATCTCGGTGTGAAAGAAGGGCCTTTCTTTGTGCTTCACGATACCAATATGCCGAGCATTCTTGTGGAGGTGGGGTTCGTCACGAATTCGAACGAGGAAAAAAGGTTAAGAAAATCCGCTTATCTTGACAGGTTGGCCGCTTCCATTGCCCGGGGGATTCATGAATTCAAAAAAGACAGAGGCCCAACCATTTAACAAGGTTCATCTCCATGCCCGTTCCGGTAGTGGTCATCATTGGCAGACCCAATGTAGGAAAATCCACTCTTTTCAATAAGCTCACCCAAAAAAAAACCTCCATCGTCAACGACACCCCCGGTGTGACCCGCGATCGCCTTTTTGGGCGAGCCGAAATGATGGGCCGCTCCGTCATCGTGATCGATACCGGCGGCATCGACCTGGACAGCGCGAATGAGATTGAGATTCAGGTCAAGGAACAGGTGGTGGTCGCCGAAGAAGAAGCCGATTTAATTATTTTAGTGGTGGATAAGCAACAGGGGCTCACCGCTCAAGACCGCAATATCATACAAAAAGTGAGAAAAACCGGAAAATCCCTGGTTCTGGCAGTCAACAAGGTGGATCAGCCCGACCACGAGAAGGACATCGGCGAATTTTTTCAATTGGGTATTGAAGCCACCTATCCCATCTCCGCCGAGCACGGCCTGGGATTGTCAGAGCTCATCGAGTATCTGGTCGAAGAATTTCCTCCCGAATCTCTCGATGAGGAACCGGTCCCGGATGCGATCAAAGTTGCCATTGTGGGCAAGCCCAATGCGGGCAAATCTTCTTTGATCAACAAGTTGCTGGATTCTGACCGATGCATCGTCTCCCCGATTCCCGGAACCACCCGAGATACCGTCGACACCTATTTTCAGTTTCAAGGTAAGGACATCGTCTTTATCGACACCGCAGGCATCCGGCGCAAGGGCAGAACGCGAAACGTGCTTGATAAGTTTAGCGTTATTATGGCATTGAAAGCGCTGGACCGATGCGATATCGCCGTTTTGGTTTTGGATGCGCACGATGGAGTGTCCGAACAGGACGCCACCATTGCCGGGTATGCCTTTGACAGGGGCAAAGGATGTATTATAGTAGCCAATAAATGGGACTTGATAAATCAGCCGAGGAAATCGTTTTCCGAATTTGAAATGCGGGTGCGGGATAAGTTTAAGTTTCTGGAGTTCGCCCCTTTATTGACGGTTTCCGCTAAAACCGGGCAGGGCTTGAATAAATTGCTTTCAAGCATCGGGCATGTGTATGGGGAGTACTCAAAAAATATCACCACGGGAAGGTTGAACGATTGTTTCGAGAAAGCAATCATAAAAAACCCGATGAGCAGTTACCGGGGCAAATTTTTGAAAATGATGTACACCACACAAGTCAAGAGTTGCCCCCCCACGTTCAGATGTTTTGTTAATTATCCACAAGGAGTTCATTTTTCCTACAAGCTGTATTTGACCAATAGTTTGCGTAAGGTATTTGGATTTTCCGGAACCCCTGTCCGTTTATTGTTTTCGGGCCGCAAAAAGGGTGATTGAGATCGTGGCTGGAAAGAAAAAAGTTGAAATTATTAGCGGGTATAATTATAGGGTTCTGGAAGGGGAAGGTTTTGAAACCGTTGCTTTCGGGTGCCCACCGGGAATGGTTAAGGATTTCATCCGTCAGAAAAAAAAGATGCCCCGCCATTTTGTGATTCCCTTTCGTACCTTTGTGAGTGGGCGGAATAATTTTGATTTTGAATTTATTATCTACAATGCCCTTTTTGGCGCGACTCAAAAGGAAAAAATTTTTGTTTACTGCACCGAGGATCAGGAAGTCCGCTTTAAAAATATTTTAAATGAAACGCTTTTCGGCCCGCGTTTCAAATTCCTTTTAGAGGCCCAGTTAAGAAATTCCTTCCCCGAAGCCAGGTCCACTCCCCGGGAATTGAAAAAATTCCAATCATTTGTTGAGAAGGTCGCCGGCGATAAAAAATTGTTTCGCCAGTTTGATGACCTGTTGAAAGCGCATGCCAGCGACCGGGTGGTTTTCCAAAAAACGCATCAATATTTTGGAACCCTGGTCAAAAAGCAAAAGTGGTTGCAGGGGAATCAGATTCCTAATCTGGCAAAAGATCTTGCCCGGCAATATATCGTTTGCGCCCAGTTAAAAAAAGAAATTGACCTGTTTTCTCTGGCGAATGAGGAAGACCGTGAAAAACTGATAAATGACATCATCGACTTTCGTCAGTTTGAAAAGGAAAAACCGCTCCTCATCCCAGGAAACGATAAAAGATTAAAAGTTAAGATCGTCCAGAAACGGGCCTCGGCCTTTGACATTTTCTGTAATAATGAAAAAGTGGGCATGGTTGATATCAGCCATCTGGACCCACCCAATCCTTTGCCGGAGTACGACCTGGTCGAAAAACCCTTTATGGGAGTGACTTTTATTGGAGTGGGGTCGGGGTTTGCTGGAAAGAGAAGAAACAGCAGTATCATTGTCTGGTCGGAGGGAAAGGGGATCATGGTCGATGCGGTTCCCGACAGCGTTCGCCTGGCCCTTCGTCTGGGAATTGTGGAGAGCGACATTCTTTACGTTTTCCTGACCCATGTCCATTCGGACCATGACACCGGACTGGCCGAGATGATACTTTCCGGCAAACGCCTTCGGGTCATTTCCACCCGGATCATATTTGAAAGTTTCTTACGGAAAATGGAGGCGATCACTTATTTCTCCACCACGGTCCTTGAGAAGTTCATCGACTTTTTTGAGGTGGAAGCCAATAAGCCGACCCGGTTTCCGGGTTTCGAAAGCACGATTTTTACCTTTGATTATTCCCTGCACTCCATACCTGCGGGACGATTCACCCTGACCTATAAAGACAAATCGGGCAAGGAAACCGTTATCAGCCATTCCGGTGATACAAAATATGATTTGGCGGAAATGACGGAATGGTACCGGAAGGGAGTTTTTTCCCGGCAACGGTATGAAGGGGTTCTCGGGTTTATATGGGACGCCGATCTGATCGTCCATGATGTCGGCGGGGGAAAGCTTCATACCAAACTGCAATCCCTGGAGCATATCGATGAATCCATAGCGAAAAGAATGATCCTCGTTCACCAGCATTTCGACCCGGAGCCGCATCGCAAATTCAGATTCGCAGAGGAAGGGCAAACCATTGCTTTGATTCCGCAAAGCAAGGAGACCGGGAAGACACTCACCGCCCGGGGAGGGCGTCCAAAAGCCAAAAAAACGTCCGGGGAGCAGGGCCTGCCGGGGTTATTGAAAAATGCGGAGGTGGTCAAATACCAGGTGGATGAGGTGGTATTTGCTCAGGGCGAGCCGGGAGATGAGTTTTTTGTCATTCTGGATGGATTTGCCGAATTGATCTTTAATGAAAAGTCGTTCGCCATTTATGGCAAAGGAAAAATTTTCGGCGAGTTGGCTTACACCACGGGCTATCCCTGGCGAAAAGCCACCATCCGGGCCAAATCTCCATTGACCTTGCTTAAGGTCCCGAGTAGGGTTTCAAATCGGATGAATCGAATAACGAAAACTTCACCCAACCGGAAACAGCCGAAGCCCTTTTACCGATCCCTGGACCCCGGTCTAATGGCGTCATTGGCTTTGGGAAAAATTCATAACTGGAACCGAAAAGATAGAATATCTTCCAGAGAATCATCCAACAAAATCGCACATATCCTGCTTTATGGAGAGGTGGAGATACAAAGAAAGGATGGCCTGGGAAGCGCTCCGTTCGATCCCTGGGATGTGATTGGCATGGGCGGCGACAAGGCGCCGTGCGTGAACCCCATTATCGCTTTGGCCAAAGCCCATGAGGTGTATACCATTGGAATGAGCCTGCAGGATTTGGAGCGCGTGTTCCATATGTTTCCCTCGTTTCGCGACGCAACGAATGAGAAGATTGGAAGACGGGAGGCGGATCTATACTCCATTATCGATGCCTATTCCTAGCAATCAATTGCTGGAGCCAGTCTCTATATTGATGGATTTGAATTGGTTTGATGTGTCAGAGAAAAAGTTCAAATGTGAAAATTTGAACCCCACTTTGTCCAGAGGTTTGAAATGAAAAAATATAAAATTCAGGAAATCAGAAATGTCGGACTCCTGGGTCACGGGTCCTCCGGAAAAACCTCTGTTGCGGAAGCTATCCTTTTTACGTCCGGGGTATCCGACCGCCTGGGAAAGGTGGGAGATACTTCCTCCATGATGGATTACGAGCCCGATGAAATAAAGCGAGGACACACCCTGAGCGCATCCCTGGCATTTTGCGAATGGGACAAGCATAAAATCAATATTCTCGACACCCCCGGAGACAATAACTTCATCGCCGATACGCCGGCATGCATTCGAGTGATTGACCATGCGGTGGTGGTGATAGGCGCCGATGACGGGGTTCAGTTTTATACCGAAAAGGTGTGGCAGTGGGCGGATGAACAGGATCTTTTAAGGATTGTTTTTTTGAATAAAATGGACCACGAGCGGGCTAATGTCACGCCTATACTAGAAAATTTGAAGAAAAAGTTTAAAAAGACTCCAGTTTTTCTGCAAATGCCCGTTGGGAATGGGGAGAGTTTTACAGGAATTGTTGATCTAGTGGAGAATCGGTATTTTTCCTATGAAAAAGAAGGCGATGGCAAGGGCAAGGCCGGTGACATTCCACCGGATCTGGCGGACAGTGTGGAAATGAGCCGGGCGGAACTCACGGAGGCCATTGCGGAGGTGGACGACGAGTTGATAGAAGTTTATCTGGAAAAGGGAGAGCTCAGCGAGGAAGAGTTTCATTCTGGATTGAAAAACGGGATTCAGAGCGGGCAGTTGATTCCTGTGTTGTGTGGGTCGGGAACCCGGAATATGGGGATGGATCTGCTGTTAAAGGCGGTTATCGATTACCTGCCTTCCCCGGACAGGCGGGAGCCAGCAACGGGAAAGGCCGTCAAGGACGGTTCTGAAGCTGAGCGCAAGCCGGACTCGCAAGAACCTTTTTCGTCCCTGGTGTTCAAAACCGTTGCGGACCCCTATGCCGGCAAGCTGACTTTGTTCCGAGTCTTTTCCGGGTCCATCAAAGCGGACTCCAATGTGTACAATGCCTCCAGGGAGAACAGTGAAAGAATCGGCCAGATTTTTATGCTTCAGGGCAAAAAACAGGTGCCGGTGTCCGAAGTGTCGGCGGGGGATATCGGCGCGGTGGCGAAGCTCAAGGTGACGCAGACCAACGACACGCTTTCCGACCAATCGAAAGCTATCGTCTTCGACGCCATTGAGTTTCCCGTTCCCGTGTTCTCGCAGGCGATTCTGCCCAAGACCAGAGCGGATGAGGAAAAAATCAGTACCGCTTTACACCGGGTGACGGAAGAAGATGCCACCTTGCAGGTCGAAAGAAATTCGCAGACCCATGAACTCCTCGTTTCAGGAATGGGGCAGGTGCATCTGGATGTGGTCATCGACCGGCTGAAACAAAGATTTGGTGTGGAAGTGGAAGTCAAGCCGCCGAAGGTTCCCTATCTGGAAACCATACGCGGGAGAACCAAGGTTCAAGGGAAATACAAAAAGCAAACGGGAGGCCGGGGGCAATTCGGCGACACCTGGTTGGAAATTTCTCCCCTGGAAAAGGGCGGGGGATTTGTATTTGAAGATAAAATCGTGGGAGGCTCCATCCCCAAAACTTATATCCCCGCAGTCGAAAAGGGGATTAAGGAAGCGTTGACCCAGGGGGTGATTGCGCATTATCCCATGGTCGATGTGAAGGTCAAACTTTATGACGGATCGTATCATAATGTCGATTCGTCGGAGATGGCATTTAAAATCGCCGGGTCGTTGGGCTTCAAAAAAGGTGTTGTTGATTGCAAACCCATATTGCTCGAGCCCATCATGGCGATGGAGGTCATTGTTCCCGGTGAACATGTGGGCGATGTCATGGGAGACCTCAACTCCAAGCGCGGGAAAATTCAGGGCATCGATGCGGATGACGACAAGCAGACCATCCGCGTTCATGTTCCCATGGCCGAGATTCTGAATTATGCGGCGGACCTGAGATCGATCACAAGCGGAAGGGGAATGTTCGTGATGGAGTTCGATCATTATGACGACGTTCCGGAACACCTCTCCAAAAAGATCATCGAACAAGCGAGTGCGGAGTTTAATAAAGACAAAGAGTGAAATAAAATCGTTGGAAGTTACTTCTTATTTTTTTAAGGGATTTTTATTGTGGAAACTTTGGAAACCAAACCAAACGTAGTGAAGTCTGACCTGGTGGAACAAGTTTATAGAAAAGTGGGTTTCACTCGCCAGGAAGCCGAAGAGGCGGTGGATGCCCTGTTCAAGGAAATCAAGACAGAATTGGCAAACGGAGAAAGTGTTCGCATTGCGGGGTTCGCCAGTTTTTATTTGAAAAATAAAAAGGCCCGAAATGCCCGTAATCCGCAAACCGGCGAGTCCATCGTCATCCGCTCCCGGAGGGTGTTGACTTTCAAGCCCAGCAAAAATTTGCTCACCTCCACCGACGCTCCGTGAATGGCGACGCCGTTCCTTAATCGTCAGAGTTTCTGTTCTCAATTTTGACAAGCGCTTTCGAAAGGTGGGTTTGAAACTGAAGTCATGATTTAAATTGGATCTTCTGCCGGTAAAGCTTTTCCGTCATTTTGCCTTGATTTTTCACTTCACAAAATGCTTTAATACCCCCTGGTGAACCGCTTGATTTATTTGAAACAATTTTTGGCGGAATGAATGGAAAGCGTGATTCCTGACAAGGTATTTTTTAAAATTGGCGAGGTGGCCGAGATAGCCGCCGTGGAGCAGCACGTCCTGCGCTACTGGGAGGATGAATTTGAAACGCTTCGCCCGGATAAAAACCGCTCCGGACAACGTCTGTACCAGAAAAAAGACGTTGAACTGGTGTTGGAAATCAAGCGCCTTTTGTATGAAGAAAAGTTCACCATTGCCGGCGCTAAGGTCAAATTGAAAAAATACAAGAAGAAAGGTTCGCCGGAGGAAATCCAGGAGGACCGGGAAAAATTTTTGCAATGGAAGCGCGAAATCAAACGCGACCTGGGTGAAATTTTAAATATCCTGGACAACCCGTCTCCCTGAAGGTTTCCCGATCTTTCCTTGATACCCTTCTTTAGTCCATCTTTTCCTTCTCAACAAATATTTTGAGAGGACTCCTTCTTGCTCTCCCAGCTGTCTTTACTGGATGGATTTTCTATTCTGATCTTTTGGTTTATCGTGTGGCACCGATGGAGCCGCCAGTGCGGTGGTTCCATGTCTGAGCTTCCCGACGAAAAACCCAACCTGCCTGATAATCCTCCGATGGTATCCATCATCGTCCCGGCACGCAACGAAGAGAAAACCATTGAACGTTGTGTACGATCCCTGCTGGCGCAGGACTATCCACGCTTCGAGGTCATTGTGGTTGATGATTGTTCGGAGGATGAGACGGGTCCAATATTAGCTCAATTGGGCAATACCGATTCGCGCCTTCAAGTGGTCCAGGGAAAACCTTTGCCCGAAGGGTGGATGGGCAAGGCCCACGCCATCATGCAGGGATATCCTCAGTCAAAGGGAGACTGGCTCCTTTTTACCGACGCCGATACCTATCACAGTCCTTCTTTACTTTCGCGGGTGATGGGGTTTGTTCTTCCGAGTCCGATTTCACTGGTAACAGTATCTGGTAAGCAGGAACGATCTGAAATCGGTGTTACCCTGGTTAATCTTGTTGTTTGGTCCTATATTTTTATGGTGAGTGATCGAAAGGGGTTGGCCGATTCAAAATCCCGGCAGGGCTTGATTTATGGTCAGTACGTCCTGATGACCCGCGAGGCGTACGAGGCCGTGGGGACGCATGCGGCGGTGCGTGAATATTCCAGTACTGATGTGTCGTTGGGGTATCTTGCGAAACTGAAAGGGTTTCTCGTGTTAGGGATTGACGCGGGAGGGGCTCTGAAAACCACCATGTATTCTTCGTTTACCGAGGCCTATCGCGGGTGGTCGCGCAGTCTGGTCAATGGGATCTGGACGGCGCTGGGGCCTAAGCTTGGGAGTTTTACCCTGCTGTTGTTAACGGTAGGGTTGCTGTTTTTCTGGGTGGTTCCCTGGTTGACCTGGCTCGGCGGGATGGAAACCAACAATGACGTTCAGATGCTGGTCGGCTCTTTGCAAATCCTGGCTGTATTTTGCGTGTCTTGGATGAAAAGCGGAGGATTTTTTAAAGCCATTCTGGACTTGATTCTATTGCCCGTTTCATTCCTGTTTTTTATGGCGATGGTAGGGTCCGGCCTGGTCGGCGCCTGGTTCCGGCAAGGAACTATTTGGAAAGGAAGAATCGTCCCCACCGCCAAACGACTCCCCCCCTGGAAACCCGAAGCGGCCAGGCCACGCAAGCATTAGTCAGCCTTCCTACAGAAAATCGATTTACCGCCCTTAAGAATATGCCTGCTCAATCTTCGTTTCGACAGGCAGGGTAGTGTGCTACAATTCATGTTTTTAAAGGGAGTTGCCTGACTCCAGGGGTGTGAGCTCAGAGATTACCTCTCGAAACTCCTTTCAAATTTCTTCAAATTACTCCAAAAATCCATTGCGTCGATCTGGATAGAAACTGTTAACCACAAAATAAGGATGTGTTATGGGTATCGATATGCCTTTTCACCGGGCCTGGCTGGAGGAGGATGAAATTCAGGAGGTCATTGACACTCTCAAGTCCGGGTGGTTGACGACGGGCCCCAGGACCCATCGGTTTGAAGAGGATTTTAAAAATTATATCGGCTGCAAACATGCCCTCGGGCTGAACTCATGCACCGCCGGACTGCATTTGTCCCTGGTCGCGCTGGAACTTGAGCCCGGCAGTGAGGTGATCACCACGCCGATGACTTTCCCCGCCACTGCGAACGTGGTGGTGCATGAACGTTTGCGGCCGGTCTTTGTCGATATCGAACCTGGGACTTTGAATATCGATCCCGCCAAAATTGAAGAAAAAATCTCTTCTAAAACAAAGGCCATCTTTCCGGTGCATTTCGCGGGCCATCCCTGTGATATGGATGCGATCCAGGCCATTGCGGATAAACACAACCTTGTCATTATTGAAGATGCGGCGCATGCGCTGGAGTCTTCTTACAAGGGGAGGAAAATCGGAAACCTCGGGAATCTGACTTCATTCAGTTTTTACGCGAACAAAAACATGACGACGGGGGAGGGCGGGATGTTGACCATCAATGACGAGGAGTTGGCAGATAAAATTCGCGTCATGCGGCTTCATGGATTGAACAAAGACGCCTGGAACCGGTTTGGCAAAAGTGGGTTCGCGCACTGGCAGTTGCATACTCCTGGCTATAAATACAACATGACGGACATCAGCGCCGCTATGGGAATTCATCAGCTGAAAAAGGTCAATCAATTTCTGGAATTAAGGAAACGCTATGTGGAGGCCTATGATGAAGCGTTCAAAGATCTTCCGGAGCTGGAAACACTTATAAGGAAGGATTATGCGCAATCGGCCTACCATCTTTATATCATCGCCCTGCGGCTGGAGCGCCTGACCATCGACCGGGATCAGTTTCTTCAGGAAATCCAGGCCCGGGGAATCGGAGTGGCGGTGCATTATATCGGTCTGCATTTACAACCGTTCTATATGAAAGAATTTAATACGAAAGCTGAAGACTGTCCTGTGGCATCGAGTTATTCGGAAAGGGTGCTGACGTTGCCCCTGTACCCTAAAATGTCCGATCAGGATGTGAACCGGGTGATTGAGACCGTCTGCGATATCGTCAAGAAGTACCGCAGATAAATTATCCTTTGCCTGGTGTGGATGGGTCCAAGGTATTTTTTGTCCGGGGTGAGAAGATTTTTCTTTGAATTATAAATAAAAGGAAGCCCAAGGCAACACCCATAAAATTACTTATAACATCGGTTAATGTAAAACCACGCGGTGGACCTTGGAGCTCCTGGAGAAATTCAATAAATACCCCGAGAATTATCAAAGTCAGGGCGATTTTCAGAGGGGAAAATTTGCGGGAATAGGCCCTGCAAAAGAAATACATGGCGGCCAGGTAGCCGAAAAAGTGAGCCGGGGTTTCTCCAATCAGGCGAATTACTGTTTTTGGAAGGTACTGGTCGAGGTCGGGCGTCAACGACAGATAGGCAAGCAGAACAAGCAGAAGGTAGGCTGAGAAATACCAAAAATTGCCCTCCAGCTTTGAGGATGTTTTTGCTTGTGCGTAGGCAAGTTTTTGGTTGGAGGAGATTTTAAAACCCTTGAATTTCACTTGTCAGTCCCACCCGTGTAACGAATTTCTTAAAGAGTTTTTCACCTCAACACATCGGTTCGCCCGGATCGATCAGGTCTGTAAATTTTTATTTTTTGAAAAAAATTCGGAGTTTTCCACGGACTCATTAAGTAAGGGGGCATCGATTTGGTTTTGACGAGTCATGTTTCTTAAAAGCACTTTAATCTTGCTGAAATCCCCCTCCACCGCAACCTGAAACAATTCTTCGACCATGGATTCGAAATTTCCATTTACGGGTCTTTTGGATTGCAGAACTTTAATTTTTTTATGATTCGTTTCTACCACCTCATCGTAATCATCCACTAATTCTTCGTACAGCTTTTCGCCGGGACGGATTCCAGTGAATTTAATTTCGATGCCCTGGTCGAGCTCGTATCCTGCCAGGCGAATCATTTTTTTTGCCAAGTCTACAATTTTGACGGGCTCGCCCATTTCCAGCACAAATATTTCTCCACCCTCTCCGATCACCGCCGCCTGAAGGATTAATTGAACCGCTTCCGGAATCGACATGAAGTACCGGGTCATCTCCGGGTGAGTCACAGTCACAGGGCCGCCATTTTCAATTTGTTTCTGAAAAAATGGAACCACGCTCCCCTTACTTCCCAGAACGTTGCCAAACCGGACCGTCATGAATTTGGTTTTGCTTTTGCCATTCATGTGCTCGACATACTTTTCAGCAATCTTCTTGGTGGTTCCCATCACGCTTGTAGGACGAATGACCTTGTCGGTGGAAACCATGACAAACCTTTCCACTCCATATTTATCGGAAACGTCCACCGTCAATTTGGTCCCGTAAATATTATTGACCACCGCTTCATCCACGTTTTCTTCCATCAAGGGAACGTGCTTGTGCGCCGCCGCGTGGAAAACCAATTGGGGACGGTATTGGGAAAAAATCGAATCCATTTTTTCCTTGTTGGTGATCGAGCAAAACTTGTAATGCTTTTTCGTATTGGCCCATTCCGGGTTGTTTCCTGAGTTCAAAGTGTTGTTCAATTCATAAAGATAATTTTCTCCACGGTCCACCATGATCAGTTCCGAAGGCCGGAATTCAAGGATTTGACAGCATAGTTCGGACCCTATGGAGCCACCTGCTCCAGTCACCAGAACCCTCTTGTTGAATATCATGCTTTTGATTGCCGATAAATCGAGAGAAACAGAGTCTCTTCCCAACAAATCATTGATCTCCATTTTTCGGATTGTGGACAGGTGAACTTCGTTGGTCGAGATGTCCACCACCGAAGAGGCAATTTTAAATTTGACGACGCTTTTACTACAAATGTCCACAACCTCATTCAGACTTTGCGAGGAAATATTTTTCATGGCGATCAGGATTTCCTGAACTTCAAGTTCAGCCACGATCGACGGGATATCAAAACGGTTTCCAATAATCTTGACTCCCATCAAGGTATTATTTTTGTTTTTTGGATTATCGTCGATAAATCCGCAAACCTTAAAATGGGGATATTTGGAACGCAGGTTTTTTAGTAGCAGGGCACCGGCATTTCCAGCTCCGAAAATCACGGTCCGGATTCCGTTTTCTCGTTTAGTTATTTTTCGCTTTTGACGCTCTTTCCAAATCCTCCAAACGAGACGGGATCCTCCCAACATGGTGATCAGAAAAATGAAATCAATGATTGGCACTGAACGCGGTAGCGATATAGGAGGATTGGAATGCAGAAAAATGGCGAAAATAAGAAGGACGGACCCAAGCCAGGCCCCCTTGACAACCAGAATCAACTCCTCAAGACTGGAGTATTCCCAAAGCCTGGAATAAAATCGGTAATAAAAATAAGCCATGGCCCGGATAACAAATATAAAGGGCAATAAATAAAGAATGACATCCAACTCCTTGTCGGGGATGGCCCATTCGTACCTTAAAAAATAAGCCATATAAAATGAGGCAAAGCCAAATAGAGAGTCGCTAATAAAGAAAACTGCTCCCTGGGGGCTGACTTTGAAGTTCCTCAAATTGAACAGGCCGGAAAAATCGATCTTAAGCAGGGTTTTAAATATTAAATTGAGGTCGAAAAAAAATGATGCCTTATCCAGGTAAGCTATGGCCAGGTCCATTTTTCTAGGCAGAATTTTGCTTATGTATTCCTCTTTGGGATTTGGAGAATTCATTAAAATCCTCTCCTCATCCAGGTATTCCAGGGAAGCAAGGTCGGTAATACCGGGCCGGACCGTCAAAATTCGTTGATATCTGCCCTGAAAGATATCAACGAATTCCCGCAATTCTGGCCGGGGTCCGACAAGGTTCATATCTCCCTTGAACACATTGACCAGCTGGGGCAGTTCGTCGATTTTGGTTTTTCGCAATATATCACCAATTCGGGTAACCCGGTGGTGTTGCCGGAACATGGTAGGGGTTCCATTCGAATTGGGAATCTCCTTCATCGTCCGAAATTTATAAATATTAAACGGTCGAAATCCTTTTCCAACTCGCTCCTGACTGAAAAACAGGGGGCCGCGCGAATCCAGCTTAATTAAAATGGCCACAATGAGAAAAACCGGGGCCAAAAAGACCAGTCCCAGAAAGGAGGCAATAATATTAAATATTCTTGTGATCAAGATTTAACCTCTTAGACAATGGTTCCGAGAGTAACTGAAAGTACTACCAAAATCATATAAACCACAATGAATGTGCATTCTAGCACATAGATTTACATTATCATAAAAATTTTAAACAGGGCGGAGAGTGAGGTTAAATTGACTCAATTAAAGTCGTTTTAGCCGTTATTTCGGTAAATTTTGAGCATGACCGCCCAATTAGCCCATTTTTTCTATCTACATTGGTTCCATTTATCGCTTTTTTTGAGACAAATAAATCTGGGCCCTGACTGACCTCCGGTTTTTAAATGGTCTGATATTTTTTCGTCACAATCTCAGTGGTTTATCAAGTGTCATCAGAATCGCAAAGAGTTATCAAGGTACGGTTGAGCTAATGTCACGATTTCCTTAAAGATTCAAGGGCCAGGACCGAATTCCCCGTAAAAATTAAGCGTGGCTAAACTGCCTGATATTTACGGGGAAGCGATATGCGCGGTCGATGGCTTTCGCTTTATTGTGCAGGTCAACAGCCCACCGAACAGCCCTTTTTTTGTTGCCCTTTCTACTCAAAACTCAACTCTGCCGTAAGAGGACTTCGGGAAACGCCAAAGCTGGCTATGTTCCGGAATTTATATATTTTATGCGTTTATTATATCCCGGATTTTATCTGATGGCTATGGCATTGGCGAAAGTGAATGCGATGCAATCTGGGAAACTTCATGCTGATAGGAAATGCTGTTTGTATAAAACCGTGGGGCTGTTTTTATGTTTTCTGAATACTCCCCCCCACCCCTCCGGGCAGGGTTTTAAAGACAAGGCTGTGACCGGAGGCATATTTTGGGTCAGTTATTTGATGAAATCTAAGTATTTTAAATTTATATTAATAGTTAAGGTAAATATTAAAGAAAGAATTATAGTCAGGTATTTTTTTGTTTTACAGTTGATATTTTTCACCATATCATTAAGACAGAGCCTTTAGAGGTTTCAAGGTCTTGCTAATTTAAGTACCTCTGAAAGCAGGCCAAAATTCAGCAAAACTCTCCTGTGATCCGGCCGCTCAGGAAATTATGAAACCCCGGGAGAGGCAGTCTGCGAAGTTTTAGCGACTATCGTGTCAAACAAGCCTGTGCAAAGAAGAATTATCATCAGTCCCTGTCTTTGGTCAAAGCGAAACTGAATATACGACTTATCATTCGAACAGAAGCTTATCCCTCATCGGAACCAGGTTTTTATCACTTATAATGACAATTGCCATTTCCAAATACTCAAAATTGGCGTATAGGCCATTTTTCGCGAACAGTGGGGGTGGCAACGAGAGCTTCAGGGGAGGGGTTCTTATTTATTTGGATAGATAATTCATAATGCAAAAAGTTAAACGAAAAAGAGGGCCCCCTCGACCGAATGGGCTAATCAATCAACGGGCCCGACAGCGTTCAGCTTCATATAAAGAAAAATATTGAATCCGGTATCTTCGTGCATTGAATTCTGTTGGGATGGGACGCGGTCCTTGTTTAATATCAACCATTTTCTTTTTGGAAATTTTAGTTTTTACCCTAACCCGTGATTTTAAATTTTTCTTTGATGTTAGCCAAACGTGACCTTACCTTGACGGGGCCTCAATGTCTTGATGTTAATTTTGGTACTGGAAATCTCTCTTCCCATTGGTTCAACCTTTACCAGGGATCTATAAGAAATGGAAGAACCAGAGGTTGCTGTCAGCCGGAAGATTTTTTTTGCTAATCTTCACGTTGTGGGTGAGGGCGACAGGAGTGGAAAAATGGGGAGGGATCTGGCGAAATTCGGTGGCATCCATCGAGTTAAGGTCGTTAAAGAAATAGATGAGAACACGGTCCAGTAAATAGCAGCAGAGTGCGGCAATATGTCCTACCAGTAATGGAGCAAAGCTCAGTCATTACTGGTTTTTTACGAAATATCGTTTGAACCAAACGTTCAGATGCAATAATAATTTCATTAGGAGAAGGCGATGAACCTTGGTCTTATTGGGGCAGGTTATTGGGGAAAAAACCTTGCCAGAGCCTTTAACCAGCTGGGCGTGCTTAAAGTTATTTGTGATCCTTCTGAGGATGTCCTTTTATCCAAAAAGGAAAAATACCCTGAGCTGGAATTCACGACGTCTTATGCTGAGTTATTGGTCCGACCAGATTTAGATGCCCTAGTGATCGCCACCCCTGCGGCAATGCATTATTCCATGGTCAAAGAGGTGTTACTGGCCGGAAAGCATGTTTTTGTTGAAAAACCTCTGGCTCTGACAGAGCAGGAGGGCGTTGGGCTTAATAAAATTGCCAAAGATGTCGGCAAGGTGCTTTTTGTTGGACATATTTTGCATTACCACCCCGCCATTCTCAAGATAAAGGAAATGATTAAAAATGGGGATATGGGGAAGTTGCAATATATTTACTCCAACCGTCTGAACCTGGGAAAGTTCAGGCAGGAAGAAAATATTCTTTGGTCCTTTGCCCCTCATGATATTTCAGTTATTCTGTCCCTTGTCAATGAAGAACCCTATCAGGTCACGGCACAGGGTTCCAGCATTCTTCATCCGGAAATAACAGATACCACCCTGACTCGTCTGCAGTTTCACAATGGGGTTTCGGCGCACATTTTTGTTTCCTGGTTGCATCCCTTCAAAGAACAAAAACTGGTCGTGATTGGCGATAGAAATATGGTGGTTTTTGATGACACATCCCCCATCGAATCTAAATTGAGCATCTACCCCCACAATATCCTTTGGAAAGACGGGATCCCGGTTGCCGAGAAAAAAGAAAAAACCTGCATCGACCTTACAGGGGATTGGAAAGAACCGCTATTGGCAGAATGCAAGGCTTTTTTGGATGGGATAAATGGAAACCCCATTTTAACGGATGGGCAGGAAGGACTCAGGGTCCTGAAAGTCCTGCAACAAGCTCAGGATTCTATGTCGGGTACTGAAATACAAATGGATAATGGTTATTTTGTGCACAGTTCAAGCTTTGTGGACGGGGGTTGCACGATAGGCAAAGATACCAAGATTTGGCATTATTCCCATATCCTTGAAGGATCAAAGATAGGGAATAAAGTGAATATTGGGCAAAATGTAGTGGTGGGTCCCAATGCGACTATCGGAAATAATGTAAAAATTCAGAACAATGTTTCTGTTTACGAGGGTGTGGTTTTGGAAGACGATGTGTTTTGCGGGCCTTCCTGCGTATTTACGAATGTGATCAACCCTAGAAGCGCCATTTCCAGAAAAAAGGAATTCAAACCCACCCTTGTGAAAAAGGGTGCGACCATTGGGGCCAATGCAACCATTGTCAGCGGAAACACCATTGGGAAATTCGCTTTCATCGGTGCCGGGGCGGTTGTGACGGACGATATCCCGGATTATGCCCTTGTGGTTGGCAACCCGGCAAAAAGGATTGGCTGGATGTGTGAATGCGGCAAAAAAATTGATGAGAATCAGAGCCCGATTGTGTGTTCAAGCTGTAATGAAAAATATTTCAAAAAAGAAAACCGGATTCAACCCCTTTCCTCAAATGGAGCCGGGTCTGTGGGGGCCGATGATATTTCGAATCAGAAACCTGCAGTTGGATAATCCACAAAGATCACGGGCTGATATTGTGCTGGAGGACGAAGCCAGAAGCAATCTGAAGCCCGATGGTCGGTTCTTGTTGTAATTCAATACAGATAAACTATTCCAATACAATCAAACCTGATGAGGAAAAATTGACAACCATGAATGTCCCTTTATTAGACTTAAGTTTGCAAAATGAACCTCTGCAAGGGGAAATTATGGAAGCCATTTCCCGCGTAATTAAAAGCAATGGTTTTATTCTTGGCGCAGAGGTTCAGGGTCTGGAAACAAAAATTGCGGAGTATTGCGGGGCCAAATACGCCATCGGCGTATCTTCCGGGACCGACGCCTTGCTCATTTCGTTAATGGCTTTGGATATTGGCCCTGGCGATGAAGTGATCACCACGACGTTCTCATTTTTTGCCACTGCCGGAGCCATCGCCAGGCTGGGTGCAAAACCTGTATTGGTGGATATTGACCCTGTAACTTACAATATCGATCCTGCAAAAATTGAGGAGAAAATCACCTCAAGGACTCGCGCCATACTTCCCGTGCATTTATATGGTCAATGTGCCGACAGCGAGCCCATTTGGGAAATTGCTAAAAAGCACAAGCTAAAGGTAATAGAGGATGCCGCCCAAACCATTGGGGCTCAATACCGTGATGGACGAAGGGCCGGAAATCTGGGTGATCTGGGGTGTTTTTCCTTTTTTCCGTCCAAAAACCTGGGATGTTTCGGGGATGGCGGCATGGTGGTGACCAATCAAACGGAATTGTACGAGAAAGTTCGAATATTAAGGGTTCATGGCAGCAAACCTAAATATTACCATTCCCTGGTTGGGGGGAATTTTCGCTTGGACAGTCTTCAGGCAGCAATTTTAAATGTTAAATTTAGTATGCTGGAAGATTGGCATGAGCAACGCAGAGAAAATGTGAAAAGGTATAACGAAATGTTCTCAAATACGAATCTTGTGAAGAATAATTTCGTTCAATTGCCTGTCGCGGTGTATGAGGATTCGGGGGTCAAAAATTATCATATTTTTAACCAGTTCGTTGTTCGGGTTTCCAAAAGAGATGCTTTGCGGGAATATTTGAAGGAAAAGGGAATCGGGAGCGAAGTTTATTACCCCGTTCCTTTTCATTTGCAGGACTGTTTTCAATCGCTGGGTCATAAAGCCGGAGACTTTCCCGAAGCAGAAAAAGCCGCAAATGACACCCTGGCCCTGCCTGTCTTCCCTGGGCTCACCCAGGCTCAACAGGAAAATGTGGTTAAACAAATCACAACATTTTTTGAATAAAATTATTTTTTCCTAGGAAAACGTAAACTTCATCAAACTTTACCAGATATGTGAACCAGCAACAGGTTGTTTTGAAAATGCATGAGTATTTAGATTATTCCCTGAGAATTGCCCTTCAAAATGAAAATGGGGTAAAGCAGTGATAAAAAATAGATTATATTTATCACTTTCTTCGTGCGCACCAATTCAGGGCAAGAACAAGGAGCAGTACATGAAAACTCCAAGGAATCTTTCGATGCCTCCCCTCCTCACTCTTTGCATCATATTGGTCATTAATTTCGTTGGCATTATGGTTGCTTGGGTGTTTTTTCCCATAATGGTCGAGAGTGCTTTGTCCAAGTTAGCTCAAATGTTTACCGAGTATAAGTGGGACAGGATGGTTCAGGTTGTCGGGCCTCTAGTGCTGCTGATGGGCATAGAAGTTTTTTTCTTGGGATGGGGAAAATCATCAATCTATCGGCTTATTCATCCATCAAAATCGGCGCTTACCGATATAGTGGTGGCCGGGTGGCATATATTGGGTTTCGACCGCATCCTGGTAGTTTTATTTACGTTCGGGTCTGCATACATAGCCAGGGAAATTGCTTACAATTTTTTGGACCTCCCAGTATTGCATTATATCGAGACCCCGCTTCTCCAATTTGCTTTTTGGTTGATTGCAATTGATTTCATTTACTACTGGTATCATCGTACAGGGCACATGATAGGTTTCCTCTGGGAAACCCACAAGTATCACCATGCAGCTACGGAATTCAATATCATTACCGGCAACAGAATACACGCACTGGATGAGGCGACTGAAATGTTCTTCCTTCTAATACCGATTGCTATACTTGGTGCGCCTCTGGAAACCTACCTAGGTATCATGCTTTTACGAAGGGCTATTGACATATATCAGCATTCTATGTTGCCTTGGGACTTCGGCTGGGTGGGTCGTTGGTTGATCTATTCCCCGATAGGACACAGGATTCATCACTCAATGGATCGTGAACATTGGGATTTGAATTTTGGGAATATCAGCCCAATTTGGGATCGTCTATTCGACACCTGGTATTCAGGTGATACGATAAATGAAGAGGTTGGCATTCCAAATAGCCAGTATAATAAAGAAGGGATTATTGCAGATTACATTAACTGCTTCTTGAAAACTGTTTCGGTATTTTGGTCCTCATTACAAACTGGCGTCTGGCGACGCATAGACTAAGAATACAATAGCTGTTGGGCATGATTATGGTGAGTTCCGAATATCTTAATCTATTGATTATGGAATAAAATGTTATGTTCCACATTTTCCTTTGGATAAACAGGTAATTTCGTTGGAAGGTATGAATTATTTGAATTGAATGAGCTATGATTGATCGATCAAGATATTTAATTAGTCGAGCCTTACCTTTTTTCTTTAACCAACTTAGCATATTTAATAGGCAAGGGTTTTTATAATGGCTTTGAATCACAACGCAGAAGAGTTTTCCTATTCCAGACACATCAAATTAATTAAAAAAGGAAAACTGCTTATTTTTTTCTGCACATTTATTTTAGTCACTCTTGCAGTCATTTACTCGCTAAAAACGAGGCCAATCTACCAGGCCACCACAAAGATTTTGATCGAAAGAAAATCTCCGGATGTGACTGGAGTTAAAGAAATAATAAGCCTGGATGCAGAACATTTGGATTTTTATAATACGCAATATCAAATTTTAAGGAGTCGGTCCCTTGCTAAAAGCGTGATCCAGAAACTTAAACTGGAAAATAGTGAAGAACTGAATGAACAAGCCCCGCTGATAGACTTAGCTCCCCTGAAAAAGTGGATTAAAGCCCTGCCTATTTTTCCGGAAAGGCAAAATATTTCCGAAAAAATGGATCAAAACCCGGATCCCTACTCCAAATGGGTTAATTCTTTTTTGCAGAAACTCCAGGTTTCACCAATCCTTCAGACCAGAGTGGTGAAAATCACTTTTGAGGGATACTCCCCCAGTCTGGTTACATCTGTAGCAAACTCTGTGGCAGATAATTATATTTTGGAAACGATTAAATTAAAAAACACAGTTGGAAGTGGTGCTAAAGACTGGCTCATTAAAAGACTTGAAGAAATAAGGGGGAAAGTAAAAAAATCAGAACAGGAGCTGGAAAAATTTATAGGAAAAAACTCTAAACCGGATGTTAAAAAAAATCTGATCAGTGATCAACAAAGGATAGCTGTTCTCAATTCTCAATTAATACAAGCTGAAACCGAATTTCTGCGGCTTGAGAACCTCAAAAAGCAAATCAGGAAATTGAAAAATGATCCGATTGAATTGATTCAATCCATTCCCGATTCTGCAAAAACAAAAATGGTCACGCAATTAACAAAAGAACATTTGAAGTTACAGCAGGAGTATCAGGATAGATTGAATTTTTTGGGAGCAAATCATCCAGAAATCATTCGAGCTCGGGAGAAAATTAAAAATATTGAAGAAAGAATTCTTAAAGAAACGAATCTTTTTTCAAAGTCAATTGAGATTGATACCCAAGCAATCGAATCCAAAAAGAGATTTTTGAAGAGCGCTCTCGATAAAGAAAAGGAAAAGATCCGGGAAAAAATCATTAAAACGGATTTAGAGGTAATAAAGTATGAAAATTTGAAACAGGATTTGGAAGGCTACCAAAAATTTGAGGCAATGCTCTCCGGTAAATTAAAAGAAGCCCTTCTGACGTTAAAAGATGACGCGATCAATATACGAATCATGGATCCGGCAGAAATACCAAAAGGCTTTGTGAGACCTCGCATTTTTCTAAACATGGCAATCGCATTTATTGTTGGGATTTTTGGGGGTGGATTCCTGGTGCTTGTCAAAGATAAGTTTGATGACAAAATTTTTACTGTGGAGGATGTTGAAAATAAATTCCCCTTCCCATTAATGGGAACGGTCGCATCGTTTAGTAAGAGGGATGATCTATCCTATGAAATCAATAGATCCAATTTTCAAAGGTTGGAGGAATTTGGCGTTTTATCTGCCCAATGCCTGCAATTGCTGACAGATAGTGGAAGGCCTGTGATAATGGTCACCAGCACAGGACCAAACGAAGGTAAAACGACCCTGGTTGAAAATTTAGCTGTTGCTTTGGCAGGGATGGATAAAAAAGTTTTGGTGATTGATATCGATTTAAGAAAAACAAAGCAAGAGTTTATTTTGGGTGTGAGTGAACCATTGGGCTGGACCGACCTGATATATGAAAAAGGGTCTACTGTCGTTGAGGAAAAGGGAACGACCGCGGTGGATTGCGTTCATCGAACAGATATTGAGGGGGTGTGGGTCCTGCCCAAAGGGAACAAAATACCAAAATATCCGGCAATGGTTTTTAATTCTGCCGCCTATAAATATTTATTAAAATCTTTTGCTAAATCCTACGATTTTATTATTTTGGACGGCCCCCCGACCTTAGGTTTGTCGGACTCGCTTATTATTAGCCCGTGTTGTGATGCCGTCATATTTGTCGTAAAGTCAGGGGAATATAATTTTAAAAAGATAAATATGGCCCTGGAGCAGTTGAGTGGAAAATTCCGCCGACGTGAAAATGGAAATAGATCATTCACCGGGGAGGAAAAAATAAGGATGGTTTTGAATATGACAAATTTTCAAGATGAAAGTAATTACAAAAACTTTGGAAAATATTACAGTGAATATTACGGGTTTGGATCTAATAATGGATTTGGCACTCCTGCTGAGATGAATGAGAAAATGAAATTTGATAATAATTCCAAATAAAAATAATTACCTTTGTTTTTCAAGGTGGTTTGATGTGAGATATTTTTGGAAACAGAATATTGCATCAATTTAGGGCTTATGCTAAATCGTTTTTTAATTAAGCCTATAAAATATATTCTTTCTTTCGAATGTTTTTTTACCCTCTTCCTTTGGGCGGGAACATACAAAACGGATCCTCGTCTTAGTTGGTTTCCCCTGGATTTCACAGTTTTTTTCTTTGCGTTGTCAATTTTTGCCAGTTTATTGATTCTTTTTCGCCCGGACTTTAAATTAAATAAGAATGCTGCTGACATTACCCTGGCCGCCATCCCATTTTTTTTATTTACCATTTTATCCTTAATTTGGTCTCAAGGATCAATTTATGCCAATGAAAAAACCTGGAAAGTTGGGGTTTTAGTTTTTTATTGCTTCATAGCATGCGCCATAATTATCGCCAGTAACCCTATCAGGATTAAAAGGTTTATTTTATTTCTATTGTTAATATCACTTTGGAAATCAATCGACTCTTTCAATGTTCTTTATATTTCGGTTTTTGCATTTAGGGCGGATGCGTTGGAAGTATTTGGTTCAGATTATATAGCGATTTCCCGAGTTATTGGAACCGGAGCGGTGATAGTTCTATGCAGGATAATTTTTCTTAAAGAAAAATTTTATTTTAAAATTATTGGAACAGGAGTTATTTGTTTTTATATATATGTGTTGTTGATTAGTGGAGCCCGAGGGCCAATTTTTGCTTTGGCCCTAGTTTTTTTCATAATTATTGGATTGATTGGTTTTATATTGGTGAATTCAAAAAAATGGGGTTTTTCTATAAAGCAGCCCACCCTGATACTATTGTTAGTTTTAAGTTTAATTATTCCGGCAATTTACTTTATTAACTCTCTACCTAATCCGCCACGCAGTATAGCAAGAATTGGTATAATTTTTGGGGAGGAACATGGTGGTACTTCCGCCGGAACCCGCTTTGACTATGGTGTGGCATCTTTCCAGTTATGGCAGAAAAGCCCCATCTGGGGGCATGGTATAGGAAGTTTTCCTTTATTATTAGGGTTGGGCGATATTGTTGAATATCCTCATAATATTATTTTGGAAATTCTAGCCGAGCAAGGCATTTTAGGCTTGGTTTTTTTTATTACCCTATTGGTATGTTGCCTTTCCAAACTGGGGCCTATAAGGGAGATAGTAAATGAACCCCTTAAAAGAGTTATAATATTTTTATTCATCTTTTCCCTGCTAAATGCGTTTGTTTCAGGTGATTTATCCAGCAATAGAATTATGTTTGCGTTCTTAGGTTTAATGGCTTTTAAAAACAAGCCCGAAATTAACACTCATGAAAAAGATTAGGCATTTATTTTAAAAATATTCAAAAATTCCCTTCCCTAAATTTTATATAAATTCCAAGGTAGCCTCCAATTTAATTTAAGCAATTTGTATAGTGTGATTTTTATAAATGAAGCCTTTATTAAAAAA
This sequence comes from Nitrospinaceae bacterium, assembly GCA_029261595.1. Classification (GTDB taxonomy): domain Bacteria; phylum Nitrospinota; class Nitrospinia; order Nitrospinales; family VA-1; genus JADFGI01. Next base: position 17,733 of record JAJDAZ010000064.1, on the reverse strand, counting down.
ATTTAGTTCCATAATTCCAAAAAGCCGATTCTCTCAGAATTTTGCCAAACTGGCGGGGGGGACAGGGCTTGGGCAGGTCCTTTTGGTATTAGGGACTCCAGTATTAACCAGGTTGTATGATCCTCAGGGTTTTGGGGTCTTTTTTATTTTTGTAGCAGTTCTTGGAGTTTTGAGTGTTGTTTCTTCTCTCCGTTATTCTTTTGCTATCCCTCTTCCAAAAGATGACAAAACGGCGATAAACCTCCTGGTTCTTTCGTTAGCCCTTGTTGTATTGCTGACCGGTCTAATTGGCTGGGGTTTATGGGGCTGGAAGGATTTGCTTGTTAGTTCTTTTAAGGTTTCTAAACTAGAACCCTATTTATGGTTTGTCGCTTTAGGGGTCTTTACCTTGGGGACTTTTCAAATATTTCAATTTTGGGCCATTCGAAAAAAAGCTTTTGGCCTATTAGCTTATACAAAAATTTACCAGGCGCTAGCTATTTTGTTCGTCCAAATTATTTTGGGAATAAAAGAATTTGGTCCTACAGGCCTAATTATTGGACAGATAACTGGGCAAATAATTGGAGTTCTTTGTCTTTCCAAATTAATGTTTGGAAAAGATAAGATTCTCAAATTTGTAAATTTGAAGACGATAGCTCGAGCCGGTCATCGATACAGAAAATTCCCATTGTTTTCCTCTTTTTCTGGTTTGATCAATACCTTAAGCAGCGAAGCCCCTGTTTTTTTTATTTCGTTTTTCTTTGGCCCAATAATAGTGGGGTTATATGGTCTTGGTTATCGGGTCTTACAAACTCCCTCTAGTTTAATCTCCCAAGCTATTTCTCATGTTTTTTATTCCTCAGGTGCAGAAAAGATTCATAGTGGAATGCCCATTGGAACAATGATCAAATCCATTTTCCCAAAGTTGGTGCAAATATGTTTTATTCCGTTTGTTTTGATTGGGCTTGCTGCTCCAGAAATATTTTTAATTATTTTTGGTGCCCAGTGGCAAGATGCTGGTGTTTATGCTCAGTGGATGTCTCCTTGGGTGTTTTTGACAATTATTTATATATCTTTTTCTTCAATACCCTCTTTAATTGAAAAGCAGGAATTTGATTTGATATTTCATTCTTGGATGTTAATTACCCGTACTATTGCACTTTGCGTTGGGGGAATTTTACAAAATTTTTTAATATCTATTATTCTTTTAACTTTAGTTAGTTCAATTAATTTGTCTGCTTTTATCTATTGGGTTATGAGATCCAATAATATAAATGTTATAGACGTGTTTCGTCCAATATTCATTGAAATAGGGCCCATGGTCCTTTTCATTCTGCCTCTCTTTATTCTTAAGGTGGTGGGTAATGAAAAACCAGCCTACGATGTATTTATTGTGATTTTATTTATTCTGAGTGGCAGTTTATGGATTTTTCGATTGTTTAAAAGATATTATAAGGATGGTCGTTTGATTTGAACTTTTTCAAAAATAATAAGTCCGCTAAGGGGATATGTTCCTTTGGAGCTATTTCAGCATTTATTTAACAGTAAGTGGTGTATGATTTTTTTACTTTAAAACTATTTTTGTCTTTACGCAATAAACCCTGAGAAAAGGTTTCAATAATGACCATTGCTAAGGTTTGCATATTGACATCCGTGCATACCGTTTTTGATGTGCGGATATTTCATAAGCAGGCAAAATCAATTGTCCTGGCAGGATACAGAGTCACATTAATTGCCCCACATGATAAAAATGAGGTTGTTGATGGCATACAAATTCGTTCTTTAAAACTAAAAAAAAATAGAATTATTAGGATGTTCATGACGGTATGGGCACTTTCAAGGTTGGCAATAAAAGAAAAAGCAGATATTTATCACTTTCACGATCCCGAATTGATTCCCATCGGACTTTTTTTAAAACTAATCGGAAGAAAGGTCATCTACGATTCTCATGAAGATGTCCCAAGCCAAATTTTAACCAAACCGTGGATTCCGAAACCTTTACAAAAGCCCGTTGCTTTTATTTTTGGTCAGTTTGAAAAATTTTCTGCTAAAAGGTTCGATGCGGTTATTACCGCAACCCCCTTTATCAGGGGCCTCTTTATGTCTTTTGGTTGTAAATCAGTTGTGGATGTATGCAATTTTCCAAAGTTGGAAGAGTTTTCAATATCAAAAGAAGGTCCTTCGGATCATTCTCGAAGAGTTTGTTATGTTGGCGGTATTTCCAAAATCCGTGGAATTGGTCAAATGGTCGAAGCAATTGGGTTAACCGATTTTCGCTTGTCATTGGCTGGTAATTTTGAGTCAAAGGGGCTGCATGAATCGGTACGAAAAGTTAAGGGTTGGGAACAGATTGAGGAATTGGGATTTTTAAGCAGGGAAGAAACGGCCGATTTGATGGCTAGTTCTATTGCAGGAATAGTTGTTTTCCAGCCAGCTCCTAACCACATCAATTCCCAGCCTAATAAATTATTCGAGTATATGGCGGCTGGGTTGCCTATCCTGGCTTCAAATTTTTCGTTATGGTCGGCAATTGTAGAAGAAAATCATTGCGGTTTATGTGTAGATCCCGAAGACCCCCGGGCAATTGCAAGAGGAATTGAGTATTTTATCAGTCATCCTGAGGAAGCCAAGGAAATGGGTAGAAATGGTAGGAGAATGGTTGAGGAAAAATATAATTGGGAATCCGAATCAAAAAAGCTTTTGGAATTGTATGAGGGACTGATTCGATCAAATGGATAAACTCTCTCAAAAAGTCTATATTCTTATTTCCTTTGATCATGAATTGAGCCTGGGAGGTGCCCGTTCGTACTCAAAGAATATGTTCGATCCTTCAGAAGAAATTTTGCATCTGGCAAATGAATTACAGGTTCCAATTACATTTTTTACAGATATTTTATGTGCTTTGAAGTTCAGAGAATGGGACTATGCTAATTTCTACGAACCCTATTGCAAGCAAATTGAAAAGACCGTTCGTTTAGGTCATGATGTGCAACTTCATCTCCATCCACACTGGATTGAATCTGAAATGGAGGATGGCCAATTTGTCCCTTCCAAAAAATTTGGATTAGGCGACTTTTTAAATGATAATCCACCGAATAATATTCCTGGAATTGTAGGGAAAGGAATTAACTTATTGACTGATATATGTAGAAGCGCCGACTCTAATTACAAATGTATTGCTTATCGAGCTGGCGGCTATAACCTTTACCCTCACACGCAAGAGATTTTGAGGTCCTTATATGAGCATGGCATACGGATCGAAAGTTCCATAGCTAAAGGTTTTTATTTTTCATCGGGAGTGTCCAAAGTTAACTTCAGAAATATGCCAGACCAGGCAAACTGGACAATACCCATTGAAGGACCCCTTGATGCAATCGGGGCTACAGGCCTTTTAGAAGTTCCCATTGCTTCCCGGCCAAGAAACACTTTAAATAATATTCCATTTTTAATAAAACGGGTACTCCATAGAAAACGGTCATTTGATTCTGGAGGATGGGGTATACATAATTCAAATACCGGGAAATTGGAAAAATTATCTCGTTTATTTCCAAATTCAGCCTGGATGCTGGGGTTTGATGATTTTGCTAACAATGTTAGCGATTTAAAAAAAATTTTATATCATCACCTGCGAATACATCAACGAGACGATATTGTTATTGCAAGCATAATTTCCCACCCTAAATCTATGGGTCCCTACAATCTTTTATTAATGAAAGAATTTGTGGAAAATATAAAGGATGAATATGGGGGGCAAGTGGAGTTTTGCACTTATCGAAATATCTATGATAAATTTATTTAAAAAAAATCTATTCTTTCCCTGAAATTGATAAAGGTTATTGGGCTACCATCTAATTTTACAAAAGAAAGAAATCCATTGGATAAACTACGCTTAAACACCAATCTGGATGGCTGGAGGTCCTGTGGGCAGCCTACTTTCCTAACACGGAAACACCCTGTTAAATAATTTAAATTATAAAATATATTTGGTTGTAAGGAGCAGTGAAAGGTCACATATACTTCAAACGACAGGAATAAATTGGATGAAAATACTTACCGTTATTGGGGCGCGGCCCCAGTTTGTTAAAGCCAGTGTGGTCTCGAGGGCTATCGGAAAATATAATTTAAATGCGAGGCAAACCCCCATTCAGGAGATCCTTGTTCATACCGGCCAGCATTTTGACGACAATATGTCCGCCGTTTTTTTTCGGGAAATGGAAATACCCCAAGCCCAACACAATTTGGGCATTAACAACTGTAATCAAGGCGCAATGACCGGGCGCATGTTGGAACAAATTGAAAGCGTTATATTAAATGAACGCCCCGATCTTGTTTTAGTATACGGAGATACAAATTCCACACTGGCAGGGGCTCTTGCCGCTGCCAAGTTAAACATTCCCGTGGCCCATGTAGAAGCGGGTCTACGGTCCTTCAATAAATGCATGCCAGAAGAAATCAATCGGATATTAACCGATCATGTTTCCCAATGGCTATTTTGCCCGACCGAAACAGCGGTAAAAAATTTGACCAACGAAGGGTTTGAGGTAAATAAAAATCTTGATAAAGATCAGGAAAAGATCTTTATGGTGGGTGACGTAATGCTTGATGCCGTGAATTATTACAAATCCAAAGCGCAACCTGGAGAATATATTGATCAAATTTTGAAAAGAGTTCCAGGTGGGTTTTATCTTTCCACCATTCACCGTTCTGAAAATACCGATGATCCCAATCGCTTAAAAAATATTATTGAATCGCTTGAAATAATTTCTGATCAAACTCCGGTTATTTTGCCTCTTCACCCGAGAACCCGGGCTGCGATGGAAAAAAATGGTATTCAAGCTAAAAGAATTATTATGGTGGAGCCCCTGGGCTATTTTGATATGATATCCCTCCTCAGTCGTTGTATAGCTGTGTTCACCGACAGTGGCGGTCTGCAAAAGGAAGCATATTTTTTTGAAAAACCCTGCGTAACTTTGCGGCAGGAAACGGAATGGACGGAACTGGTGGACAGTGGTTTCAATATTCTTTCCGGGACAGACGTTCAGGCCATTTTGAATGCAGAAAGTGAATTGAAAAAAAGAGAATACGATTTTTCGTTGCGATTATACGGGAGCGGAAATGCCGGGGAGAGTATAATTAAAATTTTAGTCGGTTCGTAGCATTGAATATTCTGCTAATCAACCATTATGCAGGGTCGCCTTATTACGGAATGGAATTCAGACCCCACCTGTTTGCCCGGGAGTGGGTTAAATGTGGCCATAAAGTAACCATTGTAGCCTCATCCTTTTCTCATCTACGAAATAAAGAACCGAAAATCACAGGACCATTAACCTGGGAAGAAATTGATGGAATTCAATATATCTGGCTGAAAAACCATGTACGGTATCAAGGCAATGGATTGAAACGTGCGTTGAATATTTTTGAGTTTGTGGGGCAAATATTTTTATACGGGAAAACTATTTCTGGAAATTTCACATCCGATATTGTAATTGCTTCTTCAACTTACCCGCTCGATATTTTCCCTGCGCACTGGATTGCTCGAAAATCAAATGCCAAGTTCATTTACGAGGTCCATGATCTTTGGCCCCTCAGTGTGATTGAATTGGGAGGAATGTCAAAGAGGCATCCCTTCATAAGGCTCATGCAATACGCGGAAGACTATGCCTACAAAAAAGTAGACAAGGTGGTTTCCATATTACCCAATGCACTTAGCCATATGGAAGAGCGCGGGTTATGCCCTGATAAATACATCCACGTTCCAAATGCAGTGATTCCAATAGCCCACGATGAAATAAATGATAATCCTGTTACGCAAGCTCATCTTGAACAATTTAAAAGCCTGAAGGAAAAAGGAAATTTCCTGGTGGGATATTTTGGTTCACATGGGGTGGCAAATTCTCTTGACCAATTGGTTGACACTGCCAGTTTGTTGAAGGAAAAGCCGGTGTATTTCTTCAGTTTTGGCCAGGGACCTGAAAAAAATAAGCTTAAAGAAAAAGTTAATAAATTGGGTTTGAAAAATATTTTTTTTGCCGATCCCATTCCAAGGGTCGATTGTTTAACCCTAATGAAGAATACAGATGCTCTTTATTTTGGATTGAAGAAGTGTTCGCTTTTCAGGTTTGGAATCAGTCCGAATAAATTATTCGACTATATGTATAGCGGAAAGCCTATCATTCAGGCAGTTGAAACCTCGATAGATTTAGTTCGTCAGCAAGAATGTGGGATTTCAGTTCCCTCTGAAAGTTCTTCCGAAATTGCCGATGCCGTTGAACATTTGCGAGGTCTTCCAGAATCCTTGAGAATAGAAATGGGGGAGAGGGGAAAAAAATACGTTCTGGAATACCATCAATTGGATAAACTCGCCCGAAAGTTTTTGGAATAATTAAAGTAAAACGGTAAAGTATAAAAGTTCACCACAATAAAAATATTTCTAAGGACTAAAAGAATCTCAAAAGAGATTATAAATTCTTTCCCGTTGCGTGTTTAAGCAAACCCGTCCTTTTAATTTCCTATTTAACCCTGACAATATCTCCCTTTCCAAAATAATGGTTGCCGGTTTCCAGTAACTCAATGATATTATACAGTGCCGCTCTATTTTCCTGGTGAGGTTGATTGCCTCCAAAAATATTGTTTTGAACCACCGCCTTAAGAATTCCTTTTAAGAAAAGCGGAGAGTCAAGGCTCAGGGTGCCGGTTGGAAGGATGTTGTTTTCGATCACTGAATTAGAAGAAATTTTAACCAGACCGATTTTTTGGACATTTGCGCCCGTACTCACTTGGACCCCGGTTAATTGAGAACCGGAAACTAAATTACCCGACACTTCATAGTACACGGGACCTGTTTCTCCATTTGTTATATATAAAGAAATTCCCTGTAGACCAGAATTACGGACTGTGTTTCCTTTGACAATGGCGTTTTCTGCCCCATTGATTTGGATTCCGAATGCCTCAAAATGATTTCCGCTAATCTCCATAAACTCAAACCGGTCTCCTGAAGTAACCTGAACCAGGATGCCAAAATCATTTCCTCGTATTTTTGAGGAACCCAAAAGTACATTGTCGGAGAATATCACCCGCAGGTCTGAATCCACCGCACCTCGATTCACAATTCTTACCGCGTTTATTGGATCATCAAAAAAGGGGTAATGAACTTTATTTCCATGAACCAATAACACCCCACCAGATTTGGTTTTGCTATTCAAAACAGTATTGCTATTGCCTCCCATATCAATAAAACTACCTCTGCCAGTAGGAGGAGGAACACGCGCAAAGTACTCGTTATCGGCTATGGTGTGGTCCATACCGGACAATTCATAGAAATGGATTCCTTCCCCTGAAGTTCCAAAAATCAGGGTGTCTTTAATCGAGTTATGATTTCCTGCCAGGGTGGCGCCGCCATCCAGAATAGAATTGGAAATGCTGACATATTCCTGATTTCCGTGTCCGCCAAACGCCGTGGTGCTCCCACCTGTTGCAAGAGTACGCATATAGGTATTGGAGATCAGGATATTCCTGTTGACTATGTCACCGATAGAATCTCCTCCAGCAATTGTAATTCCGTGCAATCTTCCTAAAAAATCGGAATTGATCACCCGGATATTCTGACTGTTGGCAATGTTAAGACCATAACTTGTCCCAAAAACATCAGGAAGAAATTTATTTGCGTAAACTTTACTGACGGTCGAATTAAAATTACGTCTCAGGGTTAAGGTTGAATCACTGCTATTGGAGAGGATTAGATTTTCAAGATGAACATTCCTGCCATTCTCAATTAACAGAGTGTCAACGGCTGTTCCGGCTCCATGGCCTATGATTTGCAAATCCCGAACCTGTGTTTGGGTGGGATTGGACATTCTATAAACGCTTATCGTTTTATCGGACTCGTAACCGCTTGCGCCGAATATTGGAGCCGACAAATTAATATTTGATTCCGACACGCTTTCGACGAGAGCAAATTCGCCTGCATGGTAGTAGGATCGAAATTCCGAATAAGACGAATCTTTGTGATCATAGATTATGATCAGATCATCTCGGTTTACTTTAGGCGGAGAAGTGAAACTCAGTGTTCGGGCCAATGCATCGATATTTTTTGAAAGCGGCGGAAGGGCTGCAAGCGGTTCCCCTGATGAGTAGATACAGGCGTGCTTCGGAAATTGTCCGGAAGCCCCGTCGCAGGAAATAATGCTTTGTCCCGGTCCCTCTCCTGTAAGAGAAACATTTTTTGGGATAGTCAACTGGCTGTTAAGAAAGTAAGACCCGGCGGGGAAAAATAATGTCCCTCCGCTGGATGAGAGGGATCGAAGGGCGGCTTTAATGGATGGGATTTCATCCTTTCGACCCAATCCGGTGGCCCCGTGATTTTTTACATTAACAAAAGTACTAAAATTTGATGATTTATTATTTTTTTCCGCCCAAGCAAGCTTGCCTGAAGAAGCGATTAAAAAAAGAAAAACCAATAGTGGCAAAAAATACCCGGTTCTGGTGGATGGGAAATTTATCCTTGAAAGTATTTGACTCACGGTAATATTATCCTGAATTTGAAATGAGTTTTGCAGGAGTATTGGTCTTCAGTAGCATCAGTTTTGATTGACGGACCGCTTTTCTGTGGAGATATTTTAGCAGAAATTATGAAAAATAAATTTTTCCTTTTGCGAGTTTTAGAAAGCGTATTTTTGATACGTCAATAGTCCATCTTATAAGGCCTGTTTGGGCACTCATAGCACCCAGTTCCCCGGTCGGATTAAATACTGGATGGATATATTATTGGCTAAAAAATGACAGGAGTTTATGGTGGAAAATTCCGGCTGGTGTCGTTGTGGTTCTATCAGACCAAACTTTGGAAAGCCGTGATTGGCAGGGGGAGGGCGAGTGCCATTTTATGGTTATAGCGAAACATACTAAAATGCGCTGATAACACCTGGGAAGAAAACGGGGAATTTTTGTAGTCTTATTATCTTTCTCAGCTTTTTCCCGTGCAATAGCCTATGATTGGTCAGAAGCCAATGATTGGCGACAGATCTTTCCTTGTGCTTACAATTTTGAGGTTGTAATAGTGACGTCGGGTCATCCCTGATTCCCGACTGGCATCACCGATATTTTCCAACGATTCATCCATTTCCAGAATATTCAACAGACAACCCCATCACCGATCCAGCACGTCATTTTTTACTGACATGGCAATTTGAGCCGCCTCCTGGATCAAATCATCCGGCACGCTTAATTCCTGTAACGTATTTCCCAGGTGACCCATGACAGCATCGAAGTGAGTCGAATTCATTCCCTTTTGTACCAAGTGCTTGTGAGCATCGCGGATGTTTTTTCCGGAATAATTTATCGTGCCGCCAAAGGCATAGGTTAAAAAGGCTCTTTGTTTGTTTCTTTGGCGGGTCATGTCCACCCCGTCGAAAAATGGTTTTAATTTTGGGTCGGCAATTACTTTGTCATAAAAGATATCCACCGCGGCGTTGACCGCCTTTTTGCCGCCTATCCGGGCAAATAAAGTTTTATCTAGACTTTTTTTTTACCGCCTCCGGAATCATTGCTATCCGAATCACCGACAATCGCCTGAAGCTCCGTAGCCAGTTTTGATAGTTCGGTGGCCGCCGCCTGGGAGTCATTTGCGCCCTGGGTGGTGCTTGCCGCCGCTGTAGCAACGCCTGAAATATTTTCGGCGATTTCACCGGATCCTTTAGCGGCTTCGGAAACATTTCGAGCCATTTCATTCGTCGTCGCCGTTTGTTCTTCCACAGCGCTGGCAATAGTGTTGGAGATATCGTTGATCTCATTGATTACCATAGAGATCTCTTCAATCGCTTCCACCGAACTCTTGGTATCCAACTGGATGGCTTCAATTTTGTTGCTGATTTCTTCGGTGGCTTTGGCCGTTTGATTGGCCAGCTCTTTCACCTCATTGGCAACCACGGCAAAACCCTTGCCCGCTTCACCGGCCCGGGCCGCTTCAATGGTTGCGTTGAGCGCCAGAAGGTTGGTCTGCTCCGCTATGGAAGTAATGACTTTGATCACCTGCCCGATTTCAACGGAACTTTCGCCAAGTTTGCTGACTGTGCTGTTTGTTTTTTCTGCAATCGAAACCGCAGATCCCGCCACTTTGGCGGCCTGTCCGGCATTTTTAGAAATTTCCTTGATGCTGGCGCTCATTTCTTCCGTTCCCGACGCCACCGTTTGGATGTTGGTACTGACTTCTTCAGAAGCGGCGGAAACCACTGTGATCTGGGCAGATGTTTCTTCCGCATTGGCGGCCATCTGCTGACTGACCGCAGTCAATTCTTCCGAGGAGCTGGCCAGAATCTGGGCTTTCTCGGTCACCCCATCCAGGATTCTTTTCATATTCTCGCTATTTTCTTTATCGTTACGTTCCATTTCCAGCCTTTTAGTGATCACGTCCCAGCTGACCATGGCCCCCATATAATTGTGATTTTGATCGTAGATCGCGCTGACCAATAAATCCAGAACTTCGGGACCCACTTGAATTTGAGCTTTATGGGGAAGGTTTTTGGGGTCGGAAAGGATCTTGCGCTGGTGCGCCGGATTTTTGTGATAGATGTCGATCGACTGGCCCACCAGGTTGTCCACCCGGTCAGGCAGGTATTGCTCCAGGGTCTTTAAGGTTTTATTGGAAGCAGGATTCATAAACTGAAGGACGAGATCGGTGTCTGCGTACATGATGTTGATGGGAGCGTTTTCCATCATCGAGGTCACCTGAGAAGCTTTGGCTTCCAGTTCCAGTTTTTTTGTGACCACCTCCCAACTGACCATGGCACCCATATAATTCTTGTCTTTATCGTAGATCGGGCTGACCAGAAGATCCAGAGTTTCAGGCCCCACTTGAATATTGGCTTGGTGCGGGAGATTTCTGGGGTCGGAAAGTATCTTGCGTTGGTGAGAGGGATTCTTGTGAAAAATGTCGATCGACTGGCCCACCAGGTTTTCCACCCGGTCGGGCAGGTATTGCTCCAAAGTTTTTAACGTTTTTTCCGAAATGGGATTCATGTATTGAAGAATGAGATCGGTGTCCGCGTACATGATGTTGATCGGAGCATTTTCCATCATCGAGGTTACCTGGGCAACCTGGAGGTCGGTCTTTTTCTTTTCGGTGACGTTATCCCAATTCACCACATACCCGAGCACCTGGCTATTTTGATCGTAAACCCCATTGATTTGCGCGGCTAATGTAACAGCACCAAAGGAAAACTCCGCCGTATGGGGTAACGACCTGGGGTCCCGCAGAATCCTTTCGATAGCGTCCGGATTGCGGTGAAACCGGTGGATGGATCCCCCAACCATATCCTCTATGGAGACGTTAAATTCTTTTCTAATATCATCTTTAATCCCGGACAAAGTATTTATGGCCATCTTATTCGCATAGATCAAATTATACTGGGGGTCTGCAAAAAGCAGATTCACCTGCATGCTTTCCAAACTGGCAAGTAATTTTTCAGAGGATTTTAATAAAGCGGAATTTCCGTTATCACCTTTCCTAAAAAAGCGGAAAATAAAAGGAACATTAGATTGAGGTTTAGTAACGTTTCTTTCCATTAAATTATTCATTTATTCAATCCTCTATATAAAAAGATGGGTAGCATCCGAAAAATGACCGGCGGTCAAAAAATTGCTTTCTTGTATAAAAGCGGTTATTAGTATAAATTTATTAAAATTTAAATAAAAGAGTAAAATCCATTTAAATTACGTATAAATTTTACTAGATATTGAGTAATAAATTTATGACGGCGGTGAGGCGGGAAGCTAAAAAATAAGAAGGAATTACTGGATAAGTTTGTTCTGGTAAGCGTATTTGGTGATATGACTGTTATTTTTCAAGCCTAATTTCATTAGAATTCGGGCCCTGTAGGTACCCACGGTGGGAACGGCAATGTTGAGGTCCGCCGCAATTTGAGTGAGGCTGACCCCCGAAGCCAACTTGAGGAAAATTTGGAACTCACGAGGCGACAATGTCTCATGGGGAAGCGGATCATAACCCTTGGAGAATATGGAAACAAATTTTTCCGCGATGTTGGGGCTCACATATTTTCCACCATTGGCAACTTTCCGAATGGCTTCCACCAATTCTGTCTGCGAGCGGTCTTTGCATACGTAACCAACGGCCCCGGCCTTGTAAAATTGTATGGCAAAGTCTTCTTCAGAGTGTATGCTTAAAATTATCACCCTAATTTCAGAGTGATGTCTTTTTATTTCCTCCAATACCTCCCATCCGTTTTTTTTGGGCATGGTGACATCCAGCAAAACAATGTCAATACGTCGTCCATCAATTTTCTGGAGGAGTTCAAGACCGTCTTCGGCTTCCGACACAAGCTCAAATTCCGGATGGTCCGCAATGATTCGAATCAAACCCATGCGAATCAATGCATGGTCATCGGCAATGGCAATTCTTATCCTTTTTGACGGAATGGAAATAATTGTAATCCCTTATTTGAAGCTAACGGCCACTTGGTCCCGATTAGGGAATTCCGGTAAGCGCAACTTCTCACTTCTTTATTTTAGGATCTTCCCTTCATACCTAATATTCCCAGTGAAGGAAAATGAGACAGAACCTTTTCAAAGCCGCCGCATGGGCTGGATAATTCCGAGTCAGAGCAAGTAAATTCAGCAAAATAGAAATCGGGCTCTCTCGTCGATCCGTCAATAATTGCCACTGGATTACTTGTAATTATTGTTTTAGGCCGACCAAATAAGGTGTAAGTGTAAACCAGTAAAAAGTATTAAAAAATCATAAAATGAATATAAATTTTGTAATAAAATTATTACATGGAAAGTGGAAAGAGTAGAAGTAGGGAGGGGGATTACTGAAGTAATTTTTTTTGGTAGGCGTATTTGGTGATTTGACTGTTATTTTCCAGGTTCATTTTAATTAAAATCCGAGTCCTGTAGGTACCCACGGTGGGAACGGCAATGTTGAGGTCCGCCGCAATTTGAGTGAGGCTGACCCCCGAAGCCAGCTTGAGGAATATTTGGAACTCGCGGGGGGACAATGTCTCATGGGGAAGGGGATCATAACCCTTGGAAAATACGGAAACAAATTTTTCCGCGATGTTGGGGCTCACATATTTTCCACCCTCAGCAACTCTCCGAATGGCTTCCACCAATTCTGTTTGAGCGCTGTCTTTGGTCATATATCCAACGGCCCCGGCTTTGTAAAATTGTATGGCAAAGTCCTCTTCAGAGGAAACGCTTAAAATTATGACCCTTATCTGAGGATGATGTTTGTTGATTTCTTCCAAAACCTCCCACCCGTTTTTTTTGGGCATGGTGATATCGAGAAGAATAACATCTATATTATGCCCGTTTATTTTCTGCAGGAGTTCAGCGCCATCTCCGGCTTCCAATACGAGTTCAAAATCCTGATTATCCGCAATGATTTGAATCAGCCCCATGCGAATCAAAGCATGGTCATCGGCAATGCCAATTTTAATTTTATTTGGAGGCGTTAATATCATTGTTATCCTTTATTGGAATCATTACGGAAACGGTCGTCCCTAATCCCAGTTTACTTTGAATATTAACCTGTCCGCCCCAGTTTAGGGACCGTTCTTTCATTCCTAATATTCCCAGTGATTGGGGATGGGATGTCAGGGTGGTGTCAAAACCTTTTCCGTTGTCTGTCACCAACAGACTATAATATTTTTTTTCCTGGGTAAATTTTATTTGAACGGAAGTTGCATGGGCGTGTCGGGAAATATTGGTCAGGGTTTCCTGGAAAATTCTGAATAGATCTATTGACTGATCGCGGTCGCATTGGATTTTTTCCGGTGTAATATTCAGCTCGCATTCAATATGTATTTGGTCCATAAATTTTTGAGTTTGCCACTTCATGGCCTCTGAAATCCCCAGCACATCAAGAATTTCAGGCCGCAATTCACTGGCAATTCTCCTCACCCGGTTCAGGGCATCATCCAGGTGGAACACTACGGAATCCAGCTTTTTAGCGATTTTGTCCTCCGGGTTATCAATTTCCTTTTGTAACCATAACAAATCCAGTTTGCAGTAGGAAATGACCTGGCCCAGCTCATCGTGAATTTCACGTGCTAAATGTAATTTTTCTTCTTCCCGAACGGATTGTACTTTTTTATTTAATTTTCGCAACCTTTCCTGAGACACTTCCAATTCCTTTTGAATATCCAGCCGAATCATTTCCGACTCGGCCCTGGCGGCGAAAAGTGACAATATGGACAGGATTTCCGGGGTGTAAGCTCTCGGTTTTGTATCCATTACAGCGAGGTGGGCCACCGTCGACCCATCCTGCCCAAAAATGGGGACTCCAAAATAACACTTCAATCCATACTCTTTTATATATTCGTCACTTGGGAACTCTTTTTGTAAATTGTCGGAGTAAAAGACCGTTGCACCCTCAAAAATTTGTTCACACGGAGTGCCCGGCAATGCGTACTCCACATTAGAAACATTTTCCCCGTCAATACAATACGCCAGAGTGCGGCATAAACTTTTATCAACTTTATTAATTTGTCCAATTAAAGCGAAACTGAACCCGAGCGTTGAAGCCAAATGATACACCAGGGATTGAAAAAAATTTTCTCCTGAAGTGGCGGATGAAGTTCCCTCCAACACTTGGGATATTTGATTGTAAAGCAGACGGAATTTTTCCCGGTTTATCAGGAGATTGTCCTCCGCAGTTTTAATCTTGGTAATGTCATGAACAAAACCCACAACCTTTATGGGGTACCCCTCATGGTTATAAAGAGTTTGAGATTTTTGATGAACATGCTTTACTTCTCCATTTCCTGTCACAATGCGATGTTTGATGTCAAAATATTGTCTGCCAAAAATGGAATCCCGGTTTGCTTGACGGACAAAACTCCGGTCTTCCGGGTGAACAGTATCTATAAATAATTCATAAGTGGGTTTAACTTCCTGAGGCGGCACACCAAAAATTCGATAGACCTCATCGGACCAATATAATTTGTTCTCTGGAATGTCCCAGACCCAACTCCCTAAATGAGCCATTTCCTGGGCTTGCGCAAAGTCGCCCTCCCTGACTTTCAAATCGGTTTCAATTTTTTTTCGCTGGGTGATGTCGGCATCGGTCCCCACCATTCGGATCGGGTGGCCATCCGCATCTCTGGCCACCACTTTTCCCCGGTCGAGATTCCATCGCCAGGAACCGGATTTGGTTTTGAGGCGGTTTTCGCATTCATAGACCTCGGTTTTGCCCTCCAGGTGAGCATTTAATTTTTCCATCACTTCTGGTATATCCTCTGGATGCACTAAATTTTTCCAGGTGTCCACGTGTCTGGGAAGTTCGTTGGGCTCATAACCCAGAGATTGGAACCACTGGGAACTGAAAAAAACCTCTCCCGTTTTGATATTCCAGTCCCAGATTCCTTCGCTGGTGGCTTCAAATGTCAATTTGAGACGTTCTTCGCTTTTACGTAATTCGATCAATGTTTTTTGGATTTGCCGGGTTCTGATAGACACCTGTTCTTCCAATTCATCCTGATATTTTAATAAACTTTGCTCAGCCTGTATTCTCTGGGTGATATCTGTGGATATCCCGCATATGGCGTAAGGTTTTTTATCTGAATCGAACAGAGGAAATTGCGTTGAAAGATAATTAAGAGGCGGCCCTCCCTTTTGAGGCACCACCTCCTCCAGTACCTGAGGAGTTAGGGTTTCCATTAATTTTTTATCGTTGGCGTCAAATTGATCGGCTATATGCTTGGGAAATATTTCCTGGGTGGTTTTTCCGACCATCGACTCCTTGGATATTCCTGTGACCTTTTCCAATGCTCTGTTCGAAAAAGTATACCGACCTTCAAGATCCTTGATAAATATTATGGCTGGAGAATGGTACAGAACATTTTTAAAGCGGTTTTCACTTTCGATCAAACTATCATTTAACTTCCTGGCATATTTCACCGTTTTGTTTCGCGCCGTATGGGTCAACCACAATACCGTAAAAAATACCAGGCTGACGAGTAATCCGATGATCAGGACCGCGATGGAATTTTCTTTCTGGATGGTATTTTCGAAAGGTTTCAAAGAACTGAGCTCGAGGGACCAAACATGGTCATGGAACTTTATTTTTAAATTTTCCTGGAATATTGATGAGACAACGTTGTGATCAGGATTGCTGTTATATAAGAGAGCCTCTTGAGCAAGGACTATGCCATCGAAAAGCTCAAAAGCCATCTCCGGAATCTTTCTTTGTCCCAAAACGCCTTCCAGGAAATCCCGGGTTCTAAAAGGGCTGTACACATATCCGAATAGGGCGGCGCGGCGTTCCTCAATGGTATCCAGCGGCATATTCCTTTTGTAAACGGGCAGGTACATGAGGAAGCCGGTTTGAATATCTTTTTCCGTTTCCTGAACCAATATTACCTTTCCGGTGAGGGAAGGCTTTCCCGTATCCCTCGCCCGTTCCATTGCTTTTCTACGAACGGGTTCGGAAAACATATCGTAGCCGAAGGCCCGTAAATTACGGCCGGAAAAAGGTTCCAGATATATGATGGAAGTGTATTGCTCGCGTTTGCTTTGGGGATTGATCGTATAATCGGGAAATCCACTTTCACGAACCTCTTGAATATGTTTATCTTTATCTTGTGGAGATATAGGTTTGGAAAATCCGATTCCCTGAATGCCGCGGTAATGTTCCTCTATGTTTAAATTATCAACATAGGTTTTAAACATATCCCTATCAACCTTAAGGTGAGTAGATTCAAACAAGCCGATCCCTCCCATTAACACCTGTTCGTAAGTCACAAGCCTTTCTTTGATCGCCACTTCGATTTCATGACTGCGAAATTGAAAGCGTCCTTGGGCCTCTGAATTTGCATTGTTGTTGACGAAATGCCAAAGGCCCAATGTCACAACCAAATCGCAAATCAAAACGATCCAGCCTATAATGGAAATATAGGGAAGGGGATTTTCCGGGCTCAGGGGATTGGAGGGTTTTTCTTTCATCTTTATAATTTGAGTAGCAGGGAAAAGGGGGGTGAAACCTGATAGAGGTTTGAAGGTATCCCGTAGTGAGATTCAAATTTAGCGATAAAAAAGAAAATCAAGTGTGATTTTCTCCACTTTCAGCAAAGAAAAATCACAATGGATATTATCATTGAAACCCGATTAGTATGTAAAATATTTATAATTTTTGTGGCGCATCAGCCAAAACAGTTTGCGTTTGGCTGAGGACAATCAAGACGAAAAAAACGGACCTGAAAAAGCTATTATGATTCAGGCAAAGAGGTGGGCAAAATATGAGACTTGCCTCAAAATGTGAGGAAGGCGAATTTTTGAAAATATGGTAGCCCCAAGGGGAATCGAACCCCTGTTTCCGGCGTGAGAGGCCAAGAACAAAGGGTAACATAAATTTTAATAACTTGGTAAGTCCTTTGCGTTAGGTGATTTAAGAGGGCAACCTTTTTGAGAATGACCCGGAAACGGGTTGCCCAAAGGTTGCCCTTTTTTTATTCCCTATTCTCAAAAATAAAAATGATAATTGGTGAAAGAGATTTGAAAACCCCTATGAACAATTGGCGAATTAACCCATTCTAAATTTTCTTGAGCTATAAGGCTTAATTTAGTAAAGGAAGGATTTCAGTCCTTTTTATTAAATGGCCGGAATCGACGGCGGTCTCAAGTGGTCGATGCAACCCATGCGTTAAAACGTTTAGCTGGTGTCTCAAATTTTAATGTTTTACGTGGCCGCTCATTTAACTGTCGGGCCACGGCATTCAACTTAGTTTGAGAGTGTAATGATAAATC
>JAJDAZ010000063.1 GCA_029261595.1 Nitrospinaceae bacterium | reverse complement strand
TGGGCGTTGATGAAGAGACGATCAAGAGATATGTGGAATATCAAGGACGCCAGGATGAAGGTCAGCTCCGTGAGAAGCTGTAATGCCGCCAAGCGGCGGCGAAACCAAAGAACCCCGGCTTTAGCCGGGGGTATCTATTTATCAAGTTTTTCCCCTTATTAAAGCCTGGGTATATGTATCCAGAGCAGGAACGGTTTTTTGGAAACCGTGGAGGAAAATGCTTGAAAGGGTTGTTTTTGTGCGGAATATTGGATAGCGGTATTCGCATATTTGGTGAATGTTCGCTTTTTATAACCCCATTGAAAATAATTTATTACCTATATGGTTTTCGTCGACAAGGGAGGGTGGATTGACTTAACCATTTGATAAATAATATTTTATTGTTATCCTGTTAGTCACGCAGTGCGATTCCTTCTCAACTTTTTGGAGGTTGTCATGCCTGTTCATTTCAAACATCTGGATAGCGGAAATACCGATACGACCGAGTCATTCTTTTCCAATTTATTTTTGCGGGGAAGAATCAACAGCGGGAATGAATCGAATGAAGGCTACGACCTCATTCTTGAGGAGGGACGAAATGAAGAATGGTGTGAACAACATTGGAAGGAAATCAAAGCCAACGAAATGAAGTACGACGAGGATGTCAATCAGTACATCACCCTCACCTTGGCGGATCTGGTCAATCCGAAATCCCTGACATTCGCCAATCAGTACACCGTGGGTATTGACGATGATGTGGGGAAGATCGCCGTGTCTCTGCCGGAGCAAATCAAGACCTACTTCCTCTATAAGATCAATGCGGATTTCCTGCTTTTAAACCTGGGATTATTCCGCCCGGATTCCAATATCCTGGGCGATGCGTACTTTGACAAGGGAGAGAGCTATTATTTCTCTGCCGCCAGCAATTTGAAAGCGGTGAAGGGCGGCCGCTCCGGGATGTCCGACGTGCTGGAGAAGCTATCCGGGGGATTCGGCAAGTATGTGGAAATCCTGCGCACCATGAAAAATTCCGCTGATAATTATCTGAGCTTCAATTTCAAATTTTCCCAGGCCGAAATGCAGGAATTGCAAACGTCTCTCAGCCAGACGGTCCAGAAAAAGAAGGATTCAGGATTATCCTGACAACTGAAACCGTTTAGTTGTCTCACTTTAGGAGATTAACAGGAACCCTTCGTCGGGCCAAAATCGCTTCAGTAAAGCCCTGGGCTTTTTTGTTCCCAACCCTTCTCCTTCATACAGCCCAAAATGGCCGTATTCTTGCCCTTGAATCCCAATTCCCGGCCTTTAATGGTACTGCTGAACTTTTCTTTGATCGCTTCGCATTTCCTGGAATCTTCCTGAAAGGATGTCTCCGTTTTGCCAGGGCCAGGATTGATGAAATCGTCGTATTTTAAATTTTCCCCACAACCCGTTAAAACCAAAATTGCCAACGCGAGAATACTGTATTTCATCGTTTCCTCTAGTTTTGAAAAGATATTTTAACTTAATGTGAAACTTTAAGTAATGCTGTTGATTTATTAATTTAACTAGAAAATTTAAGTTTGTCTTAAAGAATTACTCTAACTCAAAATCTTTTTAAACGAGCCTTTGATGAGTCGATAAGCCAGCCGCTTGCCCTCGTAAATTGCGGGCGCTCCTATTAAAGCCGCACATTCCCCGCAGGTCAATGGTGGCAGGTCCGATTTTTTCCCGACTTGCTTTAATGGCAGCAGATGGGGCGGCCCCTGAATCCGCTCGATGAGAATCCGGACCAGGCCGCCCGTCCCCTGTTTTTTGTATTCTACTACCAAGTTGTCGCATTGCCTGCAACCGAGGGAGATGATTTTAGTGGCCATGATCCCAATTATAATTCTCGATGAACCGTATACTCCCTGTTGGAGGGGAGGGGGTGCGTGACCGTGGTCGTCTCCCCGGTGGACCAGTGGATTTCGATTTTGCTGATGGTTTCATATTCTCCCAGGCCAAAATGAACGATCGGTGCGTCGAAGGAATGGAAGCCGCCGCTGGCCTTGATCTCGCGGAACTGATGTCTTTCCCCTTTTGGACCGTAATGAATGACGATTTTGCATCCGATGCACTGGCGATTGCCTTGTTCATCTTTTAACCGGAAGGTCACGCTGTTGCCTTTTGAGTTGTTGTTGATATAGATTTTGAATGGCCCGTACTGGGTGTTGCCGATGATGTCCAGGTCGCCGTCGTTGTCGATGTCGATGTATGTGTAGGATGAGCTGTGATCGCGGTCGAACAATCCAAATTCTTCCTCGGCTGATTTGAAGTTTTTCCCCGCCTGGTTATGAAAAAAGTTGTTGGTGGCGAATTCCTGGGTGATCAACACGCCGTTGACCACATATAGATCCTGCCATTCGTCGTTGTCCAGGTCGGCGAATTTTGCGTTCCAGCTCCATTCGGCAGTGGTGACGCCGTTTTTCTCCGAGATGTTTTCAAACGGTTGCTCCGTTTTTCCTAAAAGCAGAAGGTTGGAAAGCGCTTGCTGGGGAATTTCATCCGCTGTGTCGGGTTTGAGACGTTGCCCCAGAAAATAATTCCTGCACAAGGTCTGGCCCATTTTGTGACCTTCGGAAATTTTGTCGCACAGCGATTCATCATTTTTCTCCGCCGCCAGCAGGGCCATGCGGGTCACCATGCAGTCTTTGACGGCTCCAGCCTCTTTGAGAGTGAGACATCTTTCCGAGATATCCTGCTTCTCCGGATTCAGCAGGGTGACCAGGTGCACCATGTCCTGACATTGCTTTAAGCTCAGGACGCTTTCCCCAGAAGCGCAAAATTCCCTGCCGGAATTTTTCATTTCACTGCCGAAAATATTGGAAACCACGTCGATCCCTTTGCTGAACCCGATATTGGCGAGGTAAATATCTGCGATGAGATCGTTATTGATGTCGCCGGTGTCGATACTCATGGTGTTTTCCGTGGTGAGGGAGATGAGGTCGTCCTGGGCATTTAATTTTTTAAGCGCCCCTATGGGCGATGCTCCCAGATAAAACGTGTCGGCGACCCGGTAATCGTTGCCGATCGCAAGATCCGGGAGGGCGTCGCCGTTGATGTCGGAAATCAGCGACGCCTGTGTCTGCCCAGGGATTCCGGGCAGGTCGGTGACTTCAAATTTTAAATTTTTATTGAGGATCAGCTGATCGACCGAAGTGTCGATGGGTTTGCGGGTCAGCACCCCGAGGTGATAGTTGCCGTTGACCATATCTAAAAAACCGTCGCGGTCGATGTCGCCAAAGGCGATGGCGTTGGTGAGCAGTCCGTGATTCTTTGGAAGGGGGATGACCTTCGCCACGGTGCCTTCCGTCTCAGGATTCAGAAACAAAAAATTCCCCTCCTCAAACGTGGTGATGACCACGTCCAGCCAGTCGTCGTTATTCATGTCGATGAGGGCGATGTTGATGGACTGCTTGCCAAGAGCTTCTTTATAAGGCCAGCGGATTTCTTGAAAGCGCTTGCCGTTGATGTTCTGGTACAGCCGAAACCCGTTGTCTGTGGCCACGGCGACGTCTGTCCAGCCGTCGTTGTTGATGTCGCCTGAGGCGATGCCGCGGCCAAAAAAGAACGGGTCGAAAAATATCCGGGGCGTTAGCGTATTCGAATAATCGATCCCCCAGTCAGGAGCCAGAAATTTACTGAAAGGTTTTGTATTGTCTACATTTCTGGTTTGATGCGAAGAGTATTCGATGACCACGTTGTCCTGTTTAATAAGTTTTTGCAAGGCGGGAGAAATCGTGGGGTAGGGGGCCGTGGGAATTTTTTCTTTCGCCTGAGCCGGTGGTTCATTGGCAGCACCTTGAAACTCGACGCTCACGACTTGATCGTAACGGGCCAGCCACTGGACGTATTTCAGATCAGAATACCAGTTCGCCGCATACCCAAGGCCCATCCCCAGCACGCAGACGATGAGGTAAAGCTGGACCGCTAATTTCAGGGAAAACGTTTGCGCAATGATCAGGGTCGAGTAAATGCTGAACGTACCCAGTGTGAATAACAAAGTCATCACCAACCCGATGGGCAGACCCGACATCATCAGGGCCTGGGAGAGCATGACGTCGAATGCGATGGGCAAAGGAAGAAAGGTTCCCATGAAGGAGATGAGCGCGAGGTTGTAAAAATTG
Source organism: Nitrospinaceae bacterium (assembly GCA_029261595.1). Taxonomy (GTDB): domain Bacteria; phylum Nitrospinota; class Nitrospinia; order Nitrospinales; family VA-1; genus JADFGI01. The sequence continues at coordinate 47,489 of JAJDAZ010000063.1, read as the reverse complement.
ACTGGCACGCCGATGAGTTTTTCAAAGCTCCATACATGGCTGAGAAGCGCCCCAAGAAACCCAGCCAGCAACATGAGCGGGCCGGTGCGGATCAGGATGTACTTAAAACTTTTCCAATAGTCGGAAGAGGCTGTGGCAAGGGCGGATGACCAGGGCTGAAAATTGTTTTCCAACGCGCAGACGGTGTTGTCTTCCGGTTCGATTATTTTTTTTGAGGCCAGGTGGTTTTTTGAAATGAAGGGTACGATCAACAGCACCAGCACAAACGTTGCCCCGAGTTTGAGGAGTGCGAGATGCAGCGGAAAAATCGAAAACAGCATCGTGAGGACCACGATGTTGAGCGTGGGGGAACTGAACATGACAGACAACGCCAGCTCCATTTTACTGCCCGCCTCATAAATACTTTTGGCGATGGGGGCGACGCAGTTCACGCACACCCCAAGGGGGGTGCCCACCAGCATTCCCATGAAACTGTTTTTGAATCGCCGGTCCGATGTATTTTTTGGAAAGTAGCCCAGCAGAGTCAGAAAAGCAGCGGCCAGGACCAGCCCAAACGCCATTCCCCGCCAATTGGTCTCGTACCAGTTGAGTGAGGTATAAAAAACCCGGGTGTGCAACGGGGCGCTTCCCGGGACCACAAAATGCGCCTCGTGCGTCATGGGGTCCTGGAATGCATCTGTGCCGGAAAGCGCGGCTTTACTGCTGAGGGCGGGATATCGGGAAACTCCCCAGAAGCTGATCCCAACTCCCACCATAAAGATGAGCAAAATGACGATGCGTCGGTCCTTGAACATGGAAGGGTATTCTAAATTAATGAGTATTTAGTTCAAGCATTCTGAATGGAAAAACCTCCGATTCTCCCGCACTCGCAGAATTCAGCCCCAAAAATTCCCTATCCCTTAATAAATATTCGAATTATCATGTATTTTTAACAAAATTATGCATTTTTTAAACATAAATTAGGCATAAGGAATAAAATTTGATATTATAGGTGCTGGGGAAATGCAGAGCTTTGATTGGGATGGGATATCCCAATCAGCCGCCATTATTGATGATAGGAACAATTGATAGCCGTCGAACTAAGAATTTTGATCAATCCAAAGCGGAGTACGATAATAAAATGAATCCTGAACTGGCAGGGAATGAACTTTCAAAAAATGAGAATGACAAAAAGGATGGTGCGGATCTCAGTACCGAGACGTTTGCTTCAGAAAATATTTTTTATTTGGGGTCTCAAATCGGAAAAAGTTTTCGAGAAGGTTTTGCGCGAATTATTATGGATCATATGGTGGACGGAATCATTATTTTTGATGACTCCGGAAAAATCCAGGCATTCAATCAGGTTGCGGAGGAGATTTTTTTCTATTCCCCGGATGAAGTCGAAAATGTACCGGTTAATAAACTGATTCCCGGCCTCGATCCCGAATCTTTCGTCCAATTCATGAACAGTAGAACAGACAAAAGGAAAAACCACGGTTTCGGCAATGAAGTGACGGGAGTCTGTCAAAATGGTTTTGATATTTCCCTGAATCTGTTAGTCAAAAAAATAGATTTTGAAAGTTGCTTCCTGTTTATGGCGATAATCTGGGAAAAAGGACAGCCGTCCTAAAGACTTTTTTGTTTCGATCCATCCGGATTCTAGTAGGGCTTTTTTTCCATTCGCAGGATGCCCTCGGCATCGACAATTCTGACCACCCCGCCGGACCGGCCCTTTTTTTTCATCTCCAACCACTTTCGCGCTATTTTCCCGACATATTTGTTCTTATAAAGTTCGGGGGCTGAAAGAAAAATATTGGTTGCGGTCACCTGAATGACTCCCCGGTCGAGGTATTCCACATGTTCAAAGAAGGTCGTTCCTTTTTGGGCTTTTATATCGGCATTGAATTGTTGGAAATATTTTCTGAAAAGATTAAACGCCTGATGTTGCGTGACCGCCTTCGATGAAGGATCGGGAAGCGTTTTTCCGACCAGAGAAGCATGAATCCAGCCCTTCCGGCCCGCTTGGTCATTCACGCGCACCTGAAACCAGTTGCCGGATCGGGCTAATTTTGTCAATTCCTGCCCCTTTTTCGACTTTCCGATCGCGAGCGACTTTATTGTAGGTTGTTGCCTGATATTCGCGACCTCTCCTTTAACAAAGATCCGGGCTAAACTTTCCTGGGAAAATTTTACAGGCGGTGCCACCTTCACCGGTTGCACCGCTCTGGTGGGAACCGGCTCTGAAGTCGGGGGAGTATCGGGCCGGAATTTTTTTGAGAAATCCGTTTTGAACAGGAATAAACCAGTCGCCATTATCAGGGCGGAAATCAAATAAGGCAGGGCGGACTTTTTTTTAACCAGGGCCTTGCACCAGGGGCACTTTTTGGAATGTCGGTAGAGTTGAAATCCGCAAGTTTTGCACAACCTGACTTTCATGGTCGAATATTATCGAAATTTTGGGTTGGCAATGATCTCAGACGCCCGTCTCGAAAGAACCACCGCCTGAGGCAATTTTCCCAGATGGCGGTACCAGTCGGAGAGGTTTCTCAACGATTCGGCCACCTCCGGATGAAAGGGTCCCAGAGAATTTTCCCGAATGCTCAGCGATCTTAAATAAAGCGATTCGATATTTTCGGGAAGGTGTTTCATTTTGTAAACTTCGGCCAGAGCATCCAGCGTTTTGGCGATGTCCAAATGATTGGCCCCCAGGAGGCGCTCCCGGACGAATAATGACTTGCGGTAATAGGATTCCGCCTGATCCCAGAATCGACTCGTTTTATAGATGTAGGCCAGGTTGTCGAGCACTTTCGCGACATCCAGGTGCTCGTGGCCCAAAACACTTTTCCGGACTGCCAGCGCATGGAGAAAAAGCGGTTCGGCGCTTGAAAAATCTCCCTGTGAACTGAATATTTCTCCCAAGCGGTTTCGTATGGAAGCGACCTGGAGATGGTTGGATCCCAGGAATTTTTCATAGAGCGTCAAAGCCTGTCTGTAGAGGGACAGGGCCTTCGAGGGAAATCCTGCCGCGATTTGAATTTCGGCCAACTGGTATAAAACCATCGCCCTCATTTCGGGTTGCGGGGTTAGGGACTTGTCGGCAATCTGCCATAATTTATGGTAAAAAACTTCCGCCTGGGAAATGTCTCCGGAATCACGCGATAATTCAGCCAACCGGGTGACCAGGGGAGCGAGCTCGGGGTGATAGGGACCCAAAGTGTTTTCTTTCACCTGCAATATTTTGGCGAACAATAACCGCGCCTGTTCCCGCTTCCCGTTGGCTTGATACATCTTGGCCAATTGATTGGCCGTCTTGATTAGATCGGGATGTTGCGGAGTGAGGCTTTTTTCCTGCAGAGTGAGCAAACGGTCCAGCAACCGTTCCGCGGTCGCTTTGTCGTTCAGCGCGAGGTTCACTTGAACGAGTTCTTTCAGCGTGGGAATCAGGTCGGGATGATCCCGTCCCAGGGATTTTTCGTTGATTCTGAGATGCCATTCCAGCAGAGGCTGTAACAGGTCATGATCGTCCTGACGCCGGTATAAACCTGAAATCTTCTTAAGGACAGGAATCAGCCGCGCATCGTAAGGGCCCAATGCTTTTTCTTTTATTTTGACGATTTTTAAAAGAAAGGACCCGGTCTGATTGAATTCCTCGCGCGATTGATGAATCTTCACCAGTTGATCCAGTGTGGGTTCCAACTCAGGATGCGCGGGCCCTAAATTTTTTTCCTGAAGAGCGAGCAACCGCTTCAGCAACTCTTCTGCGGTTTCCTTTCCGTATAAAGCCTGATGCACGTATATCAGTTCCTTGATCTCGGGAATCAGGTCGGGGTGCTCCCGTCCGAGGGATTTTTCTTTAATTCGCAAGCGCCACTCCAGAAGGGGTTGCAATTGGGCATGATCGTTCCGGGTGCGGTGTGTCTCTGCAATTTGGTCGATGTCCGGAATCAGGGCGGGGTCGTGGGTGCCCAGGGTTTTTTCTTTTATTTTGATAAGTTTAAAAAGTAAGTAAGGGATGGGACCGGATTCTCCCTGCAATTGATGCAATTCCACCAGCCGTTCCAGAGTGGGTTTCAGATCGGGATGCCTCGGCCCCAGATTCACTTCTTTTATTTTTAGCGATTGCAGGTAAAGCGGAGCGGCTGAGGAATATTTTTTACGGTTCCAGTGAAGATCGGCCAGGTGGTCCAGTGCAACGGCGAACTCCGGATCGTTGGGATCGAGGTGAAGTTCTGCAATTTCCTTGGCCTTGATCGCAAATCTTTCCGCCCGGTCCCAATGTTTTTCCTGCAAAAGGGTGGCAACGATTTCATTGAGCCGTTTGATCTTTAATTCAATTTGAGAGTCGGCGGATGGCGACGGGTGGATGTTGCCCCAAAGGCTCGAAGTGGGAAAAAATATAAAAATGATCGCCAGGGCGACGCTTAAAAAAATATTCGCCTGACGAATCGTTGCCGCCTTTTTCATGAAGTGCCTTCTTTTTCCGGTTCGGTGGATTGAAAAAAATTGCCGTGATAACAGGGTAAGAAGGCAGGGTTACGGAATTGTCGAAATTAAGTTACAAAATGGTCACAACTGCTGGATATAATAGAAATGACGGATTTTTCCAGTTTTCTTTATGGCCCGTCATGGGTTGCTTTACGCCCCTCAAAGCGGAAGGGAAAGAATCTGCACTAATTTAGATTGGAGCAACCCTAAATCCTTCGCCCGTTCACTTTGGAACCAGCGACACGCTGGTAGGAGATAAATGGAAAAAAAATTATTGTTTGCAGTGGACGACGATCCCAATCAACGACGGATTTTATCGGTTCTGCTGGAATCCAGGGGTTACGAAGTCATCGGATTTGAAGGCGGGGAGAAGTGTCTTGAAAGGCTGGGTGAAAACCCCATTGCCGTATTTCTGGATTTGAGGATGCCTGGAATCGGGGGCATGGAAACCTTAAGGGCCATTAAAAAATCCAGGGACGACCTGCCGGTGATCATGGTGACCAGCGTCAACGAGGCGGAAACCGCTGTGCAGGCCTTAAAATTAGGTGCCTTCGATTACATCGTCAAACCCTATGACGAAGCGCGGCTGGTGACGACTCTCGACAATGCCCTGCACCAAAATGCCCTGGAACATCGGGTCAGGCATTTGCAGGGGGAACTGCAGGAACTCCACGGCTTGAAGGGCTTCATTGGTCGAAGCCTGTGCATGCAACGGGTTTTTGAGAAAATCAACAAGGTCAAGGACATCAAAGCCAGCGTTCTGATCCAGGGCGAAAGCGGCACGGGTAAAGAACTGGTGGCGCGGGCGGTTCACTACAATGGCCGGTTCGCCGAGGGATGTTTTGTGGATATCAATTGCGGGGCGATCCCGGAAAATCTTCAGGAAAGCGAACTGTTCGGCCATAAGAAGGGCGCGTTCACCGGGGCGGAGGAATCCCGGACCGGCAAGGTGGAACTGGCCGATGGCGGCACCCTTTTTCTGGACGAGGTCGGCGAGATGAGCCTGCGTCTGCAAACCAAGCTGTTGCGATTCCTGCAGGAAAAAACGTTTCAGCGTGTGGGTGAAAATAACAATATCACTGTGAACGCACGGGTGATTGCCGCCACCAACAAGGATTTGAAAAGCGCCGTGGCGAAAGGCACTTTTCGGGAGGATTTATATTACCGGTTGGCGGTGTACCCCATCGAGATTCCCCCCCTGCGGGAGCGCAAAGAGGATATTCCGTTTTTGTGCGCCCATTTTTTAAAAAAATATGAGGGTGAATTTGATCCCAAGGTGAAAACCATTCATCCCCAGGCGATGGAGCTGTTATTCGGTTATCCCTGGCCGGGAAATGTCCGGCAACTGGAAAACACCCTGTATCGCGCCATGATTAACTCGGAAACCGATTGCATTGACAAGGATGCTTTGTTCGACGTGGGCGGGAATCCAGAGGATGCATCCGGTGCGAATGAAAAAAAAGCAGACGATGAGCATAAAATCGAAAGAATCGGTTTTGATCCTGAAAGCGTTCCTGAAAAAATCATTCCCTTCGATGAGATTGAAAAGCGCACCCTGGCTAACGCCATCAAGGTCACAAAGGGCAATATTCCTCAGGCGGCGGAACAACTGGGCATTAGCCGAAGCACCCTTTACAGGTTGGTAAAAAAATACGGACTGCGCTAGCAGTTCGGCCCTCCTCCCTAGCTATCCCCACGCAATAAATCTCATTTCAAGACAATAAATCCCAAAATGGGATTTGCCTGCTCGATTTTCTCTTTTTGGGACGGAGCTCGCTCCTGTTGAAAAATTTTATCTTATTGAATATAAAGGGTTTATTCAGTAATTTTGCCGATTTCATTTTCCGGCATCTGTTTTGCTCTATGAAAGGGTGGAGGTTCAGTAAGTAATGACTACACGAATGTTCATTATCTGGTCAGGGAGTTATTAATAGCTTTTCAGTGGTGATTGCTAAGTTCTCCGGGCCATAAAAAAGGAGTGAGTCATGTTTGAGGAAATCAGGATATTCAACGCCAAGGGAAAATTAAAAAGAGTCGTGAAAACAAAAGAATCGAGTAAACGTTTTTGGGATCAATACTATGCGGCTCAGGGCAAGCAAAATAGCCGGATTGAAATCAAACCTAAAAGACGTCCCAGGATTAATCCTTTTGAGTTCCCGGAGGAACCATCAAACAATTGGGACGATTATTCAATATAGAGTGATTCCAAGTGGTTTTTATTTAGAGAAGTTGAAAGTAATCTGAGAGAGGTGAAAAAATGAAAAAACTTATGCTGGGAGTGTTGGTATCTGCGGTTTCCCTGACTTTGGGAGCGCAGGTCGTATTTGCCAAAAAGGCCAAGTATGAAGGCGGTGAAGTGAGTGGTGGCGGTTCCATCAGTGGGGTTGTCAGCTTTAAAGGGGATGTTCCAGTTCCCATTATGGAAGACTTGAATAAAGGGAAGAACGTTGAGTTTTGCGCGACTCATCCTGATACCAAAGATGGAAATATTCGCCCCCGTCAGAAGGTCGAGGTTAAGGACGGTAAACTCATGAATACGGTTGTGTTCATTGAGAACATCACGAAAGGAAAGGCTTGGTCGACGGAAATCGAAAAAGTCGATTTTAAGATGTGTGATATTTTTCCAAAGATGATGGTCATTCGGAAAACTCCCAAAGGCCAGAAAGAGGGGTTATTGGCAATCACCAATCAGGACGCTGAAATCCTGCACAATCCGCATGGATACTCAGTGGCAGGCGCCAATCGCAAGACCCTGTTCAACAAACCGTTGCCTTCAAAGGGCAGTTCTGCTGATGTGACTAAAACCTTCAAGCGTTTCAAGCAGAAAAAAGACAAGCATTTTTTCCTGCAGTGCGATCAGCATAACTACATGGAAGCGGATGGCAGGATCGTTTGGAATCCTTACTATGCCATCAGCGGCGCGGACGGTTCTTTCAAGATAGACAATATTCCTGCCGGCAAATACAAAGTAACCGCCTGGCATCCTTACGTGGGAGAGGTGACTCAGGAAATCACGGTGGCTGGCGGGGCGGAAGCCAAAGCAGAATACGAACTGGCTTCCAAATAAGCAAAGCGAGCATTAATAATCACATGACCATCAAGGAGGTAAGGAAATGAAAAAGACAATGGTAATGACAATACTGACTCTGTTCACGTTCTTCGCAGTCGGGTCGGCTTACGCAGGGGGCAAATGTCCTCAACCCAGGAAAACCAAAGCGGCTCCTGCCAACGTGGTAAAAATGGATAAAACCGCCAAGGCAGACGCGGCAAAAGGTAAGGCAATTTATGATAAAACCGCTAAACCAATGGCGTGCAAAATGTGTCATGGCGCCAAGGGTGACGGAGCTGGTAAATTGGGCGCGGCTTTGAAACCGAAACCCAGAAACTTTGCCTGTGCCGAGACCATGAAAAGCATTTCCGCCGGTCAGATGTTCCATGTCATTAAAAAGGGTTCCAAGGGGACCGGCATGGTCGCTCATGGCAAAACCTTGAAGGACGACCAGATCTGGGATGTTGTTAAATACATCAGAAGTACTTGGGTAAAGTAGGCTGTTCTACCTCCCCAGCCTGCAGGCAGATCGTCGATTTTTGGCGGTCTGCCTTTTTTTTTGCGTGGACTCTTTCAATGATTCATTGGAAGGGCAAAGCTGAAAGTGGCCCCCGATTCGGGATGGCTTTCGACGGTGATTTTCCCTTGGTGCGCTTCAATCATTCTTTTGGCTATGGCGAGCCCCAAACCGTGACTGGGCTCATCCGCCGTGGGCCGGGCCTTCAGTTTCTGGAAATGTTTGAACAGCTTGTCCTGATCTTCAGGGGAGATTCCCGGACCCTGGTCGCGAACGCTGAATTTGGCCTGGCCCTTTTCCTGCCCCAGCCAGATAAATATTTCTTTCCCAGGCGGGGAAAACTTGATGGCGTTGCTCAATAGATTGTCCATGACCTGGCTGATCCGGTTTGCATCGAAGGAAAATTCTGCAATATCATCCATATCCAGATGCGTGGTGAGATTTTTTCGGTCCGCCATCACCTGATACATGCGGACGCGTTCTTCGGCCAATTGCTTCAATGAGCTTGGATTGAGATGAAGATCGAGTTTACCGCTTTCGATGATGGAAACATCCAGAAGGTCTTCAAGGAGGGTCAGCATGTCATGGCTCACTTTATGGATGGATTGAAGAAATTCTTTTTTAGCGTCTTCCTCAAGAGTTTTTTCATGATCCAGCATGATTTTTGAAAATCCCTGGATGGTTGAAATCGGATTTCTGAGGTCATGCGAAGCCATTCCCAAAAATTTATTTTTCAAATCATTCAGTTCTGCCAGCTTCTTGTTCTTTGTTTCCAGGTCGGCCATCAACGTTTTCAGTTTGAGATGAAGATGGATGCGGGCACAAACTTCCTCCTGGCTGAAGGGTTTGGTGATGTAGTCCACACCGCCCATGGAAAATCCTTTGACGATATCCGTCGTTTCATTCCTGGCCGTGATAAATATTATAGGGATTTCTTTGGTCGCATCGTTGGATTTTAAGCGTTGGCAGGTTTCGAATCCATCGATGCCCGGCATCATCACATCGAGCAGGATCAGGTCGGGTAAAATACGCTTGGCCAGCTCCAATGCAGATTCGCCATTCTGGGCGACTGAAATTTTATAGCCTTCTTTTTCCAGAAACAGATCCAGGACGTCGATGTTGGCCGGGGTGTCGTCCACAATCAGAATTCTAAGATCGCCCGGCTCTTCAAGGTTCTGGTTCATGATCCACCTGTTTTAAAATTGTGAGGATTCCCTTCATGTCAAATTTTCCCACAAAGGGTCGCAGGTGCTCAAGCAGGCTGTGGCCCCCGTTGCCAAGCGATTTCAATTCTTTCATGCAGAGCTTGAGATCGGTGAGGTTGGATAAATCTGCGGCGGTTTTCAGTCGATCGAGCAGGTCCTCGGGCAACTGGATTTCGGAAAGTTCCATCCATTTTTCAGGTCCAGTTTTTTCAGATGAAAATTCCATCTCTTCATTGAGAAATTCCAAGCCGAGCAGGTTTTTCAGACAATTAAAAATGTCTTCCACATGAAAGGGCTTGGGAATGAAATCATCAAATCCCTTCAGCAAAGTGGATTCGCGCTGATATTCAAAAGCTGAAGCGGAGATCGCCACCAGTTTGGGGTGGGGGTCGAGCTCCTTTTTCATGGCGTCCAGTGCCTGAAAACCGTCCATCACAGGCATGCGCAAATCCATGAATACGATGTCAGGAACTTGTCGGCGCGTCCTCTCCAGAGCGTCTTTCCCGTCGATGGCGGTGGCGACATCGAGTCCGGCGCCGATGAGAATTTCCGACAGCACCTCCCGGTTTTGCTCATTGTCATCGACCACCAGGGCATTGATTTTTACGCCGTGGGGCAACCGGAAAAATTGGTTCCTTTTTTTGCGGCTGGCGATCATCGCGTCTTTTGCGGGCGGCAGGTGCAAGGTAAAAGAAAATCGGGAGCCTTTTCCCGGTTCTGAACTTAAGGTCATTTTTCCGCCCATGAGTTCAATTTGCTTTTTGACGATGGCCAGGCCCAGACCGGTGCCGCCCTTTTTAACGCCTTCCACTTCCTGGTGAAAGGGCTCAAAGACGCTCCCCTGGTGTTCCTTGGCGATGCCTTGTCCGGTATCGATCACTTCAAACAGAAATTGATTATCCTTTTTAAGGATCACCCGCAAGGTGATTTCACCTGTGTCCACGAACTTCACCGCGTTGCCCAGCAGATTGATAAGAATCTGTTTCAATTTGATTTCATCCCCCTGAACCGGCAGAGAATTTGCTTCCGGGCATTCCACGTTCCACGCGATTTGCTTTTCCTCACAACGGGGTTTCGTCATGGCGGAAATTTCACGGATCAATTCGATGAGATCGAAATCGGTGGAGTTCAGTTCCATTTTTCCCGCTTCGATCTTGGAGATGTCGAGGATGTCGTTGATGATGTGCAACAGATGATCGCCGCTTCGCAAAATATTATCGACTTTGCTTTTTTCGCCGGCGTCAATGTGCTTGCTGTGTTTTAAAATCTGAGAGTAGCCCAGTATGGCGTTCATTGGAGTTCGTATTTCGTGGCTCATATTGGCCAGAAAGGTGCTCTTGGCTTTATTGGCCGACTCCGCTTCTTCCTTGGCTACTTGCAGTTCTTTTTCCGCCTTGCTGCGGGCGTCGATTTCCAGTCTTAAATTTTCGTTGGCACCTGTCAATTCCTCCGTTCGGATGCGGACCTGCTCGGTAACCTGCCGGGTGCGGGTCGACATCATTTCAAAAATGATGGCCAGGAAAATCGCAAAAATCTGAATGCTTCCCGCCACCCACCAGGCAGATGACTTTTTAGGCCCATCCTGGAATTCATCGGTTCCCTGCCAGAGCAGGAACCAGTTGCGGTTTGCGAAATGGATCAGGTTTTTAAATTCTCGGCGAGGGTTGGGGAGTCGTTCTCCGAAAAGCCTGTTTTTCTCGTCGGTCGTGTCTCCGTCATAGACTACAAGGTTAATACCCTGGGCCTGGTAGGGCTGGACCATCTGGTTCATCATTTCCCCCACCCGGTAAAACCCGGCGAGAAAACCGTTCAGCTTTTCACGGCGAATTTCCAGGCTCACAGGAATCGTATTGGTTTCATAATATGGTGCGATCACAAAAATTCCCGCATGATTCTCGTTATCCTGGAGATGCGTGAACTTTTCGGTGGCCATGATTTTGGCGGTATCGCGCGAATCGCTGATGATCTTTTGAATGGAAGGAATGCTGGCCAGGTCAAAGCCAAACCGGGGATCGTTTCTTTTCAGGGGTTCCACGTAATGGACGGGGAAATATTCTTCCCGTTCCTGGGCCGGGATCAAAACACCTTCGGACGATTCCTCGGTGACGTGGTAATCGGGAAAACCCACCGTGGTCATTTTTTCTTCGTAAAATTCTCTTTGCGAATGGGAAATCCGGGGAAGCCAGCTCAAGCTCTGGATGTAGGTGTTGTTTTTTAAAATAGGAATCGCGTAGGTTTCAAATTCTTCCGGGCTGACAAACTCAGAAGCGTTGTAGAGCGATAAAAACCCCTGAAGTTCGCGTTCGATGACTTCCAGCTTTCCCCCAAGAATGAGGGTGTTTTCCAGGACGTCCTGGTTGAGTTCGTCGTACCAGTCATCTTCCTGTTGCTCCCAGATATTGAACAGGGTGATAATGGCCAGGATGAACCCGCAGATCAAAACCGCCTGGGATTGCCGCGATAATTTTTCGAATGGGAACCTTGAAATCATGGTAATAGTTTGACAGAAATGACAGGAATCTCAAGTCCGGTTCACTAAAATGGGGAGGTTCATATCCCAGACGGGTAGATTATAAAATGATTGCCCCGGTAGGGTATTTTTGTGACTATGGTTCGATTCATTTATCAGATTGATTCAAACCAAAGGAAAATTCGATGTCCGATAAACAAGTTTTGCCCGTGACCTTATTGTCCGGCTTTCTGGGAGCGGGGAAAACCACGCTCCTCAATTATATTCTCAAAGAGAACCACGGCAAACGCATCGCCGTGATCGAAAACGAATTCGGCGAAATTCCGATAGACCACGATCTGGTGATCGGCGCCGACGAAGATATTTTTGAAATGAATAACGGATGCATCTGCTGTTCGATCAAGGGGGACCTCATCGCCACCCTCAACCGATTGATCGAGCGGCACGATAAATTCGATTCCATTTTAATTGAAAGCACAGGCCTTGCGTCACCGGGGCCGATCGCGCAGGCGTTTTTACTGGAAGATGTAGTAAATGACACGCTCAAACTAGACGGTATCGTCACTCTGGTCGATGCTAAGCATTTCTGGAGGCAACTGGATGAAGTCGATGTGGCGTGGGAGCAGATCGCGTTTTCCAACGTGATATTATTGAACAAGATCGATCTGGTGTCCGCGGATGAAATAGCCAAAGTGGACACCAAAATTCGTAGTATCAATCCCACCGCGAGAATTTTTCAAACGCAGAACGCAGGAATCGAACTTGATGAGATTTTAAATATCGGCGGGTTCGATCTGGAATCGGTCCAGCAATCCGAATCTTTCCCCGGAATAGACGAGCATGACGGACACAGCCATTCCGATTCCGAGATCACTTCCGTAAGCATCACTCTGGAGGGCGAGATGGACCGTGTCCGGTTCGTGAACTGGTTGCAGATGCTTCTTATCATGGAGGGCATGGACGTGATGCGGGCGAAAGGAGTGTTGAATCTTGCAGGCTCCGATAAGCGTCACATCTTCCAAAGCGTGTTCATGATGTTCGATGGTCAGGACGACTGCCCCTGGGGCGACGAATCCCGCATCAACAAAATGGTCTTCATTGGCCGCGACCTGGACCGGCAACGCCTGGAGGAAGGGGTGAAGGGGTGCATGGTTTTTTAGTAATTAACTATGTTCACCTTGGCGTTTATTTCGAACAGGGTTTTGGGAATGTAAGTTTGTTTTGTAATGAGGGGTGACATTTAATATGGAACTTTCTAAGTCTTACGAATATTTAGGCACATGGTGGATATCATCAAAGCCAGAGGAAAAATTCCGTGGTGTCCTGCATTTAACACCTCACGGAATTTCATTAAAGCTGGATGGACAAAAAAATTCTCTAGTCCATTTTCTAAACTATTCGTCTAGAAAAAAGGGGCCGATGAATGGAACCCTATTTCATGGAGAAAAGGTAACCCTTACAAGTGCCTTTGGAAGTAGTGGAGGTTCAGGCGGCGGTATAGAAACTCAAGAGATCGTAGCAAATCTATGCATAATCGGCGGGCACTTTGGCTCAGACCAAGAAATCACATTTGATTCCTTAACAGTTTATTTATCTAATTTCGAAAATTGGCTCCAATACTCTCCTTTTAGGTTCAAACATTTTCCTAAAACACCCAAAAAAGTTATTAATAAAGTTTCGTGTGAAAGTATAGAGACTTTATTTAACGTGGAAGTTCCATCTTTAATGGGAAAGATCAAAACTTCCCATCCTCTATCATTTAAAAAAGACTTTAGCTATACAAATGTCGACTGGACACATACACCTGGAGTTACTATTGAAACCAATTCCCTAATTGATAAAAATAATCTATGGGAAATGCCATTCTCATTAGAGCAACTATTTTCTTTACTAATGGGACACGCTGTGAGTATGAGGAGAATTGAGTGTTTTAATAAAGATTATCCAAATGAGGGCTCTGATCTTTTTGAGATCTATATTCCACTATTTGAAAAAGCAAATTTTGATTTTGGAAAATACCACCCAGGGGACGTTATTTTTTCATTTCCTCGAGCCAGGCGGAAACTAAAAAAAGTATTTGATATTTGGTTTTCTAGAAAACTTATCGAACGTCCTATTCGAAACCTATTCCACAGTCAATTTTCTGAAATTAACAAAAAAACACTTTCCCATTTTTTAAATTACATGCAGGCGTTGGAGATTTATGCTCGAATTAATTTTAACCATCCATTAATGAGTAAAAATAAATTTGTTGAAGTTCGAGATGCTCTTATTTCGGCAATCCCTGCTAACTGTTCAATGGAGCAACGGAAAGAGATTGAAGGAAAAATAAACAATATGAATCATCCAAGCCTTCGGCAAAGGTTAGGCAAGCTGATGAACAAATTACCTAAAGAGGTGCAGGAAGTATTTGGGTTCGAGGAAGACTATATTGCTAAACTCGTTAAAACAAGAAACTACTTTACCCATTACAGTTCCAAAAAAGACAGCACTTTCTCGGAGGATGATTTGTGGGTAGCCACTGATAAATTAGAATGCCTTTTAATCGTTGTGCAATTGAAATCTCTAGGTTTTGATCCTGTGGAAGTCGTCAGAAAGTTGAAAAAAAACTGGAGGTATTATTATGTTTTAAAGGGATAATATTGACGAAACTTTAGATAGAGGTAAGATTTTTTGCTAAAAAATCAATTTGACCCATTTCTATTTTTCTTTTCACTCCCGCCGCACCATGAAACCTTCCCAGAGGAGCATGCCGGCGACCATCAGGAGAAACGGGGTGGCGAGAGGGGTTCCGCTGGAGGGGTCGGCATTTTGGTGGGAATCCTCGCCGGATGAAAACTGCACCTGCAGGTTGCCCAGAAGTTTTTGAACCTCTTCCTCAGAAATTTTTTCCGCCACCGATTCCGTGGTATCGACGTTCACTGTGAATGTTCCCGCTGGAATGGCGTTCTCCGGTAGCTTGGGGATTACTTTTGATTCCGGGGTTTCGGCAGGCGCGAAATTTTCTTTTTTCTCATTGGGTTTTTTGAACAGCCGGTACACGCCCGGAGTGAAAGTTTCGTCATAAGTAGTCCCCGCCAGTTGGGTGATTTTGCCTTCTGGGGATTCCACAAACAGGAAGTTGTCTGCCGCAGATTTCTTCCATTCAAACGTTTCTCCCACCAGCAGATTCTTGTTCTGGATGCTTTCCAGTCCTTTGGCCGAATATTTCACCCAGCGCTGAATCCACGGCAGGAACGTCGGTTGAATGGGAAAGTTGTTCCAATCCCGGTCCACGCTGGAAACGTAGAGCACGACCTTGCCCTTGCCGACATCCGTCTCCACCACGGCGGGGTATTGGTTGGTGAATTTCAGGGGAACGGTGAATTTTCGGTTCTCTCTGGGTTCCACGCTGTATAGGGAGTTGAAACGAATGCTTTTCATTTCTTCGAGCGATTTGCTTTTAAAAACCTGCATGACCGGATGGGCGCTTTTTTTAATGTCCAGTCGGAAGGGTTCGTCGCTCCGGCCCACCTGATGAAGGGACTTGATGGACACGGGGAGCAGATTGCCCATTTTTTCATTATAAAATTTGGGGTCGATCTCGTCGCCTAACGCGATGAACAGCGCGCCGCCCTGCCGGACGTATTTTTCCAGTTGACGTTCGTAGTCGAAGGGCAGGTCGCGGACATTGCACAGCATCACCGCTGAAAAGTCGAACAGGTCGCGCACCTGCAATTGTTCCAGCGTGGAGATCGTGGGCTCGATATTGGATAGGGCCACCGTGAACGGGTTGAGCGCGTTTTCCAGATAAAACGTTTCCCGTTGATGCGCGACGGTTTTGGGGTCGCCATCGACCACCAGGACCTTGATTTTTTGATCGGGCTGAAAAAAGAAAAACCGTTTGTTGTCTGCACCAAGCGCATCATCGGGAATTTCGACGACGCCTTCTATCGGTTCGTTCCCTTTAAGCGGGAAGGTGAATTCCTTTTTGACCTCCTCCCCGGCGGCCAATTTCAAGGTTCCCTCAGACTGTTGTTTTCCGTTGATTGAAAGAGAGGCATCCAGTTCGTTGATGGCGCGGTCTTCCATCAGGTTAGCCACTTTGGACTTCACCCGGATGACCCGGCTGTTGGTGAGAAACTCCTGGCTGACCTCCGCCTCCTGCACGGCGGCGAGATTGGACCCTGTGCCAAGGGAAGAGAAGTCCACCAGGGTCACGGGATAGCGTTTGTTGGCAAGATCGGCATCGGAAAACTCATCCTCCCTCCAGCCGTTTTTATCCAGATCGGTGAAAATATAAATCCGTTTATCCTTTTGAGTGGCTGATTCCAGTAGCTGGATGGCCTTTGTCACCGCCTTACCGATGCTGGTGGTTTCAAAGGATGGCTTGGAGGTTTTGAGTAGTTTCGCGGCCAGCGTCGGGTCTTCTGTCCAGTCCTGCAACAACCGGGTGGACGAGGAAGCCAGAACGATGCTGTAAACGCTTTTGGCCGGGATCTTGCCGACGGGTTTGAGCAACCGGGAGACCGCTTGATTGAATACTGTTCCCTCTTCGGAGCGAAAACCCATGCTGTAGGAATCGTCCAGGATGAAAACACTGGCGGAAGGGGAGTCGGGCAGTAAATCCGCTGGTCCGCTGAATGAAAATATTGGATGCGCCAAAGCCAGGCTGAGCAGGAGAATGCCGAGACACCGGATCAATAATAACAGGAGCCGGTTGGGGGTGGATTTTTTGACCGCCCGTTTTTTCGACTGGAGCAAAAGATAGACCGCCGAAAAACGAATGCGTGTTTGTTGTCGCCGGGTCATCAGATGGATCAGGATGGGGATGGCGATTCCGAGCAGGCCGAAGAGAAAAATGGGCGAGAGGAAGTTGAGGTTCATGGCCTGCTTTCCACTAAAAAATAACCCGTTTGAAATGAGGTTTTTTGAATAGAGTTTTCTGCTGATGGTAGGAAAAAGAAAATAAAATTCCCCTGGCCCCCTTTAAAAAGGGGGGATCTGCTCCCCCTTCGACGAAGGGGGTTGGGGGGATTTAGATCTTCTTGTTTTGGTTTTACAAACCCTTCCTTTAAAAATAGGAAATTTTTTTTCACCGGTGGAATATGGGTCTTCATACTTTGGTTAAACTTTGTCGCTTCAACAGGTAATAACTCAAGGCCTGATCGAGCGGAGTGGTGGTTTCCAGGAAAACATAATCCACTCCCAGTCCCAGGCACAGGCTCCGGTACGATTCGATTTGAGTCTGCACCGCTTTCTGGTATTCCTCGCGAATGTCCTGCGGGTCCAACCCGATTTGCGGATCGTCTTCCAGCGATTCAAAAATAATATCGCCTTCGAAGGGAAGCGATACCTCGTCGGGATGTAATACGTGAAAAAGAACCACCTCCAGCCCTCTCGATACCAGGAGCTTGAGGTTCCTCTGGATATTGTCTTCCCTGGCAAACAGGTCCGAAATCAGCACCAGCATGCCACGGCTTTTGAGACGCTCCACCAGTTTTTCGATCACCTGATCGACGCGGGTGACTCCCTGCGGTTCGATCGTCGAAAGCCCATGCAGAATGTGCTGCAGGTGGGAGGTTTTGGAGCGGGGCGGAATGTAGTGCATGACCTTGTCGTTGAAAAGTGTCAGGCCGACGGCGTCGAATTGTTTCAATAGCAGGCAGGAGATGGAAGCCGCCAGGGTGCGGGCGTAATCCATTTTGATCATGCCCGATTGCTTCGGAGAAACATAGCCCATGGAACCGCTGCAATCCAACAGCAGGGTGCATTTCAGATTGGTGGACTGTTCGAACTGCTTCACATGGTATTTATCCGTCTTGCCCACGACCTTCCAGTCGATGTGGCGGATCTCATCGCCGGGGGAATAGTCCTTGTATTCTGCAAACTCCACGCTCGATCCCTTGTGACGGCTCCGGTGGTTGCCGGACAACAGCCCCTCCACGAGGTTCAGCGCCCGCAGTTTGAGGGCGGAGATTCTGGCAAGAACTTCAGGATCGTAGGAAAAGGTCTCTTTTTCTTCCATAACCGTTTTATAGTATATGATAATGAGCGAACCTCAATTTAATCTTGAGTATTGAGGGCCGCATGGGAAAATTATAACGGGAAACCGAATTTTATCAAATGCCTGGTGGGTATCCACCTTGGCGGTTGACAACTGGATAATGGTTTATACAATAAATCGTTGCATCTCTATCCCAACTAATGAAAAAGGGTCCATTTTATGAATAAACCTTTTAATGATGATCCCGTGGATGTTCTGGTCAAAAAACATCTGATCCGGGCAGGGACCGTCCTTGACCTTCGGCTCAAATACATCGGAGACGAGGGGCTGGAATATCTGGCTCAGCAGGAAGAATTGGCCGGGCTGAAGGAATTGAATCTGGAGAGAAATGAGATCACCGACAAGGGAATCAAAGCCCTGGCGGAATCGACATTCATCACGGGACTGAAGGTTTTGCACCTGGAGCGCAACGGAATCGGCGACGAGGGGGCCAAAGCCATTGCCAAATCGCCGGTATTTTCCCATCTGACCACGCTCAATTTGTGGAAAAATCAGGTGGGCGATGCAGGGGCTCGCGAACTGGCCAATTCCATCAATCTGGTGAGCCTGGAGACGCTGGACCTTGCTCAGAATCAGGTGGGGGATCAGGGAGCGGCGGCATTGTCGGAAAGTTCGACTTTGACGGGCTTAAAATACCTGGAAATTTTTGGTAATTCCCTGACCGAAGAAGGGGTGAAAAAACTCAAAGAGTGCGAAACTTTCCCCAATCTACACACCCTTGTGGTGGAATAAAATACGGCCAAGGGACATCTACTTACGAGCATACGCTGAGTGAGCGATGAAAAACGGGAAAGGTTTATACCGAGATATCGATATTATTCCCCGTAGCTTTGGGACCGCTGGCTTGCGTTGCTTTAGCGACCTGAGTGGCGGAATCAATCAGTTTAAGGGCGGCTTTCCCTTCCTGTTTCTGGGAATCGTATGCTTTTCCGGTGGTGGCGGCCTGAACCTGAGGTGCTACGGCACCAACGCTACTTACTGAGGGCATATTCTATCTCCGGCAAATTATTATTATCCTTAGAGAGCAGTATCGGCGGGAAATGTTAAAACTTTAGGTATGAGGGAAAAATATTCGTAAATTATTGGTTTTTTTTAGGAATTCGGAATTTTCATGTCTGGGCTTTACCTGAAGTGTTACTTTAGAAGGGGATTTCTAACAATAGGTACTTCCTGGTTTTTACCATCGCTACCCCCCCCTTGATAAGGGTTTGGCTCACAGTCAGGAAAGATTAGCTCCAGATACACAAAAATATATGTAAAGAGTGGATAGATAAGTGAGTGGGCGGGTTTCATTCAAATAAATAGTTAAAATATTAATGAAGCAGGAGTGATGGTTTCATGAAAAAAATTATTTGCGGTTTTTTGACGGTTTTTCTTCTGGCGGGGGTTTTCTGGTATCCCGTTTCGGCATCCGCTAGTTGTGATACCTCCATAACAACCATTTGCACCATCGAAATGTGGTTGTCTCACAAACAAAAAAAGAAAAAGAAGGAGTTGCGCAGTTTTCTAAAATCCAAATCCATAAAAGTCCTTCGGCACACCATCCAGTACTGGAAACCGAGGGGAGGGCACCCTCCGACCAATATCGCCATTGGCGGCGGATTGAGTGCCCAAGACGCCCGGTTTGTGATCGACCTGGCTTTGCAATACAACGACAATATTAACGGATTGATCCATCAAAGGCTCAACCCGCCAAACTATGTCGCCATCGCTACGTCAGCCTGGGACGACAATTCGGAAACCCCCATCACCCCGGAACAGTTAACCGCTTTACGCGATGCCAAACTCACGACCGAAGAATTTCATCGTCTGTACCGCGAGTTGACAAAGGAAGCGGGGGTCGCACAAAAGTTTTACTGACCCCGTTACAAGGGGAGGAAAAGTTTAGGGCTGACGGTCCGAGCATAGCTCAGACACTTCCGTAAAAAGATTATTCGGAAGGTCGTTCGCTTCGCTTGTGATATCCTTTCCGTTGCCTTCATGCCCCTGTGGTATTTAACATTAGTTCTCATGCCCCGAAGGGGTAGAAGGGGTAACGAGCCCCGAAAAACCTTAAACCCATAGCTCGTCAATATTGGGTCCGGCCTCAGGCTGGTTGACAAATCCTGATGGATTTGATAGAAGCAGGGTCTTCAGAAGGTCGGCGTCTTTCCGACAGAGTTTTCTTGATAAGCATTTGTAATTCTGTAGAATAGTTGACCGCATTCCTGGCAAAGGCCGGGAGTTGATTGGGTCAGGGCTGTCTTACCTTGAATAACCTCATCCACGAAAAATAGGAAGATCATTTTATGCTTGATATAGCGTTTGCCATGTCGCCCCCGCCGGAAGGTAGTGAAGGGGGAGGCGGATTTTTGTCGCTGTTGCCGCCGATGATCATGATGTTCGCCATCTTTTATTTCATCCTGATCCGGCCTCAGCAGAAAAAGCAGAAAGAGGCCATAAAGATGCTCGACAGCTTGAAAGAGGGGGATACCGTGGTGACCCTCAGTGGTATTCACGGCACCATAAAAAAGCTCAAGGACGACACGGTCATGTTGCAAATCGCCGAAAACGTGAGAATAAAAATCAATCGGTCTTCCATCTCCACCGTTAAAGAGGGTAAGGATTAAATAAATGTATAGTGACCTCAAATGGAAGATTCCGCTGATCATTGCCGTTATTGTGGGAGCCGTTTGGCTGTCCTACCCTTTAAAGGAAAGGATTTCTCTGGGACTCGACTTGCAGGGCGGAATGCACCTGGTACTGGAGGTCCAGGTGGAGAAGGCGGTCGAAGCCAGTCTGGAACGCATGGCGGATGATATCAAACGGGAAATCGAAAACGAGGACATTGAAGTCGACAAAGTTTCCGCAGATCTGGAGGATCGCCGGATCATCATCAAGATGGTGGATACGGTGGACCAGCCGCAAATGGAAACGATCATGGAGGGGTATCCCTTTTTGGAAAAGAAGGAGACTTCCAGTGATGGGTTGGCGCTGAATTTCCAATTGAGCAATGATCAGGCGTCGCGGATAGAAAAAAATGCAGTCAATCAAGGGTTGGAAACCATCCGCAACCGGGTGGATCAATTTGGAGTCTCCGAACCCACCATCCAGGCGCAGGGGGAAAAACGGATTCTGGTGCAGTTGCCCGGAGTCAAAGACCCTGAAAGGGCTATCAACCTCATCGGCAAAACCGCCCGGTTGGAATTCAAACTGGTGGATGAAGGAAGAAGCGTCGAAGAGGCGATCCAGGGCAACGTTCCCGATGGCGATGAGGTTCTTTATCAGCGCACTGAAGATGCGGAGACCGGGGAAGTCAAAAAGGAACCCTACCTGCTGAAAAAACGCACGGTGCTGACGGGAGAAACTCTCACCGGAGCAGAAGTCCGCTACGACCAGGATTATAACGAGCCTTACGTCGCCATCACGTTTAACAGCATGGGAGCGATGATCTTTCAGCAAGTCACGCGCGAAAACGTCAAGAAGCGCCTGGCCATCGTGCTGGACAACACAGTTTATTCTGCACCGGTGATTCAGGACGAAATCGCCGGAGGCCGTGCCCAGATCACCGGACGATTCACCACTGAGGAAGCCCGTGACCTGGCCATCGTCCTGCGTGCCGGGGCGCTTCCTGCACCCGTGGTGATTCTTGAAAACCGCACCGTTGGTCCGTCGCTCGGAAAAGATTCGATCCAAAAGGGCATCAGTTCGATTCTTTATGGCGGCGCTTTGGTGGTGGTATTTATCGTTATTTATTATCGTTTGTCTGGCATGGTCGCGGTGATTGCCCTGTTTTTAAATATTGTGATCCTTGCGGGTGCACTGGCCTATTTTGGCGCGTCGCTCACGTTGCCGGGGATTGCAGGAATCATATTGACGGTGGGCATGGCCATCGACGCCAATGTTCTGGTTTTTGAGCGCATCCGCGAAGAGTTGCGCAACGGTAAAACCGTTCGCGCGGGGATCGACGCAGGTTTTGCCAAGGCCTTTAAAACCATTGTGGATGCCAATATCACGACATTCATCGCCGCTGTGGTGTTATTTCAATTTGGCACGGGGCCCATTAAAGGGTTCGCGATCACACTTTGTATCGGCATTGCCGCCAGCATGTTCACGGCGGTGTTCGTCAGCCGGACTATTTTTGACAGTTTCATGAGTCGCAAAAAAATAGCCAAAATGAGTATTTAAGAAAAAACCGATAAACTTTTTTAAATTGAAAAAATAAATATGGAAATATTCAATCGACCCACTGACATCAATTTCATGGGGAAAATGCGGCCGGCGATGTTTTTCTCAGCCATCGTTATTCTTGTCGGTCTGGTGTCGATAGCCATGCAGGGTGGGTTGAAGTTCGGCATCGATTTTTCCGGCGGGACGCTGGTTCAGCTTCACTTTAAATCTGCTCCCAATATTGATGATATTCGTGACGGGCTCAAATCCATCAACCTGGGCGAAAGCACCATTCAGGAGTTTGGATCTAAAAATGAAATCTTGATCCGGGTCCAGCGATCGGAAGAAAAGCTCGAATATGTCGGCAATCAGGTAAAGGAAAGTTTGAAGGGCAAATTCAACCTGGAAGATATTTCCGTCGAGCGGGTGGAGATGGTTGGTCCAAAAGTAGGGCGGGACCTGCGCGAAAAAGCCCTGCTTTCCATTTTGTATGCCATCATAGGAATCGTTATCTATATCTCCTGGCGGTTTGAGTTTCAGTACGCCATCGCCGCCATCATCGCGCTGATCCATGACGTGCTGGTCACGATGGGCGCATTTTCCATCGCCGACAAGGAATTCACATTGGTGATCGTGGCGGCTTTTCTGACGATCATCGGTTATTCCCTCAATGACACCATCGTTATTTTTGACCGGATCCGGGAAAACATGCGCCGACGGGGAAAGACCCCGCTCATCGAGTTGATCAATGTCAGTATCAATCAAACCCTCAGCCGGACCCTATTGACCTCCGGGACCACGTTGCTGGTGGTGCTGGCGCTGTTCTTTTTTGGAGGCGCGATCATTCATGATTTTTCATTTGCGCTTTTGGTCGGGATCTTTATCGGAACGTATTCCTCGATATTCATCGGCAGTGTTTTCCTGATTTACTGGGAATCCAAATTCAAGGCCGGAAAGAAGGCCTGAGGCAGGCCGGGTCCCTATAAGAGTTGCATTCCCCTCATTCGCCGTGTTACATTTTCCCAACCTTTTGAAGCTTCAATTCATAATGTCAATGAACGAAGGAACTCCTAGCGGGTTCCCTCAAGTTTTTTCATGCACCGGGTTCTTCCATGAATGCTGAACTGCAAAAACTGATTGAGCTCCAGGCCATCGACCGGGAAGTATTGGATTTTGACCGGATCCTGGGCGCCGCCCCGAACCAGATCAAAGCCGGGCAAGCGGAAATGGATGCCGTGAAAAAAGAATTGGATCAGGCCAGGGAAGTCATCGCGGGCATGCAGAAATCCAACAAACAGTTGGAAGCGGATGTGCAGGCGGAAAACGATCACATGGCCAAAATAAAGACCAAATTGACTGCGGTCAAAACCAACAAAGAGTACAGCGCGATTCTGGCGGAAGTGGAATCTGTGAAGGAAAAAGTTTCCGCCTGTGAGGATAAAGAACTGGAGATCATGGAGTTGCTGGAGGAAAAATCCAGCGAGCTTCCTGCCATTGAATCCCGGTTCAAGGAAGAAGAAAAAAACTTTAAGGAGTATAAGGCCAAAAAGGAAGCGGAATACGAGCGCGTGAAAGGAGAGTTGGAGGTCGTTAAGGGCAGGCGACAGGCTATCCTGGAAACGATCGAACCAAAGCGGGTTGTATTGTATGACAAAATTTTAAAGCGCAATGATGGCCTGGCGGTGGTTGAGGTTCGCGAAAGCATGTGTCAGGGGTGTTTTCACCGCTTGCGTCCGCAAGTGATCATTGACGTCAAAGTGGGCGAAGAAATTGTCGAATGCTCGCATTGCTACCGTTTTCTTTACTGGGTAGAAGAATCCGAAACGGAAGATCAGGCGGCTCCAAACCAGCGGTCCGCTGGATGAAATACCCGCTAAAAGCGTATTAGCCTAAAATTTCCAACCCGCGTAGCGGGGCGAAGTAAACAGGGTGGTCGCCGTTCCGGTTTTATGACCGGGAGGGAGGAAAGTCCGGGCTCCATAGGGCAGGATACTCCGTAACGCGGAGTGAGGGTGACCTTAAGGAAAGTGCCGCAGAAAATACACAGCCCACCCATCGAGAGAATTTATTTTTTCGGTGGCGGCAATGGTGAAAAGGTGAGGTAAGAGCTCACCAGTACTGCTGGTGACAGCGGTAGCTTGGTAAACCCTATCCGGAGCAAGATCAAATAGGAAAGTGTTTGAGGGCGGCCCGTCCGATACTTTCGGGTTGATCGCTCGAGCCTGTCGGCAACGGCAGGCCTAGATTAATGACCATCCCTCCATCTCCCGATGGAGGACAGAACCCGGCTTACGGTTTACTTCGCCCCGCTACGCGGGGAGGAAGAGAGTCCCTCCGCCTACCCTAAAAAAAACTCTAAATCGATTTTTTAATTACTTGCCTTCCTTTTTTTTGCAAAAAGGTGAATTTTCAGTAATACTGTTGCATTCAAAATAATTTCTACTGAAAAAGTTGAATTCATTGGCAATTTCTCTAATTATGGCGAAATAATTGTATTGTGAAAGAATGTGAAAGAGAAGGAAATGATTTGTGAATGATGAACAAGAAAAAGCTTTGAAGGATTTTTTAAAAGAAGTAGTTAACCTGGATAAGGCTTGGAAAAGGTTGTCCCAAGGTAAACGGCGGCCTACATATTCCCAAACTGAGAAAGATTATAAAGCTACCTTAGATTGTTTGCTTACGTCCCTTAAAAATCCTTTTCTTGCAGAAATTTTGAATCCCTTATTGGAAAAGGAGCAAAAGAACGATAGCTCAAATTTATTTTTTAGGGAAGGGAATATAGAAGAAAAAAATAAAGATGTTATTGAAATTGAAAAAAAATTAATTTCTAGTTATGGATTTAAAAAACAAGATATTGAAAAAATGTTTTTTTTCCTAAAAAAAGAAAAAAAATTAGAGAACGTTAATGGTCTTGGTTCAACAAACGATCTAATAGAAAGATTTAATGTTATTCAAATAAATCTTACTGTTAAATTAGGAGAAGCAAAAGATATACCGAAAAAAGAAAAAAATATGAGAAAGAGGGAGTTAAGACAAGGATTTTTTTCAGGAACATTTGGTTTGTGTGCGATTGGAGCAAACGTATTTGTGGCTCCAAGTTTCCCCATTTCTTATTCGATTGGCATAGCGGCATTGGCCCTTGCGGGGAGAGATTTTATTCCTTAAAAGTACGCTTTTTTCGAAAAAATATAGTAAGGAATTCGATTCAATATTTCTAGTTTTTTAAGTTATAAAGGAAAGACAATCAGTTTTGTAAACTTCCCTTTAAGCGGAAGTTCCGATTCGTATTTTTACATTTCTATTTGTTTGATGCATTGAAGGTATCTATCAGTTCCAACGGCATCCTGCCACTCAGGATAAATCGTATTTCAGTTTGAGTTCCTTTAACTGCTTGAGGTCAATTTCGGAAGGCGCCTGAGTCATCAGGCAGGTGGCCTTTTGGGTTTTTGGGAAAGCGATTACGTCGCGGATGGAATCCGCACCCGTCAGCAACATGGCCAGGCGGTCTAGGCCAAAGGCGATGCCGCCATGCGGAGGCGCGCCGAATTGCAGAGCGTCCAGAAGAAAACCGAATTTCAGTTCCGCCTCTTCCTGCCCGATACCCAAAAGCTTGAACATTTTTTCCTGCACTTCTTTCTGATGGATACGAATACTGCCGCCGGCAATTTCGTTGCCGTTTAAAACCAGGTCGTAGGCACGGGACGAAATTTTCTCAGGCGCATCGGCGAATTGTTCCAGATGGCCCTCATTGGGCGCGGTGAACGGATGGTGCATGGCGGTGAAACGTTTTTCATCCTCGTTATAATCGAGCAAAGGAAATTCCGTCACCCACGCAAGATTGATTTTCTTCTCGTCGATCAATCCCAACAGTTTGGCGGCGGCCAGCCGGATGTGCGCCAGTGCGTCAGCGACGACCTTGGGTTTGTCGGCAATGAAGACGATGGTGTCGCCGTCTTCCCCTTTCAGCGCGGCGATCATGCCGTCCAGCATGTCTTTCTCAAAAAATTTGATGATGGGGGATTGCAGTTCGCCTTTTTGCATCTTGATCCAGGCCATGCCCTTGGCGCCGTAAGTTTTTGCGAGTTCGGTCAGATCATCGAGCGCTTTGCGGGATAGAATTTCGGTGCTGTTTTTAATATTGATGGCCCGAATCTGCCCACCTTTTTTCAGAACATCCGCGAACACCTTGAAACTGGTTCCCTGAATGATATCGCCCAAATCGACCAGTTCCAGCCCGAAGCGCAAATCCGGCTTGTCACTGCCAAACCGGTCGATCGCTTCTTTGTAGGTGAGAATAGGAAAGGGAGTCTCGATGGATATTCCCAGAACTTCCTGGTAAACGGTCTGCATCATTTCTTCCGCCAGACGGAACAACTGTTCCTCAGTGACGAAAGACATTTCCATGTCGATCTGCGTGAACTCCGGTTGCCGATCATTGCGCAGGTCTTCATCGCGGAAACATTTAACGATCTGAAAATAGCGATCCATGCCGGCCACCATCAAGATCTGCTTGAACAGTTGCGGCGACTGGGGCAGGGCAAAAAATTTCTGCGGATTCAACCGGCTCGGAACCAGGTAATCGCGCGCGCCTTCCGGCGTGCTTTTGGTCAGCATCGGCGTTTCCACCTCGATGAACCCGTGTTTGTCCAGCACCTGGCGCACCACGCGGGTGATCTGATAGCGCACTTTCAGGTTGGTCTGCAAAAGGTCGGAACGAAGGTCGAGATAACGGTTTTTGAGGCGCAGAACTTCCGAAACGTCCTGATCCTCCCAACCGGAAAACGGCGGCGTTTTGGATCGATTCAAAATTTCAAGGTCGTCAATATAGACTTCAATGGCACCTGTTTTCAGTTTGGAGTTGACCATGCCTTCCGGCCGGCTCCTGACTTTCCCATGCACCGCCATGACATAATTGCCGCGCAACGATTGCGCGTGCTGGTGAGCCAGCGAGTCGATCTGTGGATTGAGCACCACCTGGGTGAGACCTTCCTTGTCCCAAAGGTCGATGAAGATCAGTCCGCCGTGGTCGCGGCGGGTGTGCACCCACCCGCACAGGGTGACGGATTCATCGATATTTTTGTCGGACAGTTCGCCGCAGGTGTGGGTTCTACTAAGTTGACGGGTCATAGGGTTTTGCGATTCGATGGTTTAAGGTTGGTTAAATTAAAAATATAACGTTATGAGGTGAAATTCCCCACCAAATTGCCTGTTTTAAGGGGGTGGATCAAAGAAGGGACAAAATACTTAAATCCTGAAGGAGTTTCAAGCAGATAATTAAAATACCAAAACCCCAACTACAAGAAACGTTTCCAACGTTGGGCTTGGATAAACCCGAAAGGTTTCAAATGGTAGAGTTTGTCCGTGAGTGACTTATTATTTTCCGCAAGACAGCATAATCTTCCCAATAGCAAATATTTTTCAAAAATATTAGTTATTTGCGCTATTAAACCCAAAAAGCCATTTAGAGCCACTATTGGCCTGGATTTTTTGCGCGGCAATTGACGCATTTCGACAATTTTCCCTTCCCCAATCTAAAATTTTGCTAAAATCTAATGTTTGTTCTTGGTTAAAAGAAATTTCTTCAGCCAACCCATAGTAAATAGAGCGCCCGGAATTATTTGTAACATAGAGTGATAGCTTTATTCCTTCCTCGCTTATAGTAATGTTGTCGCCATAAACTTCTTCATCGAAATTATTGCGTTTACCGTTCCATCTATCTTGAAATTTCATTGTGAATTTCTTTTTTAGTTTTAAAAAGTTTCCAACCGCCACGCTACAATATCCGGAATAATTTTCCTGAATTTTTTCTTCACTCACTCTGAAAGATTCATCATATGAGGAGTATTGGGGGAAATAGGGCAGGAGGCGTGCCCCGTGTGATTTGGCGGACAATGATTCTTTTAATTGGGTACTATTAATCCAATATTTAATATTTTTTTGTGATGAAGGAATTAGCTCTGCTCCCATGCCCACAAAACCAATTTTATGTGGAGAAGAATCATTCATTTTGTTGGGCCAGTAATACCTAGGTGATAGAAAACGCTCATATCCGAAAACAGTTTTTGGATCAGAATATGTTTTTTCACATTCCTGGAACGAACGGAAAGAAACAAAATTCATTTTTTTTTCAGGTCGAAGCATTAAATCTGCCATTTGAGAAATATTTTCGAGTACATCACTTTGCCCTGTGTAACAGTACCCATCTTGAGTAGGGATATTATGCATTATCCCATGGTAGTAAAATTCCATATGTTGTCTATCGATTGGATATGGAAATGGTACCAAGCTAAGTAAGTATCGAATAGCAATAAGGCTGAGAATTCCTGCAATAATACTTTTCCCTACGGGAAATGCATTACGCTCGGTAAGAATTGGTGTAGTAGGTGTTCGTTCCTGGCCCATGGCTTTGAAATGAATAAAATGCCCAAAATATCAAATTAAAATTTATGTTGTGGTGCTGAAAGTATATTTTTTTTTCTTAAAGGTCAAATATTAAGAAAATTATAGGTTTTTGGTATTCGTTATTTAAATGAAAATGATACGGAAATGTTAGATGCTATTTTAGAACAAATTGATAACCAATAAATGGGCAATTCTTGGCAGAAATGCAAAGCGGAATAAGGCTGGCAAGGCTACCTATTTTAAAAGAAAAATTGGCTATTAATGTGTAGCTTTTTTACCGAAGATAGTGGTTTTGCGGGGAAGTATTAATTTTGCATTCAATCGCTTTCACTGTCTGCCGCAGCGGATTTCTCAATTTCCTCTTCCTGAGCTTTTTTCTCTGCGGCTTCGCGTTCCGCTTTGATGCGGGCTTTTTCCTGTTCCATGCGCTTTTTCTGGATCTGGCTGTCGATGACCATCTGCGGTTTGATTTTAATCGCCAGGGGGATATTCACCGTACTGCACGAAAGCACGCACACCCCGCAACCGGTGCAGGTTCGTTTGTCGATGATGG
The DNA here is from genome assembly GCA_029261595.1 of Nitrospinaceae bacterium. GTDB lineage: Bacteria > Nitrospinota > Nitrospinia > Nitrospinales > VA-1 > JADFGI01. The sequence continues at coordinate 18,634 of JAJDAZ010000063.1, read as the reverse complement.
GCTTGTCGTCCTTCTGGATGATGGCTCCTGGAATCGGGCAGTCGATCACGCATTGCTGGCAGAAGGTGTCGCCGTAGGCCTGGCAGTTTTTTTTGTCCAGAATGGCGTACCCCATTTTGACTTCCATCCGATCGTTGTTCGGGGGCGGAACCAGCGCACCATCCGGGCAGGCCGGAATGCAGGGCAGGTCATCGCACATGACACAGGGAATTTTCTTGGGGTCGATGTAGGGCGAACCCGCGATGAGGAACCCCATTTTCTTGGGCGCCCGTTGAATGGCGTCCTTGGGGCAGGCGTGGAGGCATTCGTCACACCGTGTGCAGGCCTGCAGGAACTGTCTTTCGGTGATGGCCCCCGGCGGTCTTATCAGCGGGACGCGCCTGGTGATTTTGTCGACGGTTTCGTTGACATGGTCGATTTTATCCTGAACTTTTTGAATGGCCGGTTTGGCGAAGAAATGCACGCCTTGCTTGAGCAGATTGCGCCGGTCGAATTCCGGGTCCACGTCCTCATCGTCCACGGGGATTCCAAGAACGGTTTCCTGATAGGGTTTTAATTCGCGAGGGGCGGCGGGTGGTTCATCCACTTCTGTTTCGGTGGGCTCTGAATCGTCCGACTCTTCGCTGGCGGCGGATTCTTCCTTTGAGCCGGGCTTGAACTTGCTCGCCATCCGGCGGAAGAATCCCTTTTTTTTCTCTGGCTCAGTGGCAGGAAGGGCCTCGCCTTCAGTTTCTTCAGTCGTGGTCGCAGTTTCTTCGACTGCCTCTGGCTCCTCGACATCTGGCTTGGCTTGCTTGTTTTTCGCGAGTTTTTTCTCGCCTTCTTCGACCGCGTTGGCAAAGTCGGTCAGCCGCCCGAAGGAGAACAAATCCCTGCGCGACACCTCTTTAGGTTCCGCCTTGGGTTCGACCCGCTTGGTTTCCTTGTCCAGGCTCAGTAATTGCGAATCGGTCCAAGTGTGGTCGCCCCTCTGGTCGGCGGAGATGCTTTCTTCTCCGGGGACTTTTTTGGGCGGAATCTTTTTGTTCTTAAAAGTTTCTTTGGCGAGTTTGTAGCGAAACTGCATGGCAATTTACCCGGCAACGCGGGGAGGATAAGTTTAAGGCTCCGCCCCACTACGTGGGGGAGGATAAGTTTAAGGCTCCGCTCGTTGCGCTGGTGATATCCTTTCCGTTGCCTTCATGCCCCGGAGGGGTACACGAGCCCCGAAAAACTATTAATCTATAGCGCGTAAACATCGGGTTCAGCGTTACGCTGACCATTTATATTCCTCGGCCATGTTCTGGTAATCCTGCCAGTTTTGCGCGTTGGCGTTCTCCAGCATGTATTCATCCATGGCCAGTACCAGAGGGTGTCCCTTGTTGACGAAAGACTCCACCGACGGGAAGCGAAGCAGAAATATGGTCACGGCGATTCGGGCCAGATCGCACAGATTTGGCTCCGCCATGATCTGCCCCAATACCTCCTCAGCATTTTCGGCGGTGACCGATTGAAACATCTCACTGGTTTTTTCTTCCAGTTCCGGGTGTTCGTCGACAATTTTGGCGGCCTCTAACTGGAGTTCGAGGATTTTCTGATAATCATCCTCGTCAAATTCGCCGTCCATTTTGCCAATATCCCAGGGAGACCCGTCCAGCGTTCTTTCTTCCGTAGTGTCTTTACGTTCAGACGTTTCACAAAATGTTAAGTTTGCCTCATCCAGGAGGATTTTGGCTTTGTTCTCGGCGCTGGTTTCGTACTCAGACATGATGACAGTTGAACTCCTTGTATTATGCGAATCTGTTCAATAACCCAAATATTTTTTTTAGAGAACGTTCTTACCCTTTTTTTAGAGACCTTTGCATAACCGAAGGGATAATTTTTGAACCCTACCCTCCATACCCAAGCGTCATCGCGGGACGCGATCAGCGGCGCGGCGAACCAGAGTCTCTGGAGTGCTTCCTTCCGCTCGCAATGACGATCAGATGATCTCCCTGTTTAAAGGGTTAAAATCAAACAGATCGAGTGAATTTTGGTTGGACCAATGCTATCATTAACTGCAACCGAATCCCAGAAAAATCAATGGAATCCCTCTGGCTGGAGCCGGTCGGGCCGTTAGGAGTGCCGAATTGGGAAACAGCTCAAGGAAAGCGGGCAAACAACGTTTCCGGCTCACCAGTGATATGATACCATATCGTTCACAAGGGTTAATATGCACCGGACCGGGCGGTTTGCTCTGTCCCGCGAGTATTTTAAGAAAGTGATTCTATGAAGAAGGTCATGTTGTTATTTCCACCGGAATGGGTCCCCACGGCCCCCTATCTGGCCCTGCCCAGCTTGACGGCGGTGCTCCGGCAGAACGGCATCGAAGTGGTGCAGAAGGACATCAATGTCGAGATGTACGACCATTTCTTCACCCGCGAATACCTGGAGTTCACCCGGGAACGAATAAATCAGCGGAAAAAAGAATTAAAATTGAAGCAATGGGAAGGCAAGGCCACCCCGGAGGATGTGGAAGTCCTGGAGATGATGAAATACTACGGCAAACTGGACCTTGACCACCATGTCCGCAAGGTCGAGCGCGCCAAAGCCATCATGCGGTCCCAGGAGTTTTATGAAGTGGATAAGGCCGAATGGGCGTTGAACGCTTTCCGCGAAGTGATGGAATACATCTCGGTTTCCTATTATCCGGCCAGCGTTCAGTTCTACCCGGTGGAGAGCAACCTCAACGTGTACCGTCCGTGGGTGTCGGAAGACCTTCTCAAAGCGCCGCACGATGACAAGGTCAACGTCTATGCCGATGTCTGCCGCCAACTGGTCTTTAAATACATCGATGAAGAAAAGCCCGATATCATCGGAATTTCCATCGGAACTCCGGTCCAGCTCATGTCCGGCATCACCTTCGGTACGCTGATCAAACAGAAATATCCCGGCATCCACGTCACGGTGGGCGGCAACGTCATCACGAGGCTCAAAAACGAATTGCCCAGACAGGATAAATTCTGGGGCAACGCGTTCGATTCCATGATTACTTACGAGGGTGAGCACGCTCTCGTCTGGCTGGTGGAGGCGCTGGACGGCAAGCGCAAGATGTCCGAGGTGCCTAATTTAATTTACAAGGACGAGTCGGGGGAGGTTCGAGTCAACGAACTTTATCAGGAGAAGGTGAATGAATTGCCCATTCCCGATTTCGACGGCATTCCGTGGGAGAAATATTTTTCGCCTGAAAAACTGGTGCCATATCTGGGAACACGCGGCTGTTACTGGGGGAAATGCACGTTCTGCGATCACGGGGCGGGTTACATCGACCAGTTCCGCGCGAAACATGCCGACCAGATCGTCGATGAACTCAGACAATTGAAAGAAAAGTACAACGCCAAACATTTTTTGTTCACTGACGAATCATTCCCGCCAGCCCTGTTCGTCAAACTGCCGCCGATGATGATCGAGGCGAAGCTGGACATATATTGGACGACGTTGATCCGTTTTGAAGCGAGCCTGATAGAACCTGAATTGTGGGATATGGCGGCCAAAGCCGGATGCCGGTCGCTGTATTTTGGGCTGGAATCGGCGAACGAACGGATTATCCGGCTGGTCAAAAAAGACACGAACATCGAAGTCGCGATCAATAACCTGACCGAGGCCAAACGCGTGGGCATCTGGAGTCACGTCATGGGCTTTTATGGCTTTCCCAGCGAGACGCCCGCCGAAGCCGAAGACACGCGGCAGTTTTTGCTCCAGCATCAGGATATGATTCCGTCGGTAGAGATGTATTTTTTCGTGCTCTACAACAACGCGCCGGTCATGCACGAGACCGAGCATTTCGGCATCACCGTCAAAACCAATCCCGAACACGACCTGGCGCTTGACTTTTATTACACGCCAGAATCGGGACAGACGACAGAAGAAGCGATGGCCCGCTATGAAGATTTTTACAAAAACGATTTCGACCCCTGGGCGATGCGGATCAACGCCCGCGAACACGTGTTCCTCTACATCACTCACTTTGGCACCAACCAACTGCCCGACCTGTACGTCAAAAACAGTCCCGCTTCCAAACGGCAACTCGCCTCCGGCGTGATGATGTGATTCCTTCCCTTAAATAGGGGAGTTTTCAGGATTGACGGCTTTCGGCCAGAAGCGGACATTCGGCTGAGGAAAATTTAACAGAAAATATCTCTTACCTTTTTACCTCAATTGTTCCACTTTTGGCTGACGCTAAACAGTTAGTTTGAAAAAGCTATGTAAGCATAATCCACTCCCAACCAAAATCGAATATATGAATAAATTACAGTTGCGATTACCAGGGCATTAAAAATATGCGCCAGCCCACGCCATATTTTAGGGCACTTACTATCTAAACCAGCAGCATCAAAAAATTGAACAAGGTAGGTACCACCGGCGGCCATTGCGGCGCAAAGCGTTCCGACTGCAAACATTCTTAAGGAACCACCTAATGAGTGAACAAGGGCGGCTTTGATAGGGTCGCCGGGTTTGAGAATATTCCCAATAAAGGCAAGAATGGCAACTGATCCACCCCCATTTATCAAAATTGCGCTTTTTAAAGCAGCTTGGCCTGCATTAATTACGGTTTTGAAAACCTCTAGTCTATGTTGTTGTACTGCTCTGTAATGCTCAAAACCTCTTTGAACTTTTGCCTTATATTCTTCTAAATTGTTTTGGTCAACGGGTGACGGTTCCGGTTCGGGATGATCTTTTACAAAATTTTTGAGATCATCGTACCAAGCCTCAAAGTTTTCAATTTTTATTGTTTGGGTTTTTTGTTCTTTTGCCAGGTTAAGATCATCTTTGATTATTTCTATTAGCTCTTCGGCTTTCATATTAGATTCCTTGCATCAATAGGAGAAGAAATGCTTGGCGGGACCTTGTACTATCATAGTTAATCGGCAAAAAACTGAACCACTTATTTTTTTAGGGAAGGAGGTAGGTCATTTTGTTTCATTGTTATCTGCGATGCCGTTTGTGAAAGGTCTAATGGCAAGAAATTTCCACCCTACAACCCAAATAGACACTCCGATCAACACCGTAATGTACCAGTTATGCCAGTATAGGTGTGCGATGATTGAAGACGCCGCTGCACCAACAAACCAGTAATCTCCCTCCAAGTCTTCATACATTAATTCGATTTCACCAAGTCTTGTTTTATATTCTTCAGCTGATAAATCAACACCAGAACTATATTCTCGATTCGCTCTTTTTTTGTTGATACGTTTTATTTTTGAAGAGCTATAAATTGTCCTTATAAGGATGACAATGACCAAAGTGATAATTACAATTTCTTTTATACCCACTATATAACCCCAATATTAACAATCAATATTTCTTGTATCTTCTGGTACTTTTCAAATGTCCGCTTTGGGTCGAAAGCGGACATTCGTCAGGCTCAGGTTGCCTTGTGAAAAACCTGTCAAAACCCATTCTCAAACACCACCTCGCTGAGCGGCAACTGGCCCGGCTTGGGCCAGGGGTCTTTGGTTCCCTTGCCGATGGCGACCATGGGGCCCATCACGTGATCGTTCGGCAGGTTGATGAGTTCGGCGACTTTTTCACCGTCGAACCCGATCATCGGGCAGGACTCGTAACCCATCGCCTTGGCCGCCAGCATCAGGGTCTGCATGGCCATGCCGATGGACCGCTGGGCCTCGTCGCGTTGCAACCATTCTCGTCCTTCGTGGAAAGGTCCCATCCAGTTGACCAACAATTCGTTGATTTCTTTTGGAGCGTTCTTCCAATAACGTTCGGGGTTTTTCTTCCACGCGTTGGCGTCGGCGGTCATGATGATGAGGAGCGATGCGTCGGTCATCTGCGCCTGATCGTTGCCGAACTCTTTGCGAATTTTTTGACGCAGGGCAGGGTCGCGCACGATCACGAAGCGCCAATGCTGGATGTTGAAGCTGGTCGGGGCCTGAATGGCGGCTTCCAACAGTTTGGTTTCTTCTTCGGGCGTGAGCTTGTGCCCGGGGTCGTATTGTTTGATGGCGCGGCGCTGGTAGATGGCGTCGAATGTTTCCATAAGATTTTTCCTTAAAAAGGGATGGCTAAAGGACTCATTAATAGTAAAACCTCAGTTTGCGAACACACCCTGGAAAAACCGGTGCATGGCTTTCCAGGATTTTTGATCCGCCGCTTTGTCGTATTTCAATGCGGGAAGATTGAACTTTTTGCTGAACTCATCGGCCTGAGGATTGGTGAAACTGTGTCGCACCCCTTTCAAGCTCATGTATTTGAAATCGACATCGGCATCGACCATTTCTTTAACAAAGGACGCCACCGTATCTGATTTCAAAAAACCATCATCCGCACCATTGATGACCAGTATTGAGGCGGTTACCTGATCCTTAGCCAATTTGGGCTGGTCGGGCAGGGCGCTGTGAAAGGCGACAACGCCCTTAAGGTCTTCACCGCCACGCGCCATCCGAATGGAAACCGCGCCGCCGAAGCAGAACCCGATGGCTCCGATTTTCTCAGGATCGACGGTCGCGTGAGCCTGCAGGATTTTTTTGGCTTCCCGAAATTTGGCTTGCGATGCTTCCCAGTTCGTGAATGCCGCGTTCATGAACTCACCGGCTTTTTTCGGGTGGTCGGCCAGCTTGCCGGTGCCGTACATATCGAGCGCGAAAGCGGTGTAACCCAGTTTGGCGAGCTTGCGGGCCCGGTCCTGCGCGTGTTTGTTATGGCCCCACCATTCGTGGACCACAAGAATGCCGGGGCGCTTTTCCTTGATGGAGTCGTCATAGGCAAGAAACCCTGTCAGTTCGGTTCCGCCTGATGAATATTTAACCGTTTCGGTATGGATACCCGCGTTTGCGGTTGAGGTCAGTCCAAATATAAAAAGAAGAATAAAAAGTTTTTTCACAATCGCCTCCGTGGATAAAATGCAATTAAAAAAATAGAAAACGAAAATTTGGATTTGATACGACAACTCCACTTTGTTTCGCCAGTAAACTCATCGTACGTCACTATTGGGTCCAGCGTCACGCTGGAAGCATTTCCCCGCACTGCCTTTCCACTGCTTTGGGGTCGGACAATAAACCCTGTTGAAATTCTACGGCCATTGGGTCGATAAACACGTCTTCCTGACCGTTCTCAATGGCTTTCAATGTCCCTTGCGCAATTTCATCGGGAGAGGCTTTGTCCATTTCGATTCCTTTGGCCATGTCTGTGTCAATGGGGCCGGGGAAAATCCCGATTACCTTAGTGCCCTCTGCCGCCAGTTCCGCGCGCACGCCCTGGGTCAGGGAATATAGCGCGGCTTTGGATGCGCTGTACGTTCCCAGCAGGGGAAAGTTCACCAGGCTGGCAACGGATAAAAGATTGACGATAGCGCCGCCGCCATTTTTCTTCAGCACCGGAGCAAAGGCGCGAATCATGGCAAGGGTCGCGAAATAATTGACTTCCATTTCCTGCCGGGCCGAGGCCAGATCATCGGCGGCGATCAGTCCGCTGTAATTAGCGATGCCCGCGTTGTTGATGAGCAAGTTCACATCATAAGCTTTTTCAACCGCCAAATCGACCTGGTTATTTTTGGTGATGTCGAGAGATATGGGCTCCACCTTTCCCTTAAATTTTTCGAGAAATTTAGCCTCCTTATTTGTGAATGCTTCCACATCCCGTATTCCCGCATACACTTTTTTTGCTCCGCTCTCAGCCAGTGCTGTAACCAGAGAGCGTCCGATGCCTCTGTTTGTGCCCGTGACCAGGACTGTTGATCCTTCTATTTTCATGGTTTTCTCCAATTTATTAAAGTTGAGAGCCTTTTTTTGAAAGAGACCTTTGCACCGTTGAAAATCTCCATGGAGTCTGTCCTGACCCCATCCGTCATCGCGAGCCGCAAAACGGTGTGGCCGTTATAATATTCCTAAGCCTTCGTGCCCCGCAGGGGTAGATCCAGATGTTCTGGATTACTTCGTCGCCGTTGGCTTCTCGCAAAGACGGGTTATGCAAAGTTTGCCATTTTGAAAGGCTATTGTTTCGCGGTGGCCATGTCCCGAACCTGCCCGGTGGTCACCGGGTCTCCGCCAACGCCCCAATGTCCGGAGGGAACATCTTCAATCATCACCCAGGTGACGGGGCGAAGCCCTTCACCTTCTACAGAGAGGACGGCGTCCGTGACTTTTTTAATCATATCCTGTTTTTGCTCAGGAGTGAGCACTCCGCTGATTCCTTTGATTTGAACGAGTGGCATGATGATATCTCCTATTTTAGTTTTGGTCGTTGTTGAAATTGGACCAATTGGTCCAAAAATGGGTAAAAAAATTTAATCCAGAGCTGAAAGAACGACCTGGGTCACTTCCCTGACTTCCTTTGGTCTCGCGCCTGCTTTGATGGTCGTGGTCAGACCGTTCAGACTGCTCAATAAATAACGCGCCAGCGGCATTGGTTTTTTATGGGACAAAATGTCTCCCTCCTTTTGGGCGCGCTTGACCGCCGATAAAAAAACATCGGTCATTTGCTGGATGCTGGTCGAAATCAATCTGGCAATGACGGGATCTCTCTGGGCGAACTCACTGGCGCAGTTTAAAATCAGGCATCCCCGCCGGTCACTGGCCGGCCCGGCTTTATCCTGCATGCAATTAAATATGTCCTCAATGAAAGCGCGGCCCGACTTTGCATTTTGCAGGGACTCGGTGATGTCGCCGATGAACCGATCCTGGTAATGATGGATGCAGTTTTGAAACAACTGATGCTTGCTTTCGAAGGTCTGGTAGAAACTGCTCTTGGAAATCTGCATCGCCTCTATCAAATCCTGTAACGAGGTGGCCTCGTAACCCTTGCTCCAGAACACTTGCACTGCGGCTTTGAGGGCCTGGTCCGTATCAAAATTTCTGGGTCGTCCGATATTCATGAGTTTAATATCGGACTGATCGGTCCATAAGTCAAGAAGAATATTGGATATTTTTCGATGTCATCGCGAGCCGCTATAAGCGGCGCGGCGATCCAGGTCTTCTGGATTGCTTCGCGATGCTAGCAATGACGGATTAGACGATAGACTCTAATTTGTGTTTCTACCTGTCCGAATTAATTCCGCCGAAAGCCGCGCAGATTGGGTTGTGGCATGTCCTCTTTGATTTCCGCAGGTGGGGGAGGGCCGGGTTCGTCTGCGGGGATCTGTTTTTTCTCCAGCATGAACACCGTCAGTTCCGGATTCACCAGGTTTTCCGGGCACATTTTAATATGCTGGCGGTAAAACGGCATGTTGATGATCGGGTCGTTGTACAGGCAGTCCAGGAAAAAGTGTTCGAACAGGCCTTGCATGGGCTTGGGACCCACCAGAAACAGGACGCCATCGGGCAACATCGCGTCCACCAGGCTTTGCAGCATTTTCTGACAGGCCTCGCGGTCCTGAAAATACATGAAAGGGATCCATTTGAAGATGAGCCCGTATTTTCCCTTATACACATCGACGACGTTTTCCTTTTCAGATAGAAAACTCACCTTGCTCATATTGTCCAGTTGATTGCGCGAAGCCGAATAGTTCCATAGCAGGCAGGCGTTTTTCTGGGCGAATTCCGGATCGCTGTACAGGACGGTGTATTGCCGGTCCCTGGTGCAGTCGATGCACCCGGCGAGCACGCAGTCGAAAGTGTGAATGAGCACTTTGTCGATTTTTTCCAGTTTTGCCGACATTCCGGGGGACATTTCCATGTAATAAAAAATCTGGTCGATCACCATCGGCTGAAGGGCGGCCTCGTCGATTTCATTGGGCCCTTCGGGATAAAAGGGCACCGTGTACAGGACTTTGACGGGGTCCACTTTCGGCGGAAAATTATTGAAGAACCATTTCCAGCCGAAGGGCATTTTGGCCGGTAGTTTCGAAGGTTCCGTTTGTGGCAGGATGTTCCATATCGGATCGAAAGGAATTTCTCTACCGAGTTCACCTTCTACCAGAATAAACGAATTATGGGTCACCTGGATTTCGCGCTGGCAGGAGGGTTTCGCCCCGCGAAAGCAATTGACATATGGAACGGCCAGAGGATCGTTATGCACCGTCACTTTATAAAGAAACTTGTCTTGAACCGTCAGCGTCATGGCGTGTTCATTGTTGAAATAACGCCAGGGCGGATTGGGCTTGGGCGTCCAGGTGATTTGATGGGACCGGTCGGGGTCCGTGAACACCTTCATGATGTCTTTTCCCTCCGGGCCCTTGGGCGTAAAAAACGCGGAGAAAATATTGAACGCCTCTTTGGACGGGTAGGTGGGCAGGCCCCGGTAGCGCAGGGTGCCCAGGTCTTCCTCGCGGGACTGGTCTTCGTAAAGCCCCCAGATCAATTCAAAAGTGGCGCCGCCTGAACCCGGCAGGGTCGATTGAAACAACTCCACCACCGGGATGAGGTCCAGCCGGGCCCAGTTCACTGTAAACATAAAACTGATGAAAAGGGTTTTATCGAACAAGCCGTCGTTCAAGGCATACAGGCCGTCCTTGGTGAGAATGATGTCGTATTTGCCGTCGCCCTTATGGACCATGTTTTCGTCGGAATAAAAATACTTCACCTCGGAGAATGGCACGCGCCAGGACTCTGCGGCTTTTTTCCGAAGGTCGTCCAGAGTCATGGTCTCCCATCCTTCCTGGCCCTTGATGTCGATCTGCGCGCTGAAGGTTTTGGCCCTCGGCTTGATGCCGATCCATTGCCTGGAATCCAGTTGCATGCGGGCGTGGGTCAGGCGGATTTCACCCGTGTTGGGGTCCTGATACCATTCGCATTCGTTGAGCGGTTCGCCGCCGGGGTCTGTCGTGAGAAAACGCCTGCCATCAGTAGTGTAAAAAGCCATGTGGCCCGTGGGGTAAACCTTGACGCGGGTGTTTAAGACACTGGGTTTGTCGTTTTCAAACCAGTAGGTGGCACCTTCGAGGGTCTCACTCTTTAATTTGGAAAACGCGCTTTCAATATCCGAGACGGACTTTTCGCTGGATGGAAAACAAAGGGAACCCGGTCTCTTGAGCGCGGAGAGAATCTTATCTTTTTCAGACATTTGATGAAAACCTTAAACAGATTGGTATTGAGGAGGGATGATTATAGAAAGCCCATCCCTTGCCTGTCAATTTATAGATTCTTCGTTGTTCCTAACTTAACCTTTAGAAGGCGTGGAGGGGGCCCGGAAACCCGGCTTTTATTTCATTAAAAATCCGATTTTAATGTGAATTCCTGCAAGTGGTTGTTAAAATTTGACCATGCCATTTCGAACCGCGCTTGTAAACATGCCTTTCGGCTTTCATATATACCCATCCATTCAACTGGGGACGTTGTCCACGTTGCTGAAGAGCCACGGGTACGAGGCGAAAAGTTATTATCTGAACCTGCACTTCGCCCACCAGTTGGGGCTCCCGGTATATAACGAACTGTGCGAGACCCGGCAGTTGATCGGCGAGTGGCTGTTTTCCCATCCCCTGTTCGGGGATTCCCCCGGCAACCGGAAATACACCGAAATCTTCGATAAGAACATTGAAAGCGTGTGCAGAACCATCGACCGCCCGCCCGAGTTTCTGCTCGAGGTTAAGGAGAAGATGGTGCCGGAGTTTATACAGTGGGCGGTGGAGTCAATTGACTGGGGCCAGTATCAAGCGGTGGGGTTCACCTCCACGTTCAACCAGAACCTGGCCAGCGTGACCCTGGCGAAAGGGATCAAGGACAAATTCCCGTCGGTCAAGATCCTGTTTGGCGGGTCCAATTTCGACTCGGAAATGGGCCTGGAATATTTTCGCGCCTTCGACTGGATCGACTATGTGGTGCAGGGTGAAGCGGAACCCATTTTGCCGCAGTTGATGCAGGCGCTGGAAAACGGCGGGGACATTCCGCCGGGAGTGATCCACCGCAAAGAAGGGGAGGTGGTTCTTCAAGAAAGCTCCGCCATGTTTGAAGGACTCGATACCTATGGCCCCCCCGATTATGAAGATTATTTTGAGCAGTTGAAAGACATCGACCCCAATTCCCCGCATCTGGAAAACCCCATCATCCTGTATGAGACGGCGCGCGGGTGCTGGTGGGGCGAGAAGCATCACTGCACCTTTTGCGGGTTGAACGCCTCGACCATGAAATTCAGGGCGCGGTCCATCGAACAGGTGCATTCGGACATATCCCAACTGTCCAAACGTTACGACACCTTTCGCTTTCGCCTGGTCGATAATATTCTGGAGATGAGTTACATCGACGGCGTGTTCAAGGAATTCGCCCAGGAAAATTACGATCTTCAGTTTTTCATCGAAGTGAAAAGCAATCTGAACAAAGGCCAGATAAAAAACCTGGCGCTGGGAGGGGTGAACGTCATCCAGCCGGGGATCGAAAGCTTCAGCGCCAACCAGTTGAACGACATGGACAAAGGCGTCCGCCCCATGCAGAACATCTTTTTCCTGAAATGGGCGATGTATTACGGCATCGATGTCACCTGGAACATCCTGACTGGGTTTCCCGGCGAGATAGACGACGATTACCGCCGGCAGACCGACATGCTCAAAATTCTTTTTCACCTGCAACCGCCGATCGGGGTGGGGGACCTGTGGCTGGAACGGTTCAGTCCCTATTTCACCCGGCCCGGCGATTACGGCGTCACCATCAAAGGGCCGAGCGAGGCCTATCCTTATGTATATGATGGGCAAAAAATGGACCTGATGAAAATCGCCTACGATTTCGAGTTCGAGACCGAAAACCGCGTCAGCCCTCAAATGGCCGAGGAACTCAGGCAGACGGTAGCCGATTGGAAGGCCCGTCACCAATCGGAGCAGATGCCGTTTCTGTTTTTCACCAAATCGCTTGATTTTGTCACCGTCTACGACGGCCGCTCGCTGGAAGGACCGAAGAAAATGCGGTTTGAGGGGCCGTCCGCCTGGATACTCGACTTTTGCAACGAGAAGCCGCGAGGATTGGAGCAGGTCCACTCGCATGTGCAGGAAAAGTCCGGCCAAACCACGCTGGAAGACGATGCCGTGGATCTGGTAATCAAAGACCTGGAAGGTAAAAAAATTCTCTACGGTGAACGAGGAAAATACCTAGCCCTTCCCCTGCCGCACAATTCTCATCTGTAACGGTGTGTATCCAATCTTAAGACAACCTGATAAGAATTAGTTTTTTCAGAGAGAAGGGGATTTGAGGTAAGAGAAGTTTCAATTAATTGACTGTCAACTCCACGTTAGCTATTTTTTTACGTAATAGATTTTTCCAATGACTCCTCAATCACAGAAAAAATTGTTTCAAGCGGGTAGTCCTTACGGATGTATTGAGTTGCGCCTTTTTCAATGCAAAGGTTCATCGTCGCAATATCATCCCTTCCGGTTAACATTATGACCACCGCATTGGGGTTTAAAGTTAATATTTCTTCCAGAACCTCGCTCCCGTTTGAAGCTGGCATTTCATAGTCAAGCAATGTCAAATCCGGTTTCTCAGACTTAAATAACTCAATTGCTTCTTCGCCATCTTCAGCTTCCCCAATTATTTCGCAATTCCTGGTGAGCAGGAACCTTTTGAGAAACATAATAAAATGTTCACTGTCGTCAACAAGAAGTACGCGAATTTTTTTAGTTTGAGTCATAATGTTTATGGTAAGTCTAAATCATTATTTTTCAATATCTTATTTGGGTTGTGGGGAGGTGGTCAGCCGCCTTTTTTCAATAAGTTGGGAAATTACAAGGTTTTTCAAAGTAGCAGAAAATTAGAATATTGTTGGACGATAGACATGGGTGATAGTTTATTTCTCATGGGAGTTTCGGAAGCTTGAAAAACTCTAAAAAATCACCCACGAAAAGACTAAAGCAAGCCGGTCTCAATATTTTCCTTAATTTAGAAATCACTGCGTATACTAGTTTTAGTTAATGAAAGAAAAACCCCTGGACCTAGGGCAGGGGTCTTGAAGAAATTTTCCAGGCTATGCCTCACAATTCCCACCTATAACGTTGCGGACAAGAGAAACTTCGAGATGCCGATATGGAAGCGTTGTAGGGCAGAGTTATCAAGGAAAAACCGTGGGTTGACATTCTGCCAGTCCTACCAATATAATCCCCATAACCACAGAAAATTTTAATTTAAAACATTGTTTTTGTTTGACCCGCCGGTTTATGTCGTGCCTGGTTTTTTGAGATCGGAACGGATGGGATCGACAACATTAAAAAAGGATGATTGCCCTAATGGATGATGGAAAAAAATTTGAACAGCTGGGCTACTCCAGTCTGGAAAGCAACAACCTCCAGGAAGCGGAATCGCATTTTCTGAAAGCACTGAACCTGATGGGGAAGTCGGGGGACGAAACCGGGCAGGCGTATGTGCTGGGCAATCTGGGCAACATCTGTTTTCAGGACCAGCGACTGGACTTGGCGGAAGACTATTATTCAAAGTCCCTGACGCTGATGGAAAAAGCCGAGGATGTGAAAGGCATTGAAAGCTCACTGGGTAACCTGGGAAGCGTTTATTTTTATCAGGGAAGCCTGGACAAGGCTGAAGAAAATTATAAGAAGGCGCTGGATTTGATGGTCAAGCAGAACGACGCTTTCGGACAGGGGCTATATTATGAATACCTGGGCAACGTGTCGTTGAAGAAACACGCGTTCGAGTCGGCGAAAGAATTCTTCGGGAAAGCCGTCAGCTGTCTGGACAGCACGAAAGACCAGGAAAAAATACACCAGCTTCAGGAGAAGGCGGATTCCATAGAAAAGCATCCGGGATATCTAAAGAACGTCGAGGGAAATCTGTTGTCCGAAATCGAATCATTGGTCCATTCGGGCGATAAAAAAGATCTGTTGAAAAAATACCAGGACCTGGAAGAGTTGTATTACAAGGGAGCCCAAATGGACAAGGTTGCGGAAACCATCCGGAAGTCCATTTTTATTTATGAAGAGTTGAAGGACAACCATTCCGCCGGCATTTGTTACGGCAACCTGGCGAGCATCCACATGCAAATAGGGGCCAAGGGAGATTCAAAAAATTTCGACCTGGCCGAGGAAAACTGCGCCAAGGCCCTGGACCTGATTCAGGAAGGCCAGGACAACAGCCGTCGGTCTTATCTGCTGGGAAGCCTGGGGAATATCTGCCTGCATAAGAAAGAGCTGGATAAAGCCTGGGACCATTACAATCAATCCTTAAAAATAATGCAGGAGCTGGGCGACACCCTGGGCGAAGCGCGAAGCTATTCCAACCTGGGGAACGTCAAGACCCTCAAGCAGGATTGGGACGGCGCCAGGGACCATCACCAGAAATCCCTGGAACTGATGGAAAAACTTGAAAACCGCCCTGGCATCGCCCAGGAGTGTGAGATTCTCGGAGATATCTATCTCAAGCAAAAAGATCTGGAAAAAGCGGAAGTTTATCTCAGCCAGGCCAGCGCCTTGTTCGAGGCCATGAAGGACTCCAAAAGTGAAACCCAGGTTCAGGAAAAGCTGTTGTATATCATGGGCCAGCCGGAATACCTGAGCCGGCGCAAAGAAGAGTTGCTGAACGAACTCAAGAAACCAGAGGTGGAAAAAGACGAAAAATTGAAGATCGCCCTGTTGGGCGAGTTGGGGAATGTCCAATACATGGCGCACGAGTTGGAACCCTCGGTTGATATATTCAAACAAGTGGTTTCCCTGCAGGAAAAAGCCAACGACGAAGCGGGCGCGGGCGCCACGCTGGCAACTCTTGGAAATGTTTATCTTGAGAACAAGGACTATGCATCCGCCGATGAAACATTTGGCAGGTCCATCCAGATCAGGGAAAAATTGCAGGACCCTTCCAGTCTCCTCGAATTGTATGTCAGTCGCGCCAAAGTTCTTGCCCAGTTAGGCAAATTCGAGTTGGCCGAAAAAATCATGAATAAATCACTGAAACTCAATCAGCAGTTGGGGAACGCCTCAGGAATGGTCGGTGACTACAGGAACCTGGGGGATATGTATCTGCAGAAAACCGATTGGGCCGGGGCCGAGAAAAATTATTCCAAAGCTCTGGAGTTAAACAGGAAGGCCGGCAATAAGGTTGAAATGAGTGAGGACTATAGAAACCTTTGCGCCTTGTATGTGCAACGGGAAAACTGGAACGAGGCGGAGAAGAATGCGCTGGAGGCTTATGCCATCGCCAGCGAGGTCGATAATGTCCGGACCGCCTGCTATGACTCCAGGAACCTGGCGAACATCTTTTCAGAGAAACAGGACCGGGCAAATCAGGAAGAATATCTGGAACTGGCCAGTGTGAATTCCAAGAAGTTGGGCGACCCTAAAGAAATTTGTTTTGATTTGAGAGCCCTGGGTGAATATTTTATGGACCGGGGTTATAAAGAAAAATCCAGAGACAAATTTCAGGAAGCCTTCGAGATTTCCAAAAAAACCGGGGATAAAAAAGAGATCGCGGCAGATTACCGCCACCTCGGAAACCTCAGCTTCAGCAATGGCGACCGGAAGCAGGCCGAGAAAGATTATCTCGATGCTTTGAAATTGACTGAAGAGATCGGAGATAAAATAGGGACGGGGCAGGATTATACCTATTTAGGTAACCTCCGGTTTAAAGAAGGGCATTTCGAGGAGGCTGAAAATTATTTTGATAAAGCCAGCGAAAGCTTTTCCGATGCAAAAAGTTATGTCGATCTGTCCCAATTGTATTTGACCCTGGCCCGTATGGAGATCATGGTCAGCCGAAACGACGCCACGGACAAATATTTGGAAAAAGTCAGGGAAGTGGCAAAGGAACTGGGCGATCCGGAGCATTTGCTGAAGGCAATCCAGGAAGTAGAGAAACTGAAAGATTCTATCGATAAAAAATAGCCTGTTTAAGCCAGGAAGCGCTTGATCTTCAGCAAAATGACCCCTGCTGTTTTCTTAAAGTGATTTGCCAGGAAATTCACGTTTAGGGAATTGTGCTTAAGTATGCGGATATTGAGATGATTCTTCCGGAATCCGCTGGTCAAATCAGATGATGAGTCTTCCAGGGGGCGTAAAAAACCCTTTAATATCTTATATTTCAGATATTTATGTTGTTGTTTGGGTTTGAAATTTGTTACAGTGTCAAACTTCGATCGCCGGGAGGGGGAAAACCGATGGTTTTTCACAGATTATCCCCAAAAAAGTTTCGGGGTTTTGCTTGACAACAGCCTTGAAATTAAATATAACCTGAACCATCTAGGTTAGAAGAAGGGCCAAAGTTAGTTCCTGTTAACCAGTGTTGACCACTGCCATTATCATGAAAAGGGCACATGAAAGTCTCCTATAGCCCACAGCTGATGGAAGAGGCCGTATTCAGATACCTGAACCACTATGAGCGTTCAGGTTTTCGTGCTGATTACGATGAGTACCATTCTCTTGCCGATCCTATCTATGAACTACCCGAAGATGATCGCGAAGAAGCCTTTGAAAAGGTCAACCGCATTTTCTTTACCGAAAAACTCAAGCTCGGCGACCACGTTCTACGGGCTCTGGAAGCTGTCGGCTTGATTCCCAAAAGAAGGCGAACGGCTAAAAAATCGATTGCCGAAACAGGCCAAATTCCAGAAACCGTATCCGAAGATTCCCCATCTCCTGAAGCAGACGCCTCCAACCCGCAAAATTCTTCCGAAGTCGACCCGCAAAATGCCGAAATCACAGAGCCATCCACCGCCATCGTTGAGGCCGAGGATGATGAAAAGGTTGCATACGATCTGGCCAGGGATTTTGAAGAAAGAATTCAGGCCGTAACCGTAAAGAGAGCCATCAACAAGGTAGATGAGGGGTCCAATGTTTTAGCCCGAACCTCTAACAAACCACTGATAGAAATGCGGATTCTGGCCAGTCGATTTTCCAATCCGGAAGAAGCCCAGGAATTGGACGCGTTTCTCATCCATGAGCTCATGCATGCCAAGGATATGGTCGACCCGGAATTTGACTACGAAGACTCTTTCATTCCAGGCAACCCGTCGGTTAAAAATCTGATCACAGCGCGTTTCAGGTTGTTGTGGAATATATATGTCGATGCCAGGCTCGAAAGAATGGGCGTTATTTCAATATTATCCAAGCAGGGCAGGTTCAGGGAGTTTGACAACTTTTACCGGAAAATCCCTGAAAAACAAAGAAAAGGAATTTTTGAAGGGCTTTGGCGTACAGAGTTTTTCACTCATGAGGAATTGCTGTCCATGGCGACAGACTTAGATACTTTGATGAGTAAATATGTCGATGCAGGCGAGTTGGCGGATGAAGAGAGGGACTACATTCATCTGCAAGGCTCCCCTTGCCCGCTATGCAAATTTCCCACCTATAACTGGGTGGATGATCCAGAAAGTATTTGCGATGAAATGGTCATTGAAGCCATCCAGATAGACTTTCCCGACTGGGAGAGTAAAGATGGCGCTTGCGACCGTTGCGTAGAGGTGTACGAGTTACGGGCCGGCGTTGGTTAGGCCGGTTGATGGGCTAATATCAGCTTTTGTTGCAATAAAGTTGTCTAGGTTATAAATTAATTTAAGAATCTATATGGAGGGGAAAAAGTTAGGAAACACAGGAGGTGTTTCATTAGTTTAGTGACGAGCTCATGATTATCCACAGGTTATAAAAACCTAAAGGGAGGGCAAGTTTTATGAGGTTAAACAGAAGGAAATTTTTGCAGGTGAGTGCTGGTGTAGCGACAGCTATGGCGCTTTCAAGCAAGAAGGTAGGAGCACAGTTAAAGCCGGTAGTGAAGGTAGGGAATCCATTGGATTCGTATCCTGATCGCCG
>JAJDAZ010000062.1 GCA_029261595.1 Nitrospinaceae bacterium | reverse complement strand
AAGGGGCTTAAAGCCATACTAAAACCTAACGGGATTATTACATTAGAGTTTCCTCACCTTTTGAGGCTTATCGAAGAAAATCAGTTTGATACGGTCTATCACGAACATTTCTCCTATCTATCGTTACAAACCGTTTGTAAAGTTTTTGAAAAATCTGGATTGAAAGTTTGGGATGTGGAGTATTTTCCCACTCATGGAGGCAGTCTACGCATTTTTGGCTGTCATTCCGATAGCTCGCGAAATATTTCTTTGGCAGTAAAAAAAATGTTATCTGAAGAAAATGGTCATGGTTTGCAAAAACTATCAACTTATCAGTCATTTCAGGCTAGAGCTGATAAAGTTAAAACCGATCTTTTAAATTTCCTTGTTGAGCAGAAACAAAGAGGAAAATCTGTTGCCGCTTATGGAGCCGCGGCAAAGGGAAATACCTTACTTAACTACGCAGGCATCAAACCCGACTTAGTTTCGTATATATGTGATGCCGCACCTTCGAAACAGGGCAAGTTTATGCCGGGTAGCCATATTCCTATCCTTCCGCCTACCGTCCTTGAAGAGAGGCGACCAGACATTGTGCTGATCCTGCCATGGAATATTAAAGAGGAGATAATTGCCCAAAATGCGAATGTGTATGATTGGGGTGGGATATTCGTGGCTGCAATTCCACATATTCAGATCGCTAATTTAGATGGCTCGAAAGATTGCAGGTCAAAATTTGCAAGTCAGACAGGTTTAAGGATCAATCATGAAAGTGATGAATGAAGTTTAACAAAAGTCCAAAATTTATCTAAACGGCAAGAGATCGCATGTTACAATTTTGACCAATTGTAAGAGCAGTTCCCAGAGGTACAATAGTATGGATGGCCCTTTTGATAAATAGGTTTGCTTAAAGGCTTTTTCCTAATCTGGAAAGGTAGGTAGAGATTCCCCTAGTTGTAGATAAAAAGAGGTATTCAGGATATTGAAAACAACTATTGATACAGATAGATCGGAAGTTATTGTAGAGGAAAATGGTCAAACCAGCTACTTTCCAATGGAAACTGCCGAAGCTTTCGATGCGGTTGCTCGGGCCTACCTTCGAGTGGGTTGGGATACCAAGTATGTCTATAGTTTTTCCTGGTTGGGGCGTCCCATTATACAATTACCGGATGATATGATCCGAGCCCAGGAATTGATTTATAAGGTCAAACCGGATGTCCTTGTGGAAATTGGCGTTGCTCATGGGGGGTCCCTGATCTATTACGCAAGCATTATGCGAGCTATGGATAAGGGGCGTGTCATTGGAGTCGATGTTGACATCCGAAAACAGAATCGGAAGGCAATTGAAGAGCATCCAATGTTCGACGGGATATCTCTGATAGAAGGTGATTCTATTTCAGATGCTACTTTTAATAAGGTAAAAAGCCAGATTTCTGAGGGCGAAGTTGTCATGGTTTTTCTCGATGGAAATCATAGTCAAAAACATGTCCTAAGAGAGCTTGAACTTTACAGTTCTTTAGTTGCCAAAGGGTCGTATATTTTGGCGATGGATGGCATTCAGGAAGATTTGGTGGGTGCCCCCCGTTCGCAACCGGATTGGGGGCATAACAACTCTGCTGCCGCCGCCAGAGATTTTGTCAAACAAAATTCTGATTTTGAAATATGCGAACCAGGGCCACAATTTAATGAGGGCCAAGTGACGAAATTTGTTACCTATTGGCCAAGTGCTTACATTCGCCGCAAGAACTGAGTTGTTGCTGACGGTTTTTCTTTTTTCCCCTTAGAATCCGAGGAATTCTTTGCGAGTCCTTTTTGTTTACCCAAATGCGCGCGGTATGAATATGTTGCCGCCAGCCATCGCCATTTTCTCCTCTTTGCTAAAGAATGAAGGACACGATTGCCGTCTTTTCGATACCACCTATTGGGAGATCCCTGAAGAAGGCCTGTTGAATAATGACGAATACAAGGAAAAAAACCTTCACGTTCGCCCTTATCAAAAAGCTCCGATCGATGTGACGTTGAAAACGACCGATGTTTTTAGTGAATTCGTTAACGAAGTCGAGTCGTTTGACCCACAGCTTATAGCAGTATCCTCCACCGAAGACATGTTCCCGCTCGGGATTAAGTTGTTAAGTAAAATACCCAAAAAAGTCAGGCCCCCCGTTATCATCGGAGGAATGGTGGCAACGTTTGCGCCAGAGTTAGTGATCAGTTTCGACGAGATTGATATTCTTTGCGTAGGAGATGGTGAAAACGCCCTCATAAATCTCTGTAAGAAAATTGAAAAGGGGCTGGATTATTCTCATGTTCAAGGGCTTTGGGTTAAAAAAAATGGTTCTGTAACAAAAAACCCAATGGACACCGCCTTCTCAATTAATGATGTGCCAATTCCAGATGTAGGACTCTTTGAAGAAGCTCGGTTTTATAAACCGTTTGATGGCAAAAACTATCGCACTTTTCCCGTTGAGACCCACCGTGGATGCCCTTATAAATGTGCGTATTGTAACTCTCCCTCCAAAGAAAAAATTTATAAGGATGCGGGGGAAGTTTATTTCAGATTGAAAGATGTGGATGGTGTCAGAAGAGAATTGCTCCATTACAAAGAAAATTTTGGAGCTGAATATTTTTATTTTTGGGCCGATACGTTTTTGGCTTGGTCAGATCAATATTTTGAAGAATTTGCGGAAATGTACAAATCAGATATTGATTTGCCATTTTGGTGTCAAACCAGGCCGGAGACTCTTACAGAGCAGCGCGTTTCCATGCTAAAGGAAATGGGCATTCACCGCATGGGCCTTGGATTAGAACATGGTAATGAAGAGTTTAGAGCAAAAATGCTCGACAGAAAAGTTTCCAGCAACAAAATTGTTGAAGACTTAAAAATCTTAAATCATTTTGATGTCAAATATTCGGTTAATAATATAATTGGTTTTCCAAATGAAACCCGTGAATTGGCAATGGATACCATCCGTATCAACCGGCGTATTAATGCTGATACCCGGAATATGTACACCTTTACTCCGTTTCATGGAACACCATTAAGGCAGATTGCTGTTGAACAGGGGCTAATAGCAAAAGATTTGATCGTAAAATCTCTCTCCTCCCCCACTGTTTTAGACATGCCGCAGTTTTCAGCAAAAGAGATTGGCGGTTTGAAGCGTTGCTTTGTGCCCTATGTGCTTCTGGAGGAAGACCGCTGGCCTGAAATTCAAATGGCAGAAAGTTTTACCGAAGAGGGAGATGCTAAATGGGAGAGCCTGATGGAGGAGTGTCGGGTACGTTATTTTGACCAATTTTTACCTGAGCTGGATGATTATTAGCCAGCTTTATAAAGACCACGAATCAAAACGAGAGTGAAACCAATTCAAAATACAATTTTTGGTGGTCACGGCTTTATTGGCTCCCACCTATGCCAAAGCTTTGAAAAAGATGGTCTTTCCTATCAAATTGTTGGTCGACAGGATCCTTTGCCAAAAGGGAACCTGGGAAATGTTTATTATTGTGCGGGGGTCACTGCAGACTTTCGCTCACGTCCTTTCGCTACCTTTGACGCGCATATCTCGACTTTAGCTCGCGTTCTGGAAAGTTGTCAATTCTCAACATTTATTTATTTATCTTCTGCCCGTCTATATAGGCATTCATCGATAACCAATGAAGAAAGCAAGTTCACAATTACTCCTTTAGATATGGAAGACTTTGTCGATATTTCGAAGCTCGGTGGCGAAGCGTTGTGCCATTCAACAAATAATGAAAGAGTTCGGATTGTACGATTATCAAATGTTTTCGGGAAAGATTTTTTGTCTAAAAATTTTCTAACTGAACTTATAAAGTCTGCACTGGTTGATGGAAAAATCCATCTTAGGTCTGCCTTGGCTTCATCCAAAGATTACGTGGATATTGAAAGTGCCGTGAACGTAATAAGACGCATTTCAGAATGTGGAAAGGATCGCCTATATAATGTAGCGAGCGGTTATAACATTTCACATGAAAAAATTGTCTGCTTGATAAAGGATTTGACAGGCTGCCAGGTAACTGTTGAGGAAGGAGCTTCAATCACTAAATGGCCGTTAATAAAAATTGATCGGATAACTCGGGAATTTGATTTCAAATCCCTCCATCTTATAGATGAACTTGAAGGTCTTGTAACCGAGTATAAGAACATTTTGGATAAAGAATAAAGTAACCCTTTAAGAGAGGCCGCATTAAAAAGTGTGGATAAGGAAAATCTTCGTCGTCAAAGGTCCTCTGTGTAAAAAGAGCATTTGTTTTTCTATTCCCTGTCCGTTTTACTTTTTTGCGTACCACGGTTAAGATCCCCTGTGATTATTGCTGAGAATTTAGCCCAGGAGAGCAACCTTAAATAGATGATTGGAGTATATCAGGAGGTAGTGGGGTGTTTTTAAAGTAGGGGTATTCCCAGGGTAGTTTTTTATTGATAATTGCAAGGATACAAGGAATCCAGAAATTTTTTGGGAGGAGGAAAAACTCTTGAAGAAAAATCTCGGAAAATGATAGGTCCGCAGAAAATATCTTTCAAAACTAAAATTAGTAGACTTTTTTATGCAAAATTTGTAAGAACAATATCTAAGCTGACCGCGGGTTATGGCTTATGATCATCCCGCGATAAAAGATGCAAGAGATTTTGATAGTATATCTCTTCACTGTATATGGCGGCATCATACCATTCCTTTTTCCTGATCGAAAACCTGAATTTCTGTTCCCATCTTTTAATAAATTTTTTAATGAAATTTTTATTTATGCCCAGGACTTCAACAAAGTTGTTAGAGTCAAATGGCTTTTGGGAAGGAAGATAATTATTTTGACCAAATCCCAATTTAAATATTTTAATTCCCTTCAGAATTTCTTTTAAATATTTTTCGCATGGGTCCAGCCAAACTGCCATCCATATATGCTCCAACCAGGCGTTGCTTCCTTTAGGGAACTTTTGGGCCATTTCAAAATTTTTGGAACCATTTTCCTTCAGCATGTTCTGTTGGATGTTTTCTTTAGATTTTCGCTCAACAAGCACCTCCAACCAATTTCGGCGGTTGGCGTCAATCGTCAAAGTCAAGGGGTTGATTTCGAAATAGACTGTTTCCCAATATGGGTCCAATATGGGGCAAATTAAATTGGATTTTTCACCACTTGTTTCCTGAAAGTTTCTTTTGTTATTTAAAAAATAATTGAAACTGTAGAAGCGTTTAACTTTTATTTTTGATTGAATGAAATCCATGAAATATCGTACTGTTTCATCAGGCATTTCTTGAAGGCTGCCTGTATTGATGACAAGATCAAATTCTTTGTCATAAATATTTTGAATAGATTGAATGGGTACTAAAAGAAAATCCACCCCTTCAGTATTTGCCTTTTCAATTTTATTCGAGTAGGAAATTTTGGCTTCAGGAAAATTCAAGGATAAAAAAAGCTCGGCAAAAAATAATGATTCAGGCAAATCTACAATGGTGTAACTAGCCTGAGGCTTCATTAATTTGAATATTCTCGCCAAAGCTCCATATCCCCCTCCTATTTCCAAAACCGTATTAATATCCTGTTTATTTTCGCAATATGAAGTGCTCCTCAAATAATAATGAACGTGAGAAAGGAAAATATTGCTGTAGGGGATTTCATTGATTTTGGCAATTGTTGAGGGGGCGGAGAATGAAGATTCTCTTAATTCTGGGCAACTGGCAATGTCAAAAGAAGGAAAGGCGCGTCGTATTGCTTTTATTTTGATTTCAAGTGTCCATATGGCTTCCTTGCTTCTATGGTCGAATCCGCTTAAGGAATGGGTCTGGGCATAATCTATTCCATCCTGAGGTTTTTTAAAGTTTCTTATTTGCTTGAAGCTTTTTTCCTGGATATTTTCCCACCACGAACTAACTGAAAAGTTTTGAGGATATGGCGCGTTAGCAACAGACTCAAAATTTTCTTTGCACTTACTCAGAATTTCCATGGGCATTTCGCTATATGGCTCCTATTTATAGCACGCACTGATTTATGCAAAAATCTAATTTTGCATGGTTAACCAGACTCAGATTTTTGGAATACCTTTGGAGTTCGGTTCTTCAATGAGTTGTGTGGTTGGGTTTCGTTGTTGTATTTCTTTCAGGATGAGAGGAGGAAAGGAACGGCAGGGCATCTGCTTTTCTGGATAGGTCTTTAAAAAATTAGTTTAAGGTTTCAGTCTTAAAGCTTACGGGCCTACTCGTAACCTCAATAGATCATAATAAGAACTCATCACAACTAGGTCGTTACCATCTTTGTCATTTATCCGAGCAAGCCCTAGGCTCGTTTCAACAACGCTTTATGCTCTTCCCCAACCATCCAGGTTTTGGTGTCGGTCTTCAATAACTCATCATTGACCTTCCCTGGTTGTTGACGGACCGTGCTTTTTATTTTTCGACGAATTCGCCGACATTTGCCGATAATGGTATTAATTCTTAGGACAGATACTGTGTAATAAACTGGCATCAACAAAAACCATAACGGCTTATTTTTAAATAAATCGGGTTCAAATTTCAGGCTCAATAAAAATAAAGTTGTATTGCCTATTTTTCTTTTTAGGAGCTTGAAGTTTCTTTTAAATAAATTTTGATACTTAGGCAAACCCATTTCATCAATTTTAAAACGTTGGAAGCAGGAACGGCAGGCGAAGGGAATCATTCCGTAGGCGCGTTTCACAACGATCATATCTTCGTTGCAAAACTCACAGTAGGGGCAAATGACGGAAGCTAAAAATTTGCCTCCTTTAATCCCCTTGATTTTTAAAATTTTACCGAAAATACTGGTCGCTCGCGCTTCAAGTAAAAGCTTTTTTCTGAGAGCATAATAGTCATCCTCGCTCATGGAGGTGACGTTCAAAGGTTCTCCATGCTCGTTGTGGCCGGTTTCGAAAAACTCAATCCGGTCTGCCACCAATCCTCTTTCGAGTGCATCAAAGTACATGGGGGTTCCCGGATAAGCGAGAAGAACATCTAGATGAATACAATAGTCCCGGTATTTCCGGTTAAAATCCAGGGTTTCCCGAACGGTTTGAGGCGATTCATCGGGATCTCCAAAAATCCAATTACCTTGAATGGTCACTTTGGCTTTTCTGGTAGCCTGAAGGGCTGTTTCAATTTGATCGACTCTAACGCCCTTCTGCATGCTCTTTAAAATGGCCGGGCTGGCACTTTCAAGACCATAGCTAATTAATATACAGCCTGCCTCTTTCATTCTTAAAATCAAGGCCTCGTTAATCATATTCACCCGGATTTGACAGGTCCAGGGGATGTTAAGTTTCTCTATTTGATCGCAGAATTCGTAAACCCGTTTTTTATTCACCGAGAAGATTTCATCGCTCAATTCGATCTGGTTGACCCTATACCTCTCCATGAGGAACTTGATTTCCTTCATAACATTATCAACGGATCGCACCACATATTCACCGCCCATGGTTCTAAAACAAAAGGTGCATTTGGCTGGGCAGTCACGGCTTCCCGCAATGTAAGCCATTCGCACGCCGGGGTTTACCACTTCCATTTGGTTTTCAAATTCGTAATTGTCGAGATAATGATCAAACTCAAAGCTCTCATAATCCGGAAAAGGCAAAGCATCGAGATCGGCAATGCGGGGGGCTTCGGGGGTTTTAACAAATTTTCCGTTTTCTCTATAGGCTATTCCCAATATCTCTTGAACATCCTGCCCACTCTGCAGAGCGGTTAAAAGATTGAACGCGACTTCCTCGCCTTCGCCCAAAACGGCATAATCTATCTCCAGGCTTTCTATGACCAGTTCAGCATGTGAGGTTGCCATGGGCCCTCCAACGATGGTCAGGATACGAGGATCGTGATCCTTGACTATGTCAACCACCCTTTTGACGGGTTGTAAATGAACCTGTAATCCGCCAGTCAATACGGCATCAAAAGAATTCTGGGAGAGGATTTCCGCTAATTTATCAGGTCCATAATGGTTTTGATTAAGAACATGAACTTCAAAACCCTGTTGTTTCAAATAAGATGAAATATACATTAACCCCCAGGGCAACAAGTAAAACGTCTTGTTGCTTTCCCAATCAGGGTAATATCTGGGGACGACCAATAACAATCTCATATGCATCTAACCTCCTAGACGATATGGTTATTTAATAAGTTAATTTGAGGACAGCGCAAGGAAAAATTATACATTACTATTTTGTCATTTTTTACAACATTAATCCAGGGGGTTCTCATAATTCGGTTGTTAGAGCTATATGAAATTGACGTGTTCTGGCCCGTTTTTCAGATCCCATAGGAACTTGTTCACATAATCCTGCCGGCACCCGATGGCGCAGTCTTTATGAACGTCTACGGACTCCACCACGTCTTGATGAACTTCCCAGTATCGATCACCCATGACGGTATCAAAAAACGACTGTTCGTGAAGATCCCCAATATAGAACCTTTCCTTATTAAAAAATGGACCGCAGGGATAGATTTTCCCATTGCCGGAGATTTGCAGCAAGAAGGGGGTTCCGTAACAGACATCGTATTTCCGGTAACCGTTTTTGTATAAATCCGACTCTCCGGCCGCCATGATTTTATTCCATTTAACTTGAACGACATAATCATCATTGGAATAAGTCTCCGCATCTTTAAGAAGATCCTCGATGCTCAAGTAATTATCGTAATCGATGCCGATTTCCTTATATTCCGAATCGGAGCAGTGTTTGATCACAAAATAATCGACTCCGAGTTCAGCCCCGAGTTCCGCTTCCTTGATCACCTGATCAAAACATTCAGGAATCAGTACCATCTGTAAACCCAAGGTGCATTGGTAGTTGTTTTCCTTCTTGGTCCGGACCAATGCCTTAATTTTTTCCACCAGCAAGTCGAAACTTTCTTCGGTAGACTGGTGTACCCGCTTAAACCCTTCGCGATCCCCGGCGGACAGATTGAATCGAATCCAGGTCATGTCCCGCAACATTTCATCGGCCCGGTCCATGTCCAGGATGATCCCGTTGGTGGCCATGGCGGTGTCGATGCCCAGTTGTTTTGCCAGCACCGTTGCATCGTACATGGCCGGATTCAATGTCGGCTCCCCGTCACCGATAAATCCGATGGAGCGCACTCCCAGCCTTCCACAGTCTTCGATGTAGCGGAGGAGGGCGTCTCGCCCAATCATGGTTCCCTTGGTCATATTCTGGACCACGGCATAGCAGTAAATACAGGCGGTATTGCAAAATTTTGTGAGTCCCATGTCGATGTGAATGGGGGCGAACTTTTCTCCGGCTTGCCAGGCGGCAATCCGGTCCAGATGGTGCATCATTTTATGACCATCAAACCGAAAGCGTGACGGTGGGTTGCGGAAACTGGGACCGGTGAACAGATTGGGGATTTCAACTTTTTTCTCTTCTTCTCCGGGTTCAGGAGGTTTTCTTATCAAGCCCACCTGGTCTTCGTATTTGATGTATTCGAGTTCCTGGTCTTCCAGTTTGTCCAGTTTTTTGGAATCGGGTCGGTTTGCGAGTAGCTTTTTTTCTTCATCCGCCAAAACCTTGCGGTCGACAATAACGTTGGACGTCCTCAGCTTGTGACCGGGAGATTTGGCAATGGGGGCGTCGTCGGGGATATTGGTGATGGTATCTTTACCAAAGCGGTTTTTTTTGTTGGTGGGTTCATTCATAGTTACAATTTCTGTTTATAGGTTTGGCAGAGGTCATCCGCTCCTGCGTGCAATTGATATGAGGTTACTCTAGACGCTATCTAAAAATTAAAACGGGCCCTGAAACCGGGCGTGTTCTGCAGGCAAAAGTTTTTCCGTGGTATTTCCCTCCCGGCCATTATCAAGGAGAATATGGCACGCATCCACCAGAGCATCCACTCCCGGATAATATTCTTTTTCCAAGTTAGAGGCGCAGGGGGTCGGCACATCCGGTAAGGCGACCCTCCTGATAGGCGCTTTTAACCGGTCGAATAATTGCCCGTATACCCGTGTGCAAACCTCTGCTGAAATGCCATAGCTGGACCAGCCGGTATCGGCGACCAACAAGCGGCAGGTTTTTTGAACGGATTCCAGAATCAGATCCATATCCAGCGGAGACGAGCATCGAGGATCGATTATTTCCACCTCGATTCCCTCTTCAGCCAGACGGTGCGCCGCGTCCATCGCTTCTTTCACCATGAATGAAAAAGCCACAATTGTGAGGTCGGCCCCTTTTCGTTTAAGGGTCCCTTTCCCAAAAGGCACAAAATATGGTTCAACGGGAACCGAGTCCTTGGTTTCGTATAGCAGACGGTGTTCTATGGAGATAACGGTTTGATTGTCTCTGAGGCTTGAAAGCAGCAGACCTTTGGCATCATAAGCGGTGGCGGGAAGCATGACTTTGATTCCAGGAATGTGGGAAAAAAGGGCTTGCAGGCTTTGCGAATGTTGCGCTCCCTGGCCCCATCCCCGCCCGACGATTGCTCGAATCACCAGGGGGCAATCCAGTTTTCCGCCGCTCATGAAGTTCCATTTCGAAGCGTGATTGACGATTTGATCCATTGCCAGCAGCAGGAAATCATTTCGGGCGTGAACGATGACAGGTCTCATTCCGGTGACCGCGGCGCCAACCCCGATGCCCGCGATCGCATTTTCTGCCAGTGGCGCATCCATTACCCGGGCGCCGCCAAATCTTTTAAACGCGTCTTGGGTGGTTCCAAAAATACCTCCCTCGTCATCCACACCACAGCCCATGATAAATACGTTGGAATCGGCTTCCATCCCCTGAACCAAGGCTTCACTGATCGCTTCACGATATGTCAGAGTGCGTTTCTTATTCATCGCTTCCCCATTTTCAGATCCATTGGGCAACAGGGTCTGATTTTGCCAGTTCAAACGCCCGGTCTATTTTCATCTCGATTCTTTTTTGAATTTTTTCCGTTTCCCTCGCGGAAAGTAAATCTTCATTCAGGCACAGTTCTTCAAATTTTTTCACAGGACATTTCTCTTGCCATCGATTCCATTCTTCCTGGGTTCGGACCCCAGAGGAGGTGTCTATTTCCGGCCCAACATGCTTTAGCATGCGAAAAGTCTTACCCTCGATCAGGCTCGGTCCCTCTCCCTTTCTTATGCGTTGGACCGCATCGCGGGTGGCTTCATAAACCGCGACCACATCATTGCCATCCACAGAGGTCCCTGGAATTCCAAAGACTTCTCCATGCCGGAAAATATTATCCATGGGTCTGCGGGAGGAAAGGGGCGAAGACGTGGCCGTAAAATTGTTTTCACAAACAAACACCACAGGAAGTTTTTTTAAAGCGGCAAAGTTCATGCTTTCATGGAAAACTCCTTCTTCCGAGGCCCCGTCACCAAAAAACGTGACCGCAACATGGGGCTTTTCCCGCATTTTAAGAGTGAGACCCGCTCCAACGGCCAAAGGGATGCTTCCTCCCACGATTGAGGAGGCCCCCAACATTCCGACCTCATCATCCATGAGATGCATCGAACCCCCTAAACCTTTGACGCACCCTGTGCTTTTACCGTAAAGCTCCGCGATCATCGCGTTCAAATTTCCACCTTTCGCCAGGTAGTGGCTATGGCAACGGTGGTTGCTGAAAACAATGTCTTCATTTCCGAGGCACATCGACACCCCGACCGCAATCGCTTCCTGGCCAATGGAAAGATGGACAGGACAACGCATCTCCTGATTCTTGTATTCAGACGCGATCGCTTCCTCGGTCTTACGAATCGTGACCAGGAGGGTATAAGCTTTTTCCGCCCATTGATGGTCGATCATATAAAGTTGACATGCTCCGGAGGGTGGTTCAAATCCCACAAATACCGATTCACAGAATCCATGCGGCAGTTTTTGCGGCAGTCCTTGATGTTGAGCTCGTTCTCGACAAATTCGATGTTTCGCCGACGTTTCTCCCCTTCCCAAATTTCCTGAAAGGAATGGTCATTGATATTTCCGTAGCAGAATCGCTCATCCAGAAGATAGGCGCTACATCCATAAAGAGAACCGTCCGCCATAATGTATCCCCAGAAGTAAGGGGTGGCACCGCATTTGTCGTAATAATGGTCATTTTCGAAGAGCTTGTTCAAAGTATTTTCACGGAAGACCACGGAAAAACTGTCATCATTCAGTGTCGCCAGATCATCTTTAAGATACGTCGAGTCCGAATAGTCGACTCCTTCATAGGTTCGGGTGATACTGGAATTGTGCTGGGAATAGGGTTTGATCACCAAATAATCACAGCCCACTTTTTTCATGGTTTTGGCCAGAAGCAGGGCTTCTTTTTCATTTTCCGGCAACAACACCATTTGCGACCCAAGGGTACAATCCCAGTTTTTTTGATTACGGATTTTTACAGCGGTTTCCAGGTTAGACACAACTTTGCCAAAATCTTCGGGTTTGGTCTGATGAATTTGGGCATAGGTTTCCGGCGTCCCGGCATTGATACTGGTTTTAATCCAGGTGATGGCACCCATGGCTTCCAATGCCCAGGCGGAGGTCAAAGGCACGGCATTGGTGGTGATAGAAACATCGATTCCGGAATCCCGGGTGTGGTGAATGATTTCAGGCAACCTTTTGTGCAGAAGCGGTTCTCCCTCTCCTGCGTACATGACGCTTTTGACTCCTAAACGGCCCATTTCCGACAGGCGGCTTTTTAATATCTCAGGGTCGAGGAAAACCGTTTGATAGCCAATGTAATCGACCGCACAAAAAACACATCTATGGTTGCAGGCACCAGCCGGGGAAATCTCCAAATAAATCGGGTAAACTTCTTTCCGTTCCAGCCAGTCGTTCACTCTGGAAAGGTGGTAATTGAGTTTATGATTGTCTATGCCAAATTTATCGGCCACGCTCATTCTCCGATTGGGGCAGGCTGGTTCGGGTGATGGAAATGTTAATGGATCGGGCTGGAAAATACCTGAAATATCAGTTGTTAAATTTTTCTGAATCCAGATAAAATTTAGTTTCCTGCCGTCTAAGGGCTATGGGTGAAGACCGCAATTGGCTTACTCTAAAGCATTTTACCGGCATTTTAAAGCCCTGTTTGAAAATAACCGGAAAGGGAAAAATATCCAAAGTGTTTTTTTCTGGGGGATCAGGGACCAACGGTCTGTCTGCCAGTATTTAGAGATCAGGATGTCATTTAAAATAAATCAGGGAGATGACAGGGCCGAAAATCCCAAGCTATGATAAAAGACCTCTATATTCTCAATACAACACAAAAAAACAGACAGTACTGCCCGGGGAAGCAGAGAATTTCTCCTTATTTTGGGCTCTGAGAAGAGAACCTACCTCAGAAGGGAACGAATGAAGGTAAGCAGATCGGCCTTTTCGACGGATTTTTTGTTGCAGACAATCTGTACAGCCAGCGCCCCCACCGCATTGCCGATGAACGAGACAAAGTCGAGAGGAAGACCCCGGGCAAAGCAGGGAGCCGTGAAAGCGAAAAACGCGTCCCCAGCTCCGACCGTATCAATCACCTTAGTTGAGAAAATTGGGGTTCGGTTGATGGCATTGCCGCTGTTGACCCCGATGGAGCCTTTCTTCCCCTGCGTTACAATGAGATAGTTGGCGTTGATCTTTTTCCGAATTCGCCGGGCAATGGATTCAATGTCCTCGAACTTTTCCTGGGCGGCGAGGCGGATTTCCGACTCATCCAGACAGACGTAGTGAGGATTCCGGTATTTGGTGATCAAATTATAACCTAAATTTGCGGCGTTGGTCTGGGTGTTGACCGCCAGTACCTTTGAAACCCTCTCGATGCAGTCATAAATCCCTTTACTGATGAACCCATGACCAAAATCCGAAATCAATACGACATCGAATTCGGAGATCGCGTTCTCCAGATATTGAATGATTTCGGTTTCCAGGTCGTCGTCTACGAAGCGGTCGTTAATATAATTGATCTCAAATAACTTTTGGTTCAGGTATTGGTGGACATACCGTTTTTTGACAATGGTCGGAGCGTCGTCTCTCAGGAAAAACCGGGTCTTGACATTTGGCTTCATGTTGGCCGCAATAAAATCCTCTCTGGAATCGTCTTTTCCTAGAAGAGAGACCAGGGTGACCTCATCGCAAATTCCCGCCACGTGATTGGCGATAGCAAAGGCTCCTCCCGCGAATACCTCGTGGTCTAGATATTGATTCACGACCAGATTGGCTTTTGCCGACTTTCCAATGGGTTGGCAGTAGTGGTATTCGTCTATGATCCCGTCTCCCACGACCAAAACTTTGAGGTTCTTCAGCGATTCCAGGTTTTCGGCGATTTCGTTGATGCTATAATTTTTGGAAAAGGACTTTAAAAATTCTTTGGTTCCTTCCGGATAAAAATCCAGCAGTTGTTTGATGATTTGCGAAGAACTGAAAGAAAATCCATCGGTCTCGAAAAGTTTACTTTTTCCGAAGTAAAGCTCTCTTTCCTCCTCGAAGAGCCTTTCGTGAATTTTCTGATCACGAT
This sequence comes from Nitrospinaceae bacterium, assembly GCA_029261595.1. Taxonomy (GTDB): domain Bacteria; phylum Nitrospinota; class Nitrospinia; order Nitrospinales; family VA-1; genus JADFGI01. The sequence goes on along the minus strand of JAJDAZ010000062.1, from coordinate 67,766 downwards.
CTTTATATGCCTGACCTTTGGCGAACACATCGGGCTTGATCCTCCTGACGCACTCGAAAGGGGTCTCGTCGTCCACCAGACAGACCAGGTCGACCAGGTCCAGGGCCGCGATATTTTCCATTCGCAATTGTTCATTAAAAATGGGCCAGCCAGGTCCCCGGCGGATATCCTTGTCCCGGATCACGGTCACCAGTAGAATATCGCCCTGCTGTTTGGCGGATTTGAGGTGCTGGATGATACCGGGATGGATCAGATCGTAAACCCCATGGCTTTGGACAATTTTTTTCCCTTCCTGTTTCAGGGACTGGACTTTGTCCAGCAATTTGTCCAGATGAAACGATTTTTCTTTACCGGAATTATCCATAATGGGTTACTTAAAATATTCGTTCAAAAGCTTGGTGGAAGAAAAAGTAATTTCCTGAGTGAACCGCATCTTTGCCCCCACTTCCTTCACCACCTCGTATTCTTTTTGAATTTTTCCTGTCTTATCCTCCAGCCGTTCGAACTCCTGGCCTTTGACATAATAGTGAGGACGAAGAAGACGCAGGGTTTTTTCAGCCGTTGGAAATTTGTTAATGGCGACAAAATCCACACATTCAAGGGCGGCGATAGATTCCGCCCTCAGTGTTTGGTTGAAGACCGGGCGTCCCGGCCCCTTATCTACAAATTCATCGGGAGTGAGCGTGACCACCAGAGCATCCCCCATTTTTTTGCTGGCCTGAAAGTATTTGATGTGACCGGGATGCATGAGGTCGAAACAACCGTGGCAATACGCGATTTTTTTCCCTTCCTCTCTAAGGGACTGGCATTTTCTGGCAAGGTCATCCAGGTTAAGAATCTTCACAGGGCTTGATCGCTTGGGGTGATTGGGATGTCAGATTTTTCACTGTTTCTATTCTACCTCGTTAATGGCAGTCCAAAGCGCGGGAATGGAATCTGCATGTTGTGCTTGAATATAATAGCTTTTTCCTCCGTCGGCCACGGTCCTGACCAGCATGGTTTTCCAGGGGCGGTAATAATATCCCGGATTATCCTTCGAAGACTCTTTTGAGAAGTCAGTTGGAAGATCGTGAAGATCGCACACTAATGTAGAAAAGTGTTGGATGGTCGACCCTTTTTGACGGGCTACGTTTCTAGCCATGCTGAGGGCTTTTAAAAAAATTTCGGGAGCCATGACGGCACTTCCAAAATTCATCATGACTCCGTTTTCCAGGTTTTGAATCAGGGAGGTGTATCTTAGAAAATCGTTGTACGAAAGAGCTCCGGTCGCGGCGCCGTCGCAGTTGGGATGCTCATGGATGATGTCATACCCGATCCCCACATGAACGGTCAATGGGATTTTCAACTGGTATCCGGTCGCAAAAAGACTGACGTTTTTGTGCGGGTAGTCTCCCTCGTGGATGGCTCGACCGATGGCTTCCCCCATCCCCGTCCTCGGATCGTCAGCATAGGCCCGGTTGATAATATCGTTCAATTGTCCGGTTTCTTTCCACAACCCGAATTGTCCATTTTTAATATACCGGGCGACACTTTCGGTCGTGGCTCCGATCAGGGCGAGTTCATAGTCGTGGATGATCCCCGAACCGTTCACCGCCAAGCCTCCGATGAACCCCCGCTTCATTAAATCAATCAGATAGTGTTGTACCCCGGAACGGATCACGTGGCCACCCATCATCAGGACAATGGAACTGTTGAGTTTCCTGGCTCGGACGATGTTTTCAGCGACCGAGCGCATTTTATTTTTGAGATCCGGGGACTCACTTTTTTCCAAAGGGCGGATCGCTCTATGATCCAGGTCGTGATCGCGTTGATTTAGAGATTGAACTTCCAGGGAATTGCGGTCAAATAATGGAATCATCGCCAAAGTGCCAAAAGTTGGTGACAGAAGGGATTGAAGTGAAAATCCCCAGATAAAAAGCCGAAGTTAATTCCTATGACCCGTTAATGTGTCGGCCAGGTGGAATCGAAAAAAAATATTCCAGGAGGGCCTTTCTCCCATCAACGCTTCTTGAAGACTGGAATTACCTGAACCCGTGATGCAATCGATTAAGGTTTTATTTTAGGATGAGATCGCTGGATGAATACATTTTTTTGAAAAATTTTATGGATTGTTCAGTCATTAGTCAAGAATATATTCTTCTGACTGAAGATCTGCAGTAGAAACCCAAACTTAAAAATGTTAAAACCTGTAGGCTAACGCAGAGCGAAGATTTCCTTTGACGTAAAAGTCGTTACTATTTAGTTATTTATACACCTTATTCCCAATTTCCCGGGATAAGAAAACGTAATATGGACACGCATTTACAAAAAATTTTGGAGCAATCAGAAGGTTTGACCGATTTCTATCAATCCTATGTAGACTATCTGCATAAATTGCTGAGCCGGATAGACGGAAAATCGGTCGAACAAGTTGTCAATGTATTTTTGGAAGCCAGAAAAAATGCCAAGACGATTTATTTTGTCGGCAACGGCGGTAGTGCGGCAACGGCGTCTCACTTTTCCCAGGACCTTGCCCAACTCGGTAACAAGGTGAAATGTGAAGGGTTTCGGGTTTTAAGTCTGACGGATAATGTGTCCCATATTACTGCAGTGGGGAACGATTATGGGTATGAGTCCATTTTTACAAGACAGATGGAATTTCTTTTTAATGAAGGCGATGTGCTGGTTACGATCTCTGCCAGTGGAAACAGCCCAAACGTTATTAACGCGGCGAAACTGGCACAAAAAAGAGGAGGAGTCGCGGTTGCCCTGACTGGGTTCGACGGCGGTGAACTGGGGAAGCTTGCTGATCATACCATCCTCTTACAAACCCCTAAAGGGGAATATGGACCGGTTGAAGATGCCCACCTGATTTTAGACCATATCATCACTTCCTATCTGATGCACCAATTGAAATCCAAAGAGAGTTGAAGTCTCGCCGGAATTCTGAGAGGGAACAGTATTAACTTCAGAAAGCATAATCTCATAAAATGACGGTTGGGGAAGAGCCAAAAAACTCGGTGGAAAAATGCGATACCATTTTCACCCGTAGGCCAAGTTGCAGATATCTATCCAAAAAAAAACACCTTTGATTTTCATTAAACAATGGATCCAGTCGTAACTATAATTATTCCCACTTATAAGCGACCAAAACTGCTTAAAAGGGCTATATTAAGCGCATTAAACCAAACATACAAAAACATTAAAGTATGTGTTTACGATGATTCGTCCGGGGATGATACCGCGTCCGTTGTCGAAAACCTGCGAAAAAATGATTCCAGAATTTTTTATTATTGTCAGAAAAAAAACCTCGGCGTGGTCGGGAATGTTCAGACCGGATTCAGTAAAGTCGATTCACCCTTTTTCATGCTTCATGCTGATGACGATATTCTTCTGCCGGAATTTATTGAGAGCACCGTTGATGGATTCAGCAATCATCCGGAAGCTATGTTTTCCGCGGCACAAATTGTATTTATTACAGATAAGGGCGATATCCACAACGTCAGTCTTCGAAAAAACTTCAAATCCAGGTTTTACCCGCCTCCCGAAGGAATACTTACTCTCTTAAAAGATCCCAATGTCTTGGCCGGAGTCGTTTTCAGGAAAGAGCTTCTTGAAAAAGTAGGAACCTACGACGATGAGGTAGATTTGATTTCTGATTGGGATTATATGTTCCGAATTGCTTATCGTTATCCTTTTGTAGTGACCCAAAACCCCGGGGTTTTGTTCATTCGTCATAGTGACAATGCGTCCATACAAAATGAAGCGATATTTAGATGGCCGCAATGGGAAAAGGTCATACGAAAAATTGAGAGCAATCCTATCTATCCGCCTGAAATACAAAAATCCATTGAAAGGTCTTTAAGAAGACAATTTCGGCGGATGTTAATTCATCAAGCTAAAACGGCTATTTTAAGCAAAAAATTTAAAGAAGCGCATTTTTCCGCAAATGTCTTTAAGGACAGCTATAAGGAATGGGGAAAATACTTTTACATTTCCTCATTGGCTTTAATTAGCAAATATTTTCCTCCCTTTCATGTGTTTCTAAAGTTAAATAGAAAGCTGAGAGAAAAAAGAAAAAAACGAGAGAACGAGCACTTACAAAATCAATATGGACACTACAAGTCATTTTTTTCTTAATCCCGTCTCATACATGTATATAGATAGAGGCCATCTTCAAGCTCGACTGTGTGGCAAAGGTATAGAGCCGATTTTATTGTAGATGATGATTTACAATTTCGAGTGGGCCCCGTCGCAAAAAGGCGAATTCCCGGTGTGGCCGCAGTCGCAGATCACCACTCGTTTGGCTTCTTCCATGACATGCTCTTTTGGGGATTTCTCGGTTCCCTTGGTTTCGTGCGAGCCGTCGCAGTAGGGTTTGTTCGCGGATTCGCCGCAGGTGCAATAATATTTGATTCCGGGAGTTTCATCTACAAAATGGGGTGAATTCTCGTAAGCCATCAGTTCTCCTTGCTATTGGATGTTGTTAATTCGTCATCAAAAATTGCAAATATTTTGTCATATGTCAATCGAAATGGGGAGCGACCCAAAAACCCTGGTATTTTTTCATATCCAACTGCGAATCAACCGCCAGTAGGCGTTGAGCAAGGGGCTCAAAACATTTTTCATCAGCGGATGATTCATTCCCGCCACCGCCAGCTTTCCCTGGTAAAGCCGGACGATTTCTCCATCAGGAATTTTTCGACTCGTTTGTAACGCACTTCTTTTTTTCAGGATGCTGGGCAAAAGCATCGCCAACTCATAATAGCTTTTAAGTTTTAACCGGAACCATCCGTTCAAGGCCGCATGGACCCATTGCGCGCACTCGACCACCAGCAGGGTCGGAAAAATCAGGACGAGGGTTTTCCATTCCAGATTTTTTATCAGAATATGCAGACGGTTTTTTTCTGAAAAATAAAATTTTCTAACGCCTTTATTAAACTTGTAATGATGATAAAGAAGTGCCTTCGGAGTCGCTATGAGTTTCCAGCCTGCCAGCCGGATTCGCCAGGATAGATCGTGATCCTCGTGGTATAAAAAAAGACCTTCATCGAATCCGCCGACGGTTTCGTATACCTTTCTTGGCAACATGAAGATGCCGCCACAGGCGGTTTCGATGATATCCAGGTCCGCGTCATCGGTCTCGTCAATTTTGTTGGGGCAGGCGATTCCGCTGTAATGGATATTCACTCCGAAGGAGTTTAGAACATCACGTTTTTCGTAATAAAGAATTTTTGGAACCGCCGCCCCGGTCCTGTCATCCGATTCTAAAAGCGCGATGAGCTCGCGGACGCAGCCCGTCTCGAGGGTCAGGTCATTATTTAAAAACAGGAGATAGTCCCCTTCAGCCGCCTTAAAACCGCGGTTGACCGCCGTGCCAAAACCGAGATTTTCACCGTTTAGCATCAGCTGGATGGCGGTGGAAAAGCGCTCCCGTAAAAATTCAATCGAGCCGTCGGTCGATCCGTTGTCACTGACGATGATTTCTATATCCGGGTGATCCTGATCCAGAAGGGACTGTACGCAGTCTGCCGTTTCATTCTTTCCATTCCAATTGACGATGATGGCGGAAACTTTTTTCATATCCGTTTATAAATTTTCAGGAAGGTTTTATTGATTCTTGAACAGGTCGATCAACCGCCGGCAGTTTTTTTCCCAGTCAAATTCCATTATTTTCTTTTGACCGTTTTCCGATAGCCGGATCATCAGTTGTTCATCGTCAATGACTGCGGTCAAATGCTCTGTCAGTCCTGCAACATCTTTGGGGGCGGATACGAGCGCCGTTTGGTTGTCGATTGCATAATCACGGGAACCGCCGGTATCTGTCGTGACCAAGGCGCACCGGCAGGCCATGGCTTCCATGGCCGGCATCCCTAATCCTTCATGCCAGCTTGGGCAAAGGTATATATCGCAGGAGGCAAAGATCTTCGCCACCCGGTCCCCCGTCGGGCGGTAATGGTATTCAAACTCGAACCCGGCTTCCTCATACAGCGGCTTTGGGTCTTTAACCTTCTCCCCGAAAACAACCAAATCGACCTTCCGGTTTTGCGACCGCACCATTTTGATGGCGGCGATTCCATCTTTGTACCCTTTCCAGTCATAATCGTGATGAAGCAGGCAGACCCTGGGAGGCGTGTTCCACGATTTTTCTTCACACGAGAAAAGGGTTTTATCCACTGGCGTGACCAGAACGGTCGCGTCCTGTTGATGGTTGTCCGCCATGATTTGCTTCAACCAGCTGGAAATAACGATTTTTTGAAACGACAGGCGGTAGGTTTGTTCAGCGCGTTCTTTATCCCTGGTCCACAAACTCTCGTAGTGCTGTATGAAGTAAAATTTTTCCCCCGTTTCCCTGGGAAGCTTTGCGGCGAACTGGGCCGTTTGCCACGCGGTGGCGATCAGGACATCGGCCGGGGGAATAAAAGCGGTGTTGTTACTGGATAAAAGAGTGATCGGAACTTTATTGTCAAACCAGTCGACGGATTCCGCGCTCATTCGCTCCGGTTTTTTCCCCAGGGTGCTTAATTGTTTATCAAGCCGGTACCACGGGTGAGATTCAGCAGGAACCACAATGCTTACCTCATGACCCATCCGGGAAATCCGGTTGGCGTACTCCAGAAGAGCCTTGACGCCGCCGCTCAGCCGAACGTGTGGGAGGAGGAAGGTGATTTTCATGAGTTCAAAGCGGGGTTCATGTTGGCATCAATCGAAAAGGCGGACCGGAATTTTGGGAAAGTCGAGGGTCAGGATACCATGACCGCCAGGGGGCTATTCCAGAATTTTCTGGTAATAGGTGTCGGGGTCGGCGGGGTCGAAGGTCTCATCGGTGTACACGATGAGCGCCATGTCACTGGTGCCGGTGTTTTTAATGGCGTGGAGGACGCCGGGGGTGATCTTTACGGTTTTTAGCGCGTTATCTCCCATGCGGATGGTTTCCTCTTCTCCGGTTGCCAGATCCCTGAGCAAGAGCAGTCCGTTCCCGGTGGGAACGGAAAACCATTCGGTTTTTCGCTTATGGTAATGGTTGCCCCGGACCTTGCCGGGATAAGCTACGGAAACGTGGATTTGCCCGAACGATTTTTTTTCTTCATGCAACTCATCACCGAGCATCTCAATGAGCCAGCCTCTGTCATCGGATTTTTTATCGAGGTCCCGGACTTTGATGCCTTTCATGAACCTGATCCTTCTTCAAACCCGCGCAAGGTGTGTTTGATTCCCGTTGCCAGCGAGGTTTTCGGTTTCCAAGCATAGACTTTGCAGAAACGCGAGGGGTCGCATCCATAGGACTGGCCGCCCTGTCCGTTCATGTATTGCACATCCACCCCCATCCCGGCGCGTTTGATGTTCCCGATCACTTGCCTGAGTGATGCCGCCTTTCCAGAGCTGATGTTGTACACCGCCCGCCTGGAGTCTTGCCGTTTCATTCCCGCTTCGATCAACGCCCGAACCACATCGTCGATATAAATAAAATCGCGCTGTTGTCTGCCGTTGCCATCGACCGTCAGGGGAAGACGCCGTACCGCTCGGTCACAAAAGGTTGCGATGACGGAATTATAATCGGGCCGGCAGCCGGGCCCATAGACGTTGGAGAGCCGCAATACGATGTGCTTTAAACCGGAAAGCCGGATCAAATCCTCCGCCGCTTTCTTGCTGACACCATACAACGATTCGGGTTCGGTTGCATGGGTTTCTTTGAGCGGATTTTCCCTCTGTTTATACACTTGCGATGAGGAGGCAAATACAATTTGCGTCTTCTGCGACCCATAGGTTTTGACAGCGACCAGAAGCCTTAGCGTTCCCAGAATATTTGCGCTTAGAATTTCTTCATCGGGGCCCCGGTTGACCCCTGCCAGATGATAAATCAGGTGTTGGCCCTGGACAAAATTTTTCAGCTCCGGAAGAGTCGGGGGAGAGTTTTTGCGTTTGCGGACGAGGGGGGAAACGGTGACGCCGGGGAGTTGTTTTAGAGCTTTCAGTAAATGGCCGCCGATGAATCCGGAGGCTCCGGTCACTCCTATACGCATACTTCCTGCAGTTGTTCTTTCAGCTTTTCGATCCCTGTCTTAAGGTCCACTTTCGGTTCCCAACCGAGCAGGGAACGGGCTTTGGAATAATCGCAAACCAGCTTGGGAATCTCGGACTGGGGATGATGGTGCTTGACCAGCCGTATTTTGTTTTCATCCGGGCAGATCATCCGGGCCAGATCCATGATGGCGATGTCGGTTCCGGAGCCGGCGTTGATCACCTGTCCCACGGCCTTTTCCGAACGGGAAGCGGCATAAATAAAACCCACACAGTCCTCCACGTACAAAAGATCCCGGGTCTGGGTTCCGTCCCCGAAGATTTCCAGAATTCCTCCATCCATGACCCTGCGGACAAAAATCGATACCACGCCGCCTTCAAGATTGTATTTCTGATACGGCCCGTAAGTATTGAACGGGCGGCAGGTCACGACCGGCAGGCCGTAGCTGTGGTGATAGGATTCCGCAAGGATTTCCGCCGAAAGTTTGGACGCCGCATAGGGGGACGTCGGTTTGAGGGGATGGTCTTCGTTGATCGGTTTGTGACTTTCCGCCATATCGTAGACCATGCAGGTCCCCATGAGCATGACCTTGGTTCCCAAAGCCCGGCATTCTTCCAGAATATTGTAGGTTCCCTTGATGTTGCTTTCGAACGCCTTATTGGGGATTTCAAGGCTTTCGTGAACGTTGATTTGCGCCGCCAGATGGTAAACGATGTCGGGTTTGAACTCAAAGATCGAATGGAGGGCTTTCGGGTTCAGAACATCATCGTAAACCACTCCTTTGAGCAAAGGGTGGTTGTGAAATTCCTCAAGATTGCTTTCAAGTCCGTTTTCCAGGTTGTCGAGGACCCAGACTTCGAAATTTTCTTCCAGCAGTTTTTTGACCAGCCAGCGCCCGATGAACCCGGCGCCTCCGGTGACGAGAGCTTTCATATCAGTTGGCTGTACCAATGGATGGTGCGTTTCAAACCCGCTTCCAGGCCGACCTTGGGCTCCCATCCGGTTTGTTCACGGATTAAAGAATAATCGGCTTCCAGGGACATCAGATCCGCCGAGCGGCCCGGCCGGTTCATGATGGGGGATCGGGACCCTGCCAGGTCTTTTATCAGATGCGCCAGGTGTTTGATCGAAGTCTGTTTATTGGTGCCGATATTGAACACTTTGCCGGAAAACCGCTTATCTTTGGTGATGACCAGCGAATAGGCCCGGACTGCGTCCTCGACATATTGGAAGTCCCGTGTCTGCTCGCCGTTGTCATGAATGATCATGGGGTCGTTTCGAAGAGCATCCAGGATAAACTTAGAGATGACGCCGGAATGATCTGAAATGTCCTGGTTCTCGCCGAAGGTGTTGAAATTGCGGATCACCACAACGGGATATTTATACCATTCGTGCATCGCCTTGCAATGCTTTTCCGCCGCCAGTTTGGTGACCGCGTAAATGCTCCTGGGCAACATGGGGTGGTTGGTGTCCATTGGCGTGTAGATGGGGTTGCCGTACACCTCCGGAGAAGAAGCGTAAACCATCAGCGGCCAGTTTTCGGTGCGTACAAGAGTTTGCATGAGGCGGAAAGTGCCCCATTCGTTGTTTTTGAAGTATTCGTTGGCCTGTTCCATGGATTCCGGGATGGAAATATGGGCCGCAAGATGCACGACCACGTCCACATTCATTTTATCCAGTTCCTCAATGGTCAGGTCGTAGAATTTCTTACGGATGAGCGTGAACTTTTCCTCAAACCGGGAGGATTTAATAAATGGGTCTTTTTTGAAGTATTTGCGCGAAAAGTCGTCGACCCCTATGATGTGCGAAACGTCCGGCCGTTGAACCAGGTTGTCGACCAGATGGATTCCATACAATCCTGCGGCACCCGTCACTAAAACTCTCATAGTCGTTTTCCCTTACGTCAATTCGAGCGTTTGCAATCTCTTGCAAGCTCTGTTATTTTTTTCACACCCTATCTTAATCATTGACGGCATTTTTGGGATTGACCTTGAGATGTTTTATGCAGTTTTTCTAAATAATACCAATTTTTTTTTGGTGCTGTTGTTTTTTTTGGCATCGACAGGAAATTCTTTTGCACAACCAGAAGAAACGTCTTCTTTCCGCCCGGCCCTGCCGGGGTATCAATACAAATTTCCGCGCGATCATTTTTCCCACGACGATTTCCGCATCGAGTGGTGGTATTACACCGGCAACCTTGAATCTAAAGAGGGGGAACGCTTCGGGTACCAGATGACTTTTTTCCGGGTCGCTCTGGAGGGGACCAAAAAAATCGCCAACCCATCGAAATGGAAAATAGATCAGATTTATTTCGCGCACCTGACGGTGACCGATATCGCCGGCAAAAAATTTCATTTCTTTGAACGCATCAACCGGAAAGGGCTGATCAACGCCGGAGCCCGGTCGGACCGGTTTCTGGTGTGGAACGAGGATTGGGTTCTTACTGAGAGGGGCGGGGCGCATCGGCTGAAAGCCATCGAATCGGGAACCGGGGTGGATTTAAAACTCATTCCGGTCAAAGACATGGTGTTTCACGGCAAGGGTGGCATCAGCCGCAAAGGCGATCAGGAAGGCAACGCCTCGCATTATTTTTCCTACACCCGAATGCAGACCACAGGAAAAGTTTTCATCAAGGGGAAGGCCTATGAGGTTACAGGAACCAGTTGGATGGACCGGGAATTCTCCAGCGACCAATTGAACCCCAAACTGGTGGGGTGGGACTGGTTTTCGCTGAAACTCGATAACAACACCGAGATCATGCTGTATCAATTGCGCCAGAAAGACGGTGGGGTGGACCCTTTTTCCAGCGGAACGCTGGTATCCCCCGACAGCAAATCCCGTCATCTGGTCAAAGACGAATTTTCCGTCGAAGTCACGGGCGACTGGACCAGCAAGAAAACGAACATCATCTATCCCGCAGGATGGGTCATCACTTTGGCGGATTTTGGCACGCGGCTGAACATCCAACCCGACCTGGCCGATCAGGAGCTTTCCCATTTGCGCTCCATATCCGGGTCGTATTGGGAGGGCAGTGTCTCCATCGAAGGAACTTTTGAGGGCCGCCCGGTCCAGGGCAAAGGCTATGTGGAACTGGTCGGCTACGGCAAGCCTCTCAAGCAAGACCTTCCTGAATAGGATGAGGGGATGGATTTTGATTTGCTCCCCCCTTCTACGTAGTACCCGTGCCGGGCATGAAGGCTAATGTTAAATACCACAAGGACCGGGGGGATTTGGCTCAATCCCTCTCCCTATGTGTTTCTTCTGGGATTTCAATCCCAAATTTTCTCACTCTGAGTTTATTAATATCATTCTCGTCCCCAATCCTAATTAGTGCTTCACGTGCATTTTGCGCTATTTTCGTATATTCCTTATTAGAATCACCATACCCACCAAACTCCAAGCACCTTTTAACATATGAAGAAAGATGCTCCCCAGCTTCTGACTTAAATAACTGAAAATATTCTTCAACAGATGTATTTGCCAGAACAACCACATCACTAGGATTCCAGGAATTTGTACCTGCGATACGCCCTAGAACTTGAGATGCATTTTCTTCGAGCACTGAATCCTCATAAACGGAATTAAATTTTTGAACGATTTCGTCGTCGATTTTATCGCCCGGAAACAATCCTTCATTTAAATTGAAAATTTGGCTTTCATCACTTCTATTTTCCATATAAAAGTCTATCATTTCCGATGCCTTTTGGTCCTGACTAAGTTTCCTGAATAGGTTTACCGCGCCATTCAAGTCTAATCGGGAAATAAAGAGTATATTTGTTTTTAAGCTTTCGTAAATCTCATTAATCACCTCATCCTCATTATTGTTAAAGCTATTATGATATGCCTTCCAAGAGGCAAAAAAGGAATCCCTACCTTTTGAGCCAATTATCTCATCATTCTTTGCAGATGCTTCTTTGATAAAATCTTTTTTATTAAGAAAACCTGTTTGAACAGATTCAGCTAAAACACGATCGATATTATCAAAAGACGTATAATTATATTTTCTTAAAATTGCCCTCCAGTCACTTTCCTCCTCATTTTCTTCTTTATCCTTTTCAAGTCCAAGGTAACTACTATAGGTAGAATTAGTAACAAATTCTAAGGTGGGAGCTCCATCCTTAGAGCAGTAATAACACCACGTAAATAGGGTCAGAGAATGAATGGCTCCATAAGTAACCTCTTCCTCATAACCCTTCAAAAGTGGAATTACTTGTTCAACAAAATATTCAATTTTCTTCAAAACACGAATATTATTAATTTCCAATTTTTGAGTAAGTTCTTTTAAAATAGCAAATTCGCTATTCTTTTTTTCAAATGCTATTGATGCGGATTCTTCAGCAGTTGGATCAAACTTTAACTGAATATCAAACACTTTCTCTCTGTGGTCAAAATATTCATCTGAACCCATTTTCTCATCATTGAGAAGCAGAACAATTTTGCATCGCTTTTGTTCCTTCAAAAATGAAATCAATCCAAGAACATCTTTTGGGTCCAGGCCATGACCACGCCTTTCTAAATCATCAACACAAATCAACGTTTCATTGAGGGATAAAAATGAAAGTGATTCAAGGGGAAGTGTAAGACTCCCTAAAGAAAGAAATTTTTTCAAAGGATTAAGAGTTTTTCTACTTAAAGACTCTAATAAAGCTAGCCTATTCTCCTTGAAAGTTTCAACGCTAGCTTCGGTGCCAATAAGTTCCCTGTTAATTACATTCTCAAAAATGGCATACTTAAGCGACTCCAATGAATTGAGACCAAAAAGGGATACATAAGAGTATCGTTTGAGTGTTATCTTATTTTCATTTTTAGCTTCCTTCAGAAACTTTTTCCAACTGTATGTTTTACCTACCCCCCAATCGCCTCTAATAGCCATTACCTCAGGAGTCTTGGAAATCAGGAACTTTTCAATTTGAGATTTAATAATGTCTAAAGACATACGACTCACCTTTTTAATTAGAGTTAGAACTTCCTTTTTCGGATACTATTGCTTGATTGGTCCATAATTCCCATATTGGCATTAAAATGCGGTATTACTAGTCCTAAAAAATTATCTCGTCCTCAAAACATGGAAAAAACTCAACATCCCCCCTCACCTAAATCCTCTCCCCCAAGGGGGAGAGGACAAATTTAGCACCCATATCATGCGCCCCTTAACTTTACCTCTAACCCTTCTGTTTCTCACTCTGTTTTTCTCTCCAGCCCAAGCGTTTCAACTGCGCGGCATGGACAAACCGGATAGTTTCATCGTCGATCCCGCCACCGGGATGTACTACGTTTCCAACGTGGTGGGTTCTCCCCGAGCAAAAGACGGTATTGCATACATCGTAAAACTTGGCGCTAAAGGAAAACTCATCGACAAGCATTTTATCACCAGCGGCAAGAACGGCGTGACCTTGAACGCGCCTAAGGGATTGGCCATTTCGGGCTCTAATCTTTATGTGGCCGATATCGACACGGTTCGCCGCTTCGACAAAAATTCCGGCAAGTTGTTGGGGACGGTGGATCTGGCGCTTTTAGGCGCAAGAGACTTAAACGGCCTCGCTTTGGGACCCGATGGTCATTTGTTTGTGTTGGATACGAGGGGCAATACGATTTTTAAAATCGATCCGTCAAAAGTATATCAAGTCACGATTCTGGCCAGGGGACCGGGTCTTGGCCTTCCCAAGGGGATGGTTTACGAAAGGCCGCACAATAGGTTACTAGTAACCACGGGGAGTGGGAAAATAATCGCGATGGACATGCAGGGAAATATCCTGACAGTTTTTCAGGGGGCGTTTAAAAGTCTGGACGGGATCGATCTCGATCACGAGGGAAACATGATTGTTTCCAGTTCCAAGGCGGGGGAAATCTACCGGATCAAAAAATATTCTGCCCTTGAGGTATTACGAAAAAACATGATCACGCCGACGGGAATATCATTTGATGCCAGGAACAACCAGGTGCTCGTCCCGTCCTTGGACGGCGGCATTGTATTTACTTTTTCGGCTGACTGACTGGGAAAAAATCCATTTTTGTTCCCCACAACTGTCACACTGAGCCTGTCGAAGTGTGAAAACAGCCTTTATTATTTAGGTCATACTTCGACAAGCTCAGCATGACAATAATTGTGAAAATCCACACGTTTAAAGGTTTTTGAAAACCTCGTCCAGACTGGTCCGGGCGTCGCCGAACAACATGCGGGTGTTCTCTTTGAAGAACAACGGATTCTGCACTCCCGCGTAACCTGTGGCCATACCGCGTTTCAGCACAATGGTGGTGCCACTCTTCCAGCATTCCAATACCGGCATTCCCGCAATGGGACTGTCCGGGTCCGTCTGCGCTGAGGGGTTGACAATGTCGTTGGCTCCAATGACGATCGAAACATCAATATCCGGGAAATCGTCGTTGATTTCATCCATTTCAAAAACGATGTCGTAGGGAACCTTGGCTTCTGCCAGCAAAACATTCATATGTCCCGGCATACGCCCGGCAACGGGATGAATGCCAAACCGCACATTCACTTTCTTGGCGCGTAGTGCTTTGGTGATTTCGCATACGATGTGCTGGGCCTGGGCGACGGCCATGCCGTATCCCGGAATGATCATGACTTCCTTTGATTCATTCAGCAGGCTTGCAACCTCGGCGGCTTGCATCGCAACCACTTCGCCCTGATCTTCAGCCGAGGCCGAAGAAGCGCCTCCGCCTGTGGTTGCGCCAAAGCCTCCGGCAATAACGGACAAGAACTTACGGTTCATGGCTCGACACATGATGTAACTGAGGATTGCACCGCTACTACCGACCAATGCGCCCGTCACAATGAGCAAGTCGTTATTGAGCATGAAACCCGTTGCCGCGGCAGCCCAGCCGGAATAGCTGTTGAGCATGGAAACCACTACAGGCATATCTGCCCCGCCGATCGCCATGACCATATGAATCCCGAACAACAAGGCGATTCCTGTCATTATCAACAGAGGCATCATTCCACCGCCCGCGGCAGACTGATCGACAAATAGGCTACACAAATAAATGGAACCCAGTAGCAAGCCTAGATTGAGCCAATGTCGAGCCGGCAATAACATGGCTTTCCCGGTGATTTTTCCGCTGAGCTTTCCAAATGCAATGATGGAACCTGAAAACGTGACCGCCCCAATAAGAATTCCCAGGTAGGTTTCGATATCATGGATGGTGAGTTCCACCCCGATAAAATGCACATTGGGATCCATGAATTTGGCAAAACCAACCAGAACTGCGGCCAGCCCTACCAAACTATGCAGAATGGCGACCAGTTCGGGCATTTCCGTCATTTGCACGCGACGCGCCAGAACCAGGCCAATACTACCGCCTATCAATAATGCTCCGATCAAAATCTCTATATTGGCTGTGACCCCTGAGATGGTGGCTACAAGGGCAATGGCCATGCCCAGCATGCCATACAGGTTTCCACGCCGGGAAGTTGCCGGATTACTCAATCCGCCCAACGCAAGAATAAAGAGAATGGTTGCCCCAACATAAGAGGCGGTTATAATACCTGCGCTCATCTAATCGCCTCCTATTTTTGAAACATGTTAAGCATGCGGCGTGTTACCGCAAACCCGCCCACTATATTAATTGCAGTGATAAACGTTGCGAACGCCGCCACTCCCATCAAAAGATTTTCTCCCGAACTGATCTGCAAAATAGCCCCCACAATAATGATACTGCTGATGGCGTTGGTCACACTCATTAACGGAGTGTGCAAAGCCGCAGTCACGTTCCAGATGACCATATAGCCGACAAAGCAGGCCAGAACAAATACCGTAAAGTGGGCCATAAAGGATGCAGGCGCAACGGCACCCAATCCTAACAAGGCCAATGCCCCAACCCCGAAAGTGACCGCAGGACCCACCCAGGATGGTTTTTCTTCTTTGGGCGCTTCCGGTGGTTTAGCGGGTTCAGCCGGTTTGGCCGGCGCCGCTGAAAGTTTTGGCGCAGGCGGTGGGAAGGTGATCTCACCCTCCTTGACAGCGGTAGCACCTCTGACCACTTCGTCATCAAAATCTATTTTTGCGATCCCGTCTTTTTCCTTGCACATGTCGGTGAGCAAGTGGCGTAAATTCGTTCCATATAACTGGCTCGACGTTGCCGCCAGACGACTCGGTAAATCGGTGTATCCGATAATGGAAACTCCATGCACCTTGACCACTTTTCCCGCTTCAGACAGCTTGCAGTTGCCCCCCTGTTCAGCGGCTAAGTCAACAATCACGCTACCGTCTTTCATGGATTCAACCATATCTTCCATAATCAGTTCTGGAGCCGGCTTGCCGGGAATCAACGCGGTCGTGATGATGATATCCACTTCCTTGGCCTGCTCCCTAAAGAGGGCCATTTCTGCTTCGATAAATTCTTTACTCATCACCTTCGCATATCCGCCGGTGCCGGAACCCTCTTCTTCAAAATCAAGTTCCAGGAATTCTGCGTCCATGCTCTCGATCTGCTCTTTCACTTCCGGCCGGGTATCGAAAGCCCGTACAATGGCGCCCATACTTTTAGCGGCGCCAATAGCAGCCAATCCCGCAACCCCAGCACCAATCACCATGACTTTTGCCGGAGGAACTTTTCCCGCCGCTGTGATCTGCCCGGTAAAAAATCGTCCGAAATGCTGGGCGGCTTCCACAATGGCCCGGTATCCGGCTATATTCGCCATGGAGCTGAGCGCGTCCATTTTTTGAGCACGGGAAATACGTGGCACCATGTCCATTGCCAGGGCAGTGACTTTTTTGTCGGCTAATTTTTTGAGCAGTTCGGGATTTTGCGCCGGCCAAAGGAACGAAATATAAATTTGTCCCTCTTTAAGCAATTTCACCTCGTTTGCTTCGGGGCCACGAACTTTTAAAATGATGTCGCTGTCGCTCCAGAGATCCTTGGTATTTTTTATAACCGTGACGCCCGCTTCAACAAAAGAAGCATCGGAATAATGGGCCGCAGAACCAGCGCCCGCCTCAATGGCGACTTCAAAACCAAGTTTGATCAGCTGTTTTGCGACCTCGGGGGTGGTCGCCACCCGTTTTTCGCCAGCATGGACTTCTTTAGGAATACCTATCTTCATCACTTTTCTCTCACAGTAAAGAAAGGGTTAGGGGATATCAAAGCGCATAAGACTACCATAAAATTGTCGATTTTTCTCAAAATCTCAAAAAAATTGTATCCCCCAGGGATGGAGGGGGATGGTAGAGAACCCACTCAGCCGAGAAATCTTATTACGGCCACACTTCCAGGGAAGGAAACGGGGCAATCGCTGGTTGAGTCGGGAGCATCGCTGTTGGCAGGATTCAGCATGGGGGAGAGTCACCGGCCTTGGGCCGGTCAGTCATCCTGGTCGTCGAAGAGGTTAGATGCGAGGCTTTTACGGGCAGTACGGGCCTCTTGATCGGCGCGGGTGATGCCGCCGTCGTAGTCATTATGGTCCACGAATTGAAGGATTGGTTCCATTTCCGGCGACCGTTTTAGAAAAAGTTTCGTCATCAATTGCACGGTGCGGCGGTATTTCGGATGGCCGGCTTTTTGCGTCCGCAGTTCCGCAAGATGCCCAAGTTCCCTTAAGTTCATGCCCACGTTCCAGCGGATGTAATGATTGAATAAAGTGACATATTGGGCTTCTTCCTCCATCCCGGCTTTTTTGAGGTCGCCGTTAAGGTCTTCACTCCGCTCAAAACATTCCCGGACGATGTCTTTTCTATCAATTTCGGCGATCTCCTGCGGGACTGAATACCCCAACAGGACTCCCAGGTCCTGTCTTTGCTGAGTCAGCATTCGGTGGCGCTGAAGGTCGCGGTATTCGGCAAACCCGGCCACGATATCGAAATTGATGGGATACCCGTTCTCCAGAGCCCGGCCCGGACGGTCCCTTTTGGTTTTTCGTTCGCCGATATAAGCGGCGAAAATTTCTTTACGCTTGTCTTCGCCCAGGGAACGAACGACGTTTCTTATTTGTTCGGTCGAGTGCTGAACGTGGGGAAAGATCATGCTGGCTAAAAGGTGGGTCTGCTGTTCCCCAGGGGGGTCGTCGAGCAGGACCACTTCGGCGGATTTTTCTATCGGGATGCCCGCAAGCAACTCGGCGCACAGTTTTCGCATGTTGCGGTGGTTGTCCGCCTGATAATTATTTTTCGCCGCCCGCTTGATGAAGGTGGGGATCTGCGTGTTGAGCGCCTTCTGGATGCCGCCTGCCAGGGTGTGCCCTTCCTTAAGGTCCTGGGTGAGGAGTTTGGAAATCAATCCGGAATAAAACCGGCCGTTGCCAACTAAGCCCATATTGGCCTTGGTACAGGCGGGCAGGATGCAGCGGATCACGTCACAGGCCGCGCTTCGGATGGTGAAGCCGTAGGCGATGGAGTGCGCCTTGCGCTCGCCGTCGTTTTCCAACTTATCTAAACCAGCTTTTACGGGTTTCCCATCACGGTCCACTTCGATTTGAAATTTTTCTTTGGGCAGGCGCTTGCGGAACAGCTCCTGCATGGGTTCGACCAGACCCGCGTAGGTATTAAAAAGGAACTCCATCGTTTCGGTGAACTTATTGCCCAGCCCGGATTGCAGGATGTTTGGAGGCCGGACATAACGCCACTCGCCGTTTTTTTTCTGATCGTATAAAACGTAGCGCGTCGATTCTTCAATGGGCGAGCCGCCGATTCGACAGTCTTCGATGATCTTGGTCATCAGGTTGGAAACGTCTTCCATGCAAAGCGGTGCGACCGCGAGCTCAGCGACCGACTCATCGCCGAATTTATTCACCACCCGGTCGATCAGGGCACTGCCCTTGATTTCATTAGGAGTGCCATCGGGGTTGAGAAACTCGCGCGCGATGGTTTCCTTTAGCCCGGTAGGTGCGCGGCTGTAACGGGCCAATGCGGCGCCGATCACTTCGGGGTTGAGATTTTTCAGCGCGAAGACGTTGGCGTCCACATCAGAGACATAAGGAGTGAGGATCTCTTTTTCGCGATCGGTCAGTTCGTCAGTTCTTTTTGGTTTCATTTTTTAGAGACCCCATCCATGTCATCCCTGGCGCAACGGAATCCCGTGTCGTTGAAGCGGACTTCAGGTCGGCTCCATCGTCTGAAGGCACTCCTGAGGGCGTTTTCGTAGTTGACCCAGGAACCTCCGCGAACCATCTTGAAATCTCCGTTGGCGGGTCCCCTTGGGTTCTTCTTTCGCCCCAGGCTGTAATATTTGAAGTGGTACCAGTCGTCCACCCATTCCCAGACGTTTCCAGCCATGTCGAACACCCCGTAAATAGATTCGCCTTTAGGGTAGGAGCCGACATCGGTCATGGTCAACGCGCCCTGCCATTTTCTTTTAAAAGTGGCCTTTCCTTTTGGGGAACCCGTTCCCCAGGGATAAACATTTCCCTTGGGTCCACGGGCGGCTTTTTCCCATTCCGCCTCCGACGGCAGGCGTTTGCCCATCCAGGCGCAATAGGCGTCCGCGTCATACCAATTGACCTGCGTGACCGGCTGGTCGGCGATCTCCGGCGGGAAGGAATTTCCGTTCCATAAATTTCCTTCCCGGCATTTTGCGGTCTGGCAGGAGTCGTCCAGAGCCGGACGATGCCCGGTGGCCTTAACAAATTCGAGATAGCGGGCGTTGGTGACTTCATAAATATCGATCCAGAAGCTGTCCAGTTCGATCAGTTTCTGCGGGAGCTCGTCCTCAAACCACCAGAGCTGACAGGTTCTGTCCTTCTTCTTGCATTCCTTGAGATACTCTTTTGTTTCATCAAAGGTGGACCCTCTTTTAAAAAGTCCGTCCTTGATTCTGGCCATGAACGAGTAATCGTTTTTGCGGGACGCCTCTTTGTTATCGGCACGCGTTTCAGGCAGAGCCGTGAACACCCCCAGCAAGCAAAGCAGTGCAATGAAAAAAAAGGCAGGAAAACGAATTGACATCTAATCGGTTTTTAAAAGGCTCCGGAAAGAACGGACGGAATGAAACTATGACCCGCCGGGCGGGTCCTCCCTGAACCGGACCATCTCCTTGCCGTGAATATAGAATAGGGACAATCCGAGAATCATGTTGACGGTATAGATCCAGGTGAATTTGGAATGAAACCTGTCGAATTGTATCTGGAGCTTCACATCTGCGGGATTGGCTTTTTTGAGTTGATCCACCCGGTGCATTTCCGGCCTCAGAATGCTTCCCATATAAATCGCCAGGACGATCATGATCGCGAAAACCACTTCCTTCGTGTAGGCCCGCTTGGTGACCACGATACGTTTTAGCCCAGCCTGGCTGTATTTAGTCACCAGATACTTGATCACTTCTGCCGCCAGCATCAACCCAATACAGGTGTAGATGATCTGGACATTGTACGCGTCCATGATCTTGTTCATGATGGCGCTCCCCACCAAAGGCTGTTCCTTGAGGGTGATGCGAACTATGATCTCGACCAGGATGCCCAGAAGAAACATTCCCGCCACCCACAAAGACAGCGAAAAAAGGTAAAACATATTGAAAATGTAAACCAGACGTTTCAGGGAATGCCTCCCAGGGAAATTTTTAATTCAAACAATATGATTCAACAATCCAGCTTGGGCCGATCAAAAACCCATCGCCCGTCAACTTTTCCTGCGGGCGTTGCCCGCTAGCGGCCGCCGGCGACGCGCTTGCGCAAGCCCTTGTAGCTCGCTTCCTGCTGGGCTTTTTCCTTGTTCCGGGCCTTGAGAATTTCCGGGCTGTCTCCGCCGAACCAGGATTTGACCGCCGGACCGGGATTATACCGGTGCACCGTATTGAGAATCGACAGGTAAATGATTCCGTACATGATCAAGCCTCCGTAAAGAATCCACGGAATCAGCGACCGCAGGCGTTTTTTTTCCTTTTCGGACTTATGATCCCACAGCCGATACCATAAGGTCTCTTTTTTTTCACTCATGACCCGGGTCCCGATGAGCTTTTTCAATCATCAGGATAAAGCAATATTAAACAACTCTCTCAGTGAGAGCGCATGTTAGCAAAATCTGGGAAGGGAAACAAGCGTGGGGATGCCGGGGAACAGGACCGATTCACGTTCCCATAAACCCGATCGCCAGACCGGTGATAATCATCAAAATTCCCGATACGCGTCCGCCCCTGTCTCCCAGCGGCAGGATCTTTTCCAGTAGCACAAATAACGCGATCAGGGCGATCCAGAGCAGGTTCATCACCCCGCCCACGAACAGCAGAGCCATCAACGCCCAGCAGCAACCGAGGCAATACCCTCCGTGGGACAGACCCATTTTAAACGCGCCGAGTGTGCCGCTCTGCCAATGATGAGAAATAAAATCCACCGGCGAGCGGCAATGATCCAGACATTTGTCTTTCAAGGGCAACCATTGATAAACGCCAGCGAGGATGAGCAACGCGGCTCCCAAAATGGAGCTTTTAGAAACCATCATGGGGGACAAGAGCCCGGCCCGTTCCAACCCCATTTGCAGGAGGGTCGCAAACACGCTGAAGACTATCCAGACCGCGAGGTAGCCGGAGACAAACACGCTTGTGGGGGCGACGGGGGTTCCCTGCCGGGCTGATTTTCGGGCGACGGCGGCGTAGATCAAGACAGTGGGAGTGACGGAAGGCAACATCATGCCGACCATCATGATGGCCCACATGAGAAACATCATCAGGAAATATCGAGGGGTCCAGGAAGCCATCTGCATGGCGTCCATGCCCTGGGGCATGGACATGTCGCCCGCCAGGGAAAACAGATAAGCCCAGGACAAGAGGGTGACGCCGGTGAGGGATAAGATGACGGCCCAGAAATCCCGCCTTGGCAAATGCGGGGCTGGCGGCATCCGATTACGCGCCGGACAATTCGTGATGAATCACGCCGTCCTGATTCATGTGCAGGATATTGAAATGGCCGTGGCTTTCGTTGAGATCCAGTTCGATATCAGAAGTTACTTTGGAATTGCCCGACCCCACCTCGGCATAGGTGTACTCAAAACCCTTGGGCAGATGAATTCCTTTTTTCATTTCCTCGCCGTTGAACGGGTTTTTTAACGGCGAGCCTGTGGATTCGACCAGTCCTTTAATTTTTGTATGAGCGCGTCGTTCATCGACATCAATACTCATTTCTATGGGCGCGAAGAGCGGGTCATGCACTTCGGACATGGTACTGTTGAAAATAAAAAAATGCGTGGAGCCAGGTGCGGTGGATTCGCCATGAGCGATCTTGCGAATGGCTTCGCGCTGTTCTGGGTTGGCGCGCTCGTCAATAATGACCTGCTGGCTTCCGTTACCTTCAGCAACTTCTCCCGGCCATTTTACCAGCAGGACGAAGGACAGGCCGTCCAAGGGGGTGTCGTTGAAATACCCTTCTTCAATGAGCACGCTGTTGCTGGCCTCGCAAAAGCCGTGGGTTGTTTTTGAATAGAACTGGCAGGGGCATCCAAAGTCGCAATTGCAGTTAGCGAATTGAGACCCGCGAATCATCCATTTGTCGGCCATGAGGGTTGCTTCCTTTCAAGAAAAATGGCCCCGCAATTCCTGCGGGTAGAAGTTTTTCAAGCGTTCAGTATATAAAATTCCTGAATATAATTAAAGATCACTTTTTGCGGTATGTTATATTACTTCGTTTATCTACTTAACCAGTTATAAACAAAACTGTAAGGGGAGTTTCCTTGATCGAAATCCAGCCTGTCGAACACCTGTCCGCCACCGTGGATATTCCCGCATCGAAGAGCTACACGAACCGGGCGTTGTTGATCGCCGCTCTGGCTGACGGCGAGTGCCGGGTCGAGAACCCCCTGTTCAGCGACGACACGCATTATATGAGCGAGGCGTTGATTCGCTTCGGTATTCCGGTTAGGCGGGAGGACGGGAAAGCCTTTATCGTTTCCGGTACGGGCGGGAAAATAACCGCCCCGGCCGAGGAAATATTCGTCGGCAACGCCGGCACCACCATGCGTTTTCTGACCACGTTTTCCACCCTGGCAAACGGGGTGACGCGTTTAAACGGCGATAAACGCATGCAGGAGCGGCCCATCGGCGATTTGCTGGATTGTCTCAAGCAAATGCAGGTTGAGGCGGTGTCGGTCAGGGGCAATCAATGCCCACCTTTGGAGATTCACGGCGGACAGGTTCCGGGCGGGGAGGTGCGTCTGGCGGGGAACAAAAGCAGTCAATACCTGACCTCGATTCTCCTGTCCGCGCCCTATTTTGCCAACGACACCACGATCCGCATTCAGGGGGACCTCACCTCCAAAACCTATGCCGACATCACTTTGGACATCATGGGGGCCTTCGGAGTCCGTGTAGAAAATGAGAATTACCAACGCTTTAAAGTTTTTGCCGGTGAGCACTACCGGGCTAGGGACTACCGGGTCGAGGGCGACTGGTCGAGCGCGTCCTATTTCCTGGGGGCGGCGGCGGTGGCGGGCGGGGAGATTTCCCTCACCGGTTTGAACCCGGACAGCGTTCAGGGGGACGCGCAATTTGTTGATGTGCTCGCGCAAATGGGCTGTGAAATCGAGAAGTCTTCGGAAAAAATCCGCGTAAAAGGGAACCCTTTAAAGGGAATCACCATCAATATGAATAACATGCCGGATGTGGTGCAGACGCTGGCGGTGGTTGCTCTGTTCGCCGAAGGGAAAACATCCATCACGGGGATCGGTAATTTAAGGATCAAGGAAACCGACCGTATCGAGGCATTGGCAATGGAACTTTCCCGGCTGGGAACTGAGGTGGATAGCGGTGAAGATTATCTGACCATCCGCCCGGCGGAACAATATTCGGGGGCTGAGATTGAAACTTACGACGATCACCGCATGGCCATGAGCTTTGCGCTGGCCGGGTTAAAAATCCCCGGCGTTAAAATTAAAAATCCCAAGTGCGTGGAAAAATCGTTTCCCGATTTTTTCGATCGCTTTGGAAAACTATAAAATTAATCGGCATTTCCCTCGAATCTTTCATGAACGATTTTCCCTTCACCAATCAACTCGTACACGAGAAGAGCCCCTACCTGCTTCAGCACGCGCACAATCCAGTGAACTGGTACGCCTGGGGGGATGAGCCGTTTAAAATTGCCAAAGAAAAAAACATGCCCCTGCTGGTCAGCATCGGCTACGCCACCTGTCACTGGTGTCACGTGATGGAGCGGGAATCGTTTGAAGACCCGGAACTGGCGAAATTACTCAACAGCCATTTCATCAGCATCAAGGTGGACCGCGAAGAACGCCCGGATGTGGACAGCATTTACATGCAGGCAGTGCAGAACCTGGGTCAGCAGGGCGGGTGGCCGTTGAACGTATTTATCACGCCAGAGGGGATTCCCTTTTATGGCGGCACCTATTTTCCTCCGGAAAGACGGCACAACCTGCCTTCGTTCGAGGATGTTTTGATATTCCTCAACAACACCTGGCAGAACGAACACGAAAAAGTCGAGAAACAGGGCGCGGCTTTGATTCAGGCCATTCGTAATTCTTCGGCCAGGGAAACGAAAAGCGGGTCGCTCGACACGTTGGATTTTGACGGCGAAGACAAGGCGGCGGAGCTGTTCGGGCGGCATTACGATTCCTTGAATCACGGGTTTGCCTTTCAACAGCAAAACAAATTTCCTCCTTCGATGGGGCTGTCTTTATTGTTGCGGCATCACCGCCGGACCGGTGAAGCACACAGTCTGGCGATGGCCGAGAACACCTTGAAGGCCATGAAGAACGGCGGCATCTACGACCAGATTGGCGGTGGTCTCAGCCGTTATAGCACCGACTACAAATGGCTGATCCCGCATTTTGAAAAGATGCTGTACGACAACTCGCTGTTTGTCACGGCGTTGATCGAGACCTATCAGGTCAACGGCCAACAGGAGTTTGCGGACCACGCCAACGACGTGTTGCAATACATCGACCGCGACATGACTTCGGCTGAAGGAGCATTTCACAGCGCGGAAGACGCAGACAGTGAAGGCGTGGAAGGCAAGTTTTATGTGTGGACCAAGGAGGAGATCGAACAGGTTCTGGGGCATAAAACAGCCAGCATCGCCATGCCCTACTACAACGTCACGTCAGGCGGAAATTTCGAGGGCAAGAATAATCTCAATGTCACGCAATCGGTGGCGGAATTATCCAAAGAGTTGAGGGTGGATGAACCCACAGTTATAGAAGAACTGGGACGGGCGCGGCAATTGCTCCTGGAAACTCGTAACAAGCGCATCCGCCCCTTGCTGGACGATAAGGTCCTCACCTCATGGAACGGATTGATGATCTCCGCCATGGCAAAAACCGGAAGGGTTTTGGACGATTCCAAGCGCATCGAAAAAGCCGAAACGGCGATGAACTTTATTCTCACGACGTTGCATCAACCGGACGGCAAGTTGTTGCGCCGCTACCGGGAGGGCGAAGCGCGTTACGACGGTTATCTGTTCGATTACTCCTCGATTGCGGTCGCCTGTCTGGACCTTTACGAGGCAACCTATAAGGGAGAGTATATTGGCCATGCCGGAGATTTGATGGCCCTGGTAGAGGAAAAATTTTCCTCGGACGGCGCTTATTACGAAACCGCCGACGATGCGGAAAACCTGATCGTCCGGCAAATCTCCGGATACGACGGAGTCGAGCCTTCCGGCAACAGCAACGCGGCGATGGCGTTTCTGAGATTGTCCGCTTATATGGCCGATCCCGCGCTCAGTGCCCACGCAGAGAAAATCTTCATGGCGTTTCATGAAGACATCATGGAATACGGGTTGAACTCGGCGTTCATGATGCAGGCGATGCATCTTTATCTGGGCGGGTTGAAAGAAGTTGCCATTGTGGCTCCACGAAACCATTCGTCCACCGATGAGATGCTGAAAACCATTCGCCGAGGCTTTTTCCCCAACGCCGTTTTTGCCTTCGCCTGGGCGGATGAGGTGGAACAGGCGGCCAAGGAAGTCCCGCTTCTTACCGGGCGCAAGGTGGTGGATGGCAAGACCACGGCTTATGTCTGCCGTCAGGGAACTTGTCTGGCTCCGGTCACTTCAGGGGCGGATCTGGTCAAACTGCTAAATTACGAATAAATTTGTGGTAGAATTCCACAACTCCAAATTAAAGAATTGATTGCCATGCAAAAAGAATTTATGGATCGACTGATCGACAACGCTCTTCAAGGGGAGAGTGTCTCGCGTGCCGATGCGTTGCAGTTGGAAACGCTGACCCATGAAGAACTGGATTACCTGTTCATAGGCACGGATAAAGTCCGCGACCGGTTCAAAGGCCCGGATGTAAAAATCTGTTCCATCGTCAATGCGAAATCGGGCCGTTGCGTGGAGGATTGTTCCTTCTGCGCCCAATCGAGCCAGTTTGAAACGGACTCGCCGGAATATGAATTGATGGACGTGGACGAGATCGTGGCCGCCGCCAAGGAAGCTGAGGCGTTTGGGTCCAACGAATTTTCCATCGTCACCTCCGGAACGGCAATGGACGACCGCAAGGAATTGGATCGAATCATCGAAGCGGTCAAACGCATTAAAGCGGAAACAAGTTTGGAAACCTGTTGTTCGATGGGGCTCATGAGCCTGGAGAATTTGAAGGAATTGAAATCAGCCGGTCTGGATCGTTGTCATCACAATCTGGAAACCGCCGCCAGCCATTTCAAAAACATCGTCACCACGCACACTTACGAGGATGAAGTGAGGGCTGTGGAAAACGCCAAGGAAGCCGGGCTTCAGGTTTGCGTTGGCGGGGTGTTTGGCATGGGTGAAACGTATGCCCAAAGAGTGGAGCTCGCATTGGACATCAAGGCGCTCGGAACGCAATCGTTGCCGATCAATTTTTTGAAACCGATCGAAGGCACGGGCCTTGAGCATCTGGGCGTCATGGATCTTTATGAAGCGCTCCGGGTCATCGCGTTATTGCGGCTGGTGCTACCCAAAATGGATTTGTTTGTCTGCGGCGGGCGTGAGGAAGTGTTCAGCGATCAGCAGAAAAAACTGTTTGCGGCGGGCGCCAACGGAATTCTGGGCGGCAATTACCTCACCACCAAAGGCCAGGACCCCAAAAAAGACATCGATATGATCGAAGGGTTGGGTCTTCGCCCGGTTTACGAATCGGTATAGTTTTTTCCCATCCAGTGGGTGGGCTGAAAAATACTTTTGAGAGCATCAGGCTCGCCGGATTAATCGGTCGAGCCTTTAAATTTATGCAGGCAGGAAATTTTCAGAGCGCTCAGGAAGCAGCAAACAGGTTTTCATCGATGATTTTCTTGATTTCCGCCTTTGTTTTGACGCCCACAATTTGCTGAACCACCTGGCCGTCTTTGAAAAACAATAAGGTAGGGATACCGCGAATGCCGAATTTTGTGGCGGTTGCGGGGTTGTCATCGACGTTTAATTTCGTCACTAGAATTTTATCATCGTATTCATTGGCAATTTCTTCTACTGTGGGAGCGAGCATTTTGCAGGGCTGGCACCACTCGGCCCAGAAATCCACAATGACGGGTTTCCCATTTTGAACAACCGATGCTTCAAATTCAGCGTCAGATACTGTAACAACTTTACCGGCTGGCATATAAGTCTCCTATTTGTTATTAATTGAAATTCCGATTATTTTCACCCGCTCAAAACGAGACGAGTTGATTGAAGTCAATCAGGACAAAAGCAATTTCCCTGGCAAACCACCGCCAAGTGCTTTAATTTTTTGAACCAGACCCAATAATGTTGAAGTGGATGACGGGTTGAATTATAACATAGTCTTCCTTTTGTCACCAAATTTAATGCCACTGGCATTTGTAATAAGAAAATATCACGATGGAGTCTTAAATGGCAGAGATAATAAATTTTTTCGCTTACGGGGAGTTGATGAACGAAGACTATTTCAAGGAGCAGGGCCTGGACTATGTCGCCAAATTGGCGGTTACCCTCTCGGCCCACAGGGTGGTGTTCAATAAAGTCCCTTCGGACGAAAATGCCCCGGAAGGGCTGGGTTTGTCCAATATCGAGCCCACCCCAGACAACGCGGGGATGACCGTTGGTGTCATGTACGAAATGGATCACAAGTACCTGTCAAGATTGGATGAGGTTCATCAGGCGCCTCACGAATATCAACGCAGAATCCTGCGGTTTAACAAGCACGATTTCACTATGGTGAACGGTTTCCTTTACATGGCGCGTCCTGAAAAAATCCAGTTCAATCTCAAACCGGATAAAGCGACGATGAAAATTCTTAGAAAAGCCAAAAAAGAATTGCCCATGTTGTATTTTTCCCGGCTCATGGGCAATAAAACCATCGACTGAAAACAAGAAGATAAAATAAGGAATATAGAGTCCATTTATTTCAGGGATGGAATTTAATATTCTGAATGCTATATTCTTTAGATGCTTTCATCCGTCGCTCTGGTCAGAAAACCCGGTCCTGATTTCATTGACGCCCTTTCGGGCCATCCACAAAAAACCCGGATAGACTTTAAACTCGCTCTTGAACAGCACAGTAGCTATGTCCGTGCGTTACAGCAGGCAGGCGCGCGCGTTGTGACGCTGGAGCCTCTGCAAGGGTTCCCGGACAGTGTTTTCATCGAAGACACCGCCGTCATTTTTGGCGATAAGGCCTTGCTCTGCAGTATGAAAGCCGAAAGCCGGCGCGGGGAAGTGGAATCCGTTGCCGGGGAAGTGGGCAACCATCGAAAAATCATTGATTTACAGCCCCCCGTCACCCTGGATGGCGGCGATGTCCTGATGACGGACGATGCGGTTTATGTCGGCCAGTCCACCCGCACCAATAAAGAAGCCGTTCAGGCCCTTGCCGACCATTCCGAAAAGCCCTGTACCCCCGTCCCGGTCCTTCGCGGACTGCACTTAAAAAGCGCCGTCAGTTTTTTAGGCAACGGCATTCTGGTCATCGATCCCACAAGCGTGGAGACGTCTTCATTTAAAAAATTTGAATGGATCAAAGTGGATGAGAGCGAACGCTACGCGGCCAACTGCCTGACCCTTGGCGATTTCGTTTTACTACCCGCCGGTTTTTCAAGAGTGGCCGATAAAATCCGCAGTCACGGATTCCAGGTCATCGAACTGGAAATGAGCGAGTTTGAAAAAGCCGATGGCGGCGTCACCTGCCTGAGTTTGATTATCAGGGAATAAATTTAAAAAAATCCGCCCTTTCTTTTTATAAGAGATGGGGTGTGTTGGAATTTACGGATGAAAACAAAAGATAAAAATGATCTGGTGTTCGGAATTTTGTTGATGGGGGTCACCGGTCTGTCCATCGGCTGGGTGGTTCACAGCCCCCTATTGATGGCGGGTGCCGGAGCCCTGGGAGCCATCATCGGCGGGTTTGTCGGCTGGCTGGGCGGCAGGCTGTATCTGCTCGTCATCTGCTTCGGCGTTCTCACGGGTGCGTATCTTGGGTCCCAGGCGGGCGATCACGATATTCTGGTCATGGCCGCCGGAACTGGCGGGGCCATGGGCGGTTTCATCGGCAACGTGATTGAAATGTTTGTGAGGAAGAAATAAAAATCAATACAGAACGATTTGTTGAGGAGACGTGCCTGTGAATTCATTCAACCGGGGTGTTTATTTTTCTGCAGGGGCCGCTGTTTTATTCTTACTCTTCATGATGCCTACAGCGCAGGCCGGAGAAAACGACTGCGTTCAAAACAGGGCGACCCAACCCGCGCCTCCCGAAATTTATGAAAAAGCCAATCCTCTAAAAGCCACCCCAAAAAACCTGTCCGCCGGTAGAAAGCTTTATATGGGCGGCGCCAAGCCCTTCGGCTGTTACCCCTGCCACGGCATCAACGGCAATGGAAAAGGCATGACGGCGCTTAAAATGATGCTGAAACCGAGGAACTTTACCTGCAAGGCCATGATGAAAAATATCCCGGACGGGCAACTGTATTGGGTCATCAAGAATGGATCGGAAGGCACTGAAATGAAGGGGTACAAAACCCTCAAGGATAAAGAGGTGTGGCAGATCGTGGCTTATATTAGGGAGTTTTCTAAATAGAACACCATTCGGTCCCTTTAGTTTTTTGGGTGTGTAATTAATCTAATCTTAAATTAACGGTAGAGAATGTTCATCGAGAATAAGATTTCTAAATATGAGAAAGATATATGCAAGGTTCTATCTCAATTAAGCTATCACATTCATCCTGACGTTATTAATGTTATTCAGGACAGAAACAGGAAAGATTACGACTATTTTTCAAGCTTATTTAGTGAAAAAATCGACATCGATTGTTACCTTTTTGACGGGTCTGCATGCGTTTTTCCTGGTGTAAGAAGATATATAAGTGGGAAGGGTAAGAAAAAAAGCTACAATGTGAAATATCGGGCAATAATCGATGACAATACGTTTCCCCGTCATATCTGGTGTGTTCTCGCTAATGGTTGTATGTACAGTGGCCCTAATTGGAAAAAAACAGGACTGAACCAATTCGAGTTGGCCCATATTTTTACTCATAAAGAAACGGAAATTGATTTCGAAAAACGATTTTTTGATCATGTCGATATTCAGTTAAATCCACACGGAGATTTTACTTGTGCATGTAATGTGGTGTTGTTGCCTAAAGGAACAGTAAGGCCCACTGATAATTCTAAATCGATTAAGGCCGCATTTTATATGCGTTACATGGATCTTTATGGAGAATCGCCATTAAATGGGAGAAGAGGTTTTAATCAATCTATGGTCCCGGACTGGTATGAAGAACTAATCTGGAATGAACCACCTTTGCCAAAAGGGTGGAAAGAGGACATAGAGAAACTATTGAAGTATAGAACCCAACGTATAGCTAAATTATTGACCATCTGAGGTTATTCCGTTAGCTATTCCGAGGGAAAGTCATCCTTTCCTTTTCCGCCTTCGACAAATTCTTGATGGTGGCCTCGGCTTTTAACGCCTGCGACCGACTACCAATTTTTTTCTGGAACACCAGTTTCAACGGTCCACGGCCTTTGAGATATTTCGAGGCTTTCTTTCCTCCGGCGGCGTGTTCGGCGAAGCGCCGTTTTACATCCTGGGTGATCCCGGTATAGAGCGCGCCATTTTTGGTGCGGATCATATAGAGTGTCCATTCGGACATATAAATGCCTGGGGTTGGAGTGGGTTGGGGTGTTAAAGGGAGACCGCAGACCGGAAAATCTTCTTACCCACCCTCACCTAACCTCTCCCATGAGGGAGAGGGATTTTTTTGTCAATGTTTTCTCTGCGCTCTTTGCGCCCTCTGCGATGAAAAGGGGGTTTTGTTTTTTTGGCCACACTTCGACAGGCTCAGTGTGACCTCAACAGTGGTTTCAATCAATACCGCTCGAAAGGCGGTTCGGGTTCGGACCTGAGCGATCCGTAGTCCCACTGCCCGGCGTGCACCTTGCCCTGGGAGGTGACGAAAATCCCCTCGCCGTGGTACTGGTCCTTAGCAAAACTGCCCATGTATCGGTCGCCGCTGGCAAACAGCATTTTGCCCTGACCGTAGAACTGGTTTTCACGAAATCCGCCGGTGTAAACATCGCCGTTGGAAAAGGTGAACTTTCCCTGGCCTTCCATGTTGCCGTATCGGAATTGCCCGGTGTAGACACTGCCGTTGGCGTAGGTGAAGATGCCTTGTCCTTGCATTTGGTCGCCCACGGCCATGCCTTCGTATTTGTCGCCGTTGCGCCAGGTGCGGGTGATGAACTGCGGCAGATCAGGCCGGGGATTATCTTCCCAACCCTCTTCGGATGCGGCCCGGTCACCATCTGGTGCGTCGTAGTCGGGCTGGTTCGGGTCGAATTTGCCCTGCTCTTTGTCGTTGTGCCAGGTTTCCAGCCGCTTGAAGGCTTCGGTGATTTTATGGAAATTCTGGGTGGCCTGTTTTTGCAGGTTTTCATCGTCGGCTGGAAACCGGTCGGGATGCCATTCCATCGCCTGCTTTTTGTAAGCCTGTTTGACTTCCGCAAACGTGGCCCCGTATTTGATTTTCAGCGTTTTGTGAGCGCGTCGCATTTTCAGGATTCTTTGAAGTTAAGGATCAGTGGCAATTTTTCATGCCGCGTTTTTCCAAATATTTCTGATGATATTCCTCGGCCCGGTAAAACTTAGGGGCGGCGGTGATCTCGGTCACGATGGGACTCGGAAACCTGCTGGACTGCTGAAGTTTTTCCATAGATGTCCGGGCGGCTGTTTCCTGCTCGGCATCGTGAAAGTAAATGGCCGAACGGTATTGCGTGCCGATGTCCGGCCCCTGTCGGTTCAAGGTGGTCGGGTCGTGAATGGACCAGAACAGTTCAAGTAAAGCTTCGTAGCCTAACTGGGAAGGATCGTATTCCACCTCGACGACTTCGGCATGACCGGACTGTCCGGTGCACACCATTTCATAAGTCGGATCAGGCAAGCTACCGCCGCAGTATCCTACGGCTGTGGACGTGACTCCAAAATTCTGGCTGAAGGTAAGCTCCACGCCCCAGAAACAACCTGCCCCGAAAGTGGCTTTTTTCATGATGCTTGGCTCCGTCAATGAATTGAAAATTTATGTTATTAGACTTATTTAAAAAAAGCAAAGCATTAAGGAAATATCCCATGCCCAATAGATTTTTCAAGCGTAAAGTTTGGCGACCTGCTTGCCATATCCGTTAAACGGCAGGGTGGGGCGGATTTCCCCGGTGCCGATCATTTTTTCTTTGGCCTGCGACCAGCGAGGATGTGGAATTTTCGGATTGACGTTGGCGGTGAAATCGTATTCCAGCCCTTGCAGGGTATTCCAGAACGTGGCTGGCCGATAATCGATCAGTTCGATCTTGACCACGGATTTGATGCTTTTGAATCCGTACTTCCACGGCACCGCGAGGCGAAGGGGCGCGCCGTGCTGTTTCGGTAGCGGGTGTCCGTAGATACCGACAGCCATGAAGGCCAGATCGTTCATGGCTTCCTGAACGGTCAGCCCTTCCATATAGGGCCAGGGTTCCCAGAAGGCCAGTTGGCCTTGCGCGGTGAACGGTTTGTAAAACGTGGTCATGCGAACGTAGGTCGCCTTGTATGTGGGTTCTACCTGTTTGAGCAGGGCTTTCAATGGGAAGCCGGTCCACGGAACCGCCATCGCCCAGGCTTCGACACAACGGTGACGGTACAGGCGTTCTTGGATCGGCATTGTTCTTAACAGGTCATCGACATCGAATATTTTCGGATGCCGAACCAGCCCGCTGACTTCAACCGTCCACGGACGTTTTGGCAACGCCTGCGCGTGCACGATCACGTCCTCCTTGACTTGGGTGAACTCGTAAAAATTGTTGTAGGACGCCGCGATTTGTTCGGAAGTGACAGGTCGGTCCAACTGAAAATTTTCATTGCGTTTGGCGGGATAGATTTTCTTTTCGGTTTCACTGAGCGCGACCTCAGGGTCGTGAGGCGGGGACGTGCATCCGGTGAGCAGGGCGGTGGTTGCCACCGCGGTGAGCGCCGTGCCTTGCAGAAACTTTCGGCGGCTCATGAAAACCGATTCGGGGGTCGCGAGGTTACCGGATATTTCCCAGTCTTTTGAAATCTTTATATGGCTCATAGCTCAACTCGCTCCCGCGAGGGGGAGTTTGCTCACGTCGTGAACCACTCGCCGTGGGGGCAATTTTAATGTTCAATGGGTTTATTATAGGTCAATTGTTTCTTCCTAATCCAGAGATTTTGGGGCTGATGAGTGAAGCACCAGCCTGAGGGCTGGACCTAGTATTAACGGGCTATGGGTTTATGGCTTTTCGGGGCTCGTGAGCGTGTGATATTTCACCGTTGCCTTCATGCCCTCCAAGGGTAAGGCGAACAGAGCCTTAAATTTTTCCGCCTGCGTAGCGGGTCCTACCCAGGTAGTGGGGGGACCCAGTCATCGATGCTTTTCAGGTAAGGTTGCGACCCCTTCACGATGGGGAGCGCGATGACCTCTGGAACATCGTAACTATGATTTTTACGCACCCAGGTTTCCAGCGCGTCAAATCTGCTGGAACGGGTTTTGATGATGAGCAGGATTTCCTCATCCTTGCATAGCTTGCCTTCCCAGTAATAAGTGGACTGGATAGCCGGGAGCGCGTTCACACAAAACGCCAGCTTTTCTTCGACCAGTCCACGACTGAGCTTGTCCGCTTCTTCTTGAGACCCCGCTGTGACGTAGACAACGATATGTTCTGATTCCATCGGCTTGCCCTTTCGCCTTATTCAAAGCACAAATTTTAACAGGTAAAATCCCAGAAATAATAAAACGAAAAAGAGGGTGGTGAACCAGCCGAAATATTTTTCGATCCACTGTTTTATAGCCGGTCCAAATTTATAAATCAGCGCGGCGACCAGAAAAAACCGGGCCGCGCGTCCCACCGTCGAGGCAAACACGAAGGTGGGAAAATCGATTTTAAACGCTCCTGCGGCGAGGGTGAATAATTTATAGGGAATCGGCGTGAAGCCCGATCCCGCGACGGCCCAGGCTTCGTGCTCGCGGTACAGGTCGCCGATTTTGTCAAATTTCTCATGCAGATGATAAATTTCCAGAACCCGGTTGCCAATGACATCCATGAATTTCAATCCAATAAGATAACCGAACATTCCGCCGAGCACCGAAGCGGCCGTACAAAAGAGCGCATAGCGAAACCACAGTGCGGGCACGGCCACGGTCATCGCAATGAGCAGGATATCCGGCGGAACCGGAAATACGGAAGATTCTGCAAACGAAATGATGACCAGCGCGGGAAGGGCATAGGGGGTGCCGGCCCAGTGCAGGACCCAGTCATACAGCGATCGAAAAAGTTTCATGTCAGGCTTTCTAAAATAAGATTGTAGTTGCTGAAGTTTATAAGATATTTATCGGGTCCACATCGATGGATATCCTGACCTTGCCCTTAAAAGGAGATTTGAATTCCTTCAAAGTCGCCACCCGGTCGAGCGCGGTTTTCAGCGTTCCGGACCCCATGGACCTGAGAATGATATGCCAGCGGTATTTTTTTTTGATCTGGTAAAGCGCGGCGGGAGAGGGGCCTATCATCTCGATACCCTTGGTGCAGGCGATGAATTTTTTCATAGCCTCCGCCAAATCCCGCGTCGCTTTTTCTCCGATCGATTCCGATTCGCATTCCATGACAAGAGCCGCCAGGCGCGTGAAAGGAGGATAATTTAATTTCTTTCTATTCCCAATTTCTTTTTCATAAAAATTTTTAAAATCATGGTCGCGCACAAATTTGAACACAAAATGCTCGGGTTCGTGGGTCTGAATGACGACCTGTCCGGGAACGCGGCCCCGGCCCGCCCGCCCGGCCACCTGGGTCAGGAGTTGAAAGGAACGCTCCGCAGAACGAAAATCGGGGATGTTCAGGGAAATGTCCGCATGCACCACCCCCACCAGAGTGACGTTGGGAAAATCGTGTCCCTTGGTGATCATCTGGGTGCCGATGAGAATATCGATTTCTCCCGCGTTCATCAACTTGTGCATGGATTCAAATGCCGACCGGCCCCGGGTGGTGTCCCGGTCCAGGCGTATCGTCCGCGCCTCTGGAAACAGCCGCTTAATCTCGTCTTCCAGCCTTTGCGTTCCGAATCCACTGAAATGTATCACCTCTCCCTGGCAATCGGCGCAGGTTTTTGGAACCCGCGCCGTGTAATTGCAGTAGTGACAGCGGATCAAATCTTCCCGGCCGTGATACGTGAGCGTCACGCTACAGTGATGGCAGTCGAACACGAACCCGCATTCCTTGCAGAAAATATAGTTCGACGTCCCCCTCCGGTTGAGGAAGAGGAACACCTGCTCCTTGCGGTCGAGGCGGTGGCGGATGGCGGCTTTGAGCCTGCCGGACAGGATGGTGAAGTTTTTCTTTTCATCCTTTTCTTTTTGCATGTCCACGATTTCCACCACGGGAAGCAGACGGCCTTGCACCCGCTTGTCCAGCGACAGATAGCGGTACTTGCCGGATTCTGTATTCGACAGGGACTCGAGCGACGGCGTCGCGGAACCCAGGATCACCACGGTATTTTCGGAGCGGGCGCGGATGATGGCGGTGTCTCTTGCGTGATAACGCGGGCTTGAATCCTGTTTGTAGGAGGTGTCGTGCTCTTCGTCGATGACGATCACGCCCAGGTTTTTGAAAGGCGCAAAAATGGCAGAACGCGCCCCGACCACAATGGAGACTTGTTTTTCCTGGATCTTTTTCCATTCCAGAAAGCGCTCCTTTTGCGACAGGCCACTGTGCAGGATGGCCACGTTCGTGCCGAACCGGGCGTGAAATCTTGCTACGGTCTGCGGGGTCAGTGATATTTCGGGGACCATCATGATCGCTGTTTTTTTCAACTCCAGCGCTTTTTGAATGCACCGGATATAAAGCTCGGTTTTGCCACTGCCGGTGACGCCATGCAGAAGATAGGTTTTGAATTCTCCCTGAGTGAGCGAGTGATGCAATTCTTTATAGGTCCGTTCCTGGTCGGGCGTGAAAGGCAATTGCGCCTCCGGTGACCAGGAAGCGTCCGGCTTAACCGCTTCTGATTCGCGGAGGTTTTTTTGGGTGGTGATTTCCGCCAGGCCTTTTTCCCGCAACTTTTTAAACGGAGCCGCATAAGTCGGAATTTGTTCGGCAAGCGTTTTCAAGGTTTTGTCACCTTCCAGGAGCAAAGCATAAACCGCTTGTTGCTTGGGACTGCGACGAAGGAGTTTTTCTGTTGCCTCAGGATCGGGGAGCGGGGAAACGGCGCGCGCCAGTTTTTCGTATTGGTAGCCAATGGCGCTTCGTTTGATATGTAATTGTGATTGCAACCAGCCGGATTGTTTCAAACGTGCCAGGGCGTAGGCGCTGAATTTATTTTTCAGCAAACGCCGCATTTGGGCGGGCGTGACCTGGCCACGTTGGGCAACCGATTTCAGGATCAAAGAGAGGGATTCATTCAAGTCTTCTGAATGAAGAGCCTGAAGGCCTTCTGGAGATAGAGTCAGAATTTCCCGGCTTTCATCCTCCAACCCGGCTGGCAGGGCGGCTTTGACTGCTTCTCCCCAGGAAGACCGGTAGTAGTCCGCAATCCATCGGGTCAAAGACATGATTTCCGGAGACAAAACCGGACCGGTGTCGAGGACATCTTCGATGTCTTTAATTTTAAAAGTTGCATCGCGGCTATCGGATAACGCGACCACATAACCCGTGAGTTTACGTTTGCCAAAGGGAACGAACACGCGAAAGCCTGGTTGAACAATGGGTTGAAATTCGGGGGGGACGGCATAGGTGAATGAACCCTTTAACGGCAGGTTCAATACGACCTCCGCGAAGACAGGCTTATCTTCTGATTTTTGTCGTGGGTGTGGCGATTCAATGGTGGTGGTCGTCATATCGAAAAAAATGAAAGGTTCGGCCCGAAGTTTACCAGACAGCGCACCGCTGTACCTAATATTAACGCACGATCGATTTATGGTTGACCCTATCTTCCTCCCGCGTAGCGGGTGGGGAAAGAAATGATTGACTCGTAAAATGATTTCCTCTAGTCTTTTCTCTTTCCAACAGGCTAATGAATATCACGAGTTTCACCCTTTATGGTGCGGGAGGATAAAAGAAAATGAAAGTAGGCGATACGGTTAAAATAGATTTTGCGGGTAAGAAAAAAGAAGGCGTGGTGCATAAATTATTTCCCAACACGGTGCATCTGAAGATGGATTTCGACCACGACAAGGGAAAAATTGTGAAACGAAAACTGAGCGAGATCGATAAAGGAAAAGCGGGCAAGAAAAAGGCAAAATCGGATAAAAAGTAATTTTGAATGATCCTCCCTTCGGTGAAGGGAGGAATGGATTTTTTTGTGTTTCAGGAGAGTTTAAAAAATTATGCCGGGAAAAATCGAACATTCTTTAGAGATGGGCATATTTCGGAGCCGGTGGTTATTGGCCCCATTCTTTCTGGGGTTGATTGTCGGCATTGTCCTGCTCTTGATCAAATTCATTCAGGAACTGATTCATTTATCGACTCATGTCCTGTCAGCGACTGAATCGGACGTGATCATCGGCATCCTGACCCTGGTCGATATGGCCCTGGTCGGTTCTCTACTGCTGATGATCATCTTTTCGGGTTATGAAATTTTTGTTTCAAAAATAGATGTTGCCGACCATACGGATCGGCCTGAATGGATGGGCAAGGTCGACTTTAGTGGGCTCAAATTAAAGGTCATTGGAGCCATCGTCGCCATATCCGCAATCGACCTCTTGAAAACGTTTGTGGAGATTCCGGCGGAACCGACCGATGGAAATACGGACATGTACCTTTGGAAAGTTGCCCTTCACATGGCCTTTGTCCTGAGCGGCGTCTTGTTTGCCTGGATGGATCGAATTGCTTCAGAGACTAAACCGCATTGAATCAGTAATTTCCCCTCTGGAAAATCCTTCCTGTTCTTCCCGGTTAGAAGTAGGTTTTCAAGTCCGCCTGTTTTTTGAGGGTTTCAACGTATGTGCGGGTTGCCTGGGCGCTCTTTTTTTCCACCAGCGTTTTACGGATGTTTTCCTTTTCATTTTCCAAGGACCTGCTGACGCCGGGTTTTTTATCGGTCACCTTGAGGATATGAAACCCGTGCTTGGTTTTGAATATCTCGCTCACCTCACCGACCTTCATGCTGAAGGCCCTTTCACTGAAGGCTCGGAACATCTTATTTTTCTCAAAGAACCCAAGGTCGCCGCCCTTGGACGAGAGGCTGTCCTGGGAGAATTTTTTCGCCAATCCGTCAAATTCCGTCCCCGCGTTAATCTGCGCTAAAATCGACTCCATTTTTTTCCTGACCTTACGTTCTCTTTCCGGATTGCTGTTTGGCGGTGATTTGATCAGGATGACACTCGCCCGGACTTTATCCTGCGTCTTGAACTTGCCGATATTTTTCTCGTAATATTTTTTCAGATCCGCTTGGCTGATCTGGATTTTGGATTCCACCTCTTTTTTGATGACTTGATCCATGACCATGTCGGTGCGCAACTCTTCCTGGTATTGGTCCAGCGTCATGCCCCGGTTTTTCAATTTATGCTCGAACACCGAGTCGGATTTAAAAGACGCCTTGACCTGGTTTAATTTTGCTTCGACCATTTTTGGCGTGGCCGCTACGCCGATTTCTTTTCCGCGTTGCAACAACAGGGTTCGGCTTATTTCATCGTCGGTCAGTTTTTTAGCCGCCGTTTTCAACTGATCGGGGCTCAAACTCATGCCTTTGGCCTTGTAACTCTGGATGGCTTTATTTAATTCCCGGTAAATGACCTTGCGTTGGATATCCTGGCCGTTGACCCTGGCGACCACCTCCGGCAGGGCGATGGGCGGTTTGTCATCATGCTTGTGTCCCGAATGGGCGAAAATTTCCGTCCCGGTCATGCCTATTAAAAGCGATACCAAAACAGGGATCGCGATGCGTTTGAAATTACCAATCCGAAACATATTGACCTCTTCTCATGAGTGAAAGCGTTGGAAAAGACTTGATTAAGGGATAATTAAAGGCTAAACATTCGCGCCACGCTTGTCAACCGATTTTGTTTTGGGTCAGGGGGCCGATTCACCCTTCTTTTTCGATCTGGCGACGAAGCGAGCGAAATAAAAACAGGGTGACAATCGCGATCAACAGCAATGCGGTTAAGGCGGCGCGGTATTTGAAGGTTAAAGTGTCCTGAAACACCCAGACCACGGACCCCCACAAAAGTGGCCCCAGGATGGAAGCGGCCTTTCCGGCCAATCCGTAAAGGCCAAAAAATTCGCCGAGTTTTTCGGACGGCGAAAGCTCCACGATATATGCGCGGCTCACCACCCACACGCCCCCCATGCCCATGCCTGCAAGCGGGCCCACCATCCAGAACATGGCCTGGCTTTGGCTCAGTATCGCGATCGACAGCGCTGAAATCCACAACCATATGACCAAAGAGTAGGACCATCCGGTGCCTTTATGCCTGACCAGCCAGCCGATGAGGTAAGAGCCGATCATGGCCGCTGATGTGGAGGTGATGAGAAAAGTGGTGATTTGCGCGTCGGAAAAATCCATCACCTTGTTGGCGTATACGGACATGAAGGCGATCACGGTATTGACCACATCCAGAATCATGAAATGAATGAGGATAAATTTGAGCAGGGATTTGTATTGGCTGGCATTGGCCAGGGTCTGCCTGAGCGTTTGGAAGGCCTGACCCAGATGCAGTTTTTTAAGGGACCGGGTGGCCACAGGATCTCTCACGTAAAGGAAGCAGGGAATCGAGAAAATGAGAAACAGGGCCGCAGTGGGGAGAAAAGCCGCAGACCGACCTCCCGCTTCCACAAAAGGTTTGACCGTAATCAAACCGACGATGGAGCCCAGATACCCCAAAGCCACGCCATAGCCCGATACCAGGCCTATGTGGGAGCCTTTCGCTACCTGAGGAAGCATTCCGTTATAAAACACCATTCCCGACTGGTAGCAGTAATTGGCGATGATAAAAAAGAAAATGCCCGGCAGTAATTGATCGGTTTGACCGATCAGGGCAGTCGCGGAAACCGCAAGGAGGGTCAATAGCATTAAAGGGATGCGCCGTCGTCCGGTTTGATCCGAGATCGCGCCGAATACGGGCACGCTGAGCGCCACCGCCAGCATGGACCCTGACAAGGCCGCGCTGTAAAGAATGTCCGCCCCCTTATGGTCCACCGTCACCCAGAGGGCGAAGTATAGGGAGATGACATTCATCGAGAAAATGGTATTGGCAAAATCGTAGAACGCCCAGGAAATGATGGCGCGTTTGTCGGGTGGGGGGGCCGGCTTGTTTTCGCCAGGCAGGCTCACGGAATAGGACGGACGGTACGGAACCCGTAGATTTTATTCTTGATATGGGGATAATTGCGGGCACGGTGCACGACCTGCACGCCATCTATATCGTTGATCCAGGAACCGCCGCGCAAAACTTTCATCTGGTTGAAAGGGGTTTTTTCAGGGCCCTCGGGGTTGATTTCCGGACTGACGCGGTAATAGTCTTTGTCGTACCAGTCGAGACACCATTCCCAGACATTGCCGGCGGTGTTGAATAGTCCGAATGGGCTGATTCCGGACTGGTAATAATTGACGGGAGCCGTGGTGGGGTAGTTGTCCTGATCGCCGAATATATTCACGAAATAAAAGAAAAACCCCCGGTCCCAGACATTTCCCCAGGGCCAGAGACGGTCGTCGTTGCCGCGGGCGGCTTTTTCCCATTCGGCTTCCGTGGGCAGGCGTCCGCCTTTCCATTTGGAATAGGCCATGGCGTCATTCCAGCTGATGCCCACGACGGGAAAATCGGGTTTGCTGAAATTTGCATCATCCATGTGCAGAGGCATTGCGTGGCCGGTGGCGCGGACGAACTCCAGGTATTGCGCGTTGCTCACCTCATATTTGTCGATGAAGTAGGCGGGCGTGAATACGAAGTGCATGGGTTTTTCGTCCTCTCTGCCGGAGGATGTTCCCATTTGAAAATATCCCTCAGGAATATAAACCATGCCCTGCGGCGCTTTTGGGAGTGGTGATTTCGGGGATGCAGATAAGACAAAAGGGATGAATATAAAAATGAAAAACCAATGACGTTTGAGAAGGGAATGTTTACCGTCAGGTCCGTTCATGGGACAGTGAAAAAACCAACGTGGGTGACCAGGTCTTCCCTGGTTTCAACAGGAAGGTCTTTTTCGATATTTTCAAAATCGATCCACTTGTAATGACCGTTCCAGCAATTGAGGGTGATGACGGAATTGCCATAGACGTCCATGGTCCGATTCAGAAAAATCGGTCCCTGGCATTTGTGGCAGTATCCTCGAATTTCAACCATTTAAAAAAAATTCTTTCGTTTATTATTTCATCACAAAATACCCGCCGTCACGGGTGCAAAACGTATTTGGAATTTTAGGCTGATAACTCAATGAATCGCAAGGAGTTTTTCTATTGCTGTGAATTTTTGTTTTTCCGGGCAGGCGGAAAAGTCAAGAAAATTTTTTATGGAAGGGCGGGCATTTTTTTAGATTAGTTTTTCCGTTGTTTTCTGACAACTGAACTTTCAGCGGGTCCCTGGTTGGTCGATTCGATATCCTGCCTGCTTGAGCAGAGTTTTCACCGTGTCCAATGGCAACCCGACGATATTTGAATAAGACCCGGAATAAGAATCGACCAGGCCTGCGCCTTTTCCTTGAATGGCGTATGCCCCTGCTTTATCCATAGGTTCCCCCGTTTCGACATAGCGGGTGATCTCGTCATCGTTCAGCCGACGGATATTGACTTCGGAAACGCCGGCGTTTTTCACCGGTTCTGAGTTGACGATCACGACGCCGGTGATGACCTGGTGTTTTTTTCCGCTCAAGCGTTTGAGAATATTACGGGCGTCTTCAGCGTCCTTTGGCTTGCCGATAATCTCGTCCTCCAGGACGACGATGGTGTCCGCGCCGATGACGAAATGTTCGGGATAATTCTTGGAAACATCCAGCGCCTTTGCCAGCGCAACGGCGACGGCATTATCCCTGGGGCTGAGTTCGGGCTGAAAAATTTCTTTTGCCGAACTTGGGATGACCTCAAAATGGGCGACCACTTCTTTTAAAAGCTCCATTCGGCGCGGCGAACGGGAAGCAAGAATGACCGGGTTGTTCGGTGTCGTCATCTTTTAATGAGATGGTTGGGGGTTAATGGTTGGGGGTCACATTTTTCATTTGGCCCAGCATATTTTTGCGTCAGAATGGTTTCCAACGTGGAAATTTGTTTGAATATAAATTAAGATGCTGGATTGTCCAATGATTAAATTAAGCTGGAAATTGTCCTGGGGTTGTTCAGGGCATTGATTTTTATTTTGAATCACTGAGGAAAAATTGATATGGCAGGCGCATCGTTTCAGGTTCAGATAAGACATATCCTAGTGGAGGATGAAGAAGTGGCCAAACTTTTAAAGGAAACCATCAATACCCCGAAGTCGGGAACCGAGCGGGTGAAGTTGTTGATGAAAATGGCCGAGAAATACAGCAAATGTTCCTCGAAGGAAGATGGTGGGAGTTTAGGATGGCTGGAAATGGGGTGGAATATTGCCGATCCCCGGGTGCCTCGAGGTGGATTCAAAAAGCTGAAAAACGAAGAACTCTACAATAGTATCAGCGAAGGTTTGGATAAAAAAACTCTGATCAGTAAAATCGCTTTTGGTCCCGTAAAAACCCACGAAGGTTATCACCTGGTTATGGTAGCGAACGAATTCAGCACTAATCGGATTCTCTAGGCCGTTCCTTTAAGGTCCCCTGCCATCTGGGCACTGCCGTTTTCCTCGTCCACAAAATTATAGGCGAAACAGCCGCTGGAGCACCGAACCATGTAATGCGGACAGGATCGGCAGGGTTCCTTCACTTCGGTGGCTTCAAAAACCGTGGTCAGGAACTTTGAGCCCATTTTGGCCAGGGCGATTGAGTTGACTTCTTTGAAGTTTTCGATGTTTGCCAGTTTGAGATTGTGAAAGGGAAAACAGTTGAAACAGTCGCCTTTCGCGTCAATGTCCATCGGGCTTCCGTCCGCACAGCCGAAATAAAGATCTTGACCTTTCCACTCGGTCATTTCAGGGAGTTGTTTGTTGCCATGGAAATAAATCCTCTCCATCAAGGGGTATTCCGCCTCTTCGATTTCGTCCAAGAAACACGGCGGGAACGAGCAATCGAAACGAAAGCATAATTGCGGAAATTGCTTGAGAATTTTCAACATGCTTTGTCCCACTTTCGGGAAATCCCGAATCGGCAGGTAGATGTTGTTGGCTTCCCCCACAATGGGAAAGGCCGGGCTGACGCGGATTTTGTAATTTTGATCTTTAGGCAATCCCACCTTCTGATAAATGGCGTCGATCTCGGCGCATTGCGTGAACAGGTCCTGGGTCTTGGAATAGAGATTGATGCTGAAGGTCACGCTGTAGCCGTTGGTTTTTAGAAGCCGTTCAGCGACTTCTTTGCACCGTTGATGGTTTTTTTCGGAAATATTTTCCATGGTCTGCCAGTTCAACAGAATGGAGAAATAAATATTGCGCGTGACCGACCCTTCGATGCCGGCTGTTTTCACCATCAGGTCGAGAACCTTGTCTGGCATCAATCCGTTGGTGAAGACGTTGAGCGACGTGTATTCGTTGACAGCGGACAGGGTCTGGCCGAAAATCTCATTGAATTTGGGGTGCAAGGTGGGTTCCCCGCCCATGAAATTGATGACGGGATGCGACCTTATTTTCGGCAGGAGCTGGTCGTGAAAAAAATCGAATTCCATGGACTTGCCCGGCGTTTTCACCGTTTCTTCCATGTATTCGTCGGCAAAGCAGTAATTGCACGTTAAATTGCAATAACTGTTTAGAATGATATTCATGGGTTGCCCTCTCAAGCGCCCGCTACGCGGGAGGAAAAGTGGGCTGACGCTCGCCCCGATCACGAGCCACTAAAAACCTCGCATAAAATGGCGTTAATCAGCAGATAGTACATCAAATCAGGATTATTCCTGCCAAATATAAGAATTGTACTACTATCATACCACCTGGGGCCGGGGAGGGTTATTTTATCTGCTCAGGCTTCAAACTTTTTCTTTCTTCGGAGTATCTGGGACTGTCCCGCATGG
Source organism: Nitrospinaceae bacterium (assembly GCA_029261595.1). Lineage (GTDB taxonomy): Bacteria > Nitrospinota > Nitrospinia > Nitrospinales > VA-1 > JADFGI01. Next base: position 23,336 of record JAJDAZ010000062.1, on the reverse strand, counting down.
GCCACCATTTTCAGTTCAAAAGGATGGGTGCGGCAGATATTGACCATGCTCTGGATGGCTTTATCTTTGGCGTCGGTTTCATCCTCGCCTTCGCATTTCATTTCCCAGGCGTTGGCGACGGTGGGAATTTTTTCGAATCCGTGTTCCTCCATGCGCAACAAAACATCTTTCTGATCCCCTTCCTGAATGTCGTGGAATTCGGCCACGAGTAAGACATTGTAAACAGGCATTTCGGTAAACTTCCTTTCTAAAAGTATGGATAGGTGGAAAAAACGGCTTTAGTGTATAATACACGCTGAAAAATGAAAACCTGCAGGCCGTGGTTTTCTTTTTCTCTTTTAGGGTTCCGATAAGGGTTTCTTTGCCGTTCTGTATAAGGAATTCCTGAATGCCAACATGGAGTCCCGCGTCGCGCCCGCTCAAGCAGGATGAAAATTTCTGTACGAAGCAGGGTTCAGTCGGTTATAAACCCATAGCGCGTTGATGTCTCCTCCAGCGGGACGCGGGTTCCTTCCAATTTTAGCGATTCGTGGTTTCTCTTGTCCTCCTTGCATCGATTCATCACTAATATTATCTGGACCGTTATGGGCAAGGCCTGCGTTCAGATCACTCTGTTCGCGATTTCCATCGTCATCACCCGTTCGCTCGGGAAAGAACGGCTGGGGATTTACGCCACGCTTCTGGTCATTCCCGCGTTTGTCCGGTTGCTCAACCAACTCGGGCTGGAAACGTTGATCAACAAAAAACTGCCTGAACTAAATGTAGAGGACCCAAGCGGCAACCAGGGGCGGTATCTGGTACGGCGGCTGTTGATGGTTCGCCTGATCACTTCTCTGGTTTTTTGCGGGTTGCTCTATACTTTTCTTCCGCATTATTTTGCCTTCATCCACTTTCCCGAATTACTCGATTACCGGACCGCGCTGATATTGTATTTCATGGTCATCACCGTGGAATCCCTGCTCAGCACGCTGTTCATGACGCGCCTTCGGTACAAAATCGTGTCGACCGTCGAAACCGCGAGCGCGTTGCTCAATTTAGTTTTGCTGGTGGTATTTATTTATTCGGGGCACGGCATCGCGGGCGTGTTGACCGCCTATATCCTTTCAGTTTGTTTGAATATTTTGGTCTATTCGATTCTGTCTCTAAAAGACCTTAACGGTCCGGGCACGGCACCGGATTTAAATGAAATGAAGCATCTCGCCTGGGCGTCGTATGGCATCAGTCTGTTGAGCTTCGGGCTGATGACGCAAAGCGACATCCTGCTCATGAATTATTTTCATGTCGATCCCGCGAGCATTGGTTATTATCATCTGGTCACCAGCCTGGGCGCCATGGCGGGTTTTGTGCTGACGGGCGTGGGCCCTTTGGCGTTATCCATCTTTTCAGAAGTCTACGCGAGCGAAGCGCATAGCGGGCTGGCGCGTTCGTGGCGGCAGGTCGTGGGGTTTTCCGCTTTTTTGACGGTTCCCATTTATGTGTTCATCTTTTTCCACGCCAAGGCGCTGATCGTTTTTGTTTTCGGCCAACAGTATCTGCCTGCCGCTCCCCTGCTTGCCATTTATATTGTCTTTCTGGGATTGAGCGTGGGGCTTGGAACGTATTACACCGTGTCCACGCTTTTTGTTCTGCACCAAAGAAACACGGCCATACGATCGACGGTGGAAGGCAGCGTTCTGAATGTGGGACTGAACCTGATCTTCATCCCCCTGTACGGTGTGTCGGGGGCGCTGGGAGCGACGGGGTCGGTCATGGTGTATATGGCGGTGCGCCAGCTATTGGCGATTCAAAAATCCATCGACATTCGCCCTGTGTTTTCCGTCATCGGTGGATGTTTTCTTTTTTCAATGGCGGCGATGATTTCGCCGTGGCTCCTTTCCAGGTTTTTCGGCGAACAGTTGATCTTAAACGGCGTCGTGTATATGATTTCCTTTTTCTTTCTTTTGATCTGGAGGAAACCCTTTACCGAGGATCACCGCCGATTCGTTCAGGAAATTTATCCGCGCCTGGACCCGTGGATTCGGGGGTTTGTCCGGTGAAAATTTTTACAGCATGTCTTTGAGTATTGAAAAAGAAATATGAATTCTCCCATGGTCGAGAAAGCATTGACCTGCAGGATCTGCAAACATTCAGGCAATCACCGGACGGTGGTGGCGCGGGAAATGATGTTCGGGTTGAAAGAAGAGTTTCCCTATTTTTTTTGCCCCCACTGCGATTGCCTGCAAATTGCAAAGATCCCTCAGGACATGTCGAAATATTACCGCGCGGATTATTATAGTTTTTCTTCAGATCCATCAAAGTTGTATGACCATCCGCTGAAGAAAATGGTTCGCAGATGGCGCGATCGTTATGCGGTTTTTAATAAAGGGCTGCTGGGGAAATGCATAGACTATTTTTATCCTGCGGAAGCCGATCTTAAAAGTTTGTCTGCGATTCCACTGACAAAGCAATCCAGAATCCTGGATGCAGGGTGCGGGACAGGTTTTCTGCTTTATTTTTTAAAGGAAGCCGGGTTTAAAAATGTCAGAGGCATCGATCCCTATATCGAGAGGGACATCGAATATGAAAACGGGTTGACGATTCAAAAGCGCGGCGTTGGGGAGGTGGAGGGTGAATGGGACTTGATCATGTTTCATCATTCATTTGAGCATGTCGCAGACCCTGGAGAGACCCTGCACAGGGTCCAGAAGGCTCTCGCTCCGGGCGGGTGGTGTTTGCTCCGGATTCCGGTGGTTTCCAGCCACGCATGGAAACACTACGGGGCCAACTGGGTGCAACTGGATGCGCCCCGGCATTTTCACCTTCATTCCCCTAAAAGCATTGGCCTGTTGGCGGAAAAGGAAAACCTCAATTTGGAGAAAGTCGTGTACGATTCCAGCGACCTGCAGTTTTGGGGGAGCGAGCAGTATCTTAAAGATATTCCATTGATGTCGGACCGCTCCTACGGCGTGAACCCTGCCGGTTCTATTTTTTCTGCCGACGATATCACCGCTTTCCAGAAAAAGGCCAGGCGGTTGAACCGGGAGTCCCTGGGAGATCAGGCGGCGTTTTATCTGAGGAAAATTTAAGATCGCCTCGAAGCATAAAAGAAATTTAGAGACCATGAATCCACTGGCCAATTTTAAATTTTGCGGCAAACCCTTGGGCGGAGAACATCCTCCCTTCATCGTGGCCGAGGTCGGCTTCAATCACAACGGCGACGTCGGTCTGTGCCGCCAGATGATTCAGGCCGCAGCGGAAAACGGCGCCGATGCGGTCAAGCTCCAGACCTTCGTGGCCGAGGAATTGTACTCCAAACGCTTCATCGCCAATGATCCGGCGGACCCGCAGAAACAAATCCCGCTGTACGAGTTTTTCAAACGTTCCGAATTGATACCTTCTGACTACAAAGAACTGTTTGAATATGCCAGGACTCTGGGTATTCCCCTGTTCTCGACCCCGTTTGACGAAGGCTCTCTGGATATGCTGGCGGAGTTTGGCGCGCCGGCCATTAAAATAGCATCGCCTGATTTGACTCATACGGGTCTCATCAAACTTGCGGCGCGAAAAAACCTTCCGGTGGTGTTGTCCACGGGGATGGGGAATTTCGAGGAAATTACCGGAGCGGTGGACGCGGTTCGCGGCGAAGGGAATGACCGTATCGTTCTTTTGCACTGCGTTTCCAGCTACCCGGCCCGGTATGAAGAGATGAATCTCCATTGTATGAGGGAACTGCAAAACCGTTTTAAGCTTCCCGTCGGGCTTTCGGACCACACGACCGATAATCTGTCGGCCCTGGTCGCAACCGCTCTGGGGGCAGTGATGATCGAAAAGCACTTCACCCTGGAGAGAAAACTTCCAGGGGCAGACAATGCCATGTCGATGGAACCGCATGAGCTCAAGGAGTTGAAGCAAGCCACTGTGAATGCCGGAAAAACTCTGGGAGACGGCAAACGCATAATTCAACCCTCGGAGGAACCGGTCAAGAAATCCGCCCGCAGAAGTCTGGTCGCTCGTGTGGACATCGAACCGGGAACCGTGTTGTCTTCCGGGATGCTCGCGGTTAAGCGGCCAGGCACAGGAATCCCGCCGGAGAGTTTGGCAAGACTCATTGGAAAAAAAGCAAAGTCGAAAATATTTGCCGAACAATTGATTGACTGGGATATGGTTTGTTTGTGACAGGTAAGAATCGTTAACCTATTTAAGAGCTTATTCATCAACGCGCCTTTTCAGAAATTTACCGATCGCCTGCGCTTTGGCCATCTGCTACCATCACTGACGGATACCTGCAAAAAGTGGATATGGTTTGGGCTTTTTATTCGCCTTCTGGTGATTCCCTATTCCGCTCACCCGGATTTGTTCTACATCTTTGGAACCCCCTTTCACTTTTTAAACGATAACGTTTTTGATATTTATCAGCATCTTGGGGAATATTTTTCCGATCCTTCCGCCGCCCTGTACTCCTATCAACCCCTGCATTATTTCTTTTTTGGCCTGTGGTCGGGCGTCACCCAGTTTTTTGCCGCTCCGGAATACAGCGTCTGGATGCGCGAGGTCATCGATCAGTTTCCCGCCATATTGCGAGACAGCGAGGCAGCTTTTTCCTTTCAGGGGGCCGAGGCCCGGTTTGAAGTCCTGTTCCTGTGGAAAGCGCTGTATTTGATATGCGATTTTTTGATTTTGTTTTTGATTTTAAAAATCATCCCGGGGGATAAAAAACAGGAATCCTATGTTTCCTGGTGGGCGGGATCGGTGGTGATTTTATACTCCCAGTACGTGTTCGGGCAATGCGGCATCGTTCCCATCACACTGATTTTTTTTGGAGTCTTCCTTTACAAAACCAAAGCGGATGCCAAATGGATGGGGTTTTGTTTTGCCCTGAGCGTTCCCTTTAAATTGTTTTCCGTCGTGCTGTTGCCCCTGCCATTTCTTTTGGCCAGGGGGTGGAAGGGAAAATTAACAACCGCAGGCTTCATATTATTTCCACTATTGATCGTTTACCTTCCCTTCATTGTCCACTCCGGAGAGTTGGTATTTTTGAGGGTGAAAGAAGGGTTGGGAGCGTCCTACACCGAAGGCATTGTCTGGGGTTGGGTCCTGATAGCCAGTAAAATTTTTCAGGTCCTGGGGTTCCTCGCAGTGTTTTATCACGCGGGATTCAGGCATCAGGGAAAGTTCGACGAGGTGTTCAGGTACCTGTTCATCTGTTTTCTCCTGCTATTATGCGTGCCTTTAAAAATTCATTATTACGCCTGGATCACGCCTTTCTGGTTTGTGTTTTTTTATGAAAAAAGGAAATATGTCGGGATTTACACAGCCATTGTGTTTTTGCTGTTTTTTGCGAATCTCAGTGACAAACCCACGTTCATTGGATTATTGGCCCCGTTGGCGCCGGATTTTTTCATGAGTTTTCCGGGGTGGATGGACATCACTTACTTTTTAATCCCGTCCGGGTTTCATGCCAAATTGGCCATACTCATTATTTTTATTCTCACCTGTTGGGTTGTGGTCGATCAGCTGTCCATGTTGTATGATTTCAATATTGGAAAAATAATTTCCCGCAAGGGCGAAACGCCACCCGTTAGAAGTTTTAGAATTTTCTATTTTTACCCGTTGGCGTGGGTTCTTAGCATCGCTGCATTGTTGACCTTTGTCCATCCGGAATTAAAAACGATATTCAAAGATTATTTGTTCACGCGCAGCTCCAATTTTTATTACGAACCTCCGTTAAAAAAGCTGGAGCTATCTCCTGGGAAAAGTCTCAGTCAAACCATTGCCCTGCGAAAAGGCCGGGTGAAACAAATTGGATTGTATTTTGACGCTCCAGTGGACCAGGAAGCGACTCTTGAGATTTTTGCCTTGCGCGAAGGGAAAACGCACAGGGTGTTTGAAAAAACTCACAAGACGTTCAAAAAAGGATGGGTTGACAGTGTCCCGGAACGCTTTTTTGCGGAAAATAAAACGGTAATTTTCAGACTCACCAACCGCTCACCCGACCCTCTGCCGGTTTCCATTCGCAAACTTCCTAATTTTGTTCAGGATTTTAAATTGGCATGGAATGAAACGAACCAGGAGGCTGTTGACGGAGGAGTTTTACGAATCCATGTACTGGAAGAACCTCTCTTTTTGCACGACTCCTCCCGTCCATGGGAAGGCATCAGGGATTCTTTGAATCAGGAAAGAAAATTTTTTGCCCTCTGGTCGATCCTTTTATTGATGAGCTTTTTTAAAATCCGGCAATGCATTAAGAGATCGGCCACGAAAGACTGAAAGATTCTCCCGGTCATCCGGTTCGCCTGTTTTTGATTCTACACAACCCCGCGACGATGCTTCCCAGAATGCAGTGAGTGAGCGCAGATATGGCTCCCGGAACGGTTGCGAGGGCGTATCCGGGAAAGTTACTGCGCGCCAGTTCCGTCGCCAGCCCGGAATTCTGCATGCCCACCTCGATGGAAACCGTTTGCGCATCTTTTTCCCGGAACTTGAGTGACCTGGATAGCAGGTAACCTAATAAAAATCCTAGTGTATGCAGGATGAGAATGGCGGTCAGCAAAGGGAATCCTGTTTCCAGGATAGCGGTTTTTTTTGCAGCCAGAATATAATCCACGATGAACACGATCGAAAGCACCGCGAGGAGTGGGGTGTAGGCGTTTATTTTTTTGACTCCCTGATGAAAATAATGATTCAGCAGGACACCCAGAAGAACCGGCAGGACCACAATTTTCAAAGTGTTTAGTAAGAGGCCCAGGGTATTGACTTGAAGCGCGGTTCCCAGAAGATCAATGGATAAGGACTCGATCAGTAGAGTAGCCAGAACGGGCGTCAAGAGCACGGCCAGTAAAGTGGAAAACGTGGTCAGGCTGACCGACAGGGCGACGTTGGTGCGGGCGATGAAACACACCACATTGGATGCGGTTCCTCCGGGACAGCAGGCCACCAGCACGAGGCCGATCATATAATCGGCGGGAAGATGGAATGCTTTGGACAGTCCGTATCCCAACGCCGGCATGATGATGTATTGCAGACCGACCCCTAACAGAATGGATTTGGGAATCTGGATCACCCGTTTGAAATCCTGAAAATCCAGAGTCAGCCCCATGCTCAGCATGATGATGCCTAAAAAAAGCGGAATCCAGCCGGGTTGAAACCATAATGCGGTTGCCGGTTGCCATAAGGCCAGAGCGGCTCCCACCAACACCCAGAGGGGAAATGCATTTGCGAGGGTGAGAAAAACCCTTTCGATGGGATTCACTTAATAGGATTTATTTTTTCTGGATGAGTATGCTGGAATAGGCCAGTTCGCCGTTGTCGACCGCCTGGTAGCGAACGATTTTAAAATCTTTAAATATTTCCAGCAATTCGTTGGTCTGCAATAACCATTTGGGATTGAACTTGGAGTATTTCAAGTGGTCGACATTATAAGTTTCCACCAGCGCCATGCCGCCGGGTTTGAGCGCGTCTTTAAACTGCGGGAAAAGATCCCTCTGCATGTAGTAAGTGCAGATGATCAGGTCGTAAGCGTTTTTTTTCAGGATATGCGTTTCCAGATCCACCACACGGGTTTCAATGGTGGTGTTTTGCGACTCGGCCAGTCGATGCGCTTTTTGCAATCCCTTCTCGGAAATATCCAGGCCCAGCACATCAAATCCCTTGGTCGCAAGATAGACGCCGTGCCGTCCTTCGCCCATGGCGATGTCGAGGGTCCTGCCTTTGGGAAGAAGATCCAGGCTGTCCACCAGAAAAGGAATGGGAGTGACGCCGAAGATGTAGGTCTCGGTATCGTATTTACTGTTCCAGCGGGATTTATCCTTTTCCTTGGTAATTCCTTGACCCGGGATGAGCGAAATCGCGAGAAGGAGGCAGAGCAGAATCCATATTGCCTTTTGAATCAGGGGTTGGCAGGGCCTCTTGAGTGCTGTCATTGGGGTCTTCCTTTTAGGGAATTTTCATATTATTCTACCGAAAGGCCCCGGACTGTCAAGCTGATTTGGTGGTTTGATTTGGGCATCCCGGCATTGTAGAATGAGGGTATTCCAACCCCATTCCGGGTTCTGTAAAAGATATTTTTGTGGAGGTGAAAATGCAACTTTCCTCAAGGATTTTGACTTTTACTACAGTCTCTATCTTTCTTTTGTTTTCGTTTTGTGTGTCCCCTGTTCTGGCCGATGGCGTGAAAACTAAAAAACTGGTTGCCCAGTCTGCTGACAACCGATTTAAAGATTTTGGCGATGGGACCATTTTGGACTCCAAGAGCGGATTGATGTGGATGAAGCAGGATTACTGGCAAACAGAAGGCAAATGGGTCAACTGGTACACGGCCAATGAATATGTCCAGCGCATGAATAATAAAAATTTTGCGGGATATTCAGATTGGCGTCTACCCACTCCAGAAGAGGCCACCACTCTTTACGAACGTCGCAAGCGGAATGTTGACAAAGATGGCGATAAAATATATCTGGACCGCATGTTTCCTGCCGGGGCCGGTTGGAGTACCTGGACGAATCAGGAAAAGAAAGCGAAAGCGATTGTCGTTTCGTTAAAAGATGAGGGAGGTTCCTATTACCAGGACAAAATCAGCGGCACCGATGCTTTTTTAAGGTTGATCCGGGGCCCGGTGTCCTGACTGCCGGCAAGCGCTGATAATTTTTTTAACACAAGGGGGTAGCAAAATGATTTGGAAAAATCTTCGAATTGGATTTATGAGTTTGATGTTTACAGGGTTGGTATCGTTTTTGATTCTGGCTGGCAATGCCTCGGCAAACCCTCTGGAAGGATACAAGATCCATGTCACGGCTCCCCACATGATGAATGGAGAAGTCATCGGCCCCTTTCATCATTATTGCAAGCCGATCAATGCGGATATCATCCAATGCATTTTATTTGAGTCCACGGACGCCAACGCCCGCATGACGGAAGTGGAATATATGGTGTCCAAAAAACTGGCGCGGTCGGTGATTCCCAAATGGTCTCACCAACAGAACTGGCACGATCATCAACAGGAGATTGAAACGGGGCGTGTTGCGATTCACACTCCCTCGGACCCCAAGGAACAGGCGAAGCTTGCGGAATACGTTGGAAAAACAGACGGTATTATTTTCCACCTGTGGCCTGAAGGGGCTCCTATTCCCGATGGTTCCGTCATGATTGCCCAATCGATCGGGCATTGGGAGGCAATGCACGGGAAGACCGGCAAAGCCATGGCGGCACCCGCAGCCCCGGCAGCCAAGGCAAAGCCTTCGGGTAAAATGCCATCCGATTCCATTTCTCTGTTGACCAGTGACATGTTCAAGCGAATGGGGATTGCGGAGACGAGTGGGTCTTACAGCAAATGATTTAAATTTCCCAATCCCCTTCCACGAAGGGGATTGGGTTTCCCTCTTTTTAAATGGGGCCTGGGAGATATTGAAAGTTGATTTGTCCGATTGACTGGATTTTTTGGTTTCGCGGTAGAAACACTCCCCGGTCTGTGGAACGGAATTATTTCAGGTTGAATCAAAAAGTATGGCACCCATGAACAAAATAATTTTGAGCGCAATGATCATTCTTGTGGCATTCGTCTGGCAAAATGCCTTTGCTTCCCATGCCAGTATTTATGAACCTCGGGTTCCTGAAGAAAATCTGGAGGAAGTGCAGGAAATCGAAAATCCTTATCCCGCGACGGAAGAACAGATTGAAGCCGGGCGAAAAATATTTTTTGGCAAGGGACTGTGCGTGACCTGTCACAGCAAGGATGGCCGTGGCGTGAAGATACCGGGTCACTCGCCGAGGGATTTTACCGACGCCAAATGGCAGGAAATACGCACCGACGGCGAATTGATGTGGGTGTTACGCAATGGAAGTCCCGGGACGGGAATGCCGGTCCGGGTCGGTAAAGTGATCACCGAAAATGAAGGCTGGAGTGTCATTAGTTTTATCCGCACTTTTTCGGGAAAGTAACTAGATGGAAGGGTTTATGTTTCAATGAGACATTTTCGCAGGGTGTTGGCAACGGCGTTGCCGTTGTTATTTATAATTGCCATTACAGGCGATTTGTTCGCAGGGCCCATGATGATGCGTCACGGCAAGGGGCCGGGGGTCCATCCCCACAGCATGGGTTTTGGCGGAAAAGGGATCTGCCCGCAACCCAGGGTCACGGCCCAGGCCCCTGACGATATTTACCGGTTGAAGAACCCTTTGAAACCCACGCAAAAAAACCTGGATAGTGGAAAATCCTTATTTCGTCGGGATGTCCAACCCACCGCCTGTAAGGTTTGTCATGGGCGGACTGGGAACGGCATGGGGATGATGGCTCCGGGGTTGAACCCGTCGCCCAGGAATTTTACCTGTGGAGAAACGATGAAGGAAATCCCCGATGGGCAGATGTTCTGGGTCATCAAAAACGGATCGCAGGGTACAGGCATGCCCGCTTACCCTGAGTTGACGGAAAACCAGGTATGGCTCCTGGTCCTTCATCTCAGAAAGCTGTCTCAATAAAGCCATTCCCTGGATAAAGAATTTGTTTATGCGCCGGCGTGCGATTATGGTTTGCGTTGTATTGGTTTTTGCTGTGGTCTTTGGGGCCGCTCATGCAAACTCGCAGGAGGTTTTGAAGTATATTTCCTCACCGGATTCTGCCGGAAATATTTTTCGCGTGGCTTCTGGAATTTGCCCGCAAAAAAGAAATACTCGAAGCGCCCCAACAAGATATTTAAAGAAAAAAAATCCCCTGCCGGGTTCTCCCGAAAATATTCAGGAAGGAAAACTGCTTTATTATAAGGATGCTAAACCCACCGCCTGCGGGTTGTGTCACGGCCTGAAGGGAAACGGCAATGGCAGGCTGGCAAGGGGGTTGAACCCTCCGCCAAGAAACTTCACCTGTGCTGAATTGATGGATTCGATATCGGACGGTCAAATGTTCTGGATCATCAAAAACGGGTCCAAAGGAACCGCGATGCCGGTGCACAAGGGGACGTTGAGCGATAAAAAGATCTGGCAGTTGATTCGTTTTATAAGGCAGTTTGCTAATTAGTGTAGGGTCAGTTTTTTGTATTTCGACCGGCGGTTATCCTCCTTGCCTTTCAGTTCCTGTTGGTGCTTTTCCCGGTATTCATCGAAATTGCCTTCGAACCAGCGGACTTTGCTCCCACCTTCAAACACCAGAAGATGCGTGCAGATTCTATCGAGAAAATAACGGTCATGGCTGATCACCATCACACAGCCGCTGAAATTCAAAATGGCGTTTTCAAGACTGCTGAGAGTGGTCACGTCGAGGTCGTTGGTGGGCTCATCCAGCAGAAGAACATTGCCGCCCCGTCTTAAAAGTTTGGCAAGGTGCACGCGGTTTCTTTCACCCCCGGAGAGATCCGCGATTTTTTTCTGTTGATCGGTGCCTTTAAAATTGAACCGGCCCACGTAGGACCGGGAGTTCACCGTCTTGCCGGCGATTTCGATGTGGTCGGTGCCGTCGGTGATTTCTTCAAAGATCGTTTTTTGCGCATCCAGTTCGTGACGGTGTTGATCCACATAGGATAAATTGACCGTCGATCCCAGTTCGATGGTTCCCTCATCCGGTTGATCCTCCCCGACAATCATTCGAAATAGCGTGGTCTTGCCGGTGCCGTTAGGCCCGATCAGGCCAACGATGGCTCCACGAGGAATGGAAAATGACAGATCCTGAATCAGCGGGTTGTCTTTAAACCCTTTGCTGAGGTTTTTAGCTTCGATGACCTGTTCGCCCAGGGCTGGGCCGGGGGCGATTTGAATTTCCAGGGAATTGTCCTGGACTTCCTGTTTCTGGGAAAGAAGTTTTTCATAATTGTTGACCCGCCCCTTGTTTAGTTTTCTGCGCGCGCCGGGCGACGTGTGCAGCCAGTCCAGTTCGTTCTGCAGGCGCTTTTTCAAATTCGACGCGCCTTTTTCCTGATGTTGCAGGCGATTGGCTTTTTGTTCCAGCCACGAGGTGTAATTGCCTTCAAACGGGATGCCTTTGCCGTTATCAAGTTCGAGAATCCATTTGGTGATGTTGTCCAGGAAATACCGGTCGTGGGTGGAAACGATCACGTTTCCGGGATAATTGGCTAAAGTCTCCTCCAGCCATTGCACGGTTTCCGCGTCCAGGTGATTGGTGGGCTCGTCTAAAAGAATCATGTCGGGTTTTTGCAGGAGAATCTTGCAGAGTGCCACCCGTCGGGCTTCGCCGCCCGATAAAGTGGAAGCTTTTTGATCGTCCGGCGGAAGCACCAGGGCGTCCATCGCCACGTTCACCTGCCGGTCCAGTTCCCAGCCGTCCACCGCGTCGATTTCGTCCTGCAACCGGCCCATTTTATCGAGGGCTTTTTGCATTTCATCGTCGTCCATGGGCTCCGCTAACTTCGCGCTGATGTCATTGAACTCCAGGATCATGCCCTGAATATGAGCGAACGCCTGCTCGACGTTTTCGCGCACGGTTTGGCTCTGCTCCAGAACCGGTTCCTGCGGGAGGTACCCGATTTTGGTGCCTTTCATGGGTTGCGCCTGGCCTTCGAATTCCTTGATCTCGCCCGCCATGATTCCAAGTAAAGTGGATTTTCCCGCCCCGTTGCCGCCGACGATGCCTATTTTGGCGCCATGATAAAATGACAGATAGATGTCTTTAAAAACGGATTTTGAGCCATAAGTTTTGCTCAAGCCCTGCATGGTAAAAATGTATTCTCCCGCCATGTTTCCCCATTCAGATAAATTTATTGGATTCAGATACAGATTTTTAAGGCTTTCTTTGTAACACAACAAAATCTTTTTCGTTGTTAAAAAGTAATTCCAGTCCGTGATGCCGGGCGATCCAGGAAATGGTGTCCTTGTCGTAGAACGAGATGTGCGTTGGGTCTCTTTTATAATACCAGTTGCCAAACGATTGGCTCGGGAGCAGAGGATCGTCATCGGGCACCAGCCGGGTCATGATGGCCAGATAGCCCGTCGGTGCAAGATGAGAGAGTAATTGCAATAGCTCTTTGCCCGGCTCCCTGAAATGCTCAAACGTTTCGGTCGAGACGATGATGTCGAAAATTGAGTTGGCGGTTATTTCAGGGAAAAAATTGGGGTCGTAACCAGTCGCGGTATAACCCTCTCGGGTCAACAGGGTTTTTAATACGGGTTGGTAGCCACAGCCGTAATCCAGCACCGTTTGGGCTTCCTTGCATACGTTTTTGATGATGTGGATTTTCTCCTGGAACATCTGGACGTAGCCTTCACTTTCCAGGCTGTTTTCGTGCTTCAAATAATGTTGGATTTCTTCTTCTTTTGGGATAAAAAACTCTGGCGGCACAAAAATCAACCGGCAAACAGGGCACCGCCAGTATTCCCGGTTTTCCCCGGCCAGGAAAAATCGGGATTGGGATTGGCAAAGTGGGCAGTCCATAGGGTTTTATTTTACTTGATTCTGGGTTTAGCGCAGATATAATCACCCAAAAAACAAGATCAGTCGGTAAGGGTCGTCATTATTCTGCCTATAATTGAGATGGGCCTTGCTAAAATTTGAAGAAAGAGAGTTGTTTAAATGGCAGTTTATATAAGCGGTAACGCGATCCGTCCGGGGTATATCATTAAATACAATAATAATTTGTATCGGGTGATGTCTGCCGAACACCGGACTCCGGGAAATAAAAGAGCCTTCATGCAGTCGAAGCTACGCAATATAAAAGACGGAACTCAAACCGAGGTGCGTTTTCGCGCCGACGAACAAATCGAGCGTGCCGTTTTAGAGCAAACAGAAATGGAATACCTGTATAACGACCCCTCCGGGTATTGCTTCATGAACTGTGAATCCTATGAGCAAATGTTTTTTGATGATAAATTCGTTGAGGACTCCAAGAAATATTTATTGCCCAACACCCGCGTTCAGATTGAGTTCTGTGATGAAAAGCCTATCGGGATTTCATTTCCCGAAACAGTGGATCTGGAAGTGACCGACACCGCGCCTCCTTTGAAAGGGGCCACAGCCTCAGGGTCCGGCAAGCCGGCAACACTGGAGACCGGGTTGGTGGTCACCGTCCCGCAATTTGTGCAGGTAGGAGAGTTGGTCAGGGTTTCAACAACCTCCGGAGAATACCTTGAGCGGGTAAAGAACTAAATTCCCCAAAAACTCCGGCTTCGCCCGGACCGACGAATAAGTTTCCCAGGCTTTTCCCCTTAAAACCCGCCTTTCCCTAATTATTAGCTCAATCTATGGTTAACATAAGCCGAAAAAGGATTCAGTAGCAAAAGTTTTCAATGAAACTCAATTTCCCAGTGACTCTCTCGACCCTCACTCGCCGGGTATTTTGATCACCCGTTTTTCAGGATAATTGGGGGCAACGTGATACCCGTCACATTGATCAGGCAGGATATAGTATATCCTTGTAAAATACCTTGAAATCCATCGCTTTGGGTCGTTAAAGAGTCCGGTTGCTCTGTGGGGCCAGAAATTAAATGTTTCACTTGATTTGGTAGAAGATAGAGGTTAAATTATATTGAAAAGATTAATATTATGTTGAATTATAATGATTTATAGTCAGATTTCCCCTCCTTAGAATCCAGCCAGAGGTACCCTGTGGAAAACCCTGTAACAGATGGTTCTTTAAGTATTGTCGAGTTGGTGATGGAATCCAGTGCCATGGCCAAAGGAGTTTTGTTGCTCCTTTTGATATTTTCAATCGTGTCCTGGGCGATCATTCTCAGTAAATTTTTTGTATACAATTTGGCCAAGAAAGAAGATCGGCGATTTCTAACTAATTTCTCCAAATCCGAAAACCTGACTCACATTTATAATTTTTCCAGAGAACTCCGGTACAGCCCCATAGCAAGGGTGTTTTTAACCGGGTATCGTGAGCTCTTTCTTTTTCAGGACATGGCAAAGAAGGAAAGGGATCGAAGGGGAGAGCCCCCGTCTGCACATGGAGAACCGCTTTCCGTTAAAGACATTAAAGGAATCAGCCTGGTCCTGAACAAGGCCATCAACCGGGAGATCACCCGTCTGTCCAGAGGGTTGGATTTTCTGGCGACGACCGGCAGCACCACCCCCTTCATCGGATTGTTCGGAACCGTCTGGGGCATCATGCACTCGTTTCGGGCCATTGGGATGAAAGGGTCCGCCAGCATCGGCGGAGTGGCGCCGGGAATTGCCGAGGCGCTCATTGCCACGGCGGCAGGTCTGGCCGCGGCCATTCCCGCAGTAATTTTTTTCAATTACCTGAACAATAAAATCGGTTTGTTCACAAGTTTGATGGATGATTTTTCGCATGATTATATTTACATGGTTGAAAAGAATTTCATGCGGGAATCCAGCAGGGAAAATTCGTTTGATTTTTCCTGATCCAGATTTGAGAACATTGAAATTTCCTTAAAAGGATAAGGATGTTAAAAAAACGACGGCCTTTGATGGCGGAAATCAACGTGACCCCTTTTGTGGATGTTATGCTGGTGCTTCTGGTGATATTCATGGTCACAGCGCCCTTGATGCAGGATGGGGTGGAACTTGAATTGCCTAAGGAGTCCATCGCGGCGGTGGACATTAAAGATATCCCCAATATATCCCTGCAGAGTAATAAAAAGATTTATTGGAATAAGAGTGAGTTGGGCAATCTGGTAGATTTGACCCGAAACATTGGGCAGTACCTCCAGGGAAATAAAGATGGCGGCGTGTATTTGCAGGCCGACAAAGCGCTTGATTACGGGTTTGTCATGCAGGTGATGGCGACCATCAAGCGGGCAGGGGTGAAAAATATAGGAATGGTCACGGACCCTAGAGGATGATGAGGCTTCAAATTGCCAAGTCTTGGGATTTTAACCAAATGCTGGTGGCATCCGTATTCGGCCATTTGTTGTTGATGACGTTTGTCCTGTTCCTGCCCAAACCGACCACCTTCGAAAAGATCGTTCCCCCCGCGTTCATGGTGGAATTGGTCGAAATTTCCGCAGGCCAAAAAAAAACCGCTCCAAAGCCTCTTAAGAACAAAAAAGCTCCCAAAAAACCGGTTCCCATCCCCGTTGAAAAAGCGAAACCTGCGCCCCAAAAAAAGGTGAAAGCGGTCACACCGATCAAGCCGGTCGCCGAGCCCAAACCGTTCGAGCCGATACAGCCGTCCATCAAGATGCCCCCTGAACCCAGGACTCAGAAGGTCAAAAGTAATACATCGGATCAGATTTTAAACACCCTGGACCAGTTGAACAATCCTCCGGAAAAGATGGGCAGGGAGCTGGATCAACTGGCAAAACTGGTTCCCAGAGTTTCCATCCAGCAACCCGTGATAAAGAAAAGCAAGCCCATTCAGGAGACAACTTTCGACGAAACGAATTCGCTGAGTACCAAAAAAATAGCGCCGACGCCCAGCAATATCGAGCCCCTTGAGACGGAAGATCCTCTGGATTTTGACAAGCTGAAAATGCAGGAAAACCTCGAGGTGGAGACTCCACCCAATGAATTGAAAGAGGAAAAAACACCCGATTCCGGATTGAAGAATCTGGAGTTCGCTTCGCTTTCCAAGACCGACCTGAAACTGGAAAAAAAGCAGGATGAAAAATCATCGGCGGATCTCTTAAAAGAGTTGGAAGAAATGAAACAACCGACCCTTCCCAATGAGGAACGGACAGTCGCTCCAAGCCAGGAAATTAATGCCCCGGTGAATACTCAAGAACCCACCCAGGCGTATGATTCCATCCTGAAGAAACTCGAATCTTTGAATACCAAACCCAATGAATTCGATACGAAAATCGCGCGCCCTGAGACCCTGGCCCAAAATTACCAGAGCGACATTCGGAAAGTCAGCGTTCCCAAAAGGGTGCGGGTGGATGTCGTAGTTTCGCCCAATCAGGCTTATGTTAAATCGCCCAACCAGGGAAAACCCAGTGCCGATATTCTTTCCCAGTACGTCGGAATGATTCACGAAAGGGTGTTCGGGAACTGGCGCGAACCATTGGGGGGAAAATTCAACAAAGAGGTGATTTATACATTTGACATTTACCCCAAGGGGAATATCGACCGACTGGATCTCAAAAAAAGCTCCCAGGTGGATTTGCTGGACAGTCTGGCCTTACGCGCCATTCACGAATCCAAACCGTTTCCCGAATTTCCCAAGTCATTAGATTATCAAAACCTCAATATCAGCATTCACTTTAAATACATCCCGGAAAAAAACAAAACATGATTCTTAAAACTATCCTGGCGGCGGTAATTTTTATTCAGATATTCCCTTCCTCCGTTCATGCGCAAGATTCCAAAATTCGCATCGAGTTGGAGCGTGAAACCCGTAAGAAAGTGAATATTGCCATTCCTGAATTTGTATTGCAGGAGAACTATGAAGACCCCTCAGGGCTTGGAGCGGAGTCCAGAAAAATTCTGGAAAATGATTTAAAACTTTCGGAACAGTTTATTCTGGTCGATCCAAGTGTTTACAAGGAGACGGCTCTTCTGGAGCGAACGCGAAAGACGGTGGATTACGATAGCTGGAACCAGATGGGAGCGCAATGGTTGCTTAAAACGAGTTACAAAATCAATCCCCTGGATAAATCCTTCAACGTGACGTTCCGGTTATATGAAACCGCGACAGAACGTTTTCTTTTAGGAAAAAGATACACTTCAACGAAAAAATTTTTACGGAAGATCATCCACCGGTTTTCCGATGAAATCGTATTGCAGTTGACCGGGAAACGGGGCGTCGCAGGAACCAAAATCGCTTTCCTGTCTGAAGTCAATCGCAGTAAAGAGATTTATACCGTTGATTTTGATGGTTTTGGTTTGCAGAAAATCACCGACGAAAAAAGCATCATACTCACGCCAGCCTGGTCGCCGGACGGGGGATGGATCGTTTACACGTCCTATGCCGCACGCAATCCCGATTTGGTCATGATCTCCAATTCAGGCCAGAAAAGAAGAACCCTGTTGAAATTACCGGGTCTCAATGCCGCGCCCGCCTGGTCGCCCAACGGTCAGCGCATTGCCATGGTATTGAGCAAGGACCGTAATTCAGAGATTTATGTATTGGAGAAAAATTTCGGTCTCAAGCGGTTGACCCGTCATTTCAATATTGACACCTCCCCCACCTGGTCGCCGGATGGCATCAAGATCGCCTTCACATCGGACCGGTCCGGAACCGGCGCCCCGCAGATTTATGTCATGTCGGTGGATTCTGGTGACAAGAAAGGGGTGAAAAGGATTTCCTTCGGTTCCGGATACAATGACGACCCCTCCTGGTCGCCGGACGGGGATAAAATTGCTTACACGGCCCGTGTGGGTAAGAAATTCCAAATCAAGGTTTATGACCTGAACACCAAAAAGAGCAAGCAGTTTACATTTGGTCCGGGAAGCAGTGAACAGCCGGCCTGGTCTCCCGATGGCCGGTTTCTGGTCTACCGCCACAGGGAAAACGGGAAATTGCAGATTGTGACGAAATCGATCAATGGCGGAAAGGCGCGTCAATTGACCTTTATTAAGGGAGGGGGATACAGCCCGGCCTGGTCTCCCTACTCCAGAAGGTGAAGGTTGAGCCCGTGAAATTCCCCGTGGTTTACTATAGTTACATTTAATGTATATAGTTGATTTTGCCCGGATAAGCCCTTAATGAGGGTGCCTTCCTTTCGTGCCGAAAGGCATACTGTGATATAAATCAATAAGTTTGGGGTTGCTAATGCGGTCGGGATGGCGTACACTTGGTGTAACTCAAGTAGTTTTTAAATTATTTTATAAGATAGAATAATAAAATTTGCAGGATATTTGGTATGGTTCTACCTTTAAATAAAAGAATTATATAGAGTTTGTATTTATTTTAAAAACTGATGATTGACCAAAAAAACATGAGGGTAATTATGCGCGGACACAAGATTTGGATCGGTATATTGGGAATTATTGTTGGGCTGGTGTTTACGGCATCTTGTTCTAAAAATCTCATTCCCCCCGAAATCGAAGCAACCGGGACCGTGGGTGACAGCGAATTGGAAGAAATCGCTGAATCCAATGATGGCTCTCAGGGGTTTGCTCCTGAGCAGGATTTTCCCATTGGCGGAAGTGGGTCCGAAGAGTCGGGTTTTGTGAGGCAGGAAAGTCTTGCGGATGGGGAAAGCCTTGCTGATGGCGGCAGTTTTGGGGCCGGTTCAGATTTGGTTCGTGAGGAAAACCTGACAGAGTCCGGCGCAGTCGATGGTGCTCCAATCGTTTCCCAGGGAGACGGCTTTTCCAACTCCATGGGCGGAAATTCAGGGATGGGTGCCGGATCTTCCAATCCGTTCGCCAACAATAATAATGGGGGATCTGGCAGCGGCATAGGTGCCGACCAGGGAATCCAGGAGGCCCGGTTGTTTTCCTTCAAGCCCACCTCCGAGTTGAAAGACATTCATTTCCAGTTCGATAAATATGATTTGGACGATAGTTCCAAGAGTATTTTGAAGCAGAATGCGGATTTCCTCAAACAACATCCCAGTGTCAAGGTTGAGATTCAAGGGCATTGTGATGAAAGAGGAACCAATAATTATAACTTGGCCTTGGGCCAGCGCCGGGCCGCATCTACCAAAAGGTATTTGTCTTCA
Organism: Nitrospinaceae bacterium; assembly: GCA_029261595.1. GTDB lineage: Bacteria > Nitrospinota > Nitrospinia > Nitrospinales > VA-1 > JADFGI01. The sequence goes on along the minus strand of JAJDAZ010000062.1, from coordinate 3,851 downwards.
CTGGGCATTCCGGAAAACCGGTTGCACGTGATTAGCTATGGCGAAGAAAAACCGTTTTGTAATGAAAGCAGTGATAATTGCTGGTGGCGAAATCGGCGGGCGCACTTTATGGTTGCCGAATAAGCCATCCATTGATAGCATTAGTCTATCTTGAAAATCTGGAGAGGGCCGGATCGCAACGGATGACCCGTTGCGATCCCTCCATTTTTCCCCTGACTTTGGAGTTGATTCCCGCTATACAATCATCCTTTCCGCCCTACCTTATCTTTGCCAATGAGAACATATAAACTACAGTGGTTAAGCATTTTTTTTCTCGTCCTCGTGTTTTCCTCCCAGGCGGCGTCTGCCGGTCTTTTTGATAATGACGAACAAAATTGGCGAAGAATTTTTGGCGAAATAAAGAAGATCAACGCCCGGCTGGTTTCTCTGGAAATGGGAAAATTAAAAGCCCTGGAGAATACCCAGCAGGATTTGTTTCGCCAAATTGAGGAAATCAAGAATTTGATTCCCAATCTGCAGGGAACCGTCGAGCAAAGCCAGGCGGAAATTTCCGGGAATTTCAAGGCCACCAACCAGAAACTGGCGGATATTGAAGCGCAAATCAAGCAGGAAATCATTCGAAGCGTCAATCAGCAGCTGGACAAAATCGAAGTGCAAATCGCCACCCAGTTAAGCCAGCAAAAAGTGGCCAACGACCAGTTCCAGGGCAACCTCGCCAATAAATTCAGTGATCTTAAAGGCGGAATGGCTGCGGATATGGAAAACTTTGCCAAGGGCAATCAGAAATCCTTTCAGGATTTGGCCCGCTACAACAGCGAGTCTCTGTCCAAGGTGGTGGAACAGTTGAATATCCAGAAACAATCCCTCGACCGAGCCAATGAAATCATTAAATCGGAACTGATTCCCACCATCATCAAGCAAAACGAAGATTCCAGCGCTCAACTGCGTGCGGAGATGTCCAGAACCAGCACCACGCTCCTCACAGGGATGTCCCAGGCCAGAAGAGAGAATGCGGAAGCCCTGATGGCAGGTCTTAGGGGGATAGAAGCCAAGAATCAAAAGTTGCTGGAAGTTCTGAGCACCAGCCTCAAAGAGGGAGAAATAACGCGGGGCAACATAGAGCTTCTTTCGCAAAACATGGGTGCGACCAATGAAAATCTGGTTCGAACAAACGACAATATCGTGAAGCTCAAAGATGTTATGGGCCAACAACTGGAAACCCTTGCGAAGGGTCAGCAAAATCTTACTGTCCAAGTCGATGCCGGCTCACAAAAAATCGATCAGAAAGTAGACATTGTATTTCGAAACCTGAAAGTTGCGGACGAAAAAATCAATAAACTGGCGGAAAGCCAGAGCGGATTGCAGTCGCAGGGTCTTGCCACCCGGACCGACCTGACCTCCCTCCAGCAGAAAATGACCAAGGTTCGGGAAGACAATGCCCTGATGGGCCAGTCCGTAACGCAGCTTGCGACCCACAGCGGGGAAGTCAACCAGTCTTTACAGAGCGTGGGTCAGGCGTTGCAAACCATCCAGGGAGGATTGGCCAATGTCGACAATGTCAATGAAAAGCTGACCACCCTGATCGGTATTTTAAAGACCATTGCCTCCGAGCAGGGCAAATTTTCTGAGATCATTTCCAGTCAGGACGCGATCAAACAAACCCAGAACCAGATTTCCAAATCCCAGATGGAGCTCAATCAGGTTCAGGTGAAAATGAGTCAGGTGCAGGGGGAGATGAGCAAGGCTCAATTCCAGATGGGTAAAAATCAGGGAGTGATCAATCAGACCCAATTGGACGAAAAGCAGGTTCAGGAGCAGTTGAACCAAAAACAGGCGCGTATTTTAAAAGCTCAGCAAGAAATTAAAGGTGTTCAGTCCCAGATTTTAAAAGCCCAGCAAGAAATTAAAAACGCCCAGAATCAAACTATCAAAACCCAGGGGGCAGTGCAAAAGAACCTGGCCGATTTGTCCCGCAAGGCCAATGTGAATATCTCCAGAAACGATGCCATCAGGAAGACGTTATCCAGCCTTGGAAAAAAATCTCTCCCTCCCGCTCCCGGCAAAAACTAAAACGGACCTAAAAATTCCTTTCTTACCATATTGATGGTTACTGGCGTTTTCTGTCAAAAACCTCAAAGTATTATAAGTTTGCCTAATTTCCCCCTCGCCCATAGACCGTTTCATTGATAGCCATTTCAATAGCCTCTGAGACTCCCATGGGCCGGATCGAGGGAAAGACCAGTGAGGCTTTGTTGTTATTTACCACCGTGGTGTTTTTGATGCTTTCTATCAGTTTTCTGCCCACCGTGGCATAAATCGGGGTGACCAGTTGTAGACATAAACTTGATAACCACGGTGTGAGCACGGGAACCGGAATCAAAATCCTTTTTAAACCCCTCTGACGGCAGTATTCTGAAATTAGATCCCTATAGGAAAATTGATCGCGCCCTCCTATTTCAATGACTTCATTTTCTTCTATAGGACAATCCATTCCCTGAAATAAATATTCCATGACATCCTTGACACTGATGGGCTGCGCTTTAACCAGGACCCACCTAGGCATTAGCATCATGGGCAAGCGCTCAGACAATGCCCTTATCATTTCAAAGGACAAACTCCCTGAACCCAATACGATTGAGGCCTGAAACTCCAGGACAGGAATCCCTGAGTTTCTCAGTAGGGTCCCAACCTCTTGTCGGCTTTTAAGATGAGGGGAAAGAGGGCCCTCCTTAGGGTTGCCCAATGCTCCCAGATAAATGATTCGTTTTATTTTTTCGGATTTAGCCGCAATGGCAAAGTTTGTGGCTGCAATGGTCTCTAATCTTTCGAAATCTTTTTTAGCATCGAGACTGTGGGCCAGGTAAAACGCGGTATCAATGCCTTTGCAGGCTTTCTTGACGCTTTCCAGGTCCAGCAGGTCGCCCCGGGTTATTTGGATGGGATTTTGGAAATCATCATTTGCCAATTTCGTGTTCCGCACCAGACAGCGAATGGTGTATTTCTCTGCCTGTAAACGATGGATCAGCTTTTTCCCGATATATCCCGATGCTCCAATAATGAGAATATTTTTGCGCTCGGAATATTTTTTTAAATGTTCTGGTTCCTTTAGCGAGGTTATGGTTTTCATTATTTGATCCCTGTATTTTTTACAACCCCAATTCCCTGGGATCTGGGTTTAAGAATTATTATTTAAAAATGGAAAAAGGAAGCCCGGCTATCCATCCAGAAACTTCAGCCCCTCCAGAGGCTGGCATGGAAAACCACCAGGTTTTTCACCGGGTTCCCCCATGTTTCATCCCCTTCAAAAAAATGAAGAAGGAGTTGGATCAAGTCTGTTTACGCTTTATGGGACCTGGACCGTTTTTTCTTATTGCTTTAACTTTAAGGTAATAATTTCTTTTCTGACATTCATGGGAACAGTATTTTCCATTAGGACGTCTGCAATAAAATTCCTTTTCACAAACCGGACAGGTTTTTGTATAAAACTTTTGTGGCTAAAATTTCTGTTCTTTCCCATCTTTGAAATTTTTAATGGAGTTTCTAGATTTTTCAGTGGATTTCTGTGCCAAAATGTCCGGAAGCAATTTACTCATCACATCTTCTTTTTGAGCCACTTTTTTTAGCTTTCCCTTGGAGTCGTAAATTTTGCATTCGTAAGACATCAGCGCACCTCATTTTTCTTCACGAATAATATTCTGCTGAAGAATTCGTTTTATACGGTCGCAGACAGAACACCACGGCTTTAGCCGTGGATGAATGAGTCCGTAGGCGGTATTGTTGTATGCATGGAAGTTCGGATATCAGCACACAGCGTTTACCGTTTGCAATATCATGTAATTTGGGTATGTAAA